>NZ_JBGCFU010000126.1:0-9769 GCF_045107095.1 Congregibacter sp. | reverse complement strand
AAAATGGTGCCCGGAGACAGAATCGAACTGCCGACACGGGGATTTTCAATCCCCTGCTCTACCGACTGAGCTATCCGGGCACAAACCTTTACATCCATCCTTGACGTCATTTAGGGGCGCTTGGTGCGTCCTCTACGCAAGGGCCGCGTATTAAACCTATCGGTCCGCTCACAGTCAAGGGCGGGCGTTCAAATCTATTGTTCCCTCTTTGCTAACCCGAATCGCTCCCCCGATCCCCGAGCGCGATAACTTGGCGTTTAGCTTGTAGGGTAAACCGCCATCGACGGGATTAGACATAAGGTCTCGGATCAGCGATAGCGAGCCAAACATGCCAGCAGCGACCTCCAGCTCAGCAACGCTCTCGCTGTAGGCGCCTACACTGATTCCATCGTTACTTACCCCTGACAGTACTTTTGAACCGCGGATAGACACGTCATAGGCGATGCCGTCGATAGCCAAGGGTATGGAATTTGGGTTGACGATGCGCAGCTTCACTAAAAAACGTGCTTCCAGCCCTTGGCTTGGCAGCGGCTCCAAGCCCAGGAGCTCTACTTCTGGCTCGTCAAAGTCCAGTGCTCCCATGCCGGCGCAGCCCGCCAAAGAGAGGAGCATAGCAGCGGCTATATATCGCAAGCCGTGTAAGAACCAGCTTTCTTGTGTTAAGTCTATGTGCATAAGAATTAGTTAACCATCACTGTCAGCGTGACGAAGTCACTTTCCCAATTAAACCCGTTACCCGTCCTTGGACGGAGGTGGGCCGCGTAGATCATGCGTCGGCTACAGCGAGTACTCGAGCCCGCCGCAGGCAGCGATACATGAAAGTAAAAAAACCTCGGTAAAAGAAACCCAGACTATATTTAAGCCGTAAATATAATGTTTTTTACGCTATTGTGACGCGCAGTCGAAAACACCGCAGAAAACATCGCAAAGAATCTTGTTGAACATACAGTAAACGGAGTTCCTATGAGCCTTAAGAATAAAACAATCTTCATCACGGGCGCGAGTCGAGGTATTGGCTTGGCTATCGCTAAGCGGGCGGCTGCTGATGGCGCGAACGTCGCTATTGCTGCCAAGACAACGGAGCCTCACCCCAAGCTGCCGGGCACTATTTACACGGCCGCCGAGGAGATTGAAGAGGCGGGGGGCAAGGCATTGCCGCTGGTTTGCGACATTCGTTTTGAGGATCAGGTGCAAGCGGCTGTTGATAAGACCGTAGAGACTTTTGGCGGTATCGATATTTGCATTAACAACGCTAGCGCGATCAGCCCAACGCCGACCCTGGGTACCGAGATGAAGCGTTATGACTTGATGAACGAGATCAACACGCGCGGTACGTTTTTGACGTCCAAGACCTGCATTCCCCACCTGCAAAAGTCTGACAACGGCCACATCCTTAACCTGGCTCCGCCTTTGGACATGGAAGCCAAGTGGTTTGCCCCCCATGTGGCCTACACGATCGCAAAGATGGGTATGAGCCTGTGTACCTTAGGTATGAGTAAGGAGCTCGCAGACGATGCTATCGCGGTTAACTCTTTGTGGCCTCTGACGGCCATCGACACCGCTGCGGTACGCAACGTTCTGGGTGGAGATGCGATGAGCAAAGGCAGCCGAACGGTGGCCATCATGGCTGACGCGGCCTACGAAATTCTTACCCGTCCCTCGAAAGACTGCACGGGCAACTTCTTTGTTGATGAAGTTTTACTCCGCGATGCGGGTGTCACTGATTTTGATCAGTATGCCGTTGTGCCGGGCGAAGACCTGTTTAGAGACTTCTTTGTACCCGACGACGTTGTCGATAGCCTGCCGACTAAAACACTGACCATGTATTAGACGCTGCGGTTTATGACTCCGGGGGCACGTAGCCCTCGGCTTTGTCGTAATCCTCGCCGGCAAAAAACTTGTCCATTTCCTGCTGAAGATACTTACGGGCTTCGGGGTCGATGAGGCTCAGCTGCTTTTCGTTAATCAGCATCGTCTGATGGGCCTGCCATTCCTCCCAGGCCTGCTTGCACACGTTCTCAAAGATGTCTTGCCCTTTGGGGCCCGGGTACGGCGGCGCATCCAGCCCCGGCATTTCCTTTTGATGCTTGCGACAAAACACCTGTCTGCTCATGGCTTATCTTCCTTTTGTGAATCATTAATGCCTCGCACTGCCTCGTCCCAGAGGCGCTTCACTGGTGCGGCCAGGCCCACTGCGGGAGCGTCCTGAGCGGGCCAGCATCGCAGTTCCTGACCTTCGCGGATTAGCGTCGGGGTTTTCGACAGTGTAAGGAGTAAGGGGCTTATCTCAAGATGGTAGTGACTGAAGCTGTGCCGAAGCGATGGAAGCACCTTTGTACCCACTACTTCTACGGCCAGCGATTCTTCACAAAACTGGATTGCAGCAGCGGTATCGCTAACCTCGGGAAAACACCACAGGCCTCCCCAAATACCCGCTGATTGCCGACGTTCCAGCAATAGTTCTCCGTCGGGAGTGTGGGCAATGACGAAACTCGTTTGCCTTGTAGGTATTGTCTTTCTGGGTTTCTTACCTGGGTAGTTACTCTGGCTTGCCCCCTGCAAAGCGAGACAGTCGCTCGCCTGAGGACAACGATGGCACTGGGGTTTTGAGCGTGTACACAGCGTTGCTCCCAAATCCATGATTGCCTGGGTGTAATCGGCGACTCGCGACTCTGGAGTGTGTTGCTCCGCCAACGCCCAGAGTTTTGAGGCCACGGCTGTCCTGCCCGGCCAGCCCTCTACTGCGTGGTATCGGGCAAGAACGCGCTTTACGTTACCGTCGAGAATCGCCGCTCGGCCATTAAGCGCAGTGGAAAGGATCGCGCCAGCGGTGGAGCGGCCTACCCCGGGCAAACTTTGCAGTGCATCGAGATCGGCAGGAAAAGCGCCGCCAAAATCGTCAACCAGGGTCTTGGCGGCCTTATGAAGATTGCGGGCTCGAGCGTAATAGCCCAGTCCGCTCCAGTGGTGGAGTACCTGATCGATGTCGGCGGCGGCCAGAACCTCAATACTGGGGAAGCTTGCTGTAAATCGTTCGTAATAGGGAATGACTGTAGCAACCTGGGTCTGCTGCAGCATGATCTCTGACAGCCACACGTGATAGGGCGTAGCATCACGCTGCCAGGGCAGGTTGTGGCGGCCATGATCGTCGTACCAGGCTAAAAGGCGTTTTGCGAAGTCATCCATAAACGCTGGCGAGACTATCCTTGCAGCGGGAGAATTGCCAATGAATCCATACGCTCGCTCCCCTATAATGTCGCGCTTTCGCGATTGTCATCACGACGCTCATCGCGATGAACTTCGTGACAGACGTCGCGAGCTGGAGAAAAGACATGTCAGAACGTAGCGCAACGGTTAGCCGCGATACGCTGGAAACACAGATCACCGTCAGCGTGAATTTGGACGGCAGTGGTAAAGCCGAGTTTGATACCGGGCTGCCCTTCCTCGAGCACATGCTCGATCAGATCGCGCGCCACGGCATGATGGATATCAACATCAAGGCAAACGGCGACCTGCACATTGATGCCCACCATACGGTAGAAGACATAGGTATCACCCTCGGACAGGCTTTTACCAAGGCCGTGGGCGAGCGGAAGGGTATTCAGCGCTATGGACACGCCTATGTGCCCCTTGATGAGGCCCTGTCACGAGTGGTCATCGACTTTTCCGGGCGTCCGGGCCTTGAGTTTCATGTGCCGTTTACCCGTGCGGCCGTGGGTAACTTTGACGTGGACCTGTTTTACGAGTTTTTTCAGGGCTTTGTTAATCACGCGCTTGTGACCCTGCATGTAGACAATCTCCGCGGCGATAACAGCCATCACCAGATCGAGACGGTGTTTAAGGCTTTTGGTCGCGCGTTGCGCATGGCGCTCAGCGCAGATCCGGCTATGGCTGGCGTGACGCCGTCAACTAAGGGCGTCCTCTAAGCCGGGGATTTTCTGCAGAACACGTTCCGGAGACGACTGTGAACGGCTCTTCCAAAAACAATAGCGTAGCTGTCATTGACTATGGCATGGGCAACCTGCACTCCGTGGAGAGTGCTCTGCTCCATGCCGGTGCTGATGAGGTGATCGTGACCCACGATGCGGATTTGATTCGCAGCGCTGACAGGGTTGTTTTCCCCGGGGTTGGGGCGATTCGCGACTGCATGTCCGAGATAAGGCGCCTGCACTGTGACGCCCTGCTGGATACTGCGCTTCGGGAGCAGCACAAGCCTGTATTAGCGATATGCGTTGGTATGCAGGCGCTAATGCAACACTCAGAAGAGAACGGCGGCGTTGACTGTCTGGGCTTACTCGACGGGCAGGTTCGTCATTTTGGCTCGCCGCTTCACGATGAGGACGGGGGGCGACTCAAGGTCCCTCATATGGGTTGGAACCGTGTTCATCAGGAGCGACAACATCCGCTGTGGCAAAACATCGCCGATGGTGAGCGCTTTTACTTCGTGCACAGCTTTTACGTAGATGCGAGTGACCGCTCGCTGCTAGCGGGCAGTGTGGACTATGGCGTCAAAGCCGATGCGGCGTTGGCACGAGACAACCTGTTTGCCGTGCAGTTTCACCCCGAGAAGAGCCACAGGGCAGGACTGCAGTTATTGAGTAACTTTTTGAACTGGGATGGAACATGCTGATTATTCCGGCAATTGATCTTAAGGACGGGCAGTGTGTGCGTCTTCGTCAGGGCGAGATGGATGACAGCACGGTGTTCTCTGACAATCCCGTTGCTACTGCGCAGCGCTGGGTAGATGAGGGATGCCGGCGTTTGCATCTTGTAGATCTGAACGGTGCTTTTGCGGGCACACCCGTTAACGGCGATGCCGTGACGGCGATTGCCAAAGAGTTTCCCGAGCTGCCTATTCAGATTGGCGGCGGAATCCGCGACCTTGAGACGATTGAGTTTTACCTGAATGCGGGCGTTAGCTACGTCATTATCGGCACCCAAGCGGTGAAGCAGCCGACCTTTGTGGCCGAAGCCTGCACGGCTTTTCCCGGCAAGATTATCGTCGGCCTGGATGCTCGAGATGGTCGCGTTGCCACCGATGGCTGGGCCGAGGTTTCTGCGCTACAGGCGACGGATCTTGCAAGGCGCTTCGCCGATGATGGCGTCAGTGCCATCGTTTATACGGATATTGCCCGTGACGGCATGATGCAGGGCGTTAATGTAGAGGCCACACTGGACATGGCGCAGGCGGGAGGTATCCCCATCATTGCATCGGGTGGCATTACCAATATGCGCGATATTCGCGCGCTGGCAGCGCTTAATAGCGCCGGCATCATGGGCGCGATTACTGGACGAGCCATTTACGAAGGCAGCCTTGATCTTGCCCAAGCGCAGCAATACTGCGACGAGAACGCCGCCTGATGGGCCTCGCAAGGCGCATCATCCCCTGCCTTGATGTGGACAATGGGCGCGTCGTGAAGGGCGTGAATTTTGTCGATATCCGTGATGCTGGCGACCCCGTGGAAATTGCAGCGCGCTATAACGAGCAAGGCGCCGACGAAATCACGTTCCTGGATATCACCGCCAGTCACGAGAACCGTGACACGACTGTTCACATGGTCGAAGCCATCGCGCGGGAGGTGTTCATACCGCTTACTGTAGGTGGTGGTATTCGCAGCGTCGAAGATATCCGTAGCATGCTCAATGCGGGCGCTGACAAGGTCAGTATCAACACCGCAGCCATCCATGACCCGGATCTTGTGCGTCGTGCCTCCGAGCGGTTTGGCGCCCAATGCATCGTCGTGGCGATCGATGCCAAGCGTGTTGACGACGTTGATGGAAAGCCACGCTACGAGATTTTTACTCATGGGGGTCGTAAACCCACAGGGATTAATGCCGTGGAGTGGGCGCAGCGTATGGCTGAACTCGGTGCCGGCGAGATTCTCCTTACGAGCATGGACCGAGACGGCACCCGCGACGGGTTTGAGCTGGGTGTTACTCGTGCAATCACCGACGCCGTTGATATTCCCGTGATTGCTTCAGGGGGTGTTGGCACTCTGAACCACCTGGTTGAGGGCGTGACCAAAGGCGGTGCCGATGCAGTGCTGGCGGCGAGTATCTTCCACTTCGGTGAGTTCACCGTGGGTCAGGCAAAAGAGTACATGGCCCAAGCGGGGATAGAGGTACGCTAAGCTTCGGGTATCTGCACCCAGCTGCCTGGGTGCCCGAGGTTCGCCGCCTGATCCGTCTAGTCGGCGATAAACCCACTGATCAGACTGGCTGTTTCATCGCTTGTACCCGGCGCCAGAATATCGCCCGTGAGTACATGAGGGCTGAGACTCTGGGGGTTCTCTACCTTATAAATTTCCTTCTGACCTGCAGGTAGTTGCTCAAAGCCGGCGAGCAATTTGCTGACGGACACCACGTCATCCTGCGGTGAGTAAACCAGCATTGCTTTTGGCGTCTTGGCTTTGGGAGTGAGTTCTACCGCAAGATTGACCAGACGCATCATTTCTACGATGGACGCCGTGGGGTAATCCGTAGACCAGTACTTTGCCTGTAGTGGGTTTGCAGCCGTCCAGGATCGACGCTCCCCCAGAATCAGCCTTGTGAGCTGCGGTCCATAGGGGCCCGTCGCGATGCCCGATCCTTCTCCTGCTGGTCCAAAGTTCGGTGATACCAAAACCAGGCTGTGGACCGAAGAAAAGTCCGGGTGCCTTGCCATTGCAAGAGCAACCGTTGCACCCGTAGAGGTGCCCATAAGAATAATTTTGTCCCCCAGTGCTTTGGCGACAGCGAGAGCCTCGGCGCCATCCTCCATCCAGTCTTCCGCGCGGATGTCAGCTAATTTCTGATCTTCTCGCCCATGTCCCGCAAGACGGGTTTCAAAAAGGTTGGCACCTAGCGCCTCGGCGACCAGTTCTGGCACGGGTGCGATCTCCTGACGAGTTGCAGAGAACCCATGGAGGTACACCAGCACGTACTCACTGCGCGCTCCCGTTTCTGCATTCCAGACAATACGTTTTTCAGCGCCATCGGTTACGCCATACTGGGTGTCTTCGACGGCTTCTCTCTCACGCAGGTAGCTATCTAAATCATCGGGCACCTCAGCTGAGGGCGGAACGGGTGACAGCTTTGGCGGCTTGGTTAGCAAGCCACCTAAGGCGATAGCGAGGACACTCAGTCCAAGGACAATTAGAACCACTTTTTTACCGGACATCAGTAGTTTTTCTTACACCTGGGGCCTGGATCAGGATTCACTGCCGCTGTCTTCAACGGCGGCGGTTTGCTGCCCTTCTGGCAAAGCTCGAGGGGCTCGAGGATTGATGATGTTGATGCCTTTGAGCAGGATGAGTGCTTCGTAAAGTTGGTTGTCTCGGGAGATAAGCCCTTCGCTGGCTTCGGCCTCCACGGCTTCTTGCGCAGTCGTATTGTCCAGATGACCCGCGAGATCCTTCTCACTCACCCTCCCGGATTCGTCAAAGGTCTCTACCTTAGCGCGCTCTACAATAATGTCGGGCTTGATACCCTCGGCCTGAATTGATCGGCCGTTTGGAGTGAAGTAACGCGCAGTGGTCAGTTTTACCGCGCGGGACTCAGAGATAGGTAGCACGGTCTGCACGGATCCTTTGCCAAAACTTTGGGTCCCCATGACGACGCCTCTAGCATGATCCTGAAGTGCGCCAGCAACGATTTCAGATGCGCTCGCAGAGCCGCGATTGATAAGCACCACCAAAGGTGCGCCATCAGTTATGTCGCCTGCAGCTGCGCCATAATTCTGGGCTGCGTTGTTCAGGCGGCCCTCGGTGTAGACCACATCGCCGCTCTCCATGAAGAGTCCGGCTACGTCGACACTGGCGCCAAGAACCCCGCCGGGGTTGTTGCGAAGATCCAACACCAAACCTTTCAGAGGCTGCTCGGCTAACAGTTTTTCGATGGAGGCTTTTACATCATCCCCGGTCTTTTGCTGAAACTGTGAGATTCGCAGATATCCAAAACCGGGCTCCAGCCATCTTTCGCGAACACTCGCTACCCGGATGGTGTCCCGTACAAGTGTTACGTCGAAGGGTTCCTGTTCTCCCGGGCGGCCAATGGATACGACGATCTCGCTGCCTTTTGGCCCGCGCATCTTCTCCACCGCCTTGTTGAGGCTCAATCCCCGAATAGTGACGCCATCGAGTTTTAGAATGACATCTCCAGACTGGATGCCGGCGTCCGTAGCCGGAGAGCCATCAATAGGTGAGATGACTTTCAAAAAGCCATTCTCCATGCCCACTTCCAGGCCCAGTCCCGAAAACTCGCCGCTTGTGGAGGTCTGCAGGTTTTCATAGGCATCTCGCTCCAAGTAGGCGGAGTGGGGGTCAAGGCTGCTGAGCATGCCTTTAATGGCATATTCCAAAAGGGTGCTGTCGTCGATTTCTTCTACATAGCCCACGCGAATCTGATTAAAAACGTCCGCGAAGGTACGAAGTTCGTCCAGGGGAAGCTCACCGTCGTTGCTATCGTCCTGCGCCATAACAGCCGCGGTATTGCCAAGTAACAGTCCTGTTACACCTGCGAGGAAAATCTGGCGCACGCCAACAGTTGCACGCTTGTAACCGCGCAAACTGGTGTTACTCGTACTGTCCTCTGCATTAGCTGAGGCGCTAAAGCGAGATCGTAAAATATTCATGGTATGCATAAGGTGACTTTGAAAACCTCGATTCTGGAAACTTCAGTGTAGCCTAATCGGCGGGCACTCCAAGAAGCGCTAAATACCACCTAACTCTCTCTTCATGACGTTTGGTGTTTAACTCTTCCTAACTCGTGTAGCTCAACTCTTCAAAATTTTTAACTACGGCACCACCCTTGGGGGTCTGTGGGTTTTCCGTCTTTGCGTATCTCAAAGTACAGCCCGGCCTCACTTTGTCCGCCACTGTCGCCCACCGTTGAGATGGCTGCTCCGGCGCCCACCCAGTCCCCAACCTCTCTAAGGAGGCTCTCGTTGTGGGCATAGAGACTTAGATACCCCTCTCCGTGATCAATCACCATCAGTAGGCCTGATCCTCGAAGCCAGTCCGCATAAACAACGCGGCCATGGTGGATAGCAGTAACGGTACTGCCCGACTCCGCTTTGAGCCGCACGCCTTGCCAGCGCATCTTTCCCTGGTTCCTCGGGCGACCAAAGCGACTGGTGATACGGCCTTTTACTGGCCAGAGCATGCTGCCTTTGGCAGCGCTAAAAGGTTCGACATCGTCTTCGGGGATTAGTTGCGCAAGGGCCGCGTCGATCTCGGCCAGAAGGCCCTCGAGCTGCTCCCGATCCTGCTCTCTGGCCGCCAGTTGAGCCGCATCGCTTTTCAGAGACTCGTCGATTTCCGCTAGTAGTTTTGAGCGCTCTTTACGTTCTTCTTCGAGTTCCCGTTGCTGTGAGGCCAAAGAGCTCTGCTGTTCCTCGAGCTGGCTTTTTCGCGACTGGAGATCAGCCTCCAGTGCAACGAGGGAGGTTAGCGTATCCCGATACCCCTCGAGAAGTTCGCTTCTTGCCGCGAGAATGTAGCGATAGTAGGCAAGCATACGGGCCAACACTTGCGGGTCTTCTTCTGTGAGCAGCAGTTTGAGTTGGTCATTACCGCCGCCTTTGTAGGCTTCGCGGATTTCTGCGGCAACCGCATCTTGCTGAGCTGAGGCGGCAGTCTGAAGCCGGGTTTGTTCTATTCCCAGCTTTGAGATTTCGCCTTGGTTACGAGTTATTGCGGAGCGCGTTTTCCGCTGCTGCTCTTTTAGCCGGCCCAGGGCGGTTTCGCTGCGGCGAAGGTTCGCCTGCAGGGAGCTGCGTTCTTTTTCGCGC
>NZ_JBGCFU010000125.1:0-4105 GCF_045107095.1 Congregibacter sp. | reverse complement strand
TTCTCACCCCGGCGCAGCTATGACGCCACCGATAGCCAGATAAACGGCCAGTTCGGAGCCTTCACCATCAACGCCGACAATGTAGAGAGCGGCAGCGAATACTTCCCCATACCGTATATCGGCAAGAGCTGGGCTCTGGAGAACGATCGGGCTATTAGTCTGCTGTTTTACGGTCGCGGCGGTATGAACACAGACTACAAAGACGGCAGCGCTACCTTCGATCCTGACGGTCCAGGGCCCGCTCCCATCATGACCCTGCCCGGCACTTTTGGCACCGGCAACACTGGTGTGAATCTCAACCAGGCATTTTTAGAGCTCGGTTACAGCTTTAAAACCGGGGACTTTGCTTTTGGCATCGGACCGGTCATCGCCATGCAAACTTTTGAAATCGAAGGCGTTTCTGCCTTTGGCGGATTCACCAAAACCTTTGCCGCCAGTGGTGGCACGCAGCCACCCACAGGTCTTAGCAACAACGGTACTGACTACTCCCTGGGCTACGGACTCAAGGCCGGTGTGATCTGGGATGCTACCGACACGCTGAACTTCGCCGTGTCGTACCAGTCGCGCATGGAGATGCAGGAGTTTGACGACTACTCCGACCTCTTTGCCCAGAAGGGCTCCTTTGATATCCCAGCCGTCGCCCGCGTCGGCGCCAGCTGGCAGGCGACAGAGCGCCTAAGACTGCACTTTGACATCGAGCACGCGCAATACGGCGAGATCGAATCCATCGCCACGCCGCTGCAGCGTATTTTTGACTGCCCCACCGCCGGACAGGGTGGCACCAACGTCGAGGCCTGCTTTGGCGGCAACCAGGGCGCCGGCTTTGGCTGGAGCGACGTCACAACGTACAAAATCGGTGGCAGCTATGTCCGCGGAGACTCGCCCTTCACCTACCGCTTTGGCTACAACTACAGTGAGCAGCCCATTGATGAATCGGCGGTAGTGTTGAACATTCTGGCGCCGGCTACAGTCGAGCAGCACTTTACCTTTGGTGTGTCGCGCAAGAACACTAAAGGCAATGAGTTTAGCGTCGCCTTTATGTACGCACCGGAGAACTCCGTAACCGGGCCCAACGCCTTTGACCCCACGCAAAACATCGAGCTGACCATGGATCAGTTCGAGATTGAGTTTTCCTGGAGTTGGTAAAGACTTTGTGCAGCAAATGAGGCCGTCCCTCGATTACCGGTCGATGCGGGCGGCAATCAAGCGTTCGCTGAATCGCCGCTAGTTCCCAGTGAATCAATGAGCAGGATTTAGGGGCTATAGCTATAGCCCATAGAAAAGGCGAAATACCTTTGAAATTAATGCACGCAGCCTTGTTAGACTCTAACCGATAACGTTAATAATTGAGGGAAACGCAGATGGGCATACATAAGGTTGTAACGCTGTACGTTGTACTTCTTTTCAGTGCGGAAGTCTTTGCGCAATCTGATGGTTGTTCTGTAAAAAATGGCATCACCACCCCGGCCTCCGCAGCCAATGTTTTAGACATCCCAAGAAGCTATCTGGCGGGCGAGACGATCAGTGCTACCGCCGCTTCACCCGGCTCCACAAGCAATTTGACAATTACCGTAGACAGCGGTGTTGTTGCTACCGCTGCCTTCCCCGGCACTGTTAGTTACACAGTTCCTACCAGCGGCACGTTTACAATTGAGATTCGCACCGACCCGTCTTCCTCGGTCACCTTCACAAGTATTGCGTGCACCGTGCCCAGCGTCAGCGTTCCGGCCTCCCCTGCGTGGTCCCTGGCCTTGGTTATTCTGGCTATGTTCTTGCTAGCTCTTGTTTCTCTTCGTGCAAAGGGCGCCTGGGTGAAGTGATAACGGCCTATATAGCGCTCCTTATGCAAGGCAGCAGGTAGGCTCAAATTCCCCTACGAAACTGCACTATAGCGAAGAATGTACGACCAAAACGCTATCGTGCCTCTGATCTGCAATAGAGAATAATCGCCAGTGAGCCTAGTAGAATTTCCAGGCACGCATACACCACCAGCAGCCCGTGTGGCATGCCATCTATAGCAAAGCTAAGCAGACGACCCGCGGCAAGGCTCAGTATGAACACCGCGCAGGCAATCAACGCGGGAGTGGTCAGAGCCGGCCTTGCTGCACCGAGGAGCCAAAACACCACCATCCGCAGATACAAACCCATAACGGCCCGCATAATGTGCTTAAGCTTGATTGTATCGACAGTAATACCGAATACCGCCTCGAGCGTGACGGAGGGTGCTGCGCCGTAGCCCAGCGCAATGGGTGTTAATCCCACCGCGCAGAACACCAGAAATGCGCGCTCTTTTGCTGACTGACTCGTAAGGCAAGTTGCTTCTTCGCTGACTGAGGTAAAGCAACTTACTGCAGATAACTAAAGCTTGCTCCGCAAGTCGCCGGGCACCAAGGCGTCTTTAGTTTACGGCGTCACTGAAAGAGTTTTTCTTCCATCTGCCGGAACAGTCGCCCGGCATTTTTCTGGGCCAACTCGTCAAAAGTATCGAGGTTTTCGTAGGCAGACTGGTCGATCTTATAGGCGTCGCTAAGATCTCCGTCCTCATCGAGGATGAGTTCGATTTCGTCACGCAAATACCGCAGGTAACCCTGTGTAAAGAATCGCAGTGTCTCGATGTCCGTGGGGTGGCCGTGCCCGGGAATGACCATCGCCGGCTCCAGACTGGCCATAACATCAAACGAATCTATCCAGGCGTCAACATCCGAGTCCGGGAAAATACCCAGCAGACGCTCATGAAAAGCAATATCACCTGCGATAAGGATTCGCTGCTGAGGCATCCACACCGATAAGTCGCCGGGTGAATGGGCCGCCCCAAAACGACGAAGCTCGATAGGCTCCCCCGCCAAATCAAGTACGTAACGGTCATCTATCGCGACACTGGGAAGCACCACCCGGGCTTCAGTAACCAAAGGCCCCATCCGGGCACGCATTTGCGACAGTGAGGCCTCGCCATGGGCTTTGATCTCCTCAATGGCCTGACGCTGGGCAAGAATCGTCACACCAAGATCAGACCAATAGCTGTTGCCCAAGAAGGCATGGCCCTGGCCGTTTTCGTTAATCACGTAACGCACCGGCTTGTCCGTGCGCTCTTTGATGGCGTGATGTAGCGCGGCGGCAAGCAGGACGTTATCACCCCCGTTCACCACCACCACACCGCCCTCAGTGATGATAAAAGAGAGGTTGTTGTTATGGCCGAGATTGTCCCGCGAGGGCGCTGCGGTGGCGCCAATGGCCGAAAACACAGTCTCACTGACCTGCGTAATGGCAAGTGTGGGCAGCTGCGATGCGTCATCCGAGAACGCCGAGACGCTCCAGGCCCCCATAAGCGCGCCGAAGAAGCCAAACAGCAACGATGCTGTCCATCTGTAGATAATCATATTCATAAATATACAATTTACTTAATATTTAAACTTGCTAATATATACCCGCGCTAAAGCACTAACTATAAATAGGGACAGCGTTGTGAATAAAGACTTCATCATCTCGTGGAAAGCGGCAGGAATTTCTCTAGGCCTGCTACTCATCATTGCAACCGCGCTGGTTAAGCCTCTGGGAGTATCGACGCAATTTGTCGTTACCGACGGCATGGTGGCTCATCAGGTCGCACCAGAGTTCGCTGAGTCAAACACCTATCTCTCCAAATACGGCGAGAAGGACGATTGGGGCGTTGGCTATGGCTGGATGCTGGTATTCGGCATGATCGTCGGAGGCGGGGTAACGGCACAATTGCTACGACGCCGTCAGCCTGATGCAGACAAGGGCTCCATGCCTGAACTGTGGAAGGCAACTTTTGGCCCCTCTCAGACAAAGCGCTACCTGGCATCGTTTTTTGGCGGAGTGCTACTGCTCTTTGGTGCGAGACTGGCCGGTGGCTGCACCAGCGGTCACATGATTAGTGGCATCTCCCAGCTGGCACTGAGCTCCTTTATTTTTGGTGTCATCACCTTTGTATCAGCAATTCTGATGGCCAAATTTCTGTATCGCGGGAGAGCGTGATGAGCACTTTAATCATCGGATTTCTGATCGGCTGCGCCTTCGGCGCAATTTTGTACATGGGCGGTGCAACGAGTTATCGCCGCATTTTGGGAACATTGCTGCTCAAAGA
>NZ_JBGCFU010000124.1:0-25411 GCF_045107095.1 Congregibacter sp. | reverse complement strand
TATCGGTAAGGCGCAGACGGGCACAGGAAAAACCGCAGCGTTCTTGATTACTATTTTTGATGACCTCCTGAAAAATCCCCACGAAGGTGAGCGATTTTTAGGCGAGCCCCGGGCTCTGGTGATTGCACCCACAAGAGAATTAGTGATGCAGATCGCCGCCGACGCGGCCGATCTCGGGAAGCATACCGGTCTGAATACCTGCACTTTGATCGGTGGTATGGATTATCAGAAGCAGTTGAATCAGTTGGGACGTGAGGTAGTCGATCTCGTTGTAGCGACACCGGGACGACTGATTGACTTCACGGGACGCCGTGACTTGGTGCTGGATCAGGTTGAAGTGCTCGTACTTGATGAGGCCGACCGCATGCTGGACATGGGTTTTATCCCGCAGGTCAAACGCATCGTGCGTCAAACTCCGCACAAAGATTATCGTCAGACGCTGCTGTTTTCCGCGACGTTTACCCAGGACATTATCAATCTCTCTCAGCAGTGGACCACCGAAGCCGTTACTGTAGAGATCGAGCCTGACCACGTGGCCACAGACACCGTGGATCAACGGATTTATCTCGCAAGCAGTGAGGAGCGCTTCCGGATTTTGGTGAATCTATTGCGTAGTGATGATGCCAGCTCGGTCATCGTATTTGCCAACCGTCGCGACCAGGTACGCCGTCTCTTCGAGCGGCTCCGTAAAGCCAGCATCACCTGCGGGATGCTCAGCGGCGAAATAGCCCAAGCTAAGCGCACCAAGACGCTCGATCAGTTTAAGAAGGGCGAGATTTCGGTACTGGTGGCCACGGATGTCGCCGGTCGAGGCATCCATGTCGATGGCGTAACCCATGTCGTCAACTACAACCTCCCGGAAGACCCGGAAGACTACGTACACAGGATTGGCCGAACGGGTCGTGCAGGTGCTAGCGGTACTTCGATCAGCTTCGCCAGTGAAGACGACGCGTTTTTGCTGCCTGATCTCGAAGCGCTATTAGGCGAGCCAGTGCGATGTGAACATCCGCCCGAGGATTTGTTGTCTCGCTGACCTATGTTGGTTTAGGTGCTCGGTGTTTTTCTCACGGCCGGACTCATCCCTCGAAGCTACCTGACGTCGTCGAGGCCTTATCGCGACTCGCGGCCGACCACAAACAAATCGAAGGTTCAGACGTTTACCTACCGCAATTCCTCAACATACAAAATCGTCGCACCAACCACGGCGGCGGGCACCACAAAGAAGTTTACGATGGGGATGCTTGCCAGCGCAGCGACCATGCCGCCGAAGCCGAGGCTGGATAACCTGCGGTCGGCGACGGCAATGCGTACGTCCTTGAAACTGAACTGGTGGTTATCCATGGGGTAGTCCACAAACTGCAGGCTCATCATCCACGCGCCCAAGAGTAACCAGAGTAGGGGGGCAATTGCGTTCACCGCAGGTATGAAGCTAATGATCAGTACCATTAGGGCCATAGGAAGGTAGTAGACGAGCTTGGCCAGTTCCCTAAAGATGCCCCGGGGTACGCTCATTAACGCAGCGCCAAGGCCTTCAAGACCTTGCACGGGCTGCCCGGTGATGAGTTCTTCCGCTTTTTCTGCCAGTAATGCGTTAAAGGGAGAGGCGATGAGGAGTGCGACCGCTGTAAATAGGTAGCCGGTGACCAGAGCAACGGTCAGCCCGATAATGGGCCAAAGAATCCATTCGAGGAATGACAGCCATTCGGGTAGCCATGCCATCCAGCTGTTTACCCAGTCTATGAGGTTAGATAACCCCCAGCTGATTAGCGAGCCAAAAATCAGTACATTGATGGTCAGCGGCACTAAAACAAAGGGCCGTAACCTCGGGTGGCTGAGCATTTTGCCACCTCGAATGAGGCAGCCTGCGCCGTAAACGGGATCGCCTTCCAATTTTCTTCCTGATCTGTGAGTCTGGTAGTTTACGTAGTTTAACGCGCGGAGATTGTTTCGTGCGTTCTTAGCGTCAGGGGGCGCGTTAATCCGAGTCAGATTTGCGACGAGAGCACTTTTGATTTGCGTCTCCCCGCGCATGTCTTTAGGTATGTGCGTACTCAGTGACGCCATGTAATGAATTCAAGGAGGCGCCAATGACAAACAATGATGACGACTTCCTCAGTGAGATGGGCGATGTCACGCCCATGAAAACAGAGGCACGGGTTCGCCGGCGGCGCGACGTGGCTGACAAAACGTTGGCACAGCTACGACGCGAGGCGGCGGTGACGGAGCGCGGTCGGGATACTAATCCTCTCGCCGATGAGGGTGTGAAGCCCTTGGATCCCTGGTATGTGCTGGAGTTTAAGCGCCCGGGTATCCAGAACGGTGTGTACCGCAAACTCAAGAAGGGCAGCTACGCCGCTGAGGCCCGATTGGACATGCACCGTATGAACGTTCAGCGCGCCCGGCGTGAGATTTACGGGTTCATCAACGAGTGTCATGAACTGGGCCTGCGCAGCGTGCTCATCGTCCATGGCAAGGGCGAGCGCAGCCCCAATAGCGACGCTGTTGGCATTCTCAAAGGCTACGTTGATCACTGGCTACGAGAGCTAGCACCGGTGCAGGCGTTTCACAGTGCACCCCCCAATTTGGGCGGGACAGGAGCCGTGTTAGTGCTGTTGGCAAAAAGCGAAGAGAAGAAGCGCGAGAACCGCGAGCGGTTTATGCGGGGCCGTGTTCCCTACGAGCAGGGGGCGTCCTGAAAGCGAAGATCAGCTAGCACCTTAAGTAGCGCTTTACGTAGCGCCGTGTGTTTTCAAGACCTCGGCGTAGGACGTTCCGTAACGATGCTCACTCACTTCTTCCAGGAGTGTTTTACCTTCGTTACCCACCGCGTTGATGTCTCGTCCGGCACTGCAAAACAGCGGTAGGAAGCGAGCGAAGTCGCTGTCGCGCATACTCTGATAGGCGCGCAAGAGCAGCTTGAAGTCTGCGTTTTCGCCGTCACCGGGGCGAGGCTCCAGAAAACTAGCTACCCTTTCGTCATCCCACTGTTCATCGAGAACTTTGGCTTTGTCTTTACGCATCGTTGTCATCCTGCAATCTGGGCCCTATTTTAATGCCGGGGCTCAAGCTGATCTTAAGGCAAATAGCACGGACCGCGTTTAGGTCTGGCTGTTTTTTGGCGCTCAGGGGCGTAGCCAGAGTGTGTCTAGGAGGCATCCAGGCGGGCGAGTAGCAAGTCGCTCACCATCTTTGGGTTGGCCTGCCCTTTGGATGCCTTCATGATCTGGCCCACAAAAAAGCCACTAAGCTTCTTTTGTTTTGCAGGATCTGCAGCCCGATATTGAGCGACCTGATCCGGGTTGTCGGCGATGACCTTGTCTACCATAGACTCCAGCGCGCCACTGTCAGAGACCTGCTTGAGCCCTCGTGCATCGATGATCGCGTCGGCATCGCCTTCGCCGTTCCACATTCCTTCAAACACGTCCTTGGCTATTTTGCCCGAGATCGTCTGATCCTTAATCCGCGCGATCAGCCCCGCGAGCTGTTCAGCCTGCATCGGGCAAGACTCGATAGACATGTCTTGGGCGTTCAGCGCGGCCAAAAGCTCACCCTGAATCCAGTTAGCCGCGAGCTTTGCATCACCGCTGGACTTAGCCACTACCTCAAAATAGTCAGCGACTGCTCGTTCGTCCGTTAGGACTCCGGCGTCATACTCGGATAACCCGAAGGACTCCTGAAACCGCGCTCGTCTTGCCCGGGGAAGCTCGGGGAGCATGGCTCTGATATCCGCGATATCGTCGTCGTTCAGCACTACTGGTAGCAGGTCAGGCTCGGGGAAATAGCGGTAATCGTTGGCGACTTCCTTGCTACGCATGGATCGCGTTTCGTCGCGGTCTGCGTCGTAGAGGCGAGTTTCCTGCACGATACTGCCGCCGTCATCGAGGATATCTTCCTGGCGAATGCGTTCGCAGCGGATGGCCTTCTCTACAAACCGGAACGAATTGACGTTCTTGATCTCTGTGCGAGTGCCCAAGGTGTCGCTGCCAGCCGGACGCAAAGAGAGATTGACGTCACAGCGCATGGATCCTTCGGCCATGTTGCCGTCGGAAATGCCAAGATAGGTCACCAAGCTGTGCAGGGCTTTGAGAAAAGCTACTGCTTGTTCGGCACTGCGGAAATCCGGTTCAGTGACGATTTCAAGGAGCGGTGTGCCCGCACGGTTCAAATCGATGCCTGTCATCCCATGAAAATCTTCGTGCAAGGACTTGCCAGCATCTTCCTCAAGGTGGGCACGTGTAATACCCACTTCGCTTGCTGTTCCATCGGACAGGTTGAAGGCAAAACGACCGAGACCCACTATGGGCTCTGCAAATTGACTAATTTGGTAACCCTTTGGTAGGTCCGGATAGAAGTAGTTTTTGCGATCGAATACCGAGCGCTTACCTATTTCTGCATCAATAGCCAGGCCGAACATCACGGCGTAACGCACAGCCTGCTTATTGAGTACCGGAAGCATGCCGGGCATCGCCAAGTCCACGGCATTCGCCTGAGTATTGGGCTCTGCCCCGAAGGTTGTGGGGCTGCCTGAGAATATTTTGGAGCGCGTTGCTAACTGCAGATGCACTTCCAGGCCAATAACCATCTCCCGGCTCATCGCTGATTCTCGCTCAAGGCTGTTTCCCGGCTCATGGCTTTTTCCCGGCTCAAGGCTGTTTCCCGGCTCATGGCTGTCTCTCGCTCAAGGCTGCAGCTCCACGTTAGGGGTTTGGCGGTGCCAATCGCTGCGTTGCTGGAACTGGTGTGCCGCGCTGAGAAGTCGCGCTTCCTCAAAGTGTTTCCCGATAAGTTGCAGTCCCACGGGGAGGCCGTTGCTGAAGCCCGCGGGCAGGCTCATTGCGGGTAGCCCTGCCAGATTTACCGACAGCGTGTAAATATCTTCCAGGTACATGGCGGTCGGGTCACTGGTTTTTGAGCCCAGCTCAAAAGCCACTCCTGGTGTCGTAGGCCCGGCGATGATATCTACTGACTCAAAGGCGCTGGTAAAATCTCCAGCGATGAGTCGGCGCACTTGCTGGGCCTTCTTGTAGTAAGCATCGTAGTACCCGGAGGAGAGGGCATAGGTTCCCACAAGAATCCGCCGCTGGACTTCGTCACCAAAGCCCTCTTCCCGGCTGCGGGTGTAGAGATCCTCTAGATCCAGTGGATCCTTGCAGCGATGGCCGTAGCGCACACCGTCATAGCGGGACAGATTGGTCGATGCCTCTGCCGGAGCAATAACGTAATAAGCGGGGATTGATAGCGCTGTCCGCGGCAGGGATATCTCGTGAAGCGTTGCCCCCATCGCTTCGTATTCTTTCAGTGCTGCTTCAATAACCTTTGCAACACTGCCGTCCAGTCCTTCGCCGAAATACTCTTTGGGCACGCCAATACGGAGCCCCTCGACTGTATTGTTAAGGCCATCACAATAGTTTTCTGGCTTTCGCTGAGCCGAAGTCGAGTCTCGGACGTCGTGTCCGGCCATAGCATTTAGCAGCACGGCACAGTCTTGGGCACTTCGGGCCATCGGGCCACCCTGATCAAGGCTGGATGCGTAGGCGATCATGCCCAGACGGGATACCAGTCCGTAGCTCGGTTTGAGGCCGGTAATACCGCAAAAAGCCGCTGGTTGGCGTATGGAGCCGCCGGTGTCAGTGCCGGTGGCAGCGCTGATCAGTCCCGCTGCGACGGCCGCCGCGGAGCCTCCTGACGACCCGCCCGGTACTCGGCTTAGGTCCCAGGGGTTTGCGCAGGGGCCGTAGAAACTGTTCTCGTTGGAGGAGCCCATGGCGAACTCGTCCATGTTGGTCTTGCCAATGAGTACGGCGCCCGCGCTGCGCAGACGTTCAACGACGGTCGCATCATAGGGTGGCGTGAATCCGTCCAGCATTCGTGAGCCGCAGCTAGTTTTAAGGCCGTTGGTGCAAAAAATATCCTTATGAGCAATCGGGATACCCGTCAATGGCCCCCCATTGCCACTGGAAAGACGCTCGTCAGCGGCCTGCGCCTCGCGCATGGCAGCTTCGTTGTCCACGGTGATAAAGCTGTTGAGCTTTCCGTCCAAGGCATTAATTCGACCGAGTGCCGCTTCAGTGAGCTCAACACTACTGGTCTCTCCGCTCACCAGGGCCGATGCGAGTTCCGTCAAGCTGCGGCTGTCGAGTTCGATGCTCATTTTAGTCCGCCACCCTCAATCCACGACTCGCGGCACGAGGTACAGGCCGTCTTCGGTCAGCGGCGCGGTGGATTGCAGCGCCTCACGCTGATTTTCTTCGGTGACGATGTCTTCGCGCAGGGTTTGACGGTTGTCGAGAGGGTTCGCCATGGGCTCTATCCCGTCGGTGGGGGCGGCCTGAAGTTGCTCGAAGAGGTCAAGTATCGCGTTGAAACTGACCGTGAGTTCTGGAAGCTCATGGTCCTCGACGCGAAGGCGTGCAAGTTGTGCGATTTCTCGGATAGTGTCGCCGGGTACGGACATTGCTTTATCGGTTGCTTTATCTGTTGCTTAAGAGTGTTGTTAAAAGTGGCAAATCAGCGGGATTGACGCTGGAGGTGCGGCGCACAATACAACATTTGTTTCTTGCCCAACACCCCTGTGGTTGATAACCTTGCGCCGCATAGGAACGCTGGTTTGAAACCATAAAATCCATGCTAGCTAGTACATTCACCGTCACTTTACCTTTATTCAGGTAACAGAATTTCATGCTAAAAAAATTGCGTGGCATGTTCTCAAACGATCTCTCCATCGATCTTGGAACAGCCAACACCCTGATTTACGTCCGCGGTCAGGGCATTGTCCTGGATGAGCCCTCGGTCGTTGCAATCCGTATTCACAACGGCCAGAAGACCATTGAAGCCGTCGGTACTGAAGCAAAACGTATGCTCGGACGGACCCCTGGTAACATCACGGCGATCCGGCCCCTGAAAGATGGCGTCATAGCCGACTTTCAAGTGACTGAGAAAATGCTCCAGCACTTTATCGCCAAGGTGCATGAAACCCGCTTCATCCGTCCCAGCCCTCGAGTCTTGGTCTGTGTGCCTTGTAAATCCACGCAGGTAGAGCGCCGCGCTATTCGAGAGTCGGCGCTTTCGGCGGGAGCTCGCGAAGTGCGTTTGATCGAAGAGCCCATGGCGGCGGCTATCGGCGCGGGTCTTGAGGTCGATGAAGCATCGGGCTGCATGGTCGTTGATGTCGGTGGTGGTACCACTGAGATTGCGATCATCTCTTTGAATGGTGTGGTTTACTCCGATTCAATTCGACTCGGCGGTGATCGCTTCGACGAGGCTATTGTGGCCTATGTGCGCCGGCGTTATGGGACCCTGATTGGTGATTCTACTGCTGAGAAAATCAAGCAGGAGGTGGGCTGCGCCTTTGCAGGCAGCGAGCTTCGAGAAATCGATGTTCGTGGTCGAAACCTCGCCGAGGGTGTTCCCCGAAGCTTTACCCTTAACAGTGACGAAATACTCGAATCCCTTCAGGATCCCTTGTCGTCAATAGTTCAGTCTGTGAAGTCCGCGCTGGAGCAATCCCCGCCGGAATTGGCCGCGGATATTGCAGAGAGCGGTATTGTTCTTACCGGCGGCGGTGCTCTTCTTCGCGACTTGGATCGACTCATCGCGTCCGAGACCGGTTTACCGGTCGTCGTTGCCGAAGATCCCCTCACCTGCGTGGCACGAGGGGGCGGTATGGCGATGGAACGTATGGACCGCCATACGATAGAATTACTCTCTACAGAGTAATCGCGGGCGGCATGAGCAATGCCCGCTATGGGTGCTGCTAATCAAGCCGCTTTTTATACAGGAATCTAATCTCGGCCTCAGACTCTTTCTGGGTCTGGTGCTGGTCGGTGCGCTGCTATTGGCCGATCTGCGCTACAGCGGCCTTGCGACGGTTCGCTCAGCGATCGACACCGCGCTCACACCCATTTATCTCATCGCGGATATTCCATCCGCGATAGGTGACTGGCAGGACAACACCATTCGTTCTCGTCAGCGTTTGTTGGATGACAACGATCGTTTGCGAAGAGAAAACCTGGTGCTCCAGGGACGCTCGCAACAACTCGCGTCCATGCAGGCAGACAACGCCCGCCTGCGCACGCTGTTAAATTCCACGGCCCTGTTGCGCGATGACGTGCTGGTCAGCGAGATCATTGGTGTCTCTCCGGATCCTGTACGTCATCAACTCGTTCTGGACAAGGGCGCCGAGGCCGAGGTCTACCCCGGGCAACCGCTCATTGATGCTCAGGGCCTCATGGGGCAGGTGGTCGAGGTGGGAATGACAACATCTCGCGTGCTGCTGGTTACCGATCCTACGCATTCGGTGCCCGTGCAGGTAAATCGCAATGGTGTGCGCGCCGTCGCTGAGGGGGTGGGATCCCTGGATCAGCTTGCGGTGAATCATGTGACAGCGACCACCGATATTCTGGCTGGCGACTTGCTGGTCACCTCCGGATTAGGAGGTCGATTCCCCATTGGTTATCCCGTAGCTGTCGTGTCGGCGGTGGAGCGGAATCCCGGTGAAGCTTTTGCACGCATTATCGCCACTCCCACGGCGGCGCTGGACCGTGCTCGCCACGTGCTACTGGTGTTTAGTCAATTGCCGGATGTTGAGCCAGTGCTTGAATCCGGAGCTGTGCCGAGTGAGTGAACGGGTTACTGCCTACTGGGTGATTGTGGCGTCTCTGTTATGCGCGGCGGTGCTGGCGGTGATGCCGCTCACTCGCAGTTTGCTCTGGTGGCGTCCCGAATGGATTCTGCTGGTGTTGCTGTATTGGACCATCGCATTGCCTCATCGTGTTGGCCTGGTCACCGCCCTGGTTGTGGGTTTGTTAGTCGACGTTATGGAAGGCGCTGTGCTTGGGCAAAACATGTTGTCCCTCGCAGTGGTAGTGACTCTGGCCCGTTTGATGTACCAGCGCCTGCGTGTCTTTACCCTTGTTCAGCAGGCATCGGTAGTTTTCGTGTTTGCAGGACTCCATCAGCTGGTGACGCAATGGTTGCAGGGACTCCAGGGTGGAGCCGCCCCGGGTTTCGGGTTTCTCTTTCCTGCGTTGAGTACGGCATTACTCTGGCCCCTGTTGATGCCGGTCCTTCGCGAAGTGCGTCGTAGTTATAAGGTGAACTGATGGACGCCTCGTCGCCGACATTGGTTTTGGGTTCGGCGAGTCCGCGTCGTGCCGAGCTCCTAAGGCAGCTGGGCGCAAATTTCACTATTCAATCGGCTGATATAGACGAGACACCGGGTAACGGCGAACCGGCCAGAGACTATGTGCAGCGAATGGCGCGAGAAAAGTCCGAGGCTCTGGAATTAGGTAATGACACGGTGCTGCTAACCGCTGACACTACCGTTGTTCTCGACAACAAGAGTTTGGGTAAGCCCGCGGATTTTGCTGACGCGCAGACTATGCTCGAAGCGCTTAGCGGCCGTAGTCACGAAGTCTATACCGCTGTGTGTGCCCGACAAGACTCGCAGTGCGAGACAGTGTTAGTTAGAACTCTCGTAGAGTTTGGCGAGTTGCCGGACCGTTTGATTAAAGACTACCTCGCAACGGATGAACCCTGGGATAAGGCCGGCTCCTATGCGATTCAAGGGAAGGGCGGTAGCTTCGTGCGTCGCATCGACGGCAGCGTGAGTAATGTGATTGGCTTGCCCATGCTCGAAACCCGCGAGTTGCTCATGCGGTTTGCGATTGTTCCTGTTTTGAAAGAGCAGAGGACATGAACGAGGAAATACTCGTCAATGCCACGCCCATGGAAACGCGCGTTGCCGTCGTGGAAAATGGTGCTGCTCAGGATATCTACATCGAGCGGCAATCGAGTCGCGGTACGGTGGGAAACATCTACGCGGGCCGTGTGGTTAGAGTTTTGCCCGGCATGCAGGCTGCCTTTGTAGATTTTGGCTTTGAGCGTAGCGGGTTTCTTCACCTGAACGATGTACTGGGATCCAATGCGGCAGCGGAAGAGCGCATTGCCGATCACCTACGAGAAGGACAGGTGATTACGGTACAGGTAGTCAAGGATCCGATCAGCAAAAAGGGCGCCCGCCTGACCCGCCAGCTTTCGGTGTCCACGCGCTACCTTGTCTACATGCCGCAAAGCGATCATGTGGGTGTGTCGCAACGTATTGACGACCCGGAAGAACGCACGCGTTTGCAGGAGGTTCTTGCCTGTGCGCTTAACGACGAATCCATGGCGGAGGGTGGTTACATACTGCGCACCGCCGCGGAGGGTGCTGGAGACAGCGAGATTCGCGCTGATCTGAGGTTCCTTCAGCGCTTATGGGCTGTGGTATCGCGCCGTGCGTTTGAAGCCAGGGGGCCTGAATTGCTCTATGAAGATCTGCCGCTGCAGCTGCGCGCGGTACGCGATCTTGCGCGGCCCAGCGTTCAGCGCATTCTTGTGGACAGCCAGGATAACTACGCTTTGCTTAATGACTTCTGTCTTAAATACATGCCGGAAGTAGCGAATCTGGTGGAGCTGTATGAGGGGGAGCGACCGATCTTCGATCTCCACAGCGTAGAAGACGATATACAGCGCGCTCTGGCGCGCGTCGTTCCGCTTAAAAGCGGCGGCCATCTGGTGATTGATCAAACCGAGGCAATGACGACCATCGATGTGAACACCGGGTCTTTTGTAGGGCGACGGAATCAGGAAGAGACGCTATTCAAGACCAATCTTGAGGCCGCTACGGTTCTCGCCAGGCAGCTGCGCCTTCGTAATCTTGGCGGGATCGTCATTGTCGATTTCATTGATATGCACGATGCGGAACACCGCCGGCAGGTGCACCGTGCGCTGGAGAAAGCGATGGCGAGGGATCCAGCGCGAAACAAAATCAGTGGTGTATCTGAACTCGGCTTGATTGAGATGACGCGCAAGCGCACGCGCGAAAGTTTGGAACGGACCCTCTGCGAAGATTGTCCAAGTTGTGGCGGCAGAGGCGTGCTCAAGTCCGCAGAAACGGTTTGTTATGAAATACTACGGGAGATTATGCGCGATGCCCGGGCCTATGAGACCGGTGGGCTGATGGTCTTGGCGTCACACACTGTGGTTGAGCGGCTGTTGGACGAGGAGTCGGCGAACGTAGGGGATCTGGAGTCATTCATAAAACGCAGTATCAGCTTTCGCGCGGAGCCCGATTACACTCAGGAGCAGTTCGACATTGTGTTGCTCTAAAAAAAGCATAGATGCGGGTCGTAAACGATGAACGACTCCCACCACGACGAGAGCCTGCCCCTTCGGGGCTTTCACGCTCTGGCGCCCTGGGCCTGGCGCTTGCTCGTGGTTCTTGTGGTGCTTCTGGCTGTGTATGTGGCGGCTGGACGATTTCTTATGCAGCAGATGCCGGCGCTTCGCGATCCGGTGCTAACGCAGATCAACAAACAGCTTCCCTTTAACGTCACTGTCGGGAGTCTTTCCGGCGGATGGGATGCTTTTAGCCCTGAGTTAAGTTTTACCCAACTACGTATTACCCAGGACGATGAGCAGACGCCCCCTATTCTCATAGGACAGGGGTCTTTGCGGCTTGATGTGCCCGGTAGCCTTCTTGCGGGCAGCCTTCAGTTATCTCGTATGACCGTTGCAGGTCTTGCAGTGGATGCGCGGCTTACCGCTGATGGTGCAATTGAGATCGTGGGTTTTGCCTCGGGCGGCGGCAGTGCCCTGAAAGACTGGTTGGAGGACTTTCTTCCCAGTGTCGAACGCGTTGCTCTGTCTGAGAACGCGCTGACACTGGAAACTCCCAATGGCCGTGTTGGCCTCACCGTTGACGTGCTACTGGAACGAGAAGGTAATGCTCGCCGCCTCCACGGCATGATCGATGGAGACAGTATCAGTCTCGAGGTCAATGCGGAGGGTGTTGGAAACCCACTTAGGCCGCTTTCCTGGACGGGTGATGTCTACGTCGATGCCAACAGCAGTGATCTCGCTGCACTCAGTGATATCTGGAGCAGCCTGGATTTGCCTTTTCGCCTTGCGGGATCTGCGAGCGCGCAATTTTGGTTGAGTCGCGCCGAAGGAGACTCCACGGCAAAGATGCGCTGGGATGGCGCCGACCTTCAATTGGATGAACCCGATGGGGCCTGGTCTTTGCCCTTGGATGCGCTGTCCTTTGAGGCGGCGTTAGAGCAGCGCGCCCGTCACTGGAGTCTACTGACAGAAGACTTTCACATTGAACGAGCGGGGCAGTCTTTGAACTTGGATCGCGCGCAGTTCGACTGGTGGGGGCAGGCAATGCGTATTCGAGCCAGTGACCTGGGTTTGTCTGCGCTGCCAACACTACTTGCCGCAGCGCCTGGCTTGCCTCAGGGTTTTCGCGACGTGTTGCCGACTCTGGCGCCATCGGGAACTTTAAGTGTTGTCGAGCTGCGTCTAGACGATCTTTCGGACCCTGCAAATAGCTGGCAGCTGCGGAGCATCGTCGAAGACCTCAGTGTTGATAGCTGGCGAAACACCCCGGCACTGACCGGTGTCACCGGCTACCTTGAGTTAGCTCCGGGGAGCGGGCAGCTAAAGCTGGATGCTACGGATTTCAGTATGCACTACCCCTCGGTGTATCGAGAGCCTTTGCGATATACCGATGCTCTTGGCGATGTTTATCTACAGTGGGACAGCTCCGGCCTGCGCATCGACAGCGGGCTTATGCGTCTGGCGGGCGGCGAGGGGCGGGCGAATGGACTCTTTGCCGTTGATATACCCTTTGGTGAACGGGTGACGGGAGTGGAGCTCGAGCTGCTCATCGGTCTTCGGGATTCCCAGGTACAGGAGCGAGCAAAGTATCTACCGTTTACTTTGCCAGGGCCGCTTCTGGGTTGGCTGGACCGAAGTATCGTGGCGGGGAGCGTGGAACGCGCGGGCTTCGTTTGGCGAGGGAGCACGCGTCGTCGCAATGCTCCTCATATGACCGTGCAACTGTTTTTGGACACTAGCGAAGCCACCCTGATTTACGACCCCGCCTGGCCAACGCTAACCGATGTCACCGGTACTATCTGGGTTGATGATGGCCGGACTTGGGGACGTATACCTACGGCGAAAAGTGAGGGCGCTGAGGTTTCTGATCTTATGGTGCGTGTGTTGCCACAATCGCCCGGCGCTTTACTAGATGTCGCGGGTCGTATTGTCGGGCCAGCCAGTGCCGCTCATGTGTTGCTCAGCAATTCACCACTTCGCGATGTGACGGGCGGCGTGTTCGCTGACTGGGGCTTTAGCGGTTCAGTTGATGGCGATTTGGCGCTGACGATACCGATTGGTGGTGAATCCAAGGTCCCCAAAGTTGACCTTAGCTTGGCGCTTAAAGACGCTTCCGCAGATATCGATCAGCTAAGTCTCACCGTTGATCAGGTTCATGGAACTCTTCGCTACCGTACGAGGGAGGGCTTTGCGGGGAGCGAGCTCCGTGGCGACCTTCTTGGGGGGACTGTGGCTCTGAGCGCAGCGGAAGGCATCGCGAGTGTGGTCGATGGTGTGATCGATGGTAAGAGCGGAGGCGATCCCGAGTTGTCGCGAGGAATGGACCTGTCGCTTTCCGGTGAGATCGACACAGGGGCAGTGTCGCGGTGGCTGGACCAACCCTTGCTGGCTTTTGCTTCGGGGATGACGCCGTTTTCGGCGGAGCTGTTGTTGAGTGACAAATCTGACCCCCGATTCCATCTACAGTCTGAGTTACTGGGGGCTACCATCGATGCTCCCAGACCCTTTGGAAAATTGCCGGATCAGGCGCTCCCACTGGCAATGGCCATCCCCCTGAAACCCGACCCTGTGATGACGCTGAATCTGGGCGAGCGCTTAGCTATGGAACTGGTATTTGCTCAGGATAGCCTTCGTCAGCTGGCGGCGATGGTAGGCGGCGCCCCCGTGGATTTGGATAACTGTGAGCAGCGTTTCTGTCTCAGCGGCACCGTGTCGTCTCTGGATGTTACCCAGTGGAGCGAGTTTTATAATCACTTCAGTCGTTTTGCTGACGAATCGCCGCAAGGGATTTCCCAGAAGTCGGTACAAGGAGACAGCATACTGGAGCTTGCGACTGCCGTTACCGACGATGGTGCGAGTGTAAACACCGATGCCCCTCTGAGTTATCAAATCGATTCGCTGGAGATAGGCGAGCTTAGCCTTGCGAGCCGCGGCTTTGGTCGTGCGAGGGTGGATCTCTGGGGTGTAGAAAATCTGTGGCAGGGCGCCATTGAGTCTGAGTCAGTACAGGGTAGTCTGACCCGAGAGAACGATGAGTTGCTCCTGCTGCTGGAGCACCTCGACTTGGGTAGTTTCGGCGAGGGTGACCCGCTGACGCTTGAGCAAGTGCGGGCGACCGTACCGAGCATGCGCGTCGATGTACTGGAGTTTCGCAGTGAGGGGCGGGTTCTCGGCGGAGTAGGCTTTGATTTAAACACCGAGCATCCCGATGGCTCGCTTTACGCCACGGGTATTCAGGGCGACCTTTGGGGTATGCAGCTTGATGATCCTCAGCCTGGAATGTTGCGTTGGTATGAAGAGAGCGGTGAAGAGAGTGGCGAAGAGAGTGGCGAAGAGAGCGGCGAAGAGGCTCGCAAAGAGTCTACTTCTTTGGAAATCGACGCCGTCTATACGGATCTCGGCGCGGTTATGACGGCCGCAGGTTTTGCTCCGAGCTTGGAAACCGAAGCGGGCTCTATGTCCCTTCGCCTTCGCTGGCCCGGTCCACCTACGTCCTATGCCGTTAGTGCTGCAGAAGGTTCGGTTGCCCTTGAGGCGAAAAACGGACGGCTGTTGGAGTCCGGTCCTGGCGCCCTGTCTATGATCAGCTTTCTTAACTTTGCAGAAATATTGCGGGGGCTCAGCCTGAGTCACATGTTTGAGTCCGGTATTCCCTTTTTGACGGCCAGTACGGAACTCTATCTGCGCCAGGGAACGCTGGAGGTGGCAGACCTGCAGATCGATGGTGCGGCCAGCGCTTTTGCGTTCACGGGCGTTAGCGATTTGGAATTGGGGGATATTAATGGCGAGTTACTGGTGACACTGCCCGTGGCGAACAATCTGCCTTGGGTGGCCGCGCTTGCCGCGGGCCCCGCCGTCGCTGCGGGGGTATTCGTTGTAAGTAAGGTTTTTGAAAAGCAGGTGAATCGGATGTCCTCGGCGGTGTACGAGGTATCTGGTCCCATTGAAACGCCCGCGGTTAATTTTAGCCGCCTGTTTGACGACAAAATTACTCCGCGGAATGAAGCTCCCGAAGATAACGAAAAAGGCGTCGACTAGCCGCTGGCGGTTTTTCAGCCGCTGCTTCCCGTTGAGCATCACGAATAAGCTGTCGAAGCTGTTGTCGATCGGCGTTCGGGTAATTCTCTAGGACGTGACCCAAAGCTTTATCGCCATCGCGAACCAAGCTGTCCCTCAACACTTCCAGATCCTGAAAAGCACGGGTTTCCTGCAGTCGCGATTGATAAAGGGCGTCCAGGGCTTTCTGTAGTGGCTCGGGATCGATGCGTCGCATAAGCTTGCCGATGTATTGGCGATGACGCCGCAGAGCGCTGTGATGTTTTATGCGTGATGTTTCTTCAATAGCAGCCAGTAAATCTTCATCGTCCACGGGAATCTTGCTCAGTTCCTTGGGGCTGAGCGCGCACAGTGCTTCCCCCAGCTCCTGGAGAGCTGTCATCTCTCGTTTACGTGCCGATTTACTGGGTCCTTCTTCGAACTCCAGTTCCGCATCCAGCTCTTCATCGCCGATTGGGATTGGCTTCTTCTTGCCTCGTTTGGGTTTAGGCATAGAACACCGTCGCCAGTCCAAGAAACGACATAAATCCCACCACATCCGTTACGGTTGTTAAAACAACTCCGCCCGCAAGGGCAGGGTCGATCTTCATGCGCTGAAGCATCAGCGGTAAAACTGCTCCGGTAACGCCAGCGGTCACCAGGTTGATAACAATGGCCAAAGCGATAACAAGCCCTAGCGTTTTGTCTTGGAACCAAAGCGATGCGGCTATAGCAACGACCAATGCCCACAAAACACCATTGAGCGCCGCCGATGCTAACTCGCGACTCACCAGCCAGCGCGCGTTGCTGCGGTTAACTTGCCCCACGGCGAGGGAACGCACCAGTACTGTGAGCGTTTGCGTACCGGCGATACCTCCCATGGAGGCAACGATGGGCATAAGCACCGCAAGAGCGACTACTTTTTCGATGGTGCCCTGAAACAGATTAATCACTGATGCGGCGATAAAGGCTGTTAACAGGTTGATGCCCAGCCACAGCGCACGGCGTCGTGCAGTTTTGATGGCCGGTGCAAAGGTGTCGTCGTCTTCGTCCAGACCCGCCATGGACATCAGGGAGTGATCACCATCATCGCGGATGACGTCGACGATATCGTCGATAGTGATTCGACCGACTACGAGGCCATCATCATCTACCACCGGCGCTGACACCCAATCATTGCGCTCAAAGAGGCGCGCGACGTCACTGTCTGGCATACCGGTATTGATGGGCTTGCGTTTGGTCAGCATGAGTTCACGCACGGAGCTACCGGGGTCTGAAACTAACAGCGTGCGAACCGGGAGTAACCCTACGTAGTGATCATCGCGACTTACCACGATGAGCGTGTCTGTCATCTCGGGTATTTCTTCGTGACGCCTGAGAAAACGCAGCACTACATCCAGGGTGACATCAGCTCGAATAGAGATGGTGTCTGTGTTCATGAGGCCACCGGCGGTGTCCTCGTCGTAGACCATCACGCTTTCGAGACGGGATCTGTCCTGCTCGTCCATCTCGTCCAGCACTTGCTGGGTGAAAGCCTCGGGGAGCTGCTGAAGAATGTCCGCGACGTCATCGTCATCGAGCTCTTCAGTAATCTGAGCGACCTGATCGGGCCCCATGGTTTGGAGGAAGTCGAGCTTTAGCTCCTCTCCAAGTTCGTTGAGAACCTCAGCCTCCTGGGAGCCTTCCAGTAGCTGCCATAGGACGTGGCGGTAGCGTGGGGGGGAAGACTCGAGAATGTGGGCTACTTCTCCGGGCTCCATAACGCGGATGCGCCGACGAACATCGACCAGAGTCCCGCTTTCCAGGGCCCGGGAAACGCTATCTCTGGAGCGTTTCTGATCTTCCTGAAGAGTGTTCATTCGCCTTCGCCAAAGAAATCATTGACGAGGTCGTGAATCGCTTCTGAAGCCTCGGCTTCGTCACTGCCATCCGCTCGAAGCGTTAGCAGGCTGCCTTGTCCCGCGGCTAACATCATGACCGACATGATGCTCTTTCCATCAACCCACTGCGCGTCTTTGCCCACCTCGATTTTGCTGCTAAAGCGGCTCGCGCAACTCACAAACTTGGAGGCAGCTCGGGCGTGCAGGCCAAGTTTGTTGATGATTTTGAGTTCGCTCTCAATCACATTAATGCCTACTGAAGCTCTCGATGGCGGAGCTGCAGCTGCGCAAGCTGACCCTGAAAATGAGCATGGAGTCGATGTGCCATGTAGACGGAGCGGTGTTGTCCGCCCGTGCATCCCAGAGCCACGGTGAGATAACTGCGGCTACTTTTTTGATACGCGGGCACCCAGCGTTCTATAAAGCCGGCTATGTCATCGAAGAGCTGCTGTGTGATCTCGTGGCTCTCGAGGTACGCAACCACCGCCGGGTCTTCACCGGTTTTCTTACGAAGCTCTGGCGACCAGTGAGGGTTTGGCAGAAGACGCAGATCAAAAATGAGATCGGCATCGCCGGGCACGCCGCGCTTAAAGCCGAAGGACTGAAACAAAATCGCCATCTCTTCTGCTTCGGAACCGACCAGCCTTTGGCGAATAGCGTCTCGCAGTTCATAGATTGTCATTGCCCTGGTATCGAGGGTGAGTGTGGCTTGCGCCGCTAAGGGATCCAGAAGTTCGCTTTCATAGCGAATGGCTTCAGCCAGCGGCAGACTCTCGTTGGTCAGGGGATGTCGCCGTCGCGTCTCGCTGAAGCGCTTGATGAGCGTCGCTTCATCAGCATCCAGATAAAGGATCCGGTGCTGCACTTCGTCCGGAAGAGACTCAAGCGTTGCGTTAAATCCCTGCAAATCTCTAAAAGCGTTGCGAGCATCGATACATACAGCAATGCCACGGAAGTGCTCCGGTAAGCCGGGGCCCGTGTCGCGGACCAACGCAGGTAAGAGCGACGCAGGGAGGTTATCAATGGCGTAATAGCCCTCGTCTTCGAGCTGGTGCAGAGCGGTGCTTTTACCGGACCCCGAGCGACCACTGATGATGATCAAGTCCACTACGAAGTGCCTGAGTTCCAGTTGCTTGCTGTCTCAAAGAGAGACTCGTTACTAGTGCAGCCTCTGAGCGCATCGCAAAAATCCGCTTGCGAAAAAAGTCGTGCAAGATCAGCAAGGAGGTTCAGATGTTCCTGCGTGGCTTCGCTTGGAACCACCAAGGCAAAGATCAGGTCAACGTCATCATCGTCTGGTGCGTCGAAATCCCCGCTGCTGGAGAGGGTGAGAAGCACTCCACAAGGGGTTTCACAATCGTTGAGGCGGCAATGGGGTATAGCGATACCGTTGCCAAGGGCAGTACTGCCCAGCTTCTCTCTGGCGAGCATTCCGGCGACTAATTCGTCGGGATGGAACTCATCTTTTTCGCTACCCAGAACATCGGCAATGAGTTCAAACAGGCGCTTCTTTCCGCCGCCGGGAATCTGACAAAGGCTCCGCGAGGGCGTCAGTAAGTCGCTGACGCTGTTCGCGGCATGGGAAAAGTCTTGGCTCATGGTGTGTATCGCTTGCATTGATTACTTCGTTGGCGCTCCGCGGCGCTCAGTGGGGTCGATTCTTCTCTTTGTGCTTGATCAGTTGCCGATCAAGTTTGTCGACCAGGGCGTCGATCGCCGCGTACATATCTTCTGAGTCGGCTGCGGCAAACAGGTCTTTTCCGGCGATGTGCACGGTGGCCTCAGCCTTCTGAACCATTTTTTCTACGATGAGCGTCACCTCAGACTTGCTGATCTGACTGTAATGCCGCTGCAAACGCTCAAACTTGGCCTCTACATACTCCCGTAGGGCATCGGTGACGTCGACGTGGTGTCCGCTGATTACAATTTGCATGCGCTTCTCCTTGTTTTAGTTTTTGCTACGTCAGTGTCGATCTGTTCTGGCGCTTCGCCGCGCCGATTCGTCTAAACAAGCCTTTTTCGCTCATTCGACGGTGGGATGGTGAGGCTATCCCGGTATTTTGCGATGGTTCTTCGGGCTACTTGAATCCCCTGGCCTTCCAGGAGTTCTGCCAACTTGCTGTCGGACAGCGGCTTACGAGGGTTCTCCGCAGCGATAAGCTTTCTAATCAGAGCGCGAATCGCTGTGGATGAGCAGGCGCCCCCGCTGGTAGTTGCCACATGGCTGGAGAAAAAATACTTGAGTTCAAAAATACCCCGGGGGGTGTGCATGTATTTCCGCGTGGTAACTCTTGAGATGGTGGACTCGTGCATTTCAACGGCCTCTGCGATGTCATGTAACACCAGGGGCTTCATTGCTTCCTCACCGTATTCGAGGAAGTTGCGCTGGCGTCTTACTATCTCTGTAGACACCTTCATCATGGTTTCGTTTCGACTCTGGAGACTTTTAAGGAACCACTTAGCTTCCTGTAAGTTATCCCGGAGGTAGCTGTTGTCGGCGCTGTTATCCGCACGCTTAATCATTCCAGCGTAATGATCGTTGATGCGCAGACGCGGGGCTGTGTCGGGATTGAGCTCTACGACCCAGCGACCTTCTTTACGACTGACAAAAACGTCCGGCACGATGTATTCGGTATCATCGTCGCCAAACTGCTTGCCCGGCAGAGGGTCCAGAGACTGTACAAGTTTCAGTGCGCCACGCAGGTCATCCTCAGAGAGCTTCATGCGGCGCATGATTTGCGCGTAGTCACCGCTACTGAGCTGATTGATATGACGATTGATTAAGATCTTCGCCTGATCCAGCCACGGGGTATCGGGCTCTATTTGCTTAAGCTGTAACTGCAGGCACTCCTGCAGATCTCTCGCGAAAACGCCCACGGGTTCAAACTGCTGCAGGGCATGCAGTACCGCGGTAACTTCCTCTTGCTCGACTTCCAGCTCTGGCGGGAACAGCTCAAGCATGTCTTCTACGGTGCTGTTAAAGCGGCCGTTGGCATCCGTGGCGTCGATAATTGCCAAAGCGACAATGCGGTCACTATCGGACAAACGGGTGAGGTTCAGCTGCCATCGCAGGTGATCCTGAAGACTTTCACTACTGCGGTTGCGGCTGTCAAAATCGAAGTCTTCTCCGCCGCCTCCATCGGATGGCGGAGGTGCGCTTGAGGGGAGTATGTCTTCCCATTGGGTGTCCACGGGCAGGTCATCAGGCATGTTGGGCTCAAACTCACCCTCTGCCGAGGCCTCATCAACATTGGTGCTGCGTTCGGGGTTATCGAGGGGGCCTTCGTGGTTTCCCGATTCGTCGCCGCTGGATGCGTCCGGGGTGTCAGCCTGGTCTTCTTCTACCTCAAGCATGGGGTTTTCTTGCAGCGCCTGTTCAATTTCCTGCTGCAAGTCCAATGTGCTCAGTTGCAGCAGACGGATCGCCTGTTGCAACTGCGGCGTCATCGTCAGCTGTTGACCGAGCTTAAGGTGTAATCCCTGCTTCATTGCGCGCTAGTCCCGCTCAATTGCGCTACGCACCTGCGGTCTAAAGCCGCTTTCGAATGCGCTACTACGTGCGCTACCGCCGCAACGAGGCGGACGCACATCCCCAATTAGGCTGGTTCAATGCCAGTCCTATACCGTCAGTGTAGGCGTGCGCTAAGGTCCACGCAACGTCTTGGCGCATTTATTGCATTGTGGTAGTGCGATTGCGTTTTTTTGGGGAGGACGGCTGCTCAAGGAGAGCGCAAAATTCTCATCGCTTACAAGCGGAAGTTTTCGCCCAGGTAAGTCTTTCGAACCTTAGCGTTGTCGAGAACCTCTTCCGGGCTGCCTTTAGCAATGATGTGACCTTCTCCAACAATGTAAGCGGTCTCGCAGATATCCAGCGTTTCCCGAACATTGTGGTCGGTAATCAGAACGCCAATACCTCGGGACTGAAGGTGACGAATGATGTTTTTGATGTCACCGACGGAGATGGGGTCAACGCCGGCAAAGGGTTCATCCAAGAGAATGAACTTGGGTTCCATGGCCAGGGCTCGCGCAATTTCCACGCGACGCCGCTCTCCGCCGGACAGAGCCTGTCCAAGGCTCTCTTTAAGGTGGCCTACATGGAACTCTTCAAGAAGCTCATCCCGACGTTTTTGACGTTCCGCACGATTCAGATCTTTGCGGGTTTCAAGAATGGCCAGGATGTTGTCGCCGACGCTCATACGCCGAAAAATGGAGGCTTCCTGAGGTAGGTAGCCGATACCGCGGCGAGCGCGTTCGTGCATGGGCAGGGCTGTGATGCTCTTCTCGTCGATGAGTATGTCGCCGGCATCAGAGGCCACGATCCCAACGATCATGTAAAAGCAGGTGGTTTTTCCCGCGCCGTTTGGGCCCAGTAGTCCTACAACCTGGGCGCTTTGTACCTCGAGGCTGACATCGCGTACTACCTTCCGCCCCCGATAAGCTTTCGCGAGGTTACGCGCTGTCAGGGTCGCCATCGACGCCTCCCGGAAGATCCTGCTTCGGCGGGGTTGGGGTGTTGTTTGCTGGAGGAGATTCCGGTTCGGCGTCGTCGCTGGACTCTGCCTCAATCACTGCAGCGGGTATGATGACTTGCACTCGACCATTAGCGTCTTCAGAGTCCGCGTCAGCGCGAACACGCTGCTCCGCCATGTAATAGTCAATGGACTCGCCGCTAACCACCGCGCCGTCTTGTTCGATCACCGCGGCTTCACGCAGCTGCACCCACTCGCGAGATTTTTGATAAACGATGCGTCCCGCACTTGCGGTGACAAAACCTTTATCGATCTCGGGTTGTTGTCGTAGGGTGGCGGGCTCGCCGATAGCGATGATGCGATCAGCAGCCTCGCTGTCATGAAAAATTGTGATTTTGTCCGCCGTAATATGCAGGCTGCCCTGCTGCATGATTACGTCACCGCTATACACAGTAAATCCAGCGCGCTCATCGCGCACCGCGCGCTCGGCGGTTATCTCGATAGACTGTAATCGATCATCAGGTAAGGCCTGGGCAAAATCTGGAGCCAGTAATGCCGTAAACACCAGGCTCAGAGCAAACACCGCTGAAATCGCGGGGAGCTTATGCATATTCAAAAGATTAGTTGTCTGGAACATATACTGTTCTGACAGAGCCGCTGAGGGAGGCGACCTGGCGGCTGAGGTTAATGTAAATCTGGTCTGCGATAGTTTCGTTGTCTGCTTGCCAGATGCGAACGCTTGCTGTGCTTCGAGCCGCTTGCTTGGGCATGTTGATAATCATACGGTCGGTGAAAAACTGAACGTTCTCCGTGTCGTACTGGAGACGTACTTCCTGATCCAGCACAAGAACCTCGGTCTTCTCTCGTAGCTGGCCACTTTTGGCGCTGGCGAACCACTCGCCGTCTGTTGTGTAGTTGTAACGCTTCGGTTCGTCCAGCTCGATAATGCCTTCGCTCGGAAAGCGTCGCAACGCTGTTGCCTGCGTATTGCCTTGTAATGCTCCCGCTACGTCAAAGTCATCTACTGATACATCTTTGGCATAACTCTCGGGGATGCGCGCGTCAGTCTTTGGCGCGGCAGTTTCTGTGATCAACCGAGGGGTGGGGGCGAGCAGGGTGTAAAACAGTAAGGCCGCGCAGAGAAGCAGCGGAATAGACAAGCGTTTTCTAACGCCTCGACGGCTCTTGCTGGCGGTCACTGGAATGCGGTTTCTGCTGCGACAAGTTGACCGCGGACGTGCAAGAGCGTCTCGCAAGCTTCTCTTACAGCACCATTTCCGCCGCGCAGGCTCGACTGCCAATCTGCCGCCGCGAGCAATGCTGCACTCGCATCGGCGACGGTCATGCCAATACCTGCGGCGCGCACTGCTGCGAGGTCGGGTAGGTCATCTCCCATGTAGGCGCACTCGCTCACGCTAAGCCCTCGAGCCTCGCATATCTCCAGCAGCGCACTGAGCTTGTCTTCGCGACCTTGTACGATGGTTTTTATCCCTAACTCCTTGGCACGACGATCGACAATATTCGATTGACGCCCAGTGATGATAGTTACTTCGACTCCGGCGGCCTGAATAAGTTTGATTCCAAGACCATCTTTGATGTTGAAGGACTTCAGTTCTTCTCCATCATTGCCGTAGGTGATGCGTCCATCCGTTAAAACACCGTCAACATCCAAGGCGAGGAGTTTGATGTCGCGCGCGATATCTGCGTTCATGCTATGCCAGCCTCGAGCAGTGCCAAAAGATTAACCACGCCCGCAATCTGTTGTTCCTCGTTGAGCACCACCAATGCACTGATGTGACGTTCTTCCATAATACGTAGTGCTTCCGCCGCCAGCATCCCGGTATGCGCTGTGGCCGGTGAGCACGTCATGAGATCGCCGATGCGGGTATTTTTAATATCCACCTGTTCATCCAACGCCCTTCGAAGGTCTCCGTCGGTGAATACACCGAGAAGTTCGTCATTGCCCGCGGCGGTCACGGTTGTCATTCCCAGTCCCTTAGCGCTTATCTCGAGGAGGGCGTCGGCAAGGGGCGTGTCCTCTGAGACTCGCGGTATCGCCGTGCCCTGACGCATAACGTCGTCTATCTTGAGCAGAAGCTTGCGACCCAAAGCGCCGCCCGGATGAGAAAAAGCAAAGTCCTCAGCCGTAAAGCCGCGCGCCTCTAGTAATGCGATTGCCAGTGCGTCCCCCATGACCAGGGTGCTGGTGGTACTGGATGTGGGTGCTAGATCGAGAGGGCAGGCTTCGACATCTACCCCTGTATTGATATGCGCGTCGGAGGCAAGCGCTAAAGCGGATTCCGGGGCCCCTGTCATGCTGATCAGCGGTATGCCGAGTCTCTTTAACAATGGAACTAGCATCAGAACTTCAGGGGTAGTGCCGCTGTTGGATAGAGCGATAACGCAGTCATCAGCGGTAATCATGCCCATGTCTCCGTGACTTGCTTCGCCAGGATGAACAAAAAAAGCGGGGGTGCCTGTACTGGCCAGAGTGGCCGCAATTTTTCCGCCGACATGGCCAGACTTGCCCATGCCTGTAACAACGGTGCGCCCGCTCACATTGAGAATCAGTTCACAGGCTTTTTCGAACTCACCCCCGATACGTGACTCAAGCGCGGCAACGGCTTCGGCTTCCATGCGAATCGTGCGCTGCGCGGAGGACAGGTAGCGGGCAGGTTCAGTCATAACGGTCTATAGGGTTACGTAAAGTCCGTAATAGTACAGGCCATACCCGAGGCAGAACAGCGTGCCTACCCCTCTACCAAGGTAAGAGTGGCCCGGTTTTGCACTCCGATGTCTGAGACCGAGATAAGCGGCGACGGCCATCAGTATCGTGGCGATACACATGGCCCCATAGTCTCGGAACAGGAAATTGTAAGGCAACTGCTCCGGGGCTAGTAAACCAGGCATGGCCATAACCGCGAGTAAGTTAAAGAGGTTGGAGCCGACGATGTTGCCGATGGCAATTTCCGCGTGACCGCGAAGGGCGCTGGCAAGAGTGGCTGCCAGCTCCGGGAGGCTGGTGCCCACGGCCACAATAGTCAGCCCGATTATCAACTCGGGTACGCCAAATTTCATGGCTATGGCGCTCGCGCCCCAGACCAGTGCTTTTGAGCTGCCTACCAGCAGGACCAGCCCGATCGCGAAGGCGCCCCAGGCTCTCGCGGTACTCAGATGCGGTAAGTCATCGTCCTCAGCAGCGGCATCTTCTGCGACTTCAGGGTCGCGTATCTGCGAACGGATCATTTGCGCAAGGATAAGTATCAGCGCGGTGATCATGAGTATCGCGTCGCTTCTCTCAAGCTCCACATCCAGTAGGAGCAAGCCGGTGCCGGCGGTCACCACCAGTAAGGTCGGTAGCTCCGAACGCATGCAGCCCGGATGGACCTGGATGGGTGCAACCAGCACCGTAATACCCAACACCAGGCCAATGTTTGCAATGTTTGACCCGACTGCGTTGCCGATGGCCAGCCCGCCAGATCCCGCGAGCGCGGCAGTTATCGAGACCAGAATTTCCGGCGCGGAGGTGCCCAGCGACACAATAGTCAGACCGACAATAACTGGCGACATACCGAGGTTGCCGGCAATAGAAGCAGCGCCTGCTACAAAAAAATCGGCGCTCCACATCAGAACAGCAAAGGCCGCTAGAACTGTCAGCAGTGGAATCAGCATTCGATGTGACTGTTCAGTTTATGCACCACTGAACCCCAAGCTGCGCGAAGGCTCGTAGCGGGGGCTGAATTGAAGATTGAACCTGAAGGGTGTCGATGCTGTCATACGAGTCAGAGGGAAAAGCGTGTACACTTTTCGCCCCGATTTGGCTCGGTCCAAGTTGCGGGTTGCCGAGTATAACCGCTCTGATCAATC
>NZ_JBGCFU010000123.1:0-9297 GCF_045107095.1 Congregibacter sp. | reverse complement strand
GCTTGTTCCCTTACCCTTGCGATCAACTAGTCTGGCTGTGGATGTGCTGTTTCGTGAACCCTTGCTGCTAGTAGCCTCCAAAGAGGCGGGCTTGGCGGTGGATGGTGTTCTTCAAGAACAAGAGCTCGCCGGTATGAGTATCCTGGGGCTGGACGAGCGTCATCAGCTGCACCAAGAGGTGCAGCGTATCTGCGAGCGCACTGGGGCGGTACTTAACAGAGACTATGAGGGCACGAGTCTGGACACGCTACGTCAGATGGTCGTAATGGGTATGGGCGTAGCGTTCTTGCCTGCCTTATACATCCGTTCGGAAATACATCGCCCGGAAGAATTGGACGTGATTCGTATCGAAGGCTCGCGCCTCTTCAGAGAGCACGCGCTGGTTTACAGGAATGGCAGTCCCGTACGTCATCTCTATCAAGCGCTTGCGACGCTCATTCGCGAGCGCATGAGCGAATCCTTCAATGACGTGGTGACGCCGATTTTTGATCGCTGAGTCTACTGGGTGCTCAAGCCCCCGCCGGTAAGGCTGAACACTCTCACGAGCAACTTTTCCCCGAGCTGGATATCGCGTAGCATCCTGCCCCAAATACACAGCAAGTCCTTGTTTTGGAGTCGTTTTTCATGAGCCGTAGTCTTTTTATCTCTATCCACCTTTATCTCTCGTCATTCTTCGCGGCAGTCGTTGTACTCGTCGCGTTCTCGGGTGGTATGTATCTGTTGGGCGTAAAAGGTTCGCTGGAAACAACTCCCGTCGGCCAAACAGACGGTGGCGTTGCCCTGATGAGCGACCCCAGCAAAGAGGCAGTCCTTGCGGCGCTTTCAGCGACGGGTATTGAGGGCTTCAGCTTCGACTATGTCATCACCCGCGGTGACACTCTTTACACTCGCCCAACATCGCGCACCTATTACGGTCTAACGATTGACGGCGACAGCGTGTCTGTCAGCCGCAACGAGCCTAGCTTTCAAAAGCGTATGCAGGAATTGCATTTTGGCCATGGCCCGTCTATGTACCGAGAGTTTCAGAAAGTGTTTGCTGCCGGCATGCTGTTCATTATCTTGAGCGGCGTTTGGCTTGGCCTGTCTTCCTCACGACTGCGAGTAAGAACACTCATCGCGGCGGGCAGTGGCTTGATCGTATTCCTGGGTTTGGTGATGTCCTGATCCCACCCACGGATACTGCCAACCACCTTCCCTAGAAAAGGCACACGAAAATGTCAGAACTGGTAACAATTGAAGAAAACGAAGCCTATACGATGATCACCATGGATGACGGCAAAGCCAACGCGCTGTCGTTTGCCATGTTTGAGGCAGTCAATGCGGCCCTGGACACAGCAGAAGCTGCTGGCAAAGTCGTGATTATCGCCGGACGTCCCGGTAAGTTCTCTGCTGGTTTCGACCTATCGGTAATGGGTGCTGGTGGCGAACCCATGATGAAACTGCTGCGCATGGGCGCTGACTTGTCCGTGCGATTACTGTGCTTCAGCACACCCGTCGTCTTGGCAGTTAGTGGTCATGCTCTGGCCATGGGCGCGCTCCTGTGCCTTTCCGCCGACTACCGTGTGGGCATGCAAGGTAACTACAAGCTGGGCCTCAACGAGGTCGCGATCGGAATGACCTTGCCGTGGTTTGGTATTGAACTTGCCCGTGCACGCCTAGCCGAAACGCAATTGAATGATGCGGTCGGCCTTGCTCACGTTTATGACCCCGACTCTGCAGTGAGCGCCGGGTATCTTGATGAGGTCGTGGAGGACGTGCAGTTAATCGATCGTGCCATTGAATTGGCCACAAGCTACAGCGCGCTCAACATGCCCGCTCACAAAGCAACGAAAGCGCGAATCCGCGAGCCAATGATGGCTCGACTGGAAGAAGCGTTACGCCGTGACTTTGAAGCTGGCACCTCCGCGATCGCCGCCGGCAGCTGATGGCGTCATCTGTCGCACAGCAAAAGCCTGCCGTAGGAAACCCGTCCTTCGAGAGCCCGTTGTTGTTTGCAACACCTGTCGGCTGGGTAGACGCGGTGCTCGCAGATTTTGATCGCTTTTTGCTGGATCACGCCGCCGCAGAAAAAAAGGCCTCGGGCATGGCGATTTCCATGCTCTCCCATTACCCGGACCGCGTAGAACTGGTCGAGGCCATGGCAGACCTTGCGATCGAAGAGCTGTCACATTATCGCGAAGTGGTGAAGTGGATACACCAAAGGGGTGGGCGCACCGGCGCGGACACAAAGGATGCTTATGTTGGCCGCTTTCGCAAATCTATTCGCGATGGCAAAGACGACTATCTGCTCGACCGCTTACTTACCGCAGGGATCATTGAAGCAAGGGGCGCCGAGCGATTTGCGCTCATAGCGGATGCTCTAGAGGACGGTCCTCTCCACAAGTTTTACCGGGCGATAGCACGCTCCGAAGAACGCCATTTCGAGCTTTTTCTTGGGCTTGCAGAATGCTACTTCGCCAAAGACGTTGTCGCTAGACGCTGGCAGGAGCTGCTGGAGGACGAAGCCGATATCGTACGCTCACTTCCTCTGCGTGCTGCTCTGCATTGAAACCCGCGGCGCAGTACCTTCTGCGCTATGCCGTTCCCGAGGCACGAGCGTTTTACGAACTTGCTCAAAACCAGTACACCCACTCTGAACTAGGGACTTGGCGGAACGTGCTGGTTATCCCCGCCTACAAGGAATCACCCTCGCTACTGCAAAACCTTCAGCGCTACTCGAACACCCTACTAATTCTTGTACTCAACAGGCCCGATACGGAGAAGGACCTTCATTGTAACGATGAGTTGCGAGATTACATCCAAACACTAAAAGAAGAATCGCGGCCTTCCAAAACCAACAGCACGCTGCGCTGTGTCGATGCCAAACAAAATAACCATGTACTGTTGATAGAACGGGCAGAGCCTTTGCCACGGAAAGAAGGCGTAGGCCTTGCTCGCAAGCTGGGCTGTGATGTTGCCTTAGCTTTAGCGGCCACCGACGTGGTGACAAGCCCTTGGATTCACTGTACCGATGCAGATGCGGTGCTCCCCTCCGACTACTTTTCAGCGGCAGCTTCAAGCGACGCAGCGGTGGCCTTGATCTATCCGTTTGCGCACATGACGCCTGCTGATTGCGGTCAAGCACAAGCGACTAAATTCTACGAGGCGTATTTGAACCACTACGTCGAGGGACTTCGCAGTGCGGGCTCCCCCTATGGTTTTCACACTATTGGCAGCTGCATTGCAATAAAAGCAGAAACCTATGCTGTAGTGAGGGGATTCCCCCGTCGCGCCGCAGGTGAGGACTTCTACCTCCTCAATAAAGCCGTTAAGGAAGGTCAGGTTCGCACCCCTGACTGTGAACCCATTCTGTTGTCGGCAAGACTGTCCTCCCGAGTACCCTTCGGTACCGGACCGGCATTGCAGCAACTACTAGACGGAGATTCACTGGAGTCCGTGCCGTACTTTTACGACCCTCGATGCTTCGAAGGGCTCACCGCACTCATCGGCTATGCAAAAGAACAGGGAGTGCCAGGCAGCAAGGTTGGCGATTTCGGCACTGGCTTGCGAGACCATCCTGAGACACTGGCCGCGGTCATCGAATTAGGTTTGGAGAGGTTTCTTGATCATGCAAAAAAACAATGCGCCACTAAGGGCGCATTTATTCTTCAGTTTCATCAATGGCTGGACGGCTTCCGTACGCTCAAGCTCATTCACGCGTTGAGCGTCCATTGGCCTAAATTGACCGCAGCTGAGTCCGCCCAAAGACGGACTAGCCACCAGTCGGCGCCCTAGATCTAGGCGTGAGGCGTAACGAGGTACTTCTCACCGGTTTTCATCGTCCGGTAATCAGTCGCCGCTTCTTTAGTCAGCATCTCTTCAAGGTTCACCCGGCTCTTGTAAGAGCTGGCAAAGGTGGACGTCAGGCCGGCTAAAACGCGCTGGCGCATACGCACCATTGTTTCCATACCCGCATTTGCCAGGAAGGGAGTGAGCAACCAGCCCGACAGGGTCCATCCAAATCCATAAGCAGGCGTGAGCATTGTCGGAGTAAAGTCCAAGCGCCCATAGATGTACATCTTCTTGGCCTGCTCAGAACCGTATCGTGAGAACTCGGTCATTTTACTCACAGCAACCTGCTCCATCGCCTTAAAGCAGGTGTCTACCATATTGCCGCCACCGATAGGATCAAAGCCGTAGTAAGCGCCCGTTGTTTCGATCGCATTTTTGAGCTGCTTGAAGTAATCATCATCAGATGAATTCACAACGTGCGTGGCGCCCAGGCCTTGCAGCATTTCAACATGCTCTGCTTTGCGAACAATGTTAACCAATGGAATATCGTCTTCCTGGCAAATTTTTACCAACATCTGGCCAAGGTTAGACGCCGCTGCTGTGTGCAGAATCGCGCTTTGACCTTCCATTTTTGCGGTCTCAACAAAACCAAGCGCCGTCATAGGGTTCACAAAAGCAGATGCACCCTGCTCTGAAGTGATGTCGCCCAAAGGCAGACACATGCCGGCATCCGCATAGCAGTACTGCGAGTAAGCGTTACCCGGTACGCAGGCAACTCGTTGACCCATAAGAGCTTGCGCAGCTTCGCTATCACCGGCAGCAATCACAGTACCGGCACCTTCGTTACCTACCGGTAGACGCTGCCCATGTCGTGCTTTTTGCGCGCTGTAAAAAGGCTCTGGCATGTCGGCAACAAACTTACCCGGCGTGTATTCCGCGTTATCGAGATCCGCGGCGCTGGTAAGAATTGCAAGATCGGAGGGATTGATGGGGGCGGCTTCCATCTGAACAAGCACGGAGTTGCCCTGTGGGGCCGCGAATTCTTTTTCGACAACCTCGACCGTCAATTTGCCATCTGCGAGAGTGCTATAAAGCTGCTTACCTGTAGTCATGAACTGCTGTCCTTTTTTGTCTTAGGAAAGATAAGGGCCGCAGAGTATAGCCGCCAGACAGCAAAACTGCGCCCCCTGCGTAACCACCGTCATTTGGAGAACCCAGCTGCTAATCCCGACCAAAGGCAGGATCGTCGAACAAGCCCGGTGCCTCACCAAACTGGGTTCCTTCCAAGGTGAGCAAACGCAGTTTGGTGTCTAAGCCCCCGTACGCGGAGAAACCGGTCAACTTGCCGTTTGCGCCGATAACGCGATGACATGGCACAACGACAGGCCATGGATTTTTGCTCATTGCGATGCCCACGGCGCGGGCGGCGCCAGGCTGCTCTAGTCGCTTGGCGAGGTCGCCGTAGGAAACCATCTCGCCTCGTGAAACATTCCTTAGCGCGCCGTAGATCAAGGCGTTAAAAGGCGACACCAACGAGTAATCTAGCGCCAAGCCTTCCAGGGCAACCGCCTCGCCTTCAAAATACGCCGTCAATGCAGCCACGGCCGCTTGAGCGTACTTGGGTAAAAGAGTCGTCGAGGTCATACCAAAGGAGCGCATTCGTGCGGCGGTTTCGTCTGCGGTAGCTTCGGGGAGTTGCACCCGCGACAGTCCCACATCGTTCCACCCAATCCCGCAGGTTCCAAAGTGTGTGTCGAATAAGGTGAAAAGCACAGTAGAGTCTCGCAAACCAGGTCGAAGGCCAGTTTAACTGCTGATGTGAGTTCTGGTGCCGTTAGGGCTGGAGTCTGTGCGGACAGCCGGGTTTACGGTGCGTTAAAGGCATGACGAAGTAAGAGCACAGCAAGGGACCACATCACGACACCAATCACGGCATCTAAAACCCGCCAGGCGGCCGGCTTTGTGAACAACGGTGCAAGCCAGCGAGCGCCAAATCCCAGCGCTCCAAACCAGACAAAGCTTGCTACGCAGGCGCCCGTGACGAACCAGACTTGTAGCGCAGGCGGTTGCTGCGCGCCAGCAGTACCCATCAGCATCACTGTATCCAGGTATACGTGGGGATTGAGCAGAGTAAACGCTGCTGCTTGTAACAATGCCGCTCCTCGACTGAGCGGCGCGCCCGTTTGATCAACAGTCAACTTCTGTGGGGCTGTGGCTCGCGCGAAAGCACGCCAACCATAAATGATCAGGAAAATAGCCCCGGCCAAGGCCATACCCTTCGCGAGCCAATCAAGCTCGCCTAGCGCCTTGGCCAAGCCAAAAACGCCTGCAGAGATTAATATGGCGTCGGCAAGCGCACAAAGCAGAACGACACTAGCCACATGCTCTCTTCGCAAGCCTTGGCGGAGAACAAAAGCATTCTGTGCACCGATTGCGACGATGAGACCCAGGCCGAGAGAAAAGCCCTGCATCGTGGGCGCAATGAACGTCACGTCAAGTGTAGCAGTCGTAGCAGAATACTGTCGATTTCGGCACGCCTAAACATAAAGAGATTTCAAAAAGAGCTGCAAACTCATGAGGGTTCCCACAACTCAATAGGATTACCTTCAGGATCGTGCAGTCTAGCGAATCTGCCATTGGGTTGCTCAGCAGCGTCTACCTCAACATCGACCCCGGCAGAACGAAGCTGTTGCGCCATGGCATCTAAATCATCGACACGAAAATTAATCATCCAGGATTGCTCCGGCCGACCGAAGTACTCTGTATTTTCGTCAAAAGGCGCAAAGACCGTAGAACCTGACTGTTGCTGCCACGGCTGGATGTCGTAAGACGTCGGCACCGGGGTTACGCCTAAATGCTCCGCGTACCAATCAGCCAGGCCTCCAGGATCTCTTGCACGAAAAAAAATACCGCCAATACCTTTTACTACCTCCATGCCAGCTCCCTGGACCCTTCCGGCCCCAACCCGTTACTGCTATTAAACATCCCAGACCGCGATCTTGTAACCAAGATCAAGGCTGTCCCTAGTTTGCAGGTGCCCGTGTTTCCGATACCACAAGCCATTATTCAAGTCGTCACGAAGCTTCTGTAGACCCGCTTCTGCGTGTTTCATTTTCGAGAAGGTAGACATGCACGACCTAACAACGGGGTCCAGATATGCATGAGGACGCGCCCAATAGGCTGCCGTAAAACCATCGTCGCAGTCAGCTGGAATCTCCAGGGGAACAAACACCACGCCGGGAAAGCTCTCGGCGATCTCATCCAGAGACGGAAAGTTCTGGCTGTCTATGTCATGTATCTCGGGAAAGTACTCTTCTGTAAGCCAATAGCGAGGAGCGTCAGGGTCCCAGGTGATGGCGACAAAGCGTGTCGTAGTGACCCGCTTGATCTCAGCAAAAGCGGCTTTACGGTCCGTCCAGTGATGCATAGACAGCACAGTCATCGAATGAGAAAACGCGCCACGCCCAAAAGGCAGCGACTCGGCTATTGCCTGCGTTACGGGCGCCGCCCCCACGGGTCTTTGCCTGATCATCTCTAGGGAAGGCTCGAGGGCCGTTACCTCCACGCCCGACACATCAGGCTCATAAGATGAGGTCCCCGCACCGATATTTAGGAGCGACGTTGCGCCTCTTAGGTGCCGCCATAACAAAGCGAATACTGCAGGGTCCGCCTTGCGACCTGCGGAGTAGCTCTTTCCAATCTTGTCGTAGACAGCTTCCATCGAAGATTCACAGGCCTAAGCTTGGACTTAGGTAGCCTTTAGGTACTAGCCAGAGGCAATGCAGCTCTCTCAACCCAGGAAAAATGCTGCCAGCTTGTTGCCATCCAGATCCCGAAAGTAACTTGCGTAAAAACCATCACCTCGTTGTCCGGGTTCGCCTTCGTCCTGTCCGCCAGCTTCCAGAGCTTTGCGATGGAGAGCATCTACTACTTCTTTAGACTCCGCTTGGATAGCGGCCATACCGCCGTTTCCGACGGTTGCAGGCTCTTGGTTGAAGGGCTTAGTGAGAGCAATGGCCCCCGCCTCCATCGAAGTTCCCCAGAGAATAAACCCATCGAGCTCCATCAACCTTTTTGCTCCGCACTCAGCAAACAGTGCGTCATAAAAAGCAGCCGCTTTTTCAAACTGATTCGATCCTAAAGTAACGTATCCAAGCATTTTGTAATCCTCTCGTTAGATCGTAGTTTTGCTAGTCATTGACTGTCATTCACAGTCACGAAAATGCTGCGCTTGCCGCATTAAAGGTCAGAATACCCAAGGGAATATTCGACAGAAAAAAGACAGCAAAGCGCAGCTCAATTTTGTTCAGGAGCGCTTGCAAAAGGCTGTGCACGACCCGCAAAGCAACATAAATCCATGCCGCGTAGATGTTCACCTCTGAACTCGCACCGAGAAAAGCTAAAGACAGCACAATGGCATAGAACACCGTCGGCTGCTCCATCAAGTGATTGTAGTTATCTGCCTTCCAGCGCACTTTTGCCGGCAACTGCGACATTTGCAAGCCCGCCGGTGCCTCGGGATCCATTTCTAACTTCATTGCCGCTATTGCGGGCAGTCTCGTCGCATACATCCAAAGCCACATAAAGGCAGACCACACGACTAACACCACCAACGGCTGCATTAGCTGAACATTTACTTCCATAACTACTCCGGCACTACCTGAAAAAAAACTTTTCTATACCCAGACGTCGTTTTCCGCCGTCAAGCCACCGCCCGCTTCGCCCGTGTTGATCACACCTTTAGGTTCAACGAGCATAATCCGACATTCCTCCGACGCTTTCGGCTTGTGCTCAACACCTTTCGGAACCACGTACATCTCCCCCGCTTTGAGGGTGACTTCTCCATCTCTGAACTGTATCTCCAGGACGCCCTCAATGACGATGAATACTTCATCAGTGTCAGAATGCGAGTGCCATACAAATTCGTTCTGCACCTTGGCTATCTTAAATTGGTAATCATTCATTTCGGCGACAACCCTCGGAGACCAGTGCTCCGAGAACTTTGAAAACTTCTCGTCGAGATTTATTGGGGCGTGCACGGTTTTTCCTCCGGGTAGGCCGTCCTCACTTGAAGAGCCTAAGGAGACTCAGCGCAACAAAGACATAAAGAAAACGACCTCACTAATACCGCTCATGGGTGCTGTCTTCGCATTGGCTCTTATTCGTAATGTTATACACCTCTACGTCAACCAGATCACCGTACCTATCTTGGCTTCGGATCTTTTTTACGGGAGTCATTCCGAGCTTCCGCATAACGCCACCTGACGCTGGATTGGACGACAGATGCTCTGCAGTGACACTCTCAAGGCCGAGGTTTTTAAAGGAAAACTTGATCATCGCCTTTGCTGCCTCAGTGCAATAACCATCTCCCCAGAACGGCTCACCTAACCAGTAACCTAGCTCCGCTCGCAAAGGCTCAAAGTTGTGGAGCCCTATTGCCCCAATCAGTTGTCCACTTTCAGAGAGAGTGATCGCGTACGCCACATTGGTCCTCGCCTCCCAACCAGCCTTGTGGGTCGCAACCCA
>NZ_JBGCFU010000122.1:0-16668 GCF_045107095.1 Congregibacter sp. | reverse complement strand
GGGTATGGTATTCATTGGCCAGACCTAGACGAAGACCTGAGCACTGAAGGCTTACTGCGTGGTGCGCCGGCACCTAACCAGGCAGGGTTTGGGACGTCGTAACCGCTGCGCGGTTCCGTCGCCCCAACCTGCGGCGTTAGGCGTCAGACCCACCAATGACAACAAAAAGCCAGAGATGGAAAAAAGGAGCGATCCTTCAAATTGATGCTCACGGATACTCTTGCAAAGGTCAAATGCTGGAGGAGCCGGAAATAGCTTTCTTCGACCCCGCCAACCCAGATCAAATACTTTTTCGTTTATGGGTGCACAACTCAGCGTACAAGCAGGGCCGATGGCAGAAGATAGGCGAAGAGTCGGTATCGAAAGAACTGGCACTGCAAGTTCCCAGGTTTAAAAAAGATCCCATAACGGGCAAACTAAGCATTTATGTAAATGGCAACGAAACACCCGCTGAACTAAGAGAATGTGTAGATTTGGAATGCGCAGCTGCCTGGGAACCAGAACATGTTGAAGCCCGCCTGCGGGATCATATCGAAAATAGAGAAAATGTCTGGGTCAAATCAATGGCTCTCGCCAATGACGCCTAACAAACGCATGCAGTCGGACTTCGGAAAGCGCTACGCGCTTACCTCAGCCACTGATGCGAAGCGTTATGCGGCCATCCTGTGCAGATGTCATGCTATCGGAGTCATAGATTCGATGGCCCATCCAGAATTATAGGGAGTCACCGCATGGCAATTGAACAACTGAGCGGAATAGCGGAGATACTAGGTGCGGTTGCCACGATTGCTGGCCTACTGTTTCTATCGATTCAGGTTCGGGACAATACGAAGGTTACCAAGACTTCCACCCTGGCTTCTATGCTGGATGATGCGAGAGATCGTACCGCTGGACAGCTGTGCTCCGATCCTGAGGTGTCAGACATTGTCGCTCGTGGCGTCAGCTCGATAGATATGCTCGATCAGAAGGAACAGCTTCGCTTTACCTTCTTTGTTATGGAAACGGTTCTTCACATGCAGAATGTGATGCAGCTCCATGAGGCTAAGCTGCTCTCCAAAATTGACTACCTTGCATGGCTGGATTGGACGGGGGCTATTCTTCGAACTCCAGGCGCTCGAGCCATCTGGCCCCCAGTGTCATCTGTTATAACGCCAAATATTGCGAGCGTACTAAAGGCCCATCTATCGGAAAACCCGGATACCCCAATGCTTTTGGATTTAATGCCAGTCTTTGATCGGCGAGAGCATGCAGGTGTGCCGTGTTAGTTCACCGCATAACAAGGCACGGAACCCACCGACTTCGCCGCCGGTTCGCTTGGCGTTATGGGGCCGTGATAGTTTGTGCAGGAAACCTCGGATTGTGGAAGGTAAATGACTGAAGTAGAAGCGGTTACTCTTACTCAAATCCTAATTGCAAATGCCAGCAGTGGCTACGCTGTATTTTTGACGCTCGTAAGTGGGTATCTACTCGTTGCTCACCTAGCCGGCAGCACACTGACGAGACCTCAGTTAACTATAATTACAACTCTGTATGCTATGGCTGTGGGCTATACAATCTTTGTATGGTTTGGAATAACTCTGACGAGTATTCACTACCAAGGAATTGCCGCCGAACTTCGGGGCACCCTGAATTTCTCAGACGAGCGAGGGGTGATTTTTGGTTTGGCACTGATGGTTGCTATTGCCTTGGCGCCCCTAAAATATATGTGGGATGTCAGGCATTAGAAAGTCCCATAACAAGTTGCGGCAGTACGCCCCTTCTGGGCCGGACGCAAAAACCGCTGCGCGGTTTCCGCGCCGCAGCGCAAGGCGTTATGCGTATATCAGGAGTAGTCACAATGACCAGTTTTAGCTTTCAACCTCCGGTCTCGGAAGAAACTATAGATCGGGCATATGAAGAAATTTTCGCGCCGTGGGTCAAATCAATGGGTCTACGTGATTTTGAGGTCAGCGAAGGAAAGGCTTCTGCAACTCTTCCTCAAAGCAGTTCGCTTCAGTGGGCTAATGGTGCTACTTGTGGGCAAGCTATTATGGCCGCGATCGACACAGTTGTATCGTTAGCGATGTTGACGACGGATAGATTTTCCAAGGGTACTGCGAGCCAAAATACCCAGTTCCTTAAGCCCGCAATGGGCGATGATCTTCGAATTGAAGTGAATGTATTGAGATTTGGTAAGGCGATAGCATATGCGGAAACTAAGGTGTTCTTCGTAACCTCTGGTGACTTAGTCGCTCATGCTACGAACGAGTTTGTCTTTTGATCCGCATAACAAGTCAAGGAAGCAAGGGCGCTTCGCGCCGGGACGCCGTGACCGGCGACCCCGGCTTGAAGCGTTAGCTAGCCTCTATGATCGAGCACTGGGATACGTTTGGGCTGTTTTCTGAAATCGCAATAGGCGTGGCAGGATTCTCTGCGGTAGCTACTGCGCTGGGCGGACGAGAGCGAGACTTTACGGACTTAGAGAAAACTAGATTAGCTATGATATTCATGTGCTCAGGATTGATTTTGATTGGCTGCTTCACACTTTACGTTCTAGATTCTGCAGGTCTGTCGGCTGAGAACACCATTGCTGCAACATCCTTAGTAGTTTCATTCTCCTTGCTTTTTTTCGCTGCAAACCTGATTCCACGCAGCCGAAAAGTGGTTCGAGCCGGAAACTCAACCGTCAGCTATGTCCCTCTTGTTGTTCTCTGTAGCTACTACACAGTGTTTATACCCCTGTGCATTGCCAATTTCGCAATATTCAGAGCTGAATGGCCGCTTATTCTTCTGTTTGCGCTAACTATTTTATTTACCCTTTTGGTGTTTCATAGATTGCTGGTTCGGAGCGGCTAATGCGGCCACCTAACAAGTACAAGAAGTACGGCCCTGCAATGCAGGTCCGGGACCGCCGTACCGGCGGCCCCTTTTGTAAGCGTTATGTGTCTTAAGGAGTCCAGATGAGCTGGGAAGCAATCGGCGCCATTGCAGAGTCGCTAGGAACCCTGGCGGTACTTATATCGCTCATATACTTGGCGATTCAGATTAGAAACCAAAATAGGGAAAGCCAGCTTTCTGCCACACGTGATCTCAGTAGGGGTTTCACTGACTTCACTGGAGAAATGGCAGGGAATAGTGAACTGGCGGCAATCCTCGTGAAAGGTAACCACGGCCTGGAATCACTCGATGAAGTTGAGAGTCTGCAGTTTTTTAGTCACAACGCTAGGGTATGCAGAATATTGGAAGGATTGTATAGGCAAAACTCTGCCGGTCGCCTTCATGACGATTCTTGGTCCGGAGTTAAGAATATCCTGATTGATTACAGCGCCTACAAGGGCTTCAGGGATTGGTGGCATCTTCGCCGACATTGGTACTCCAAGGAATTCCAAGACTATATAGATCCAATAATGAGTGAGCAAGGTGGGCGTGAAAACACATAACAAATACGTCAACTGCCGCACTGCTTCGCAGTGCTCGGACTTCCAAACCGCCGCGCGGTTTTACGGCCAGTTACGTAGGCGTTAATGCGCCCAATTAGTAATCGAGGTAATGGCCACCAATAGCGAAAACATAGATATAGTTTTCGTCAAACTTATAAATGAGGCGATCCTTCTGTGAGATTCTTCTCGACCACAGACCAGCTAGATTATGTTTTAGTTTTTCGGGCTTACCTGTTCCGGTGCTAGGGTCGTCTCTCAGCATTTCTTTTAGCAATTTGCACAGAGCTTTGTGCACCCGGTTGTCCTTTCGTCTCAGTTCTTTATATCCGGCCCAGGTATTGCCTTCAAAGACCAGTGATCTCATCGACCTCTTCCTGAGTGGGTGTGTAGCCATTTCCCTGGCTATGAGATTGCAAAGATTCAGAAATTTGCTTCATCAGGCTCTTACTCTGAAGCACACAAAGAGTTTCTTGCTCTCTCTCCCAGTCATCGGCACTCATCACCACAAAGTCCTCGCCAGATCGGCGAGTTACTGGAGCTAAAGAACCAGTGAAACAATATGTTTAGAGGCCAAGAATTAACACGACCGAAAAATCGGTCAATATTGTTTACCGTTATCGTAGTGATTGCCGTTGTTCTAGGTTCTTCGATGTCGCCTGTTCTAGGCTACCTTTCTGGTATTACAGGGCTTTTGGCTATTATTTTTGCGTCAATTTTAGATTCGTTCTGGCCCAGAGGAAACAAACCAGAGAACTCGGTTGTATTCGCATTGTTCTGGGGGGTAATGCTAGGCGGTGTTTTACCGATGATCGTAAGGGTGTTTTTGGAAGGCGGTTTAGAAGCTGTGTATCAAATGCTTGTAGCTTAGCCATAACAACACAGGGCCGGGGCCCACTACTTACCGACCGCGAATATTTTTAATGGAGACGACTATCGCGCACTCTCTAGCAAAGAAGATCTCGACACCCACCCAATCAAAAGAGCGTGACACCCGGACCTCCAATGCGCAGCAGTTTGAAACCTTAGGGATGTTTGCCTGAACCATGATCATACGTAGATACCTCGAGCAAGACCGAGCAGGGCTCATTCAGTTATGGAGCGAAACATTTCCCGACGACCCAAAGCACAATGAACCGTCTGGAATGATTGAGGCAAAACTATTAGTCGATGACCTCATCTTCATAGCCGAAGAAAGCCAAAGTATCATTGGCGCCTGTATGGCAGGCTATGATGGCCATCGAGGATGGCTCTACGCTGTTGCGGTATCCCAGGAGCATCGTCGCCGTGGAATCGCAAAGAGACTTATTAAAGAGGCCATCAAGACGCTTAAAAATGTAGGGTGTATAAAAGTAAATTTACAAATCAGGGCTGAGAATCATGAGGTGCAAGAGTTCTATGAGTCCTTGGGATTTGTAGTCGAGAAGCGCATCAGCATGGGTGTGTTCATTGAGTAAGCCGCAGCCCTATGGCCAGTGTGAGCCAAACCATGAATCAAATCGCTGCCGCGGACGATTTTCAAGGAGTAACAGACTATGAATCTTGAGCGAGCAGCGTTAGTTGCAGAGATTTTAGGTGGGTTCGCAGTAGTGGTTTCCGTGATTTATCTGGCACTGCAGATCTCAGATAACAATCGCTTACTCAGAAGTCAGTCTCACTACAACGCTCTGGAGGTACTTCAGGGACCCTTTGAGGTGATGCTCGAAAATGCCGACCTGGCAGAGCTGCTTCAGCAATGCAGCGAAGACCCTGAGAGTGTCAGCGAACTAGCGTGGTCGCGCTGCACAAACTACATTTTTATGCAGGCAAACGGGTGGGAATACACCTACTACCAGAACGCTGACAACGCTGTGCCCAAGTCCCTGTGGGTGGGTGTAGACGGTTACTTCAGCAATGAAGCGCGAACAAAGGCCAGCTGGGTTCGCTTTTGGTTTGAAACAGAACAAGGCTTTGGAGAACCATTCAGAACGTATCTGCAAAATCACATTCTAGACAATCCCGCCTACAGTGATTGAGGGTTCCATTTCACATCACAAAGCCAGGAAGGACACCTTCGAAAGCATTGTCCTCCCCGTAGAGATCAGGACCCGCCTAAAAACTCGGCCATAGCCGGATAGCCACGCTCGGCAGTATCGATGCAGTTCTGAGTAGACTCCTGGGACTTGCGCAGCTGGGTAAGCATGCTGCTATCCCGGCCCGCGTAGAAAGCCTCCCGAAGAGCAACGTTCTCGCTGTTGCAGCTCGCCGAGGTATACGCAGGCATCGTGGGTCGATAAAACTCTGGAATTTTCGCGGCGAGAATATCGAAGTAGCCATCAAAAGCCTCGTACAGGACTCTTTGATCGGGAGACGCGTAAAACAGCCCCATGATTACAAGCGAGACATCACCGGATTGAATATCGCCCTGCGCCAGTGATTTCAACACCGTGTTCATGGCCGTCCGATCCCCAAAGTACATCGCGAAGGCGAGGTTACTGCGCAGGTTGGAGTTATTAGTCTCGCGATACGCAGCAATGTAGCGCTTGGCCATCGCCTCGTCACCGTTGAACAATGCAGCAATGCGCAGCGCTTCGTGTCCCAATCGCGGATTAACGCTCTCTGGCTGTGTCAGGTATTTGTCCGCAAGCTTAGACATCTCAGCCACGAGCTCAGGCTTATCGCCAAACTCGGCGAGAGTGCGCAGCACTCGCGGCCTGAGGTCGCGCGCGCTATCGCTATCGTCGGCGCGGGTTTGCGTGCCCAACCGTTCATACCAAGGGGTCAATGCCCGGGTGATATACGCCTTCAGCTGTGGCTGTAAATCACTTTGAAAATACATGCCGGCAATGCCACGCAGGCCATTTACCGCGCTCAGCGCCAAGGTCATATTGTCCTCGGCAAGTAGGCCGCCAAGGAGCTGTAAATGCTGATCGATACCAATAATATCGCCCTGGAGCAGCTGGTTACTGTTGGCCAAAACCGCCGCTTTCTCGCGGTTGCTTAACTCGCCCAGATTCTCTAGAAGAGCTTTATAGCGCTGATCGCCGGTGTGCCAAACGTAATAGCCGTTACCCCCAGCGGCGGGCAGAATCCATTCGGCCTTACTGTATTCAGGCAGCACCACGCTTTGGTCACTCAACGCAAACACAGACTCAACGACGTTACCGGTATCACGGTCGCGGTGGCGGGTCCCAACCGGAATCTGCCAACGCTGCTCAGGAAGCTCGGCGCCAGGGTTGTGGAAACGAGTCTGGCTGACCACACCGTCTTCACCAAAGGTAATCAACGGGAAACCCGCAAGCTCAAGAAAGGAATCAGCGATCACGTTTACAGGGACGGGAGTTTCCGTCGCAAGGGCAGCCCAGAGATCCGATGCCCGTGTATTCGACCACTTGTGCTTGTCCATATAAGTCTGAATTGCACGCTGGAACTCGGCATCGCCCATGCTTTGCTCCAGCATATTGAGTATCGCGTGTCCCTTGCTGTAATTGAGACCAAAACCATCCAGAACATCCTCGTCGGTTTTCACCTCTTTGCGTATGGGACGGGATTGAGCGACAGCATCGGCGCCGAAGGCAGACGCCTGAGGGAGCTGTAGATTCGACTCGTACTGCGGATACATCTGGTCGACAATTTTACTCGCCATCCAAGTAGCAAATGCCTCGTTTAGCCAGAGATCGTCCCACCACTCCATGGTGACGAGGTTGCCGTACCACATGTGCGCCAATTCATGCGCAATCGTGTTAACGGTGTTTACCGCCGCCGAACCCGAGGCGGTGTCTCCCCGAAGCAGCAGTTCCGTACGGTAGGTGACAAGGCCAACGTTCTCCATCGCTCCAAAGCTGAAGTCTGGGACAGCCACAAAATCCAGCTTTTCGTAGGGCAGGTCACTGCCAAAATACTTTTCTAAAGCCCTGAGGATTGGCGGCGTTACGGAGACTGCAAAGCCCGTATCGGCGCCAGTGCCCTTCGGCGAGTAGATAACGCCCGGGACTGACAATCCATCTATAGGCGTCACGTCGAAATCACCGACAGCGAAGGCCAGAAGATAGCTCGGCATCGGCGGGGTCTGTTTAAACACCCTCTTGATTAGATTACCGCTTTTTGACTCCGATTCGACCGGCGTATTTGAAGCGACTTTTAGCCCTTCTGGCGCGGTAATTGTTAGCTGCCACGGTATCTTCGAATCCGGCTCATCAACCATGGGCGTAGCCCGCCGAGCCAGCGTTTGCTCGTACTGTGTGAACAGGTAGTCGCGGCCAGCAAAGGTCGTTTTGTAGAGACCCAGCGCATCACGGGAGTAGTCACCATTGAAGGTAATGTCGAGGCTGTATTGTCCCGGGGCAATCACATTGCCATCGCCCAACCACCACATCTCATAGTCGCCAGACTCAAACTTCAGAGTTCGTACCTTTCCATCGCTGTTGGTGAGCTGTGGTGGCACGACATCGAGACCCACCCAGTGCAAGCCAATACGATCTACAGGCTCATGGACGGTCAGCTTGAGAATGGTGCTGCCCGTAAAGCCGTCACTGGCCGGATCTAGAGTGAGATCAATGGACTGCTCTGTCACTGCATAGGATTTTGGCAGCCGATAATCGACTTCTGCAGCAAAGCTCATGCTGCTGAAGCAAACAATCAGCGCTGCGACGATGTTCGAGGTAAGGATCTTTGGCATAGGGGCCACTTCTCTTGGTTGTGCTATCCGTAAAGAATACGACAATATTGGAAAACATTATCCTGTATTTATGGAACGCCAGTCTCAATTCGCTGACTTAAGCCTGCGTATGGTCGGCAAAGGCTTGGTGATGCAGCTTTTCTCTATCGAGAAGGGTTATCTTTCCGTAGCCGATCTGAAGCAGCTCCTCTGCTTGCAGCTTTTTAAGCGCCTTGCCGATAGCTACTCGGGACACGCCAAGGATGTCGGCAAGATCTTCCTGACGACACTCGATAACGTCTGCATCACCGTCGTCTCCAGGCGATGTGAGAATCAGCCGCGCAATACGCAGGGGCAGCGTCAGGCGTCGATGCGTGTCGAGAAAATCAAGGGTCTCTACATTTTGCCAAAGGGCAAGCTTGAGGAGTGCTTCATAGATGGCTGGGTGAGAATCCAGTCTACTGCTTAGCGTCGTCTTGTTTATAAAGACCACTTCGCAATCACCCGTTGCCCAAAGGCTGTGAGTTCTGGGAAGGCCAAGAAAAGTAGTCACTTGGCCCGAGCAATCGCCTCTACGCAACAGCCCCGAAACCAAAAACGAACCATCCTTGCGCACATTCCCCACCGCAATCTCACCGCTAGTGACCAAAATAAGGCCGCTTGTCACTTCACCCCGATCTGCAATGAGTTGATCTTCAACATAGGAACGGCGCTTACCGTCAGCGCACAAGGCTTCCCAAATCGCTACCGGTAGAAGGTCTTCCAAAGTGACATTTTGTTTGCGCAGTATTTTCATCTCACTCCAAATGTAACTTGTTAGCATTATTTGTCACTTCATTTTCTTACTGTATGGCCTTCGGTAACAGCCAGCGACCATTGAGGAGAATAGACGTGGATCTAAAGCTGAAGGGCAAAAAGGCAATTATGGCGGGAGGAAGTGCAGGCATGGGCCGCGCCACCGCGGAGCGCTTGGCGGAAGCCGGCGCCGAGTTAACCATTTCGGCTCGAGGAAAGGAGCGGCTGCACAAAGCTGCCGATGAGATTTCAGCAAAGTACGGCGTATCGGTCACACCCGTCGTTGCTGATTCTTCCTCTGAGGAAGGACGTGAGGTGTTGTTCTCAGCCTGTCCTGATCCCGACATTCTGGTGATTACTATCAAACCACCGGATCCGAACGGGGACTTCCTTAAGGTCACCGCTGATATGTGGCGTGATTCGGTCGAAACTGCCCTGATCGGTCCGATTGAAATCATGCGACATTACATCCCCGTTATGAAGGAGAAGAAATGGGGCAGAATCGTTAACATCGCGACATTCTCGGCAAAGAACCCCATGATTTGGAGGCTTATGTCGGGGCCTGCTCGTTCAGCATTACTCAACTACACCGCCAGTGTTTCCAGGGAGATAGCGCCCTATGGTGTCGTAATGAACAACCTTCTTCCGGGTATGTTTGCGACCGAAGGTGCGTCAGAGATTATGGGGGCGTATGCGAATGCATTTGGGCTTGAGCCTGAGCCCGATGTGATTCGAGAACACTTCACAGCTCATAATTACATTCCCGCAGGCTTCATGGGCGACGCGGATGATCTTGCCGCGATGGCGGCATTTCTTTGCAGTCCATTGGCGCGATTTATCGTCGGCCAAAATATCGTCATCGACGGTGGACAGCACAACGCTATTTTCTGACAGGCCTTGAGGTTCGCACTATGAAAGTCTACGGATCTCGTATTTCCTATTACACGGGAAAGCTGGAAGCTTACCTGCGCTATCAACACATCGCTTACACCGCTCTTCCTACACCCTATGCCGATGAAGAAAAGCTAAAGGAGAAAGTAGGTGCGGTACAGATGCCCATCGTGGATGACCACGGCACATGGATGTCTGATACCACGCCGATTATCGAGTACTTCGAATCGCAGCAGCCCCGCCGGTCGGTGATTCCCGGTGATCCCGTCACCGCCTTTATTGCTTTCTTAATTGAGGACTACGCTGATGAATGGCTATGGCGACCAGCCATGTACTACCGATGGTGGTATGCCGATGATCGGTCCCTTGCGTCAAGTACGCTAACGGACGAACTTACCGGTCACATTCCCGCGCCAAGATGGATTCGACGGAGAATGATCACTCGACGCCAAGTGAAGCATTATGTTCATCGGGATGGAATCAGAGGTGCCACACGCGATCACGTTGAGCAGACTTACCTGAACGCATTGAATGCGCTAACCGCCATGCTTAAGCAGCGTCCATTCTTGTTCGGACAAGCGCCGTCTATTGCTGACTTTGGTTTAATGGGTCCCATGTTCAGGCACTTTGGTCAGGACCCCACCCCTCAGGAAATCATGCGGAATCATGCGCCTCTTGTTTACGAATGGGTTGCAAGGATGTGGCTGGCAAAGGACCAGGGACCTCCGGAGTTTGTTTCAAGCCCCCCCGAAGATAGCTCGCTGCTATTACGCGAAGTCTGTGAGACGCATCTTGTGCAACTAGCGGAGAACGCCGCGGCCTTCTCCGCAGGCAAAGCTCGATTTGCGATGACCGTTCAGGGATGCGATTACCAAAATATTGCGACATCTCGATACCGTGTGTGGTGTCTCGAAGAACTGCGCCGAAGGTTTGCATTACTAACAGACGAGCAAAAGATAGCAGCACGAAAACTGCTACCTCATGCCCAAGCTGAAGTCCTCTGGGATGAGCAGCCGTCTCTGTCGTCGGGGTTTAACCAATCAAGACACCTGCCTTTCGGAAAGGGCATCAATGTCTTTGAGGGCGGAGTTCCCTGAGGGCAAAGGATCTACTGCTCTGTGTGAACTAGTGATGGTGAAGTCCTAACCCCTGATTGAAAACTGGTGGCTCTTCCTGGCTCCCGGCTTGCGTTCCCGACAACCGAAAGCCATTCGCAAGATTCCCATCGTGACAATCAAGGCCCTTCTTAATACAGATATCTAGCACGGCTTGAAGCGCCTCGGGGTGCCAGGCATTAAACCAATCTCCATGGAGTGACATCCCTCCGGGCCCAGCCGTTGCGAGGTCGTAGGAATCAGACGCTAACCGCCAGCCGCTACTCGTTTGAGTGCTAGGTTCATAAACATCAGGTTTAACGCCAAACGCGTAGTGAAAGCTCACGCGCAAGATAGGGACCGGATGCGTATCAGGACAAACGCTGCCGTCAGGCCCTCCAGAACTCACGGGGTAGGCTAGGTGGCTTTTATGGTCGAAGGAGTCTAGATCAAAACCGTTCCAGCAACTGGGAAAGAAAATGTCCATGCGCACGCGATCAGGGGCCTCGCAGGCAGGAATACTTGTGCTCCATCGGGGGTTCGCGCCATCGCTCGACTCCCAGGACTGGCAGTGCCAACGCACTACATCTGTGCTTTGTTGATTTAAAGGGCCTGCCGAATGGTTCCCGGCGATCATCTTGAGCCCCAATGGTATTGGCTGTATCGCGTCCAAATCGTCGATGCCCGCAGAGTAGTAAAAAATCTCATGGGCTTCCTCATTGCCTCCCACTACGGCGGGCACGGGCTGCCATGCGGGCTCACCATTTTCATCAAGTTCTCTTTGACCGCTGATTTCGTCGTAGCTGGGGGCGAGCAAAGCGGGGATCCAATAGGCAGAGCGATTTAGCGTATTGCCCTGACAGCTGGCGTCACCCGACGAGAAAAGTGTCTCAAGCGTGCTGTTTTCATCCAACAACATGTTGCCGTAGAAGCGGTGAAGGTGAGCAGCGTCGCTCTCCCCGAGAAATACGATGGGGTCGTCATAACTCGAGTGGGAGAAGTCACAGTTGATGCGAAATATGCCCCTCCAGCTGTTGGGGTCGGCCTTGTCTGGCTCTACCGTTGTAGCAATCAAGTCCGGATGTGCTTCCGACGCTGTCGTGGCTCCCGAGTCAAAGATACTGCGCACCTGCCAGTTATGCTCAGCACTGCCCAAGACAGCCCCTTGCGCATCCAGCGCCTGAATTTCGAAGCGATGCTCTCCAGCTGCCACCGGGAGCGCGAGATGCGGACTGGCACAGGGAACGAACATGTCGCTGTCCAATCGGCACTCGAAGCTCTCTGTGCTTTCTGCCGCAAAAATGAAGTTTGCGTAGGGGTCAAAGGTCGAGGCCTCGGGCGTCGATTCAAAAACAATCGTTGTGGTGACAGACGGTGTGCTGCCGGAGCTTCCTTGGGTCGCGGTAGAAACGGCTGCGGTGGACGCTGTGCCGCTAGCGTCTACCTGTTCGCCGCTTGACCCTGAACCACCGCAACCAGATAGCACTAGCACCGTAACAAAACCCAGCGATCTTGCGGCTCTATTGGCATTCCTAAACACGTTAATTCTCCCGAATCGAGGCCCCCAATGGCGGGAGCGATTGCTGTTATTGGAAGGTTAAACGCGTGAACATTAATTACCTGTCGAAAAGAGTTTTCGATAACTGCAATAAAGCGGTAGGCGAGCAGCAAGCCCTCGCCTAAGGCGTTTGAGATTCCGCAGTTTGTGCACTTCAACTGCACACTCACTCCTTTTTTGGAGTCCACGCTGTGTTTTTCAGCGCTCAGCGGATACACACATGAATATCATCAAGTCACTCATTGTCATAAGCACACTGATACTTCTTTCAGCATGTGGCGGAGGGGGAAGTAGTGACCCGTCTGTTGAAAGCGCGACAGATTCAAATACTTCCAGTACTAGCAGCACCTCGAGCGTATCCACAGGGCTGACAGAAACAGACGCATCTTTCGATACAGCAGATTGGACCGAAGCTACCCATAGCAACGATGTTGACCCAAACTATGAAGAGGTTTTCGATGACACATTGGTAAAACGGTTCGACTTTGTGATCACCCCCGACCACTGGGAGAGCATGCTAAATGATATGACCACCACCTACGGCGAATTCGGTTCAGGGGGAAGGTCGGGCTTAATCGAGAACGAGAACGACCCCATTTTCGTGCCGGGGGAAGTCTTTTACGAAGGCACTCAATGGTACCGCGTTGGCCTTCGATTTAAGGGTAACTCAACGCTTCAAGGAGCTTGGCAGCAAGGCATATTGAAGCTTTCGTTCAAAATGGATTTCGATGAGTTCGAAGATGACTACCCGCAAATCGATAACCAACGCTTCTATGGTTTCAAAAAATTCAGTCTCAAGAACAACTATGAAGACAGCTCGCTGATGCGTGAAAAGGTGGCTTCAGACGTGTTCAGAAAAGCGGGGCTGCCTGCGTCCCACACCGGCTTCTATTCTCTTTACATTGATCATGGTACGGGCCCTGAATACTTCGGCCTGTACACCTTGGTCGAAGAAGTCGATGGAGAGGTGCTCGATACTCAGTTTTCGAATGACGACGGAAACCTCTACAAACCTGAGGGAGCAGGCGCAAGTTTCGCGGCGGGATCATTTGACGAAGAATACTTCGAAAAAAAGACAAATGAGGACGAAGAAGACTGGTCCGATATTCAATCATTGTTCACAGCACTCCATGACACCACGGTAAGCTCCGATCCCACCAGCTGGAGAACGAACCTAGAGTCGGTCTTCAACGTCGATGGCTTTTTGAAGTATCTCGCGGTGAACGGCGCAATCCAGAACTGGGATACCTACGGAAGAATGACCCACAACTACTATCTCTATAACGATCCCGACACCTCGAAGCTGACGTGGATTCCCTGGGACTTTAATGAAGCCCTTCAACAAGGCAAGCAGGGTGGCGCGCTTGCCCTGGACTTTTCCAACATGGCAGACAACAACTGGCCATTGATCGAACTTCTGTATGCTGACCCGATCTACAAAGCTCGCTACGACAGCTACCTTTGGGAAGTAATCGGGGATGCCTTTGAGTTAGCAGGCACGCAGATGCTCTACGACACCTACGCAAATCTCATTGAGCCTTATGCCACAACAGAGCAAAGCGGATTTTCCTTTTTCAATGGCGCCAGCGATTTCTACAGCGCAGTAACTCAGCTCAAAGCTCATGCCAGCGCAAGAGACACCACAGTACGTCAATATTTAGACCAGCAATAGCTGGGAGCCTTAATGAGGCATGGGTAGCGCTCGACCCTCCCCCGCATTGCTACTCACGCAGTCTCGTGGCATAACACCGCTCGGCGCTGGTGCTCATAGCCGAGTACGGAGGCCAAGATTTAGCTCGCCAAGTTAACGCGGTCTCCTAAAAAGCCTTCAAAAGGAAGTTACTCCATGGATATTCCAAAAACGCTTGCATGCCCCGCCGAGCTCATCATTGAGGGGGATTGCCGACTTGCAGCTGGGAAGCTCATCGCCGCGCGCGGTCTCAAGCGGCCCCTCATCGTCAGCGACGCCACCATGGAGTCTCTCGGGTTCCTTCAAGAATTACGCTCGGTGCTAGAGGCAGCTTCGCTAATCGTTGCGAGTGTCATGATCAGAGACGACCAAGAACCCACGGATGTCAGTATCGCACCAATCAATCAGGCGCTCGCCGATCATCAAGCGGATGTGGTGATTGCCCTGGGCGGTGGCAGCGTAATCGACAGCAGTAAAGCGGCAGTGCTGCTGTATGAACACAGCGGCACGATTCGTGATTACAAGTTCCCCGCGCCGATTCCGTCGCGCCGCGTGCCCTTGTACGCGGTTCCTACGACGGCGGGAACAGGCTCTGAAGCCACCGCGGCCACGGTCATCACCGACGACGCCACAGGCGAGAAGCTTCTTATTATGGGGCCCGCGCTGGTCCCCGATGCGGCGCTAGTGGACTTTCGTTTGTCGATGACCGCGCCGCGACGTCTTACCGCAGACACGGGACTGGATGCCCTAACGCACGCAATCGAAGCTTTCGTTAGTCGCAAGGCCACAGACGATACCGACACGGTGGCGCTTGAGGCGATGCGTGAGCTGTATAAGTCCATCAGGCGCGCCTACGAACGGGCTGATGATGTGGATGCCCGGGCCTCGATGATGCGCGCGGCGACCCTCGCTGGTATCGCGTTTTCCAACGCCTCGGTAGCACTCGTGCACGGAATGAGCCGACCCATTGGCGCGAAGTTTCATGTTCCCCATGGGCTTTCCAACGCAATGCTGTTACCTGCTGTCACTGCTTTTTCCTTGCCAAACGCGATGGGGCGATACGCCGACTGCGCTCGCGCTATGGCAGTGGCACCGATGGAAGCGACAGATGAAGAAGCGGCGCACGAGTTGGTCTCTGCACTGCAGTCTTTAGGTGACACCTTGGCGGTCCCCACTCTCAAGGAGTTCGGAATTGACCGCGATGAGTTTATGTCGAGTCTGCGGAGCATGTCCGAGCAGGCACTTGCCTCAGGGTCGCCGGGAAACAACCCCCGTGTCGCGACGGTAGATGAAATGAGTCGCCTTTACGCCTTGATCTATGATGGAGCCGCAATCGAAGACGCCATGGCTTTGTAGCTACAGTCGCCACCGGCCCCTAGCAAAGCAAGCCGGCCCCGGGCTGGCGGCCTGCGCCTACTGAGCATAGGCTTATCAGTATGAACGATACGGAATCCATGTTGCAGGTCCCCCAGGGGCGATTAACGTTGCACCGCCTCCCGAGGCGTCGCCGCGAGGTATTGCGCGCCTGGGATTCAGCAGACGAGTATCTACTTCAAGAGATCGCAGAGCGAGTAGAGGCGGGCAGCGACATCCGCGTCCTTGTGGTCAACGACAGCTTCGGCGCCCTGGCGGTTGCCCTCGCTCCCTGGGCGCCGCAAGTCTGGTCTGATTCCTTCCTTAGCCATCGGGCTACTTACGAAAACCTTGTGGCCAACGACCATGATCCAAACGGCCTCACATTCCTAAGCAGTCTGGATCAGCCGACCGGGCCCTTAAACCTCGTACTTATTAAGGTTCCGAAAACTCTGGCATTACTCGAGGATCAGCTGATAAGAATGCGACCGCTACTCAGCGAAGATACTCAAGTACTGGTGGCCGGTATGGTCAAGGCAATGCCACGGAACGTCTGGGCGCTTTTAGAAAGACTGCTGGGTTCTACCGATACGACTCTGGCGCGCAAAAAATCTAAGCTGATACGGGTGACGCCGGATTTATCCTTGCCCGTGCCACCTAGCCCTTACCCCGTGCAATACCGACTCGAGGGTACAAACTGGCAGATAGACAACCATGCCAACGTTTTCTCTCGCGACAGTCTCGATATTGGTACTCGATTTTTTCTGCAGCACCTACCTACACAACCGAAACGACAGGAGATCATCGATCTTGGCTGTGGTAACGGTGTGTTGGGGCTCCATGCTGCCGCACAGCATCCAGACGCTACCGTGCATTTTATCGATGAATCCTTCATGGCCATCGGATCGGCCCGGGGAAATTTCGAGCGCGCCTTCGGAACCATGCGGCCGGCGGAGTTTCATGTTGGCGATGGTCTGAACGGATTCCCTCGAGCCTCTGCGGACCTTGTGCTCTGCAACCCGCCTTTTCACCAACAGCGCACCGTAGGAGACCACATTGCCCAGAGCATGTTTCTACAAGCAAAAGAAGTACTTCGACCAGATGGCGAATTATGGGTCATCGGTAACCGGCACCTTGCTTACCACAGCTCCCTAAAAAGACACTTTGGCTACGTCGAGCTAGTAACCTCGAATGCCAAGTTCGTTATTCTTCGCGCGGCGCAAGCTCGGTGAGGA
>NZ_JBGCFU010000121.1:0-45247 GCF_045107095.1 Congregibacter sp. | reverse complement strand
CCTTGGCAGGTATATCGCGGCGGGGAGCACTCTTCCCCATAATGCGGAACTGCTCCGGTGTTTTGAGCGCTGGTGTAGGTGACGGCGACATTTGCGACGCAGCCAAAGCAAACTCCGCAAAAGGAGCTCGTTTACCCGAGTTCCTATCGATGATGTGGGTATCGCGTGCATCCAACTGCGCGGTGGGAACGCCCCAGGCCTCACTGGCCGCGTTGATCAGCATCTCTCGGGCAGCAGCACCGGCTACACGAACGCCATAGACGCCAGTAGCGCGGATAGAGGCGCTGCCTCCGGTGATCTGCATCTTCATGGCTTTCATGATCTGAAGCATGGCGCCATCGACAGTCGGGACCAAGGCCTTAGGAATATCCGCATCTCCGAGTAGAAACCCTTTGCCCAAAGCCCAGTTTGCGTACTCATCAATAGCCGGTGCTTCTAAAAAGCTCGTGTCTTCCCAGCTGGCGTCTAGTTCATCAGCAAGCATTTGGGTTAGCGCGTTTTGGGCACCCTGCCCCATCTCGCTATGCGCAGCGACAAGCGTGACCTTGTTCCGAGGGTCGATTTTGACCCACATGTTCACCAGGACCTCACCATCTTCGGTGACCTGACCCGCGACCTTTGGCGCGCGATGACCGGGGCGAATTGCTACGCCTACGGCCAGAGCGCCTCCCGCGAGGACGCCGGTGGTGATGAATGCGCGTCTCGTCCACTTACCCATGATTCGCCACCTCGCTACTGCCGTCTGAAGCGGGGTCAAAGGTTTGTACCACCGCCGCTTGCTGGGAAGCGGCCAACTTCACCGCCGCCCTTATGCGCGGATACATTCCACAGCGACACACATTGCCAGACATTGCCGCATCAATAGCTGCATCATCGGGATTTGGATTGCTATCCAACAGCGCCGCGGCGCTCATAAGCTGACCTGACTGGCAGTATCCGCACTGAGGAACCTGCTTTTCGATCCACGCGCTTTGCAAGGGATGCATAGCATCGCCCGGAACGAGATCGGCCAAACCTTCAATAGTGGTGACTTCACCTCCAGCCGCCGCTGAAACGGGGGTTACACAGCTACGAATCGCCCGCCCGTTGAGATGCACGGTACAAGCACCGCACTGCGCTATGCCGCAGCCGAACTTGGTACCTGTCATAGCGAGATTCTCTCGGATGGCCCAAAGCAAGGGCATAGCCGGATCTACATCCAGCTCCCTTTGCTCACCGTTGACGCTCAAAACAATCATGTTGTGTCTCTCGTTTAATGCCGGTTTATTGCCGGCGTATTGTCGCATGGTGTTCCCGCTATCCCCTGGGGTGGGAACAGGCGGATTATCTTCGGATGCCAGCTTAGCTATTAACTCTCAAAATACTCTTTTAGCGCCTGCAGGGCTGCCTTAGGTGTTTCGATGACTCGCGCGTTCACCAGGCCGCTGGGAATGTTACCTCCCGGCTCGACATGAAACTCCCAGTGCAAAGCAGTAGCGCCGTCGCTGTCCTTCAGCTCCCAAAAGCCAGCAGCGGCTCGAATACGTACAGCGTCGCCAGACTCCGGGACCGTGTCGGGTGCGACTCCTACAACTATCTTTATAGAGGAACCGCTACGCTCCAGGTTTTGCGTGTAAATTGCGTCGCGGTCCTTTACGGGCCAGGGCGCATCCGTGCGGACGTAATTGGCCCAGTCATCACCGTCAAGCTCCAGTCGCCTAGCCTCCACTGTGTCCGGAAACCAATCGGGATAGCTCTCAATATCACGGAGCCGAGCAAGAACGTCCTCGGGAGAGGCGGCTATCAGGGCTGTTGCTCGAAAAGCCTTGTAGTTGGAGTCATCGACATCACGAGTATCAACCTGCACACCGCCTTCATCAAACTGGGTCTCCCAATCACTAGACAGGGCACTTCCTGCCCAAACAATCCCGATTACCAGACCCATCGCTCGAATCAACATAGCGACCGCCGCCTTCATCGTTTTATGTCGGCCGCGCTGTGACGCTCCAGAACTTGCTCCTCTTCCGGCCCCCAGGCGCGATTAACGCAGCGCCCCCTAATCACGCCGGGACGTTCAAAGATTTCCTCAGACCAGCGTATGACGTTTTTGTAGGAGGCCACGTCGAGAAACTCTGCGGCTTCGTAAAGTTTGCCCATGGCGAGCGCGCCATACCAAGGGAAGGTAGCCATATCGGCGATAGTGTATTCGTCGCCACACAGATAAGCGCGATCAGAGAGATTTTGGTCCAAGACATCCAGTTGGCGCTTTACCTCCATCGCGTAGCGATTGATGGGGTACTCAAACTTCTCCGGGGCGTAGGCATAGAAATGGCCAAAGCCACCACCCAGAAACGGCGCGCTGCCCATCTGCCACATGAGCCACGAATAACACTCAGCCCGGGAAGCCAAATCTTTCGGCAGAAACGCATCAAACTTTTCTGCAAGATATAAGAGCATCGCGCCGCTCTCGAATAGACGTACCGGGGTGTCGCCACTCTGATCGACCATGGCAGGGATTTTTGAATTGGGGTTAACGCTGACAAAGCCACTGCTGAACTGAGCGCCTTCCTGGATATTGATTAGCCAGGCGTCGTACTCCGCTTCGCTTATACCCAGCTGCAGGAGCTCCTCCAGCATCACCGTTACCTTCACCCCATTCGGGGTCGCCAAAGAGTAGAGCTGAAACGGATGCTCACCCACTGGCAGTTCCTTGTCATGGGTCGCTCCAGCGATTGGACGATTGATGCTGGCAAATTTGCCACCGCTTTCTGTATCCCAGGTCCATACCTTGGGCGGTTCATACTGTGTCTCACTCATAGTATCGAGGTGTCCATATAGTTCATTAAACCTACTGTGCGAGTTAAAAAAAGGGGGCGCTCTCACAGCGTCATGCGCTGTAACTCTGAAACCGTACCCAGGCATCTCGCCCAAACGCGTCATAAGCTACCATCGTTTGATGCATTTTTCGCCGGGCCGTAACGTCAATCATGCTATCGGGCAATAGAGGATCGCTCGTGACCTGACGAATGACCGCCTCACCTAACAGGAAAGTCTCCCTCGCCAAAGCGTCACTCTCCTGCGCGTCTCCTCGGCCCATGCTATCTAGCATCGCCTGCGTCAGCGCTTTGTACCGCTCCTCGAGCATGGCCCCGGACCAAAGAACGCTGGTCGGAACGGTCGCTCCCAACAGTGAGTCAACCCGCAAGATTACGGCGCCTGGTTCCAGACCCAACTCAACAAGTCGCCCTCGGGTTTCCGCAGGGGTTTCGAGATAGTTGGCAGGCCGGCACCAGAGACCCGGATGCAGCTCAGCAAAACCTTCAAGCTCCAGTGAGTGCTCTCGCACCCTTAAGGTGGTTTTGTCTCGGCGCCCTAAATGGGCGGTATGCGCCATGAGCCAGCGTCCATCCCAGGGGCCTACGCGCTGTTCCGCTGAAACCCAACGCCGCGCGGTTTCACTCAAAACCTTGCCTCGGTCCCCTATGGCGTAGCGACCTCGGGAGACGCTGCGCAAAAAACCGGACTTCACCAGTCGTCCAAGAGCAACGCGCATAGCCGTGGGATCAATGGCAAAGAGTTCTCCCCAATGCAAACACTCACGCGCTGTGATTTCGGCGAGGTCCGGCGAGCTAAGAAGAGAAAGGACGAGACGCTTCGGCGTCGGCCACTTATACGTTGTGGGATCAAACATGCAGGAATCTTAGCACCGATAAATATAACAAAAATATGCGCATTGTTATTTTCTATGTTACTTTTGAGGCTCTCAAAAGGACACCACCATGAAAGCGTCAGATTATCTTAGCCGGGATGAAGTCAAACACTACACGCGTCGCAGCGATGCCGTTGGCTTGTGGCTGATATTCAAAAGCTGGCTGGGAATCGTCGCCGTGTTTGCCATGGTCGCGCTATGGACCAACCCACTCACCATCGCCCTGGCGATCCTGCTTCTGGGAGGCCGGCAACTCGGCCTGTCCATTCTGATGCACGAGGCCGGTCACAAGACACTATTCAAAACCCAAAAACTCAATGAAGTCCTGGGGCAGTGGCTCGGAGCCTATCCAGTCTTGGGTGATTGTGATGCCTACGGGGCCTCACACCGCGAGCACCACCGTCTTGCGGGCACGGATCAGGATCCTGATTTGCCCAACTATCGAAAGTACCCCATTGCCGCGGACAGCTTTCGTCGGAAGCTTTTAAGAGATGTCACGGGTCAGACAGGTGTCAGGCAGCTGACAAGTCTGTTAAGCGGCGCCGGGAATCGAATCATGATGCGCAGTGGCGAAGGTAACAGTGCGCTTCGTCAGGGTTTGATTGCGAATGCAGCCCTGCTGGCGGTCCTTTGGCTCTGCGGTGCGACCTGGCTTTATTTACTTTGGGTCGCGGCTTACCTAACCAGCTACCCTTTGGTGGCGCGCATTCGACAAGTTGCCGAGCATGGCAATGTCACGGCGCTCTATGAAATGGATCCTCGCGGCAACACTCGCACTACGCGCGCAAACTGGTTAGAGCGATTAATCCTGTGCCCAAACAACGTGAACTTTCATATCGAGCATCATCTTTTGCCCAGCGTACCGCTCTGGCAGCTGGAGAACCTTCACAAGGAGCTCAGCGCCCGCGGATTTTATGAGGACTACCCGGACGCCGTCGCCGATGGTTATTGGAGCGTCATCAAGCGCGTCGTACCCGATTTCGATCGGAGTGCGACTGCTGCAGCCTGAGCGCATCCGGGCAAAAGCGCGCTACCTCTAAAACTCAAAAAAGGACTTTTGAAGGCACTGAACAGCGCTAGCAAATCTCTCCTCGTCTTACGCCTTTTCTTTTCTATACTGAGAGGGCATCAAAACAATAAGAAGGAGTACGCAATATGTTCTTTGACTACCTGCTCTATCCTCCGATTGTGGGCGCCGTCGGTCTCATCGCGGCATTCATCATCTATCACATCATGATCCGCCATAACCATGGCGACGGTAATGTAAAAAAAATCGGCGACCAGATTCATCTGGGCGCCATGGTGTTCATGCAGCGCGAGTACAAAATGCTTGCGATGTTCGCAGCCGTACTGCTGCTCGGTATTTTTGTTTCGCCCTTAGGCACTAATACCGCCATTGCTTTCACGGCGGGCGCTGTATCTTCTGCAACAGCAGGATTCCTCGGTATGTTCGCGGCTACAAAAGCGAATGTGCGCACCGCTGTTGCGGCACACAATCATGGCCAAGCCCAGGCGTTAACGATCGCCTTTTACGGTGGATCCATCATGGGGCTCTGCGTTGCGTCGCTCGGCCTCATTGGCCTCGGAAGCCTCTATTACTACTTTGGAGGCGATCCAGAAACGGCTCACGCTATCCATGGTTTTGGTATGGGCGCTTCCGTAGTAGCCCTCTTCTCCCGCGTAGGTGGAGGCATTTTCACGAAGAGTGCCGATGTGGGCGCAGACCTCGTGGGCAAAGTGGAAGCGGGGATTCCTGAAGACGATCCGCGCAACCCTGGCGTCATAGCAGACAACGTGGGGGATAACGTAGGTGACATTGCCGGCATGGGTTCAGACATCTTCGAATCTTACTGCGGCTCCATGATCGCCTGCATCGCCATCGCCTCAACTATGGCCATCGATAAGCAGGCAGAAATGATGTTCCTGCCTCTAGCGCTGGCAACTATCGGTTTGGTGGCTTCGGTACTGGGTATTCTTATCGTTCGTATGCGCTCCAGCGCCGCACCAGAGGCTGCGCTGCGCACCGGTACGCTCATCGCGCCTGCCGTGTTTGCCGGTATTGCCTGGCTCATGATGCAAGAGATGGGACTCGACATGAACGTGTGGTGGTCGGTTGTCGCAGGTGCTATCGGCGGCGTGCTCATCGGGCTGATTACCGAGTACTACACAGGCTCTCACCCCGTCCGCAAAATCGCTAAGGCTGGTGATACAGGACCTGCAACGGTCATGATCAGCGGATTGGCGGTAGGTATGGAATCAGTTGTTCTGCCGGTACTTTTCCTAGCCGCGATCATTTGGGTGTCCACAGAGCTCTCAGGTCTTTACGGCGTGGGTATCGCCGCAGTCGGCATGCTCTCTACCGTCGGTATCACTATGGCTATTGACGCTTATGGTCCGGTTGCAGATAACGCAGGCGGCATTGCAGAGATGGCAGGTATGGGTGAAGACACCCGGCGCATTACCGATGGCCTCGACGAGGTGGGCAACACCACGGCTGCAATCGGTAAGGGCTTCGCCATCGGGGCTGCCGCGCTAGCTGCTTTGGCGATCATTGCCGCCTTTGTGCAGACGGTGCAGGTGAACAACCCGGGCTTTTCTCTGGAACTCTCGGATCCCACGGTTCTGGTAGGGCTGTTTATTGGCGGCACCATTCCCTTTCTTATCGCATCGATCACCATGACGGCGGTGGGTGATGCCGCCTTCGACATGATCAACGAGATCCGACGTCAGTTTCATGAGATTCCCGGCCTCCTCGAGGGCACTGCCGAGCCCGACACAGCCCGCTGTGTGGACATTGCGACCACTGCGGCACTTCGTCGGATGATCCTGCCAGGCGCTATCGCTGTCTCCGCCCCTGTAGTCGTAGGTATGGGACTTGGCGCAGCGTCGCTGGGTGGCATGCTTGGGGGCGCGCTGCTAGGCTGCGTACTTATGGCTCTTATGATGGCAAACGCCGGAGGCGCCTGGGATAACGCCAAGAAGTATGTCGAGAAAGGCAACCACGGTGGTAAAGGTTCACCAACGCACTCTGCCTGCGTGGTGGGCGATACCGTGGGTGACCCCTTCAAAGATACGTCGGGCCCATCCATGAACATTCTGATTAACGTGATGGCAATTGTGAGTTTGGTAATCGCTCCCTTGCTATAGCAGCTGTCTATGCGGCTGTAGGCTCTCCACAAGAGGAACTCAGCCGCCATGATTGAGGCCGATCTCGCCATTATTGGCGGCGAAATTTTGACTATGACCCAGCAATCCCAAGCTGGGAACTCCGCGGCGTTGAAAGGCGCCGTTCTCGTTTCTGAGAATCGAATTATTGCCGTCGGTGACGAAGCAGAGATCGGGCCCTACGTCGCCAAGAAGACCATCGATGCCACGGACCAGGTAGTCATGCCCGGTTTCAGCAACTGCCACACGCATATCGGTTCAAACGTGTTACTGCGGGGCCTCAACGAAGACGCCAAGCTCTTTGAATGGCTTCAAAGCATGTGGCGCCTCAAACAAAATTTTGATCATGAGACTCTGCGTCTGGCGAGCCTCGCTGGACTTGCGGAGATGGCGCTGGCGGGTATCACCAGTTTTAACGAACACTTCGATGCCTACTCGGTGAGCCCTGAAATCAACGCACTGGAGACAATCCCACTGCGCGCTACTTTGGGTTACGGCTTTGCGGACATTGGTCTGTACGGCGATTTGAAAGATTGGTCCTACGGCGCGCTGGATAACTTTGGTGAAATTGCCAAGGAGCATCACAACACACTCGATGGTCGCCTGCGCGTGGCCTTGTCACCCCACGCCACTTATTCCTGTACAGAAAAGCTGTGGCGGCAGTGCGCGGACGTCGCCGGCGAGCATCAGCTCACCATCCACACACATCTATCAGAAGGCCAGCAGGAGCATCAGTTCGTTTCAGACAATCACGGCATGACGCCTACCGGCTGGTTGCATAGCATGGGCTTGCTTGGCCCTCATCTCACTGCGGCGCATTGCACCACGCTGACCGACGACGACATCGCTCTCATGGCCGAGCATGATGTGAAAGTTGCGCACTGCCCAATTAGCAACGCGAAGCTGTGCTCGGGCATTATGCCCATACGTAAGTTAATGGAAGCCGGCGTCACTGTAGGGCTTGCCACCGATGGTCCGGCAAGTCACAACACGCTCGATATGTTTCAGGAAATGAAGTTCGGCGCGATTACCCACAAGAACCACAACCTGGACCCCGAGTTACTCACCGTTAGTGAAATGCTTGAAATGGGCACACGGGAAGCTGCCAAGGCGATGCATCTGGACGAGGCAGGTACCCTCGCCCCAGGTCAGCTTGCAGACATCATTGTCGTCGATCTCAACAACGCCCATTGTGCCCCACGCTACGACTCTCAGGCGGCATTGGTATATTCAAGCCGCGCGGACGATGTTATTCATACCATTGTGGATGGGCAGGTAGTAGTAGAGAACGGCGTGCTCCAAGGAGTCGACCTCCAGGGAATGTTAGGCGAACTCCGTGAGCGCGCCGGCAATCTCCGCCAGCGAAGTGGAGCTTAAGGATGCAAGATAACGACACCGCACATCCCGTAAACGAATGGCTGCCCCTGCGTTGGACTTTGCCCCTTGGCTTTCAGCAACTCCTGGCAGCCTACGCCAGCATCATCATTGCACCGCTGGTTCTCGCCAGTGCACTGGGCTGGCCTCAGGAACAAACCACCTTTCTGCTGGCCTCTGGACTCTTTGGTAGCGGCGTTGCCACATTAATCCAATGCCTCGGGATCCCGGGTCTTCCCATCGGCACACGCTTGCCCGTAGTCCAGGGCACGACCGTCGCTGTAATCCCACCACTGATCGCCATTGGCGCCAATGGCGACCTCACAGCCATGTTCGGGGGCACGATAGTCGGTGGCACTGTTTGCCTTTTACTCGCCGGATCCTGGAGTAAGCTTTTGCGCTTTTTTCCGCCGCTGGTCACAGGCACGGTAATCACGGTTATCGGAGTCAGCCTCATGCCGGTTGCGGTGATGTGGTTGAGCGGAGGTCGGGGCTTTGGCGCTCAAGACACAAGCATGGCAGAAGTGAGCCTCGGGCTTGGCACCCTTCTCCTGGTGCTACTAGTTATGCGCTTTGGCCACGATTTTCTCGCGCGCACTTCCATACTCGTGGGTTTGGTCGCTGGCGGTATTGCTGGTGCTCTTATGGGGATGTCTGACTTTAGCGGGGTTTCTACCGCCAGTTGGGCGAGCATTCCTATGCCCTTCGCTTTCGGCCCACCCACCTTCACCGTTGCAGCCTGCGCCGCGATGACCGTCACCATGCTCGTCACTATGGTGGAGTCTACAGGCGATTACTTGGCGATCGGTGAAGTCTGCGAGCAGGAGGTCGATGAAAAACGCCTCGCCGCAGGACTCCGTGCTGAAGGTCTAGGCACTATCATCGGCGGTTTGTTCAACGCCTTTCCCTTCACTACCTTCTCTCAGAACATCGGGGTAATTCGCGTCTCTGGCGTGCGCAGCCGCTTTGTTGTGGCCGCCACAGGTGTCATGCTCATACTGCTGAGTCTCGCGCCAAAAGCAGCAGCTCTAGTGGCGAATATTCCTACCCCGGTACTGGGCGGCTGCGGACTGGTGTTGTTTGGCTCCATTGCGGCAACGGGGATTCAAACACTCCGCCGCGTAGACTTCGAGAACACGGGTAACGTACTCACGGTGGGAATCAGTCTGAGCGCTGCGATGTTAGTAGTGGCGAACCCCATTTACTTCTCGGCGCTGCCAAAAGCGGTAGCCGACATTCTCAACAACCCTATCACTCTAGGCGCAGTGAGTGCGGTGACGCTGAACTTATTGTTTAACGGTTCCCGTACGTCCGGGGTTATAGATAAGGCTGAATAATTTCAAATAGCGCAGGACGCTCTTTGGCCACCTCATCAGCACTCAATCCCTCCAGTGAGTGAGGATACTTGAGCCACTGCTCCGTCTCGTGGAGGAAGTAGTCGGGCACACGATCGGTAACGTTGCGAGTGGGCTTGAAGTAAGGAACGGCAACGCGAATGTCCTTGGGGGTGTTTAACCGAGCTTTCTCTTCGATGTAGCGGATAACCGCATCAATGGTACTGCCTGTATCAAACACGTCGTCCACTATCAGCAGCTTGTCTTCATGCGTGAGCTTCTTGATGAGGTAGTTCATGCCGTGAATGCGAATCTCCGATGACCGCCCGTCTATCTCGGGCTTGTACAAAGAGGTTCGGATCGCGATGTGATCAGTCTCGATACCGCAGTGGGCCAAGATCTCCTGCACAGCAACGCCCACGGGGGCACCGCCACGCCAAATAGCGATCATCATGGTCGGCCGAAAGCCGCTAGCCACTACATTCGCTCCCAGGCGAAAGGAGTCTTCAAGGAGCTCCTGGGCTCCTAGATACACTTTTTCCGACATGCTTTTCTCCTGACCCAGGCCCACTTTCGCTGCTGACTTTACGCACTCATGATCGATCTTTACCTAACTCATTGCCTAACTGCCACAGCTTGGTATAGCATCAGTTCAACCCTCGCGCGGTCGCAAGGTACATATTATTACTACAATCCCGCAAGCCACCGACCGCTAATCCCTACACTGGGAGGTAGCATGAAACACTACCTGGCAGCAGCGATACTTTGCGTAACGCAAAGTATCGCAGCACAGCCTTATGATTCTATCGTTGGTGAGTCCCGGAAGCTCGGAACTCCGAATGAACACTGGTTTTCTGCCCGGGGCAGCGAAATCGCCTATCTCATTAATGGCGATAAGGGCAGCGTGGAAGCGACGCTCACCCTATCGATGTTCTCTCCGGCAATCGAGCCGCATCTGGACGCAGGCCGCATTTACTCCTACGGCAGCTTCTACACGCGAACATTTTATGGCGATCGCACCGATGTCGTGCTGGTCTTTGATCTCGAGAATGCACTACCAATCAAAGAGATAGAGATTCCACCAAAGTCTGCGGGGATCGGTCACAGCGGCATGATTGGGCTGATTGAAGAGCGCTTTATCGGTGTGTGGAATATCACACCCGCTATGTCGGTGAGCGTAGTCGATACCTCTGACGACAGATTCGTAGGTGAGATCTCAACGCCAGGCTGTGCGGGCGTTTACCCGGTAGACGCGGGTTTTCTCATGGCCTGTGGCGACGGTCGCATTCAATACATTCGCCTCGACAGCGTCGGCGAAGAGGTAGATCGACTGCGTAGCGAATCATTTTTCAGTATGAGCGATGATCCTGTTTTTGATTACGCGGTGCCCACACCAGAGGGCTGGATGTTCATGTCGCTGGAAGGCATGGTTTACGAAGTGTCGGTGGCAAATGGCGCCGTGCAAATCAGTAAGCCCTGGTCAATCAATCCCGAGGACATCGAAGATGCTGCTGACCTCAATGGTGTTCCCATTGAGGCAGATGACGATTGGCGTATCGGTGGTCGACAAGCCTTTGCCTACAATGCGAGCGCCAATCTACTTGTGACTCTCATGCATCAGGGTGGCGGCCAGGAAACCTTTGAAGACGCGGGTACGCAGGTTTGGGCATTTAGCACTCAAACCCGTCGCAGAGCCTACGTATTAGAGCTCGACGAAGAAACCATGGGCAGCTCTCTGGAACTTACCGCTGACGATGAACCGCTATTGCTTATTGCACCGGCTGACGGCGGAGAACTACTGATTCACGATGCGCTAAGCAGCCGTTTGTTGCGCACCGTACCAGAGATCAATGCCAGCATGATTCAAAGGTTAGAGTAGTCTGTGATCGACCCACTCCTACAATTGACTCTCGCGCTCTCGCTCTTCTTGTTGTTTGTTAGCGCAAGCCAGCACAAACGCAGCGAAGCACGCCGGTTTCAAGCGCAACTAGATGCTTATGCGTTGCTGCCTGGAAATCTGGTGCCACTGATGGCTAGAGTTCTGCCCTGGCTGGAACTGGCGATCGCCATCGCGCTTCTGGTTCCCATAACTCGGGAGGCCGCGGGCTTCACCGCCATGCTGGTCTTGGGTATGTATGCGTTGGCCGTGCTCCTCAATCTTGTTCGCGGCAGGCGCGATATCGACTGTGGATGCGGGGGAACCCCTCAGCCACTGAGTTACTGGCTAGTTACGCGCAACATCGTACTAGCTGCGGGAGCGCTGATAGTCGCCCTACCAACAACATCACGGATACTTGGCGCGGCGGACGCCGCTGCGATGATATTCATGAGTGCGCTGCTGGTACTTAGCTACGTAACTGTTGGCCAACTTCTTCAAAACCAAAGTGCGCTTCAGGGCTGGAACCCATATGACCATTGATTCCCTAGCTGTTGCGGTTCTCATCCTCGGCCTTGTGGTCGCGCTGCTCGTGATTGTGGTACTCGCACTCGCTAGACAGATTGGGGTGCTGCACACCCGCCTGGCACCCGCAGGGGCGCTCATGAATACCGCGGGCCCGGAAGTAGGTTCCGCGGCGCCCAAGCTTGCTCTTCAGGATATAGACGGTGTGAGCGTCAACATTGGTGGCACGACGTCATCATCGACACTGATTTTGTTCGTCTCGCCGACCTGCCCGATCTGCAAGGAACTTGTTCCCGTGGCCTGCTCAATGGCGCGCTCCGACAAACTGCGTCTTCTGTTTGCGAGCGATGGTGGAGAGTTACCTCAGCACATCGAATACATAGAAAAGATGGGCATTGAGACTTACTCCTATCTGCTCTCCTCAGAGCTGGGACTCAAGTTTGCTGCGGGAAAACTACCCTATGCAGCACTTATCGATAGCGACGGTGTTCTGCGTTCCAGAGGTCTCGTGAACAGCCGTGAGCACCTCGAAAGTCTGGTGGAAGCCATGTTGAGTGGTTACGACTCTCTACAGGATTACCTCGTCAAAGAGCAGCAACTGGAGCAAGCCTCATGAGCACGCAAAATGAATTGCTAAAGCAGCTTCTCAGCGACATCGATGCCGCAACCACAGGCGTGGTGCGTTTTTTTGCGGGACGCACGTCTCGCCGCTCATTTTTGGGAAAGTTAGGCGCATTGGCAACGGGTATGGGAGCCTTCCCACTACTTCCTATGGCGCGCGAAGATGCAGGAAACGCTAATGCCTTAGCGGCTCCCGCCGCCGGATCCGAAGGAGCTATTTCGGAGATGGGCGATGAGCAAAGTTGCGATTACTGGCGCTATTGCGCTTTTAGCGGCCAGATTTGTAGCTGCTGTGGCGGCAGCATGACCCAGTGTCCCCCGGGCTCCGAAACCGCGAGCGTGGCCTGGGTCGGCACCTGCCACAACCCTCTAGATGGTCAGGACTATCTCATCTCCTATAACGATTGCTGCGGTAAGTCCGCCTGCGGTCGTTGTGGCTGTCATCGTTCAGAGGGAGACCGCCCGGTCTATTTTCCCTCAAAATCAAATAGCATTCTCTGGTGCTTTGGCTCTAACAGTCACGCTTATCACTGCACCCTTGCCCGGGTAGTGGGCAAAGCCGACGCAGGCTGAGCATTGCGCCTTCGCTCATTTGGACTCGCACTAGCGCCAGCGCTGTTGTGCGTAAATCTCGTACAGGCAGACCCCCAAGCAAACTATCTGCTGCACTGCGGCGGTTGCCATCTGGAAAACGGTGAGGGAACACTTCCGGAAGTTCCGGACCTGCGCCATGATCTGGACTGGCTTGCCCAAACGGCTGAAGGCCGCTCCTACCTCACTCGCGTGCCAGGAGCCTCGCAAGTTCCTCTTTCAGACCAGAAACTGGCGGACATCTATAATTGGATGTTCGACGTCTTCTACCCACCGCACAGTAACATCCCTCCCTTCAGTGGGGAGGAGATTGCGCGCACTAGAGGCTTACCTCTTTGGGACCCACTTAGCGCGAGAAAGGCTTTGCTCAGTGATCGCAAAGAAGTTACTCAGGCCAAAGAAGAGAGCCAGAACCAATGACAAACGCTACCGCCTCACTGCAAAAGACTTTTGTAGAAGAAGAGTCATTACTCCAAGACGCCTATCGTCTCGCGGTGTCAGTTTATGACAGCGGCTTTCGTCCTGACTTTATTGTAGGCGTATGGCGCGGCGGCTCCACCGTGGGCATCTACGTGCAGGAATGTCTTCAGTATCTGGGTGTTAAAACAGACCATATCGCCATCCGGACCTCCTATCGCGGGATGGAAAGCTACCTTAACAACGTGGAGAACCCCGAAGGTATTCGTGTGCACGGACTTCAATATCTCTACGAGACAATGAACAAGAACGACAATCTACTGATTGTCGATGACGTGTTTAGCAGTGGGCAAAATATAGAGGCGGTCATTCAACGACTGGAATCAAAATCCAAGCGCAACATGCCCGACGACGTACGAATTGCCGTGCCCTATTTCAAGCCCACCAAAAACCGAACCGGGCGCGTGCCCGATTACTACTTGCACGAAACCGATGACTGGCTGGTTTTACCGTACGAGATAACGGGCCTGAGCGATGCAGAAATTGCAACGCACAAGCCCTGGCTTGCAGAGATTTTGAAAGAAAGCCGCCAGGGATCTGGCGGCTCGGCCTAAGCGTCTATTAAATAAGCCTAGCTAGCGGGCACGGGCTGGCCCGCACCCCACGGCGCCCCAGCGGACTGCAGTTCTTTGCGCAGCGCTGGGATTTCGGTATCAATTACCGCATTGAGTCGCTCGCGAATTGGCGCAAACACCTCTACCGCATAGCCAAGACTCTGACGATGCGCGCCGGTTGGCCCGTAGCTGGAGTTAGACACTCCTCGTCTCGCATGACCCAACCAGCTGTTCACGCGGTGCAACTCATAGTTTCCCACCGCCTGCACAGACTTGTTGCCATTGAGCGCTTCATCAATTTCATAGAGCTCCTGATGCAGGTCATGGAGACGCTGGTCAATATCGCCAGGCGCTGCTGCCGTTACAGACAACATCTTTTGCATTGTCGCAATCGTCTCCATAGCGTCATCCAACGCATAGCGCGCGCCACTCACCTGCCCGGAGACAGCGGAGAGCTCTTTCCAGAACGCATCAACCTCATCCATGGACGCACCGCTAAGTGCTGAACCGTACATACGCTTCACTTCAAAGCTTACGGCCTCGTCCAGGAGACGGCTTTCACCGCCCTCAAGAAGAACAAGCTCAGCGCTGTAAGTGCCGGGCATCACCATAAAGCCCTTCGGTGGAAGGCCCTGCCAGTTTGGCGGAGTCTCTACAGAGCCGTAGTAAGGATGACGGAGATCCCAGGCAAGACGATGAAAACCCTTCTCCGTAGGCGCATCGAGACGACGGATCACATTGCCACTGGCATCGCGAATAACCATCATCAATGCAGGAGCTGCCTCTCTGCGCTCGGCTTCCACCGCGTCCCAACCTTCGAACTTCACTTGGCCACCTGCCTCAAGAACTTTCTTCTCTGCGTCTTGCCGGGTTTTCTCCAAAGTCGAAAAACCGTCCGCCAGGTGATAGGTCAGCACCGCGCCAAAAGGTGGATTCTCGGCGACATACAGATCATCACCTTGAGAGCCACGCTTTTTCGCACCCAACACTTTGCGCGGGAAGTACCAGTCGGCATCGCGCGCTTCAAACAGCGTGGCTTCCTGCTCCATCGCGTCGTCACTCAGTTCTCGTAGTGCAGAATAGTCATCCATGACAAAGAAACCACGCCCGAAACTTGCAGCTACTATGTCATTCTCGCGTCGCTGAATTTGGATATCACGAATAGATATTGTTGGCATACCCGCACTGAACTTCTCCCAGCTGTCGCCGCCGTTTAGCGTCATAAACACGCCGAACTCAGTACCGGCAAACATCAGGCCTGCCCGCTCGTGATCCTGTACGAGTCGCCAAACAAGATGCCGATCGGGAATCCCGTCTGTGATGCTGCTCCAGCTGCGACCACGGTTTCGGCTCACCAGAAGGTAGGGCTTAAAGTCGCCGTACTTGTGATTATCCAAGGCCACGTAAACGGTGTCTGCATCGTGCAGGTCAGCACGAATGTCATTTACAAAAGCCGTTTTAGGTACGCCGGGCATCGAGCCCACCTCTAAGCGACGCCAGCTGTCGCCTCGGTTCTCGGATACCTGAATCAAACCATCGTCGGTTGCTGCATAGAGCAAACCCTCGACCAGGGGCGATTCCGCCAGAGATGTAATGGTGTTGTAGTCCGACATGGCGAACATGTCCCAGGGCGCGTCCCAGCTCCAAGTCTGATCCATGAGAGGCATGAGCATTCGGTCTTCATCGCGGGTCAGATCGCCAGAGATCGCCGTCCAATCGTCACCGCGGTTATCCGAGCGCCACACACGCTGAGAAGCGAAGTAAATGCGCGCCGGCGAATGAGGACTCACAAGGATCGGAGAATCCCAGTTGAATCGCTCGGGCGGATCACCCGGTGCCGGCTGCGGCTGAATATAGATGCTCTCGCCGGTGGTTGTATCTACACGGTTCAGGTTCCCCTTTTGGGACTCGGCGTACATGATGTCGGGGTTGCCCGGCTCCGTCGCAGGCTGATGGCCGTCACCACCCAGAATCACTTCCCAATCGGCATTGCGGATACCGTTCACGGTGTCCGTACGGGAGGGACCACCCTGGGTATTATTGTCCTGGGTACCACCGTAAATGTTGTAGAAGGGCTCAGTATCGTCCAGCGCAAGCTTGTAGTATTGAGTGACGGGCAGGTTGCTCATGTAGCGCCAGGTGTCGCCCAGATCAAAACTTTCGTACACACCGCCGTCGGTACCCATCATGATGTAGTCCGGATCCTCAGGATCAAACACGACCGCGTGCATGTCGCCATGCTGGTTAGGGTGAGGCATGGGCTCAAAGGTCAAACCACCGTCCTCGGACTTGAGCACCGTAGGACCTACCAGATACAGCCGGTCATGCTTATGCATACTGGCTGTGAGTTCCTGATAGTAATGTGGCCCTGTTCCGCCACTCACCGCATCCGCACCTTTCACCCAGCTTGCACCGCGATCATCGGAACGCCAGACACCGCCTTTACGTCGGTCCAGCTCTATCGCCGCGTAGACGACATCGGGATTCTGCAGGGAAATAGCTAGGCCGATCTTGCCCATATTGCCTTTGGGAAGACCCTGGGTCAGCTTGGTCCAGGTTTTACCACCATCGAGGGATCGGTGAAGGCCACTTTCGGGGCCACCGCCCATGTACGCGGCGACGGTGCGCTGGTGCTGCCAGGTAGCCGCATACAAAACGTTTGGATCACGGGAGTCGATAACCACATCGGTAACACCGGTCCACTCGCCACCGCCGAGGGTCTTTTCCCAGGTCTGACCACCATCGGTGGTCATGTATAAACCGCGCTCACCACCTTTGGTCCACAGCGGGCCCTGAACGGCGGCCCAAACGGTATTGGAATCCTCGGGGTGCACAATGATTGTGGAGATATGCTGCGACTCAGGCAGCCCCATATTTGTCCAGTTTTCTCCGCCGTCATCCGAGCGGTAAATACCGTCACCAAAGCCTATGTGGCGACCGCCGTTGTTCTCACCGGTGCCCACCCAAACGGTGTGGGGGTTACTCGGATCGATGGCCATAGCACCAATGGAGTAGGAGGTTTCATCATCGAAAACCGGGGTGAAGGTTACCCCTGCGTTGCTGGTCTTCCAGACGCCGCCGGAAGCTACACCCACATACCAGGTGCTGGAATCCGTGGGGTGGCGAGCGATATCGCCGATGCGACCAGACATAAAGCCCGGACCGATGTTGCGCCATTCAAGGCCTTTATAAGGAGTGGACGCTGCGTCTTGTGCTGCGCCAAAAACCGAGCCTGCAATGCACAGACCCAATAGTGTGCTTAAAATCCGCTTCATGCCGAAGTGTCTCTTCTTCAAAATCGGGCGCTAAGACTAACAAAGCAAAAAGGTAGCGTCTTCCTGCAAGCGTCTTTGAGACTCCTAAGCTGACGCTAAGCCCTCAAGCCGCTAAACTCGCCGACCAAGATCCGTTTTGGCCATGCGTAATGAAGATAATATGAAGACAATTTCGGCGCAGCTGCTGACAATCATTCTCTTGCTTCTCAGCCAAGCTGCGAGCGCGGATATCTTCCGACCAGCCTATCTGGAGTTATCGCAATCTGATACCGAGCGTTACAGCGTACTGTGGCGCGTGCCTGCGCTGCCGGATAACCGCAGACTGGCCGCGCGAGTTATCTTTCCCGAAAACGTGGAACGCGCGGTTGAATCACGAAGCGCCATCATCAACAACGCCTGGGAAGAACGCTTTGAGATTGTCGCCACCGGTGGGCTCATCGACCAGCAAATCACTATTGACGGGATTCTCGGGGGCGCGACCGATGTCATCGTGCGCATCGAGCGTATGGATGGCACAACCCAACTCGAACGCCTGCAGCCCGCTGAGCCCGTATTCACCGTAACAGCGTCACCCGGCCCGGGAGAAGTGGCGGTGGCCTACTTTGTCCTCGGCGTCGAGCACATCCTCGGTGGTATCGATCACCTCCTGTTTGTCCTCGCCCTACTATTACTGGTGGGAAGCCTTCGCCGTCTGGTACTCACCGTCACCGCTTTTACCGTAGCGCACTCCATTACGCTGGTTTGCGCCACTCTGGGCTGGATCAGTCTGCCGGGGCCACCCGTGGAAGCGGTCATTGCTCTGTCCATCGTGTTTGTTGCCGCTGAGGTAATCCATGAGCAGCAAGGACGCTCGTCTATTACCGCTCGCGCTCCGTGGATCGTAGCTTTCGGCTTTGGTCTCTTACACGGTTTAGGCTTTGCGGGAGCACTGCAGGAAGTAGGTTTGCCCGAGACCGCTATTCCCGTGGCTCTGCTGATGTTCAATGTAGGCGTAGAGGCAGGACAACTGTTGTTTGTCGCTGGCGTCGTTATTGTCGGCACGTTGCTGGGTCGCATAAGCCGTGTACCATCAAGGCTAGTGAAGCGCACAGTAAGTTATGGAATTGGCAGCGTCGCTGCGTTTTGGACCATCGAGCGGGTCGCTGCATTCGTGCAATAGCGGAGGTCGAATGGCCTCCGCAATAATAAAAATAACGGCAGTCTAGCGCCGCCGATAAGGGGAACACCGCATGCTTCGTAAAATTCCAGGAGCCCGCCAGGGAATGCTCGCGCTCTTTGTCTGCAACGCGACGCTCATGACCACAGCTCCGCAACTTAGCGCCGCCGAGGTACAAGAACCCTACTCCCCGTACGTGGATTCCAGCCCCCAACGGCAGGTCTATTTTGGCGATACGCACGTGCACACCGGCCTGTCTGCGGACGCAGGGGGCTCGGGCACACGATTAATGCCAGAAGATGCTTACCGCTTCGCTCGCGGTGAAGAAGTGCGCTCAAACACTGGCCAGCCGGTAAAGTTAAAACGGCCCTATGACTTTTTTATGATCACAGACCACTCCGATGGCATGGGTTTGATCAGTGATTTATTGGAAGGCACACCCAATGTCATGGCTGATCCCTCGGGTCGCAGCTATCACGAAGATTTCAACGCGGGAGGAAAGCAGGCGGCTGACGCGATGTACCGCTTAATCGCGCAATTCTCCCAAGGAGAGACACCGCCGGCACTTCTTTACCAACCAGGGGTTCCTGCTTACCGCCACGTATGGGAACGGCTGGTTGCGGCGGCTGAAGAGTTTAACGATCCGGGGAAGTTCACGACATTTATCGCCTACGAGTGGACCTCACTCGTGAAAGGGAACAACCTTCATCGCAACGTGATTTTTAGAGACAACGCAGATAAAGCGCTGGAAGTTGTGCCATTCACCATGATGCCGCCGGTGGGCAGTCAGGATCCTAAAGACCTATGGGCATGGATGGCTGCCTATGAAGAAGAGACCGGAGGTGACGTCACAGCGATTCCGCATAACGGCAACCTATCCAACGGCATGATGTTTCCCCTTCGGGATGACTTCGAGGATGGCAAAGAACTGGACGCAGCCTATGCGAAGAGCCGAATGACCTGGGAGCGGATCTATGAAGTCACCCAGTTCAAAGGCGACGGCGAGGCCCACCCACTGCTCTCCCCCGACGATGAATTCGCGGACTTCGAAACCTGGGACTACGGGAATCTCGATGTGTCTGAGGCGAAAACTGACGCCATGTTACCGGGCGAATATGCACGCTCGGGGCTTCTGCGAGGCCTGCAGCTACAACAAACCATGGGTGTGAACCCCTACCAGTTTGGTTTCGAAGGCGCCACGGATACCCACACGGGTCTATCGGCTCCTAGCGAAGACAACTTTTTCTCCAAGTTCACCACCACCGAACCAAGTCCGGAGCGTATGTCTCACCCTGGAAAAACCAATCCGGATCTGGGCATCGAGGGTTTTAGCGGCGCTATGTACAACGCTGCAGGCGTTACCGCGGTCTGGGCTGACGAGAACAGCCGAACCGCAATCTTTGATGCTATGGAACGTCGAGAGACCTATGCAACTACCGGCCCGCGTATCGCGCTGCGCTTTTTTGGCGGCTGGAATTTCGAAGCGAGCGACGCTCAGGCCCCGGACCTCGCACAACGAGGCTACGCCGCTGGAGTGCCTATGGGTAGTGAGATGTCCCGAGCTGGTGATGGAGCTCCGCGCTTCTTAATCTCTGCGCTGCGTGACCCCATGGGCGCAAACCTGGATCGCGTTCAGGTTGTGAAAGGCTGGGTAAACGCCGACGGCGAAGCCAAAGAGAAGGTGTACAACGTCGCCTGGTCTGATGACCGCGCCCTTGATAATGCAGGCAACCTGCCCAGCGTTGGGAACACCGTTGACCTGAGCGTACCAAGTTGGAGCAATAGCATAGGCGCAGGGGAGTTATCCACTGTGTGGCAAGACCCGGACTTTAATGCTGCAGAAGCGGCATTTTATTACGTGCGAGTGCTGGAAATCCCAACACCCCGCTGGACGGCCTATGACGCAGTGCGTTTTGGAGTCGCCGCACCCGAAGGGGTGCCGTTGATCACTCAGGAGCGAGCCTACAGCTCACCAATTTGGTATACGCCCTAGACAGTTGCTAGCGCCGCCCCGAAACGATGGGCCGCATTAGCTGTGAGTTGCCAGGCTGCATAACAGACCAGCCCGGCGCGCCATAGGGTTCAGGGGTAGGTTTAGGGCGAACAGGCCTCCCCGGGCGAATAGGTGGTCGCGGCCGCACGGGCTGCCCGTACCCGGGCCAGTAACTGTTCTGCCAGCTAGTGGTCATGGAGCCCGTCGCCGGTTGAGGTGTGCTCGGGGTCACAACCGCTGTCTGCTGTAAGTCGCGCATTTCCGCTCGATGCTTCTCGCGTTCGCGCCGGTCGCTCGCCATCCGGTCCGTGGTGTCGCGCATCTCCGCCAAACGCTCCTCAAGAACGCCATCCTCGGCGGGTGGAGCCACATCAATGGTCATCACTTCCGCGGGTCCGGATTCGGGAGGACTATCACTATAGGTAGTCACACCGTCTTCCACTGTTTTGTAGACCGTTTGGGCCAGAAGTGGGGTCGACAGCAAAAGAATGAGTATCAGCAGTTTCTTCATAGTCTGAGTATAGGACAGCTACTGCTCAATCCAAGGGATGCTCCATGCTATGGTTTTCAGCATCTAAGATAGGGATACCACGGCTAAGAAAATGGATTCGTCAATTTTGCTAATCGTGGTGGGGGCTACGATCGTTTTCATCGGCCTGCTTGCCTACAAAGCCCTCTGGTTCGTCCGCAAAATCAACGAAGAACCCGAGGCATCAGAAACCAAGCAAGCGCAGCCAGCCGAAAACACAAACCCTGCTACAGCATTTGCAGCAGAGCCAAGGTCAGACCAGCAACAACAATAGTCAGCGCCAGACGGCGCAACAGCGCCTCTCGATCAAAGCCATGAGAGCTACGCATTGCGGAGTACCCCCAGCAAAGAAGTGTGTTTTCCAGCTCTCAATATCGGTCCGGAGACCAATAAAAATGCTGAAGAATCATTAAGTTGTCGGATATAAGCGTTAAACACGAGACGAAAATCTGAGGTGGTTTACAGTGTGTATACGCCAGCACTGAGCCACAGGATTACCGGCCGAAACTCTCTGTCTAGGTATTGGACTTGGGTCACACAACCCAAGTCCAGTTCGTGAACGCTCTTTAACGCGTCTTAACGTCTTCTTCCCCGGCGCGCGCGCTCTCTGGAACCGCCCATATTGCGCGCACGATGAGCGCGATCCATCTGAGAGCGATTAAAACTGCTGCTACTGCTTCGGTTGCTGTTTCGCTGTGCCGATAAGTCACGCGAAGTAGACGGCAACGTGCTTGCTCGGTTACCAAGGTTTTCCGCTTTATTGCTGGTCCCGCCAGCCGCAGTCTGGCGATTCCACTGCCCTTTGTCACGAGTCTCCCAGCCATTGTCCACGCGGCGGGCGACGTTACCGTCTCTGTCCGCAAACACGTTGTTAGCCCTCTGTGTTGCGGGTCGAGCTTGCTTCAACTGGTCGCGCTGGCGCTTGCTCGCCACACGATCCCGATTTTCCGGGCGCTGATAGAGGTTTTTGTTGCCGCCGCGATCACCGATGGACAAATTGTTATCGCCGATGCGATTGCTGATATCGGTGCGATTTCCTATGTTGATGTTGTTGCCAATATTGATGTCACCGGTATTGATAATCGTTGGGCCTCGGTAGCCCCCGCCATACCAGCCTCCGCAACATCCCCACGGTCGATAGGCACCACCCCAGCCGCCGCCCCAGCTCATACCAATAGTCATAAAGCCGTTGCTCCAGCTCATACCAAAGTTCCAGCCAGTCCATGGGTTATACCCCACGTGGAGCCCCCAGGTGGGAGGACGGGGATAGTAGTAACGGCCCCAATAGGGAGGGTAGTACCAACCCGTTCCGTAGACGGGTACCCCGTAATAAGGGAATGACCACATATAACCGGGTGTATAGCCCACATAGACAACTTCGGGTGTGGACTCGTAAACGTGAACATGGGTGACGTTATAGACGGGTGAACTAGGGGGAATCTTCGCGATCTCATCCTCGGGCACAGAATCTGCCACCGCCCATGGGCCGGTGGGGGTCGCTGACATAAACCAGACACCGTCATCCACCGCATAGTAGCTGTTGTCAATACGCAGCACCTGCGCTCCGGTGTTCACCGCATAAGCGACAGATGTACCCTTGATACTCTCGAACTTGGGATTCCCGTCGTACTCCACGGTCAACTTCGCGTCCGAGCGAACAATCGCCGCTGTCTGGGGTATAGCGGCGTCGAGCATAGCCTGCTCGGCTTCATCGGTACCCGCTACGGAACTGCGGAGTCCTCCAATATCTGAGTCCGGGGGAATCTCAGCAAATGCTGGGGGCAATTCATTGGCCGGAACAAAGGTCCAGGGGCCCTCAGATGACTTGGAGCGGTACCACCGCCCGGACAACAAAATGTACATGTTGCCGGTAGGAAGATCGCGGAGCCACGGCGTTTCCGTGTTCTGCACGTACAAGATTTCTCCGCCGGTCAAGGACTGCCAGTCAGGCTTACCATCGGTAACAACCAGCTCCGTAGGCTTTGTGGCGGCGACAATCGCAGGTGCCCTACCCGCTCCCTCAGCAGCATCCATCGCACCACCTTCCGCTACCGCTTTCGCCAGATCCGCAGGGGGCTTAGTCGTTAGTACCCAGGGGCCCAGTGGATCTTCAGCTGTGTACCAGTGACTCCCGTCGCTCAGGAACAGAGCGCCGGACTTTTCCTTGGCAACCAGGAAGGGCGTATTCAGCGCCCGTTCGTAAGGAGAATCTTTCACAGGCTCAAAGCGAGGCTCGCCGTCATACATGAGCAATACCGCAAGCTCTTCGGAAAACAGAATGATTGGAGGATCGCTTTTCAGCGCCTCCAGACTCTTCCGCTCGATGTCTGCCGTCTCCAACGATGCAGACAAACGCTCGTAGCTCAAGCTAAAGCCGTAGTCAGGAAACGCTCCCTGAACCACCTGCATCAAACGCTGCTCTCCCGCATCCTTGGAGTCAGGCCAGGCGGCTTTGGTCACTTTGATATCCAGAACATCCACGGTGCCGGCGTCCAGATCCGTCGCGATACGCGATTCGAACCACATAGCGCCAAACATGGGCTCGTCTTTATTGGGCAACTCGATAGAGATTGCAGCTCGCGCGCTAAGCTTGTCGCCTTTTAAGGATTCGGGCTGGGGCTGGTAAATCACCAACGTGCCCTCATCACCTTTGATTTCCTGAGGCCAGGAAAGCTCCTGCGCCCCGACGGCAAGCGACGCAAAGGTCGCTAACAAAGCAAGAGGCAGCGTCAGAGCCGCGATCAGAAATTTATGTAGCCGCATGATGTCTGCCTCTGAAGTCTTCGCTTATTGGTGCTGATCTTATTGAGGTTTAGCTTGGTAGAGAGATTCCATAATCTGATCCACCGTAAAGGTACCGGGGCGCTGTCTGGGCGGAAACGCCTGCAAAGAGCGCACGAACTGGGTAACGGCTACGCGTGCCATACCCGCGGCCGGCGCGACTTTGTGATCCCACCAGACATTGTAGCTATTGGAGTCGGTGTCCGCGCGTTCAAAGGGGTCACGACGCAAGTGGAACACCTTGGGAATACGCAAAGTCACAAAGGGATCGCGCCAGACATCGAATCGCTTCGAACGCTGCTCTGCGAATACCGTCTTCCAGTCCCCTATGCGCGCCGAGACCAAAACCCCATCATCACTGAAGTAGAAGAATTCCCGACGGGGTGTCTCCGTAACCTCGCCCGTTAGATACGGCAAAAAGTCATAGCCGTCCAGGTGCACCTTAAAATTCTTGCCCGCAGCGCGATGTCCTTCTTTGAGCTTAGCCGCAATCCCATCCTCGCCGGCGGCCGCCATGAGTGTAGGTACCCAATCCATGTGCGACATCACTTTATTACTGATTTGATTGGGCGCGATTTTACCGGGCCAGCGCACCATAGCTGGCACTCGAAAGCCCCCCTCCCAATTCGTGTTCTTTTCACCGCGGAACGGCGTTATGCCGGCATCGGGCCATTGGTTGTAATGCGGCCCATTGTCCGTCGAATAAACCACGATAGTGTTGTCGCTGATACCCAACTCATCGAGCTTGGCCAGCAATTGACCCACGTGTCCGTCGTGCTCGACCATGGCATCGTTGTAAAAACCCTGTCCGGAGGCGCCTAGTTGCTCGTCTTTCACGTGCGTGTAGTAATGCATCCGGGTTGAGTTAAACCACACGAAAAATGGCGTGTCATCTTTGTGCGCTTTGTCGATGAACTTGAGCGCCTCGCCCAGAAATTCCTCGTCCACAGTTTCCATGCGCTTCTTGGTCAGTGGGCCTGAATCCTCAATTTGCCCGTCCGCAGATGATCGAATTACACCGCGAGGGCTGAACAACTGGTTAAACATGGGATCTTTGGGCCAATCCGGATCTTCAGGGTTCTCTTCGGCATTCAGGTGATACAAATTGCCAAAAAACTCATCAAAACCGTGATTTGTCGGGAGAAACTCGTCCTTGTCCCCAAGGTGATTCTTGCCAAACTGCCCGCTTGTATATCCCAATGGCTGTAAAAGCTCGGCCAGGGTCGGGTCTTCGGGTTGGATGCCAATGTCTGACCCGGGTATACCGACTTTGGTCAGGCCCGTGCGCACAGGATGCTGTCCGGTAATGAACGCAGAGCGCCCGGCGGTGCAGCTTTGCTCACCGTAATAGTCAGTAAAAACCATGCCCTCATTAGCAATGCGATCGATATTCGGGGTCTGATACCCCATCTGCCCCATGCTGTAACGGCTGAGATTCCAGATGCCGATGTCATCCCCCCATATCACCAAAATGTTGGGGCGATCGGCAGCGCCTGCGGTGCTTACAAAGCACAGCAGCGCCACTGCGAGGCTTAGCGCCCGAGTGAAAGCTCGAGAAAGGGAATTCTTGCGTGGCATGTCAGGTCCTCAAAACATTATGTTTGTAAGAGAACCTTATACCAACTTACCCAGAAGAATCACCGTTAAATCTGAGAATGCGCCTTACTTGCCCAGAGACCATAGCTGGTCGTGATCACGCATAAGATACAGCGCAATGCACGCCGCAAACATTGGCCATGCCGCAAAAAACAGCAGATTGTTAAAGGCATCGACATACTGAGCCCAGGAGGAGAGCGTAGAACCGGCGTGCAGTAGCATCACCAAACCATAGGTCAGGCGCTTCTTGAGTCCAAGAACAAACGCGATTACCAGTATCAACTGCAAACCACCCAGCACCATAAACACCGTCGGTGATAATCCGTCAACACCATAAAAGTGTTCAAAGACTCGGCCGCTGTGCTCTGGGTTCACGAACTTATCCATAGTCCAGACAAACATGACCAGAAAAACGCTCAATCGCAGTAGCAGTAGCGACAACTCAAGATGTCGCGGAGCTGTAGTAGTGGACATTGTTTTGACCTTAACTTTGAGAATGAGCGAACTTGGAGTGCACAACCTCCTCAAAGTTTTGCCAACTAATGCCCATATTGTGAACAGATCTATCGTAGCGGTCTGGCGTGAGTAACTCTGCAGAAAAACACAGCAGTGCTACGTACTGTCGCAACAAAAACTGGAGACTTCATGAGGGGTTTTCCTAACAGGAGATAAAGCCTATGTTGGCGGGGTATTTCCTTCGCACATGAGCCGGAACAGGATTCCCCTATGCAAATTCGATTCAAAGCCCACGCTGTTTTGCTTACACAATGCTTCTTCCTCGCCGTTTTTTCCTTGCACTCCTTGCAGAGCACTGCTGACGAGATGGCGAAAGAAGCCATAAACGGATTGCTCAATGATTTTCACCAGGCAGCAGCCGAAGCGGACAAAGAGCGCTATTTGGGCTATTTCAGCGCCGACGGCGTATTCATGGGTACCGATGACTGGGAGCGCTGGCCGTTACCGGAATTCACTGATTATGTGGGAGAGCGCTTTTCCGGCGGCACCGGATGGACCTATGTTTCCGAGGAACGCTTCATCACCATGGGCCCCATGGGAGCGAGTGCGTGGTTCGATGAAATCATGGTGTCAAAGCGCTGGGGCCGCTTTCGCGGCACGGGCGTACTGCTGAAGGAAAACGGCGTTTGGAAAATCGCCCACTACTCATTAACCGCTTTAGTCCCCAACGAACGTTTTGCTGATGTTGCGGAAGTAGCAACGGAAGGCTTTCAGGCTCGAGAAGCTGATCCTTCGGAAGAAAGCAAAGACGAGAAGGAGAATTAATATGACGGGCGCGCAAGCGAGTGATGGCCACACTGTCAGCTACTCTCAAACCACGATCACCGAGCTGATGATCCCTGCCTACGCTAACTTTGGCGGCAAGATACACGGCGGCACACTGCTCTCGCTAATGGACAAGGTCGCTTACGTCTGCGCCAGCAAACACGCAGGCAATTACTGCGTCACAGTGTCTGTAGACAACGTGCATTTTTTGGCCCCAGTAGAGGTCGGCGATCTTGTTTCACTAATGGCATCGGTGAACTATGTAGGATCAAGTTCCATCGTAGTAGGCATCAAAGTTGTCGCAGAAAACGTGCAAACCGCCACGGTAAAACACACAAACACCTCGTACTTCACCATGGTTGCCAAGAGTGATGGCAGTGAGAAGGCCGTGGTGCCTCCGCTCATTCTGCAAAGCGTCGAACATATCCGCCGCTTCGCCGGTGCACTAAGACGGCGTCGTTTACGTAGCTATATGAACGAACGCATGGATGAGTACAAAAAGGATTTTGTGGTGGATGAAGAAACCCGTGCCTTCCTGGCCAATGAACGCTGCGTGATTCGCCTCGAGAGCTGAGCCCATGGAACTCCAGGAATCCCAGGTGTACTGCCCCTATTGTGGCGAACCCCTCTCCATACTGTTGGATAGTGGCGACAGCGATGCCGAATACATCGAAGACTGCCAGGTGTGCTGCCAGCCTATGGTCGTGAGCCTCATGGGCCAGGCCGACGGCAGTCTGGACGTCAGCGTACGCCGGGAAGACGAATGACAAAACGGCGAGTAGTGATTGTGGGTGGTGGCTTCGCGGGGCTTGCCTGTGCCAATGGACTGGATTGCGATCAGTTTTCAGTAACGCTCATTGATCAAAAATCCAGCTTCGAGTTCCTCCCAAACATCCACGAGCTTATCTCCGGGGTTAAAAAGCCTGGCCAACTGAGACTCTCCCTCCGCGCTAACCTCAAGGCACGCGGCCATCGCTTTGAGCATGGCACCGTTACTGAACTAGATCCTCAGACGCGGCGCGTAAGCGTCGATTCGGGAAAGCATTTTGAAGCTGATTATCTGGTCGTCGCGCTAGGTAGTGCAGATGCCAGTTATGGTGTCTCTGGGGTAGCCCAGCATAGCTACGGTTTTAAATCTGTCGAGCAGTGCAAAGCTATCCAACAGCGCCTGAAAAACCTGGGCAGGGATGGCGGCAGAGTCGTGATCATTGGTGGAGGACTCGAAGGTATTGAGGCTTTGGGCGAAGTGCTTCGCCGCTACCGGCAGCAATCTTTGGACATCAGTCTGGTGGAAGCGCGCCCAAGGCTACTACCCGAAGGTCCGCAAGCCGTCGGTGAACTCATTGCCCGGCACAGCAGCGAGTGCAACGTGGACCTTGTTACCTCGGACCCGGTGCAACGCATTACTCCGAAGACTGTTCAGCTATCCAGCGGCCGGAAACTTCGATCGGACCTGACCATCTGGACCGGTGGCCCAGCGCCCCCAAGCTTGCTCGCTGAATCCGGCCTTGCAGAACCAAAGGCTTGGGCCCCGGTAGATAGCACTCTGGCCCACCCAGGATATTCCAAGGTATTCGTGGCGGGCGACGCTGCGGAACTCGCTAAACCGATCAGCAAGCAGGCTTACCATGCTCTTGACATGGGTCGCTGTATCGCTGAGAACATTAAGCGTAGCGAGAACAAGAAAAGCCTTCGACGTTACAAACCCACTGATAAACCCACGCTGCTGGCCTTTGGGGATCTCGATAGCGTGCTGATAAGCGATCGACTCACGCTCGCTGGCCCACCCTTGGCTGCAGCGAAAGAAACCGTGTTCGCCGCCGTGATGGCGCAACTGGATGTTCGTGCGCCCAGAGTCAAACTTGATGCTGCCCTGGGCCGAGGTAAGCAAGCGGCGGAGCAGTTACTATGGCCGTCGCTCAGCAACTGGCGAGCACTAAAAAAACAGACAAAGGTCCGGAAACTTTCATGAAACGCGTGATTTTTGACACCGACATCGGCATCGACGATGCCATGGCTTTACTTTTTTTGCACTATGCACCGGGCCTGCGTATCGAGGCGATCACCACCGTTTCGGGCAATGCCAGTATTGCGAACACAACACGCAACGCCTGCTACGTAAGAGAACGCTTTGGCATTGATGCCCGCGTGTTCCGCGGAGCGTCAGGCCCTATTGGTCCTGCCCTTGGTAACGGCCATCCCGATTTTGTTCATGGAAAAAACGGCTTGGGCGATATCGAATTCTCTACGCCACTACAAGACGCCGAACTGCAATCTGCTGCAGAAGCTATCGTTGAATTAGCAGAAGCCTATCCGGGCGAGATAACGGTCGTCGCGGTAGGACGGATGAGCAATGTCGCGAAGGCTTTGGATCTGTGCCCACGACTTCCGGAACTGCTAAAAGAGGTGGTGATCATGGGGGGCGTATTTATGCGCCGCGGTCATCAGGGCAATGTCTCCCCCGTGGCGGAAGCGAATATGGCGGGAGATCCCACCGCAGCAGACCAGGTGCTTGGCAGTGGCTTGGAAGTCACCGTGGTAGGTTTAGACGTCACAGAAGAAACCGTGATGGACGAAGCGTTTGTCGAAGCCTTACGCACCCAGGCCGGTGATGCAGGGAGCTTTATTCACGACATCACGCGCTTCTACTTCGACTTCTACGAAGGCATTAACGGCGAGCGAAGCTGCCCAATTCACGACTCCAGTGCTGTGGCCTATCTCCTCGCCCCAGAGCACTATCAGGTAGAGGAAGGACCGACTCGCGTAGTCTGCGAGGGCGTGGCGATGGGCCAGACAATTCTTGGGTTACATCCCGAGCGTTACGAGAGTGGTGCCTGGCTAGGGCGGCCGAGCTGCCGCATTTGCACCGCCGTAGACGCCGATGCCGTGAAAAAGCTCTACCTCGAAACACTGTCTCTAGCGGGCCAGTAGGTCCAGACGTTCGCGAAGATAAGTGCCAGCCGTATGCTTCTCTGACAACTGAATGTCGAGATCGGGAGCAATAAAGTAAGGCATCGAGATACGTGACAGATTACTGGACCCGCCCGTGGGATTTATCACGCGATGCGAAGTAGAGGGCAGCTGTCGTCCCGACGCTTCTTGCAACATATCACCAGAATTCACAATGACGTCGCCCGGCACGCCGGGTACATCAGTCCACTTCCCATCACGCCCCAGCACCTGTAATCCAGGCTCTGCAGATACCGGCAGCAAGGTGATCAAATTAATGTCCTCATGCGCAGCCGCACGCACCGCATCCGGGGGTTCATCGCCCTTTAAGGGCGGATAGTGGAGAATTCTAAGAAGGCTGTCTGCGGGTGAGATGCTCTCGGCTAGCTGCCCCCGCAGACCCGCCGACAGCGCGCTTCCGCAGTGAATATCCAGCCAACCCAAAAGCAGTCGCCCCAAAGCCTGAGCTTCGATCAGGTGGGACTCCGCATCATTCGCCAAACCCGCCGGCAAGATAGTGTCCGGCACAATATGGAAGAACTCTTTGAGGTCTTTAACATCGTGGCCCACGGCGGTTTCCGACACATCGGGCGGAATGTAACCGCTGGTGTTACCTGACGGAGTTTCCTCCGCCAAGTGCTTCCACTTCTCTTCACTAAAGAAAAAGCCTCGCCAATCGTCCGCCATTCGCGCCATGCGCTGCGCGTCCAAAGGCGGGTTTCGCAACACGGCAAAACCCGTTCGTTTAAGCGTCTCGACAAAGGCCATCTCGGCCTCGGCGCTGCGCATGTCTACTACTGCGACGGTCATGAATCAGCGGTCCTCCTACTGCACCACTACAATTATTCGACTACCAATTTTCAACTAGTAATTGTCGACTACCACGACTCGATTAAAACTATTCGAATGTAACTGCTCGAATGTAACTACTCGAATGTAACTACACGACTAGCTTTGAACCGACTCCGCGCGACTGCGCATCAGCCACCAGGCCACGAAAACAAGAATCCCCAAAACAAGATAGCAAAGAGAGCCGAACTGAAGAACAGCGCGTGTGTTTAGTGCGGTAACAACAACACTGGTGATTTTTGGACTGATCGCCGTACCTGAAGTGGCACCAAACAGAAGCGCTGCGACAAGGCGCGGGCTGGGATTGGGAACCGCTAGCGTCGCGAAGGAAATGACAATCTTCAGCAGGCCAAGGTTAGCGACACCCCAGAGTAAGGACAGCCAGGGTAAAAGCGTCAGCGAATCGTTTAACCAAAGCGGTAGCGAACCCAGAAAAGCGCCGCTGACGCTCAAAAGCACCAGGCGACGAGCGCCGATGCGCAACACCCACCACGCGACCAGAAGCTGAGCGATCAACATGCCGGTCCAGAATCGTGCAACGACAGCCCCCGCAGCATCCCGCGGTGCGCCCAGAGACTCCTCGAGATAGGTCGGCAACCACCACAGCAGAGAGTATTGACCGAGGGTATAGAGAAACAGTGCGGCTATGCAGAGCCAAACAGATGCTGGCCAGGTGTCCCTTGAACGCCCCTGATCGTCAGCTTCGTTACCGGTAGGGAAGCTCGCCGTCGCCACCAATAGCACCACTATCGCGGCAACGGCAGCAACGGCCAAATAGGAGCTCGACCAGTGAAATCCCGCTGCGACCAGTGACACCGCAAGAGTGGATATGACAATACCTGCGACACTAAAGGACCCGTCAGTAATCACCAGCATAGACGCACGGTGATCCTCCGAATAGAGCTGGGTAATGGTGCTCGCTGCCGCCGCCAATCCAATGCCACAGGCAGTGCCAACGACGCCTAAAGACAGCTTTAACGCGAGCGTCGAGTCGGACAAGCGCAGGGTGAGCAGTGCAAGCACGATGGCCAAATAGACCAGCAGGGTCCAGACGCGAACCGTAAGAACGTCAAAGACTACGAGCGCTAGAGCAGAACCCAAAAGAATCCCAAGGGTAAGCCAACTGAATATCGGCGCAACGTCTGCAATGGGTCTGCCGAGATATTCTGCAAGGGGTGGTAACACAATACCAATAGGTGCCAGCATCCCCGACATCACAAAATAGGCGAAGAAGCAGGCCAGCGTGACGCGTACCTTATTACCGGAGCTGACCAAGAAGCTTGACGCCTATTCTGTTCTAAGAGGATGCTATGCAGCTTAGCAGCGCAAGGTCTACCCGAGCTAGTAAATCTGTACCTTGAGCGGCCCTCTACAACTCATTTTGAAGCTAAGGTCAAACCGCTATGCAAACTATCGTAATCACCGGGGTCTCTACGGGCATTGGCCATGCCGCCGCAAAGGTCATGATCGCCCGAGGCTACAGAGTCTTCGGATCTGTCCGCAAGGAATCGGATGCCCAGCGTGTCCAGGCCGAACTTGGCGAAAACTTTTCCCCGCTGATTTTTGATGTTGTGGACCCCGAGGGAATCGCTCATGCGGCAGACTCTGTGAGGGAAGCCCTAAACGGAAGCACCCTCGCTGGGTTGGTGAACAACGCTGGTATCGCGGTGTCCGGGCCTCTGCTTGAGGTGTCCGAAAGTGACTACCGCAAACAGCTGGAAGTAAACCTCGTAGGGCCATTTCTGGTGACGCAGGCCTTTGCCCCCCTTCTCGGCGCCGATCCAGTGCTGAAAGGCGCACCGGGACGCATCGTCAATATCAGCTCTGTTGCAGGCCTTCGCGCCATGCCCTTCGTAGGGCCTTATGCCGCTTCCAAGTTTGGTTTGGAAGGTTATTCAGAAGCTCTGCGTCGTGAACTCATGATGTTTGGCATCGATGTCATTGTGATTGGACCCGGCCCGGTAAAAACCGCGATCTGGGATAAGGCGGAGGAGGTTGATATTGAGCAGTACCGCAGCTCTCCCTACCGACCTATCCTGGAGCGCTTTCAAAAAGTGTTCATTAGTCAGGGTCGCGACGGATATCCGGCCGAACGTCTGGGGGAGTTAATCTGCACAGCACTCACCACTTCCAAACCAAAGGTTCGCTACGCGGCGGTAAAAGGTCGGATGATGGAAAAACTCATGATGAGTGTGGCTTCGCCGAGAATGCTCGACAAGGCAATTGCCAAGATGCTGGGTCTGAACAAGCCGTCCTGAAACAGGGGAGCAAAGGCCCCCCGTTTAGCCTTACTCCATGGCCGCTTTGTACAGCGATGCTTTAGGTGCGGCAAAGACACGGCGAACCATCGGCTCAAAGAACTCTAGAGAATAGGTTTCAGCGTCGGGATCAAAGGCTGGAGCGTCGTATTTCTCGATAAACTCCTTGGTGTAATCGTAATGTGGGTGAGACTCAAACTGTTTGTGTTGGTCTCGATCCAAACCAATGTGATGGAAGAAGTAGTAACCCTGGAAAATCGCGTGGTGCTTCACCATCCAATGATTCTGCTCACTAATGAAGGGCTGCAGATAGGTCGCCGCAATATCCGCGTGGTTGAAGGGTCCGAGCGTGTCACCGATATCATGCAACAGTGCGCAGACCACGTATTCTTCATCCTTGCCATCTTTATGCGCCAAAGTCGCCGTCTGCAGGCAATGAGTCAGGCGATCCACAGGGAAACCGCCGCAATCTCCATCAAGTACTCGCAAGTGCTCGAGCATACGGTCAGGCAACTCGGCCGCCGCGACCTTGGCTTCTTTCATGATGACTTGCCAGTCTTCCGCCGTTCCATCTTTCATGTGATGAAACTTGGCGCGTTCCGGTAATGCAGTGTTCATAGAATCTCCTTATTAGAGGCCGCTCTAAACTCAAACGGCGATAAAACAATCAAAAGGCCTGGGGCAATTTTGTAGCTGGGACAGCTGCGGCCACTGATCAGACCAATATTATAGTGCAAGCGTCGACAAAGACCTCAATCCAAAGCTTGCGATAGACTACAACCTTCGTATTCGGAAATATTCTCATGACAGAGACAGACAAACGACCTCCTGCGAGTAAATCTATCATCGGAATAGCCGTCGCGGTGTCTATTGCCGCTGGCATGGCCGTCGCGGGCAGTTACAAAGGGCATGAACTGGCCGGAATACCCATTTTCGCGCTGATTGCTGCCCTGGCCTTTGTAATCCAGTGGCTGGTCTTTATTCCCGCATACATCAGTCAATCCGAACGCTACTACGACTTCACGGGATCAGTGACCTACGTTACCGTCGTAGCCTGTGCAATGACCGTCAACAATGATTCCCGCTCTCAACTGTTGGCAGCGCTGGTCGCAATTTGGGCGCTACGATTAGGAAGCTTTTTGTTCCTGCGAATTCGTGACGCGGGCTCCGACCGCCGCTTTGACCGCATCAAGCCCTTTTTCTTTCGGTTCATGATGACCTGGACACTTCAGGGATTGTGGGTGCTCATGACTGCCGCTGCGGCTCTCGCTGCGATGACTTCCACGCAAACACCTAAGCTCGGGATTTTTGGGATACTAGGTCTGGCCGTCTGGGTCACGGGCTTTGCTATTGAAGTCACCGCGGATCGCCAGAAACGCGATTTTCGACGCGATCCAGACAATACCGATCGATTTATACAGCAGGGTTTATGGGCCTGGTCGCGTCACCCCAACTACTTCGGCGAGATTTTACTGTGGTGCGGTATCGCCATCATTGCGTTCCCTGCGCTCCAAGGCTGGCAGTATGCAACCTTGGTATCGCCCGTGTTCGTATACCTCCTGCTGACCAAGATCAGTGGCATACCCATGCTGGATGCCCACGCGGTCAAGAAGTGGGGGCATGAGGAGGAGTATCAGGCCTATCGAAAGGCGACGCCGGTTCTGTTTCCCCGTCCACCCAAGGCGCGTGCATAACAAGAAATGAAATGGTTTCTTGGCCTGCTGGCAGCGCTACCCCTACGTCTGGCTTATGCGTTGGCGGTGCTTTTCTATGTGCTGCTCTACCACGTGTTTCGTTATCGGCGTAGTACCGTCGATGAGAATCTACGCTCAGCATTCCCGCAAAAAAGCGAATCTGAACGCGCTGCGATAGCCCGCGCCTCGTACCGCCATCTTTGCAATTTGTTTATGGAGATCCTTTGCTCCACTCGGATGAAGCAAAGTGACATGGCGCAACGCATGAGTTTCCCGAACATGCAGGTGCTCGCTGACGCGACAGATGGCTTTGAAAAACAGGCCATCGTGCTTTTGATTCATCAGGGGAATTGGGAGTGGATGCTTCACGCGGCGATGGAGAAGATGCAGGTATCCGTCGACCCGGTTTACAAGACTTTGCACAGCCCGTTCTGGAATCAATACATGCTCGATGCGCGCTCTCGCTTTGGCGCATCCCCCATGCCCATCGATCGAGTTGGCAGAGAGGTGATTCGTGGACGCAAACGTAAACGGCTAATCGCTATGCTTGCCGATCAAGCGGGCCCCAAAGCTTCGGGCTATTGGCGGAACTTTTTGAATCGACCCGCGAGTTTTTATCGCGGCGCAGACAAACTGGCGCAAACTCTGAGTATTCCCGTTGTGTTTGCGAAATGCCGTCGCACAGAGACAGGACACTATGAAGTCCAGTTTGAGGAAATCAGTTTACCGCCTCACGATGCGGATCCGGAACTGATACTCGCGCGTTACGTTTTGGCAGCCGAAGCAGCTATTGCAGAACAACCGGAGACTTATCTCTGGACCAACAGACGCTGGAAAAAGACACCACCGGAATCGTTCTTTAAAAACCAATCGCAAGAACCCGCAAACGATGCGTCGATCGCGGGGACACAGGAGAGACAATCATGAATACACAACCCTTACAGCTCGGTGCGGTCCTCTACCCCGGTTTTGAGATGCTTGATTACTTCGGCCCTTTGGAGCTTTTCTCTGTGGTCGGCTCTTCTCTCGTTAACATCAATACTGTCGCACAAGAAAGTGGCCCCGTGGCGGCCGCCATCGGCTCAGAAGGCGCGATCGGACCCAGGGTTATCGCCGATTACGGCTTCGACGACGCGCCCGCCTTTGACATTTTGCTGGTACCCGGCGGTAGCGGCACGCTTACAGAACTCGAGAACCCGGCGATGCTCGACTTTTTGCGAGCGCAGTCCAAGACGGCCCAATGGGTCAGCTCCGTATGCACTGGGTCGGCGTTGCTCGCTAAGGCTGGTCTCCTCGATGGGCTCCAGGCAACATCCAACAAACAGGTTTTCGCTATCGCAACTATGCAGTCCGATAAGGTGGATTGGGTCGAGGCCGCGCGCTGGGTTGAGGACGGCAAGTTCTTCACCTCTTCGGGCGTTTCCGCGGGCATGGATATGAGTCTGGCAATGATCGAAAAACTTTTCGGTAGCGAGGCTGCGGAGATGGCCGCCAGCTACACCGAATACACCTGGCATCGTGATGCGAACAACGACCCCTTTGCGGATGAGCTAAACGTCCTCGCCAAACAGTTAGGCATGGTCTAGGACCTCAGGCTTTTTTATGTGCCGCGAAAACCGGCGCGTATTCGCTGTCGAAAAGCCAACATTGAATCCTTGCCGCTGACCTTTATGCGCGGCAACTCCATGGCTTGGGCACTAACATCCTGCGCGATACCCTCTTTCGTTGTCACGGCTGTAGTAAAACCGGCCGCTTTAGCGGCAATGACATCCTCGGGCCCATAAATCCCGAAGGGATACGCAAAGCTTTTAACAGGCACTGCAAAGCGCTCGGCAAGAGTTTGTCTTGCCTCAGCAATCTCTATGTCTCTTTGCTCAGATTCCAAGGTAGCCAAATTCGCGTGAGTGCGTGTATGGCCTCCGATTTCCCAACGCCCACTCTCGATCATCTGCTCTAGCTGAGTATCGGACAGCTTGGACTCACGCATGAGTTCGCCACTGTCGTGGTGAGCTTTCTTGCTCGTGGACCAGTCACGGTCAAAACGATCCTCCACCACGTACAGCGTTGCCCTTGCATCAAAGCGCTCGAGCAAAGGGTCGGCGTTCAACAGATTGTCTTCATAACCATCATCGAAGGTCAGGATCACAGTTTTGACCGGCAAGCTTTCGGGGTGCTCCAGATCCGACATTAAGGCGAAATGCCATCCTTGTTCTCGCAGCCAACGAAGCTGCTCCTCAAAGCGTTCTGGGCAAACCCTGAGCTTGTTAAATTTAGCGTCAGCCTGAGCCTCGCAAACCATGTGGTACATCAAAATCCGTGGACGGCTGTAATCCACAGTCGGACGCCACCAGGCAATACGATGGCTGAAGACCACCACAATGAGGCCGATTAAAACTGCGGCCAGACTAGTCATAGCCATCCTCGCTCAAGAATTCGCCGGGCGCAGCGATCCGCCTCAGCGAAAGGCTCCTTTGGAGTCATCGGTAAAGCGCCCTCTGTAAATGCTCCGAAGGAGGTTACTCTCTGCTGCTCCAGTAGCCCATCGATAGAACGCGCGACGCGGCTGCCCTGCGCTGCAGGAAGGTCGAGTACACCGACAGCGCAGCCGGCAGTCAAAGCCTCGTACACCATGGAGGCACTATCCGGACTCACCCAACATTCCTCAACTTTGGGCAGCTCATTCGCAAGCCAAGCACTCGGCAGCGAGTTTGAGTCATGCACCGTGAGTCCGGGAAGATCAAGATTGGACAGAGCAGTCATAAGTGATGCCGGGGTTCGTCGTGACCCGCTCAGCTGCCATTGCCGTCGACCGCCGCAGAGCGCTTTTACTTGCCGGACCACGGCCGCATCATCCCACTTGTAGTGTGGCGAAGGCCCACCAACGAGAATAAGCCCACCCTCCCTACGACTACCTGAGGGATGCATTCGATTCAGAGGCCCCTCGCTAATCCAGCAACGCGCAGTCTCTCTGCCACCGTCGTGTCGGGGCTCAATGCGTAGGTCAAAAAATACTCCCGGCAGGCTGGGCCTCATAAGAACTATCACAGGACAAAAGTAAGCTCGACGCAGTGCGAGGAGACTCAGGTGTGTCGCATGTCCCGCCGCAATCAGTAGATCAACATCGGGTTGGCGTTTTCTGGGTCGCAGGAATTCAACTAAAGCCTGGCTGCGAGGCATAGCGGGGATTTCCTGCACACGCAGGTTTGGGCGCAGACGCTGCAAGGCATCAGCAAGACCCAGGCTTTGATTCAAGTGCCCGGGTTTACCGTCGCTCAAAATGCCAATAGTTTGCTGTGCCTGCGCTCTCTCTACCGTGTCCACGTATTGATCACTTCACCCATGAGGAACTGAGAGTATAGTAATGCGGTGCGAAGCCAAGGTGTATCGACAATGGCAATTGCTATAGAAGACCAAAACAACGGTGCTCAGGGTTTAAAGAATCGCTGCGACAGAGGTAACGGCCAAGAACAGATCGTGCCCGTTCTTGCCGGCGGTGGAGCCCGCCTGCCTGCGCACATTGGTATTCTCGCGGCTCTTGAGGAACTGAAGATTGGCTTTAATCAGGTTGTGGGCGTGTCGGGTGGCAGCATCGTTGCCGCTCTCCTGGCTGGCGGCTATGACCTCAATGCGATCAGGAAGATATCGGATGACACCGACTTCTCGCAGTTCCTGGGACAGAACCTCATCTCCCTGCTGAGAACCGGGGGCCTATCCAGCGGCAATCGCTTCGAGAGTTGGATGGATGAGAAGATGCAGGGCCGGTGTTTTGGTGATCTGGATATGGACCTGAATGTCATAGCTACGGACGTCCGTTCAGGCAAACCCGTGATTTTTAATACGGCCACTACACCGCAAATGGCAGTGTCCGAAGCGGTTCGCTACTCAATGTCCGTGCCTCTTCTTTTCAGCTTCAAGACGCTGGGTGACCAAGTCATGGCTGACGGCAGCATCCTCTCGGAAGAGGCGCTGCGCAGGGACTGGTCAGGGTTCGGGACGCCCGTCGTGGTGTTCAAACTTCGAGGTACGGGTGCGCTCAAGCTAAATAGTCGGAAACCCGTCATTCCGCTGCGAAACTACCTCGCAATGCTCATACACACCTTTATGACCACCTTGTCCCACGAGTACATCAACGAGGCTTTCTGGCTATCCACCATCGTGGTCGACACCGGTGATGTGTCACCGATAGCGTTCACCCTAGGGCCGGAGCTAAAAGCAGAACTCTATGAAGCGGGTTACCGCAGCACTTTGGACTTTTTACCGCCCAAACTTGCTCAAAGCGATTCGCTCAGCGCTGCCACTAAACCCTAAAGCGATAGATAGTCGCCAGCTTAGGATTTAGCTAAACAGGGATTTGGCCGCGCCAAGAAGACCCTCTGCGCCGCCTGCCATATCAAGGAGGCTGCCACCGCTGCTGGACTTATCCATTAGCTGCGGCAGTACGTCCGCCAGACCGCTACCAGCTGTCTCTGCGTCAGTACCGAGTTTGCCAGCGAACTCCGCCAGCTTATCGCTGCCAAAAATAGAGCTGAGGCTATCTGCCGAAATAGGCGAATTTTCTCCATCGCCAAGCCAGGACCCGACAATTGCGCCAAGGTCGCCGCTACTCGCCATTTTGCTGGCAATACCGGCAAAGTCGATCTGACCATCTGCATTTGAAAGCAATCCACTCAGCGCAGACGACACCGTACTGGGATCCAGATCCATACCAAGTTTGTCTGAAAGGAGCGAAGCTCCCATTTCCATAATATCCATAGCGTATCTCCAGCTGGTATCGTTTACTTTAGTGAGTAGAAAAGTATAGCTCGCGTTCGTGACTTTCGCGCGACAAACTTTACAGTGATAGCTAACTTAAGTGGCTGCCTCAAAACTCAAGAAAACTAATAATTTAAAGCGCCGGGCGCGGCAAGGCTTGAGCCCCAGATCTAGCGCCCACAAAGGAAATCGCTGATGAAACCCAATTCTCTACTAATCCTCGGCCTTTTGGCTGTACCCGCGATTCTTGTTGGCTGCGCTGGCGAAGAAAATCCAGTAGATAGCGCCGCTAGTATGAGTGAGGGTGAGAACCCCTACGTCGTCCCTTTTAGTTCGCCGGATTACCTAAGGGAGCACGCCCGCTACCTTGATGAGGAGCTCTTTCAGATCGGAGACACGCCAGTGTGGGACTACAACACTCCCAATCGTGGCTTCGGAAACGTCATCATGATTGAAGGCGACGACGGCCTGGTGATCATCGACACCACCACCGCGAACGAGCACGCCACGGTCGCGGAGCGCGCTTTTCGGGAAATCTCCAACAAACCTGTCAAAGCAGTGATCTACACTCATCACCACGCCGATCACATTAGTGGCGCCGGAGCTTTTATCGATCGAGCGGATGCTGAGTCCGGTGCAGTCAAAGTCATAGCGGCGGAAAATTTTCTGCGGGAACTCGAAGACGAGAATCAGGTGACAGCTCCCATCATGGGAGTACGCGCGCTCTACATGTACGGACAGCTTCTAGACCCCGTCACTGACGGCCGCGATTACCATATCTCCTGCTGCGGCTACACACTGGGAAGTGAACTGGGCTCTTACATTCCTCCCAACCATTTTGTCGATGGCAACGAAGAGCTCACTATTGCCGGTATTCGCATGGAGCTGTTTCAAACGGGCGGTGAGTCTGCCAGTCACCTGGCGATCTGGCTACCAGACTATCAGGTCATGCTCACAGGCGACGAGATTCAGGGCCCCAACTACCCGAACCTGCACTCTCTCCGTGGCACCAAGCCAAGAGACGCTATCAAGTGGGTAACCGCCATCGATCGTATGCGCGCTTACGACGCCAAACATCTGGTGCCGAGCCACGGACAGCCTATGGAAGGGCAAGCGGAGATTCAGGACATGCTCACGGTGTATCGAGACGCCATTCAATACACGCACGACCAGTCTTTACGCCTGATCAACAAAGGCTATACCCCGGACGATCTTGCTAATGCCATTAGCCTGCCCGAGTCCATGGATCGAGACCCCTGGACGCGAGAAATGTACGGCACGGTTAAGCACAATGTTCGCGAGTTCTATGTGGCTTACATCAGCTGGTGGAACGGCGACCCCGCCGAGCTCGACCCCCTTCCCAGACTCGAAAAAGCCCAACGACTTGTAGAGCTCATGGGAGGACGGGATCGGGTGTTTGCCGAGGCAGAGAAAGCCTTTAACGCAGAAGATGACCAATGGGCTGCGGAACTTAGCGCCTATCTTGTGCGTATCGACCGCGAAGACATGCCGGCTCGCTATCTCAAAGCCGCAGCGCTGCGTCGCATTGGATACGCGACCGCCAACACAAACTGGCGAGGTTTCTATCTGACCTCCGCGCGCGAGCTCGAAGGCTCTGTAGTCCCTCGAGAAGTACTGCAAGGCATGCAAAAACAACGATTCAATCCATCCCAGCTGGCAACAGAACAGCTCCTGAGCCTTTTGCGCTTCCGAGTTGATGCGGAGGCTGCAGAGGGCAAAACCATAAGCGTCGCCTATGAGGTGACCGACACGGAAGAGGCCTACACCTTGAATCTGCGCAACAGTATTCTGGATATTCAGCCCACGCTCGCCGAAGATGCCGATGTCACGCTGCGATTGAATCGAGCTCTGCTGAATCAACTATTCCTTGGAGACATCACTTATGCGGACGCCATTAGTGAAGAGCTTCTGGAGGTCGAGGGCTCTAAGCTCAAACTCCGCAGCTTTGGTCTGGCCTTTGATCGAGATCCCGGACACCCCTATCTGAGTCTGCGTTAACGTCCAAATCTCCGCGGGCGCGTATAACTCGCATGGAAAATACAAACGCACAGAGTGCCGAATCTGGCCAGATACCCAGCCTAGCGGTGCTAATCGCCTACGGTTCTTTGGCTTTTCCCCTGGCCGGGGCCTTCATTGCGTTGCAGGTCATTGTTCCAACCTACTACGCGCAATCGCTGGGACTTAGCCTATCTGCTATCGGCGGCATTCTCCTCGCTGCCAGACTCTGGGATTTGTTCACCGACCCCATCGTTGGCTATTTGTCGGACAGAACACCGGCTGCTTGGGGACGCCGCAAAGCGTGGGTAGTCGCCAGTGCACCTCTGATAGCAGCCTCCGTTTGGGTGCTCTTTAACCCGCCCGAAAGCGCCGGGAACACTTTTCTACTGCTGGCAACCCTGGGAATCTATGTGGCGGGCACTATGAGTATTGTGCCCATGAACGCCTGGGGTGCCGAGATCAGCGAGTCCTACCATCAGCGCAGTCGTATCTCCGGTGCGAGGGTGATTTTTGGTCTTTCGGGCACCCTTGTCGCACTGCTTTTAGTCGACAATAGCAACAACGAAGCTCTGACCGAGTCTTTGTTTGCTATCACCATTCTCACCTTAGTGGGCCTCGCGATTACTACGCCCGTCGCGGCGATAGTCGTGCCAGATCGGTCGGTTGTCGACACACAAAAGAGCTCCCTGCGAGAGGCGGTAAACCTGCTCTCACGTCCTTCGCCCTTTCGCCGCCTGCTGCTCGCTTTTTTGCTCAACGGTCTCGGTAACGCCATTCCTGCAACGCTCTTCCTGCTTTACGTTACCCACGTGCTGGAAAAACCCGCAGTGGCCGGCCCTATGCTCTTTGGCTATTTCGTCTGTAGCGCGATCTCGGTACCTATTTGGGTAGCGCTCTCCAAGCGCTGGGGAAAACATCGCAGCTGGTGTATTGCCGTGATTGGCTCCTGTCTGTTTTTCTCCGTCGCGCCATTTCTGGGAAGCGGTGACGTCATCCCCTATGCGGTCATTGTTGTCGGAACCGGTCTTATGATTGGCGCTGACCTCGCGCTACCGTCGGCCATCAATGGCGATCTCATTGAGTGGGATGCCCTTCAAAACAATCGACGCCGGCCAGGCCTCTTCTTCGCGCTTTGGGGAACCGCCTCGAAACTCGCCTACGCCTTAGCCGTCGGTCTTATGTTTCCGGCGCTTGAGTTTGTAGGCTTCGATGCCACGATTACCAACGCTGCAGACGATGTGAGACTGCTTGCGGTGCTTTACGCCGGCCCGAGCTTGCTGTTCAAGATAGCCGCCATCGCAATGATGTGGAACTTCCCTGTCGATGAAACTGAGCACCAGCGAATACGGGCCGCACTTGAAACACGGGGTATCTGAAGGCAGTCTGGAATATCATCACTACGCGAGTGGCCATCCCATCAGTGATTGGAATGCACAACAGTACGACGACTTCGCCGAGCAACGACAGCAAGCCGCACGAGACCTTATCGCTGCGATTCCAACCCTCCCGAACGCAAACGACCGGTTAAAAATTACCGATCTAGGCTGTGGTTCGGGGCTCTCCACAAGCCTACTGGTCGAGCGCTGGCGCGACGCTGAAGTAAAGGGCATTGACCAATCGCCGGACATGTTGGCTCAGGCCTCAAAACGCGTGCCCCATGCCCTGTTTGAACAAGGCGACGTAGCAAACTTTAAAGCCACCATTCCCCAGGACCTCATTCTCGCTAATGCGAGCCTCCACTGGCTCCCCGACCATCGAAAATTGTTCCCCCATCTCGCTCAGCAGCTCGTGTCCGGTGGAACGTTAGCGGTGCAGATGCCAAACACGCTGCCCGAGCCAAGCCATCAACTGATGTCCGAGCTTGCCCATAAGCCGGCCTTCGCTGAGCACCTCAGTAATCTCAATTCAGATCGTGAAGACTTACTCACTCCTACGGATTACTACGATGTACTCGCGTCCGTGTGTGAGGGGATCAAACTATGGGAGACGCGTTATCACCATATCCTCGATGGCCCACAGGAAATTCTGCGCTGGTTTGCCACTACTGGCTTGAAGCCATACCTCGAAATGCTTCCTAAGCAAAAGCGACCGGATTTCGAAAAGCAGTATATTGATGCGATCGAGCGACACTACCCATCGACGCGCGATGGAAAAGTGCTTCTTCGCCTGCCACGCTTCTTTATCATTGCTCGGCGCCGCGCATGATTGTCATACTGTGGCAGGCAATAAACACCGCGGCCTGAAGTCGTCGCGTTCCTTAGCAAAACTAGAACTTGGGAATCATCACACCATGAGCACTTCTTATCAGGAAACGCTTCGGGTTCGCTTTCGCGATACCGATTCACAGGGCCATATGTTCTTCGCCAACTACCTTGTCTTCGCCGACGAAGTCGCGGGTAATTACATGCGTGAACTTGGTTTTGACTGGAGCAACCCGGAAGGTCTTCCCTGCTATGTGTTCACGGCCAACGTGAGCTGCGACTACCTGCACGAGTGCTTGTCAGGTGATGAGGTTGAGGTGAGCATCGCTTACGAACGCATCGGAAACACCAGTGCGACGCTAGGCTTCTCCATGCGCAGAATCAGCGACGAGGTTGAGCTCGCAAAAGGCAGCTTCGCTCAGGTGTTTGTGGATCGAGAGACGCGCAAACCGACCCCGGTACCAGAGTCAGTTCGCGCTGCATTTCCCGGCTGACTAGCCGAAAAGTCTATGCTCGGGCAGGCGTTAACTTGGGCGAGGCCACGGCCATAAGCATAAGAGCAAGCAGTAGCAAGACCCAGCGAGGACTCACTGGCACGCTCTGCACTCGAAAGGTTCCCGGTGGCTGCGCAGCACAGGCAGGCGTAGCCGGGGGGTAGCTCACCGTGGCGGTTCCTGTCGGGTTGAACTCAACCTCGAGCGTCATAGTCGGGATACGATCATCTGCAACCTGCACCCACTCCCCTCCCGTGAGCGCCCAACCTGGCCAGCCTGTACCGTTGCCGCTCGCATCCACGCTCGCACCAGGCCACAGCAGTCGACCGGACCCAGGCTGGTTAGCACGCTCTTCAGCGACCCTTGCCCCGGTCGTGACCCAGCGAACGGTTACGTTCGGCGCCGATACACCCGCAAAACCATCAATACTGTAGTTCACATAGGGCACATCGTTGATGCATACGGCATTAACGTTTAGTGACAGAAGCGCAGGCGCTATCTCACCAAAGTTATAATTAATACCAGCATCACCAGGCCCCAGCGTAACAGCCGAATTTACATCATTGGCATTCACACCGACCGACGAACCGCCCACGGTACCCACCGCGTCCATGCCATCTACCCAACCACCGGGCTGAACTTCGGTTACGGTGTAATCGCCGGGAGGCAAATTCGTAAAGCTCCAGCTGCCATCCGCTGCTGTGGTTGTCGTTAACGTGACGGGACCAGTAAGGGTTATTTCCACACCACCTATACCCGGCTCATCAGAGTCGAAGAAGCCGTCATTGTTCTGATCAAAGTACACGTTTCCGCTCAAAGAGGCGGGAAGCACCTCAGAGAAATTGTTGTCGGGAGATCCGCTGACTTCAGTCGCAGTGCCGCCGTTATCGCCTAGAACAATGCCAGTTATTTCACTGCTGGTATCCGTAGGGTTAGCGGCAGAACCAGCGCTACCAGTGCTAGCGCCAAAGGGAACAATCGTGCCTTCGGTAGTTACGCTATTAAAGGTACTGGGGGGCTGAGTTGGCTGACAAACCGAGTAAGTCCCTGCGGGCAATTCGTCAAACAGGTAGTTGCCCTGAGCGTCCGTAGTCGTTGATTCAAGCAAAGCCCCACTACAGGTACCACCGCTGCGAAGCTCAATGGTATTCCCGGTAATAGGTGTGGAGTCACCCGGAATAAAGACACCATTGGGTACCGTCTGCTGATCCAGGA
>NZ_JBGCFU010000120.1:0-22669 GCF_045107095.1 Congregibacter sp. | reverse complement strand
CAAGTGCCTGCAGATGAGTCGAGAGAAACCGAAATTGCCAACAAGGCTATGGAGTGGAATAGAGCTTTATATGAAGCGCGTTTTTGATGTTGTAACGATCGCTGCATGATAAAAGCCCTTACCCTTAGCCATATGTTTTTCTTGGCCAAGAGCCTCTTTGCATTTTGAGTATCAAATCAAACTAAGTCCAGATTATATGAGCTAGCTTGTGATAACTAATGCGGGACTACGATAGACCAATAAGCAAACTTGTCAAGGCAAGGGTTGTATACCTTAGCTTTACTCACTTCTGAGTAGAATAGGCGGTAGGGTCGGCACGTCTAAGGGCACTTTTTTGCCGCACGAATATGGTCTGTTATTCCCTGCCATGTCGCGTCCTCATCACCCGAGCGCTCCGCCCATGCCAGGAGCTCACTTTGGGCAGGAAGAGGAGTGTCCGAGAGCAGAAGCACGTCGTTGAGGCTTGGCGTGCTGCGTAAATGCAGGCATGAGTTGTAAAACCCCATTAGCTTGCGCGCGACAGTTCGGGCTTTTGAATGGTTTTTCACGGCGATGTTGGCTACGACAACCCCGTCTGCGGCGAGATTACTCTTTACGTCGCTAAAAAAACGACGAGTGGTTAGAGGATCGGGAAGCTGATCAGCGTCATAGGCATCGAGAAAAATATAGTCGTAGGGTGGGCGATCTTCTCTGACAAAATCAACAGCGTCCGCGATATGTATCTGTAACTTGTTGTCTTCGATCACGTCGAAATACTCGGCGGCTACCCGAGCGACTACTGGATCTATTTCTACAGCATCTATATACACCTCGGGCAAGCCAGCGCGGATAAACGCTGGAAAAGCACCACCGCCCAGCCCAATCACCAATAGTCGCTCCAGCTTTTGAGGGACCGCCAGTCCGACAGCGGCGCTTCGCAGGTATGGCATCGGTAACTGCTGAGGGTGCCCCTGCTTTATCCGGCTTTGATCTCTGTCGTCAGCCTTATCAAAGCGTAGGGATCTGTAGCCATTCTCGTCAACTACGAACACCTTGCGATTGAATGAACTGGGAGCTTCGTAGACAAGTTGTGGTGGCGCCGGACTTGCTAGATTCTCCGACAGGTAGGTGACTACACGACCGTACTCATCGTCGGTAAGCGCCATGCCGCTGCCGACCATCATGCTGACTATTTGCAGCCATTCGTCAGGCGAGCGTCGCTGCTCAACAACCAGGTCAATGCCGTGGCAGCGGGTGCAGACTTCTATGACCAGTTCTCTGTCCTTTGCATCGGGCAACGTATTACCGTGCTGTATAAGGTCCTGTGCGGCCGCCACGGTTTGCACCATCGCTAAAAGTACCAGGGCTGTGCGGATCATCATTTTTCTATGAGTGCGATGAGTAAGCATGGCGTTAGGAGCGAGAGTCTAATCGATGCTCAGAGCTACGAGCTCCGCGGGGTGATCCACGCCACCGATACCCACGACGATGTACTGTTTGCCCTCGAACAGATAGCTAATCGGCGGTGACGTGGTACCTGCGCCCAGATCGACCTCCCAAACCACATCCCCCGTCTGCTTGTCGTAGGCGCGGAACATATTGCCGCCGCTGAACTTTGGCATGCTGATACCAACAAGGTCACCTTCACCGAGGAAAAGAAACTCCTTGGTCAACAGCGGCGCCGCTCTTCCCGCCTGACCCAGCTGAGGAAGGTCGAGGCCTTTTAAGGCGGGGTGGTCACGGGGACCGTCGCCGTTAGGCACCATCCATATATGCTCACCGCTGTTCATGTCGATAGCGGTGATTCGCCCATAGGGCGGCTTGATCAAAGGCAGTCCCCGGGGGCCTTCTAGATAAAGCTTAGATTCTGGCGGGCGACGGTAGTTATCGCGGCCAATCCAGGGAACCGTAACAGAGGGCACGTAGATCACCCCCGTTTGAGGGTCTAGCGCGGCGCCATTCCAGTTAGCGCCTCCTACCCAACCCGGTAGATATAGCGTGCCCAGCTTTCCATCGGAGCCCCCTGCAACCGAGGGCGCTGTATACATCTCGCCGTACACGTAATTGTTCAGAATCTCGATGGCTTCGGCGCGCAGTGCCGGGGTGAAATCTATCAGTTGATCTTCACTCATTCCCTGGCGGTCGAAGGGCTCAGGCTTTACGGGGATTGGCTGCGTTGCAGAGGCCTTTTCGCCGGGCATGGTTGACGCCGGGACGGGAGTTTCTATGATCGGAAACAACGGCTCGCCGGTCGCTCGATCAAAGGCAAATACGTAAGCCATCTTGGTGACTTGAATCGCCGCTTTGCGTAGCTTGCCGTTGACCTTTATGTCGGCCAGCATTGGAGGTGTAGGCAGGTCGTAATCCCAAAGGTCGTGGTGCACAGTTTGATAATGCCAGACCTTTTTGCCGGTCCTGGCGTCCAGAGCAACGAGTGCATCGGAGTACAGGTTGTCTCCCGGTCGTGACACGCCGTAGTAGTCACTGGGAGGTGCGCTTAACGGAAGGTACACATACCCCAGCTCTTCGTCGGCGCTGAACATGGACCAAACCTTGGTTTTTCCGCCCCGGCGCCATGATTCATTTTCCCAGGTTTCTGTGCCCGGCTCACCCTCGCGGGGTACGGTATGAAACGTCCATAGGTGTTCGCCCGTACGCACATCGTAGCCGCGAACATCTCCCGTCAGAGATGCCTTGTTCACGTCCCCGGTACCGGTGGCGATCGGCTGCCCCCCGACGACAATAACGCCCTTCACTACAATGGGTGCAGGAGCTTTCCATAGAAACAGGTTCTTAGGGTCGTCGCGGAGATCTACGCGACCGTTGTCGCCGAAGTCTTCTACGACTTCGCCGGTGCGGGCGTTTAACTGATAGAGGTAGGGGCCCCGAATGGTAACAATCCGCAAAGTATCGCCTTCGCCCCAATGGGCGAGTGCCCGGCTTGCTCCGGTAAAGCTTAACGACGGAGCGCCTTCCAGCTCCGCCTGTCGCCAGATCAATGCACCGCTGCCCGGGTTGCGAGCTTCGACCTGCCCGACCTGATTGCTTAGGTACATGACGTCATCGATGACCAGTGGTGCGTTGCGGAAGTTGTTCGACGGCGACAAGCGTGGGTTTTCAGTCAGCAACTTGGGGTCGGTTGCAGGTGCGCGCCAAACGACCTTCAGGCGTTCGATGGTCTCGCGGTTGATCTGATCCAGAGGGGAGTACTTAGTATCCCCGAGATCTCCTCCGAAGTGCGCCCAGTCGGCTTGATCATCGGCACTGGCGGTCGTCCCGCCGACGGTGATAGCTAAAGCCAATCCCACCACTTTTATTGCGCGCACTTTTGTCTCCTGCCTGATTCCACGGTCTCTCGTACTACAAGCAAAAGCCTAACACGGTGCTGCCGAGCTGATTTACCCGTCAAGCATTGACTGATGTATCACTCTCGCGGTGTCGCCATAGGGTGGAGCGATTTCAATGGCCATGGCTGTTTGATCCATGCTCATGATGCCGCGGGGGTTAGTGAACTCCATAAACCCCTCAATACCATGGTGGCGGCCGTAGCCACTGTTACCTGTTCCCCCAAAGCCCATGCCTGGCAATGAGGCATGCAATGCCGCGCCATTGATCGTGACACCTCCGGAGCTCGTCCGGTTTATGACCTCGTTGCATAACGCTTTGTCGTCACCGTATACGTACAAGCCCAGGGGTCGCTCCCGGGCGTTGATAAAAGCAATCGCCTCGTCGATGGTGTCGTAGGGGACTAGAGCCAGCAATGGACCAAAGAGCTCCTCGTTCATGACGAGGCTATCTTCTGAGGGGTTAACCACCAGGGAAAGCGCCATACGCCGATTCGGTGAATCACTGTCTTCAGTTAATTGCTCTATGTGAAATCCGCGAGTTCGCGCGTCATTCAGTATTGTCTCGAGTCGAGCATAATGACGATCGTTGATGATGCCTGTGATGTCATCGCCCGTGACGTAGTCCGAGGCCTGCTCTTTGATAAAGGCCTGTGCAAGAGAAACGAAGCTCTCTAAATCAGCGCGTGGCACTAACGCGTAGTCTGGCGAGACACACATCTGTCCGTTCTTGATCATCTTGATACGCAGTACATTCGCCACGTTAGCGGCGGTGACGCTACCAGACGTGAACAGCGTGGGGGATTTGCCTCCCAGCTCAAGAGTCAGCGGAGTCAGGTTGGGGGCCGCAGCAGCTGCTACATGCTTCGCAACCGCTGGATTACCGGTGTACAAAAGGTGATCGAAGGGGAGGCTGGGGAAAGCCTGTGCCACATCGAGGTCTCCAAGCACAACGGCGACGTGATCCTGGTCGAAGGTCGCGTTAACCATTTCGGATAATAGCTCTGAGCAAGCTGCGGAAATCTCGGAGGGCTTGATCATGACCCGGTTGCCCGCAGCGAGCATGTCGCAGAGTGGCCCGATAGTTAGGTCAAAGGGGAAATTCCAAGGGCTCATATTTCCGATCACTCCCTTGGGCTGACGCATCACATAGGCCGAACTTTCCCCGTGCATCGCGGGGTCAGTCTCCCGTGGGGAGGGTTGCATCCATTGCTCAAGATTCGCCTTGTTGTATTCGGCGCGACCCAGCATGCCAAACACCTCAATGAAATCACCCTGCATGGTGGGGTGGGTGGCAAAGTCCGTGTTCAGTGCGTCAAGAATTTTTGTACGGTAAGACAGCATCATGGCGATGACAGCATCCAGCCACTCTGTGCGCTGTTTGAGCGTTGGCGTTGGGGTTTTTAAGAATGCGGCTTTTTGATGCTCGAGAATAACGCTCAAATTTTCGACTGGTGTTTGCAAAATTTATTCTCCCTGATGATGAGTGCGTCCTTACTACGGAAAACCTGGACGGCGAATTAGAAGTAACAGCATTCCCCTTATAACAGAGCGTGCATGGAGCAACATCCTACGAGTCCAAAAAGACGCAGATATGTCAGCAGTATTCCGATGTGATACCTATGCTACGCTCCTGCAACTCATTATCCGGAGACACAAAATGTCCAGACTACTTTCACGCCTAGCGGGCATCTTTTTGGTGACTATGACGCTTGCTGCTGCGGCTCAGAGCCCCGAACCACAGAAATCCATATTGATAACCGGAGCAACATCCGGCATCGGCCGCAATTTAGCGGAAACGCTTGCCAGGGAAGGTCACCATGTTTACGCAGGCGCGCGTACCGACGCCGAAATGGCGGAGCTTAATGCAATAGACAACATTACAGCGGTTCGCTTGGATGTGACCAAGCAGGATGAGATCGACGCTGCCGTGCAGTTCATCGAAGATAGTGGAACAGGCCTGTATGCATTGGTAAACAATGCAGGCATCTACGATGGCGGCTCAGTGTTGGACACCGAGATTGACGTTATGAATTTGGTGTATCAAGTGAACGTTGAAGGAGTGCTGCGTACGACTAAGGCGTTCGGCCCGATGGTGATCGAGTCGAAAGGACGCATTGCGACAACGGGATCAATAGCGGGAACTGTGTCGGGGCCAGGCTTTGCAGCATATAGCGGCAGTAAGCACTACATCGAGGCATTTACTGATTCCCTCGCCGCTGAACTCGAGCCTCTGGGCGTCAAGATCAGTGTTATCGAGCCCGGGAACTATCAAACACAGATTCGGCGCAGCGCAGCGAAGCGTTCAATGGCCCGCGTTGTGGGCAACGGCGGCGTTGTTACTTCCGGCATGGAAAAACAATACAAGGCGATGGAGGAAGTAGAGCTCTCCTACAAGAAGCCCGACGAAGTCACGCTCGCTTACAAACACGCATTGCTTTCGGATGCTCCGCTCCGTCGCTATGTAGTGGTCCCCAATGCCAACGAACAGCAGTACACCATCGAAACCAAGATCCGTGAGCTGGTGGAACTAAACAGCTGGGGACCTCATAGCTATGACAACCAGGAATTGGTCGAGAAGCTTAAGAGCGCGCTGGGCCAGTGAGCCCGAGGACTTCAAGCGGTTTTGCCAGGCGCGACGTTTGCTGAGAAAAATCGTGAAAGCGAGTGGCGCGTTACAGAAGCGCCATAAAGTTTGGCTGTCCGTTTGAAGCGCTCACACCACCATCAACGGGTAGATTTACCCCTGTGATGAAGCTTGCATCGGTACTGGCAAGAAAAGCGGCTGCGGCCGCTATATCCTCTGGCTCGCCAATTCGACCTAGGGCCACGCGTTGCATGAAACCCTGCATCAAAGCGTCATTGCCAGTGATGTCCTCGACCATATCTGAGCGAGTAATCGAAGGATTGATTGCGTTCACCCGGATTCCCATGCTGCCCACCTGAAGTGCGAGCCCTCGAGTGAGGTTGGTTACGGCACCTTTTGATGCATTGTAGATTGGCAACAGTGAATCTCCGCCAGTACCCGAAACACTGGAGATGTTAATGATCGACCCTGCACTCTTTTGCAGATGGGGTATCGCAGCGCGGCAAAGATAAATAACGCCCTTCACATTTATATCAATAATACGGTCAATTTCGTCGTCGTTGGTTTTATGCAGCATAGAGGAGCCGCCGACGCCCGCATTGTTGACCAGTGTGTCCAGCCCGCCAAATCTCTCAACTGCAGCTCCCACAATTTCGTCGGCAAAGGCGCTTTTGCTAACGTCACCGGGAACCACCAGGGTACGCGCGGCATCAAGCGTCGCCGCTAGCTCCTCGCACTTCTGTGTATTACGCGCATTGATGACGACGTTTGCTCCTTCGTCATGGAACCGTTGAGCGATACCCGCGCCAATACCGGTGGAAGAGCCCGTTACAATGACTGTCTTGCCCGCAAAACGTGTTGATTCATGCATTCTTAGACATTCCCTTTGAGTGACTTTTGGATTCACTGGTAATTATTGTTGCGCCAGACTTTAAGCGAGTATCACTCACCAGGATCGTACGGCCCTACTGCTATTGGTAAGTTTCTGCTACTCATCCGAACATTGTTACTGTTTGTCGCCCTTTCGCGACAAGCCTACCCTTGCTATTCCATACAGACATGTCTTGGGTAGAAAAACCTCCGCGCACGCTTTCGGCACTAGAACTGAAAAGGTACCAGCCGTCTTCGGTTGAAAGATCGTCGGCCACAATGTCTACCATCCAGGTCATGCTACTGACTTTTACAGGTGTAGTGGTCATCGTGAGTGCTGCAGGTGGTAGAACATCTCCTATGCAAAGAAGTCCCACGTCCGTACCTCGCGCTGATGGATCCGTGTGCCGTGCCCACCAGATGACCTCTGGTTTTGAAGCACCGGACATGGGGATGCCACCGCCCACCGGCACTATGTCAAAGTTCCCCATAAACGCCGGGCCGCCCATCGCGGCAAAGTTAAGCACGCTCGCGGGATCGGGAGCACTGACCTTCGGAGCCTGCTGAGGTTCGTAGAGTACGGCGGACTCGCGCGTATCCGAAAACGTTAGCAGCGCCTCCGTTGCTGGCGTTCCTCCACTACTAAGCGATGCACGGACCGTAGCGGCGGTGCGACCGGATCTGAGTATCTGGGCCGTGGCGACGACCTCATCCGCGCTGGGTCCTACAAACGATATGAGGGCTGATCTAAGCGATCTCGTCTCCCCCGTAAGCTCTCTAGTTGCATGCAGCGCGACGCTGCTCGTTAGGCCGCCGTAGAGAGTTCGGCCCTGCTTCCAGCTGTCAGGCGCGTTGAGGAGAAGTGAGTCTGAATCTCGGATGGTCGCCGCGAGAAGATTGGTGAAAAGCACAGAAAAAATCCAGCAGAAAAGTTACACAACTATACGCGTGCAATGCGCTTAGAGATTAGAACACTTTGTCGGGGCGCATTAGCGCACAACAACAGCTCGCAACAATAGCTCTTAACAACGATGGCGGTCGGAACCTTTGCGAGGTAGGCTTTCAGCAACTTAATTGCATGGTTGCCGAAGACATGGCGAAAATCTTAAGACTACTAGTGATAAGCGGAGCCTTAATTGCCGCTTTGCTGCTGCTGACATCCGGTCCGGGTACACGTTTTGGCCTATGGCAATACGGTACTGGCTTTCTGATGATGCGAATCGCATTTTTCGTCGGCCTTGGGGCCGCGTTACTGGCGGTGCTGCTGCTTGTTGTTCCTAAGACCCGTGCTATGGGAGCGGTACCTCTTGTAGTGACCTTGGTGCTGGGTCTTGGCACTGCCTACTTGCCGTGGAGCGGTGTACAGAAAGTGCGATCATTGCCGTACATACACGACATCAGCACCGATACGACGAATCCCCCTGGTTTCGTTGCCGTGCTGCCGTTGCGCGTGGATGCGCCCAACCCTCCAGAATACCTGGGCGAGGAAGTGGCATCGCAGCAGCGCGAGGCCTACCCGGACATCAGTACGCTCGCTCTTGCCATACCCACGGATCAGGCGTTTGAGCGCGCACTGGCGGTGGCCGAAGGAATGGGCTGGGAGATTGTGGCAAGGGAACCTTCTGATGGGCGAATCGAAGCTACAGAGACGACCTTTTGGTTTGGGTTCAAGGACGACGTGGTGATCAGGATCGCTAAAGCAGAGGGCGGTAGTCGGCTGGATGTGCGGTCCAAGTCTCGGGTTGGTATGAGTGACGTAGGCGCAAATGCAGAGCGGATTAGAAAGTTTCTGAAAACCCTGCAGGGTTAAGGATTGAGTCTTCTTTCAATGCTGCCACGTTAACTTCCCCCAAGGGAGGCCAACGGTGCCGAACCAAGGTGGACGAGTATGCGTTTTAATGCCGCGACGCTGTTTTCATCTTCGGCGCTTTCGAGCGCGTCCTGCAGTACTGTGCGGATGTCGTCTGCTTCCACCCGCTCCATTTCCCATGCCGGGTAAAGACGCTCGCGATTATCGACACTGCGGTCCAACTCCACAATATCGTGGTGCCGCGAATCACCATAAATGCTTTTAATCAGGCTTTTCACTTCGGTGGGCGGACCCTCGACCCATTGGAAGAAGACACCACTGCCGAAAACGAGCATCCCGGTGATGCGTCGGGCGGCATTGCTGCGTTGAGAGAAGTCGATAATGCGGTTCACCTCGACGTCACCGACGCCTTTGGATGCACGGCTACAGTAAACAAATGTTTCGAGCGCCATTCCAGAATATTCCAGGTCGGCATCGCGTGGAAAGCCAGGTTCGTCGAACATAAATGGGACTCGTTTTGTCTATGCGAGGAGGGTCATACCCACCGTGTGGTCGCAGCAGCGTAGCGCACTTTTCAAGATCATGTGGGAGTGGCCTTTCTTTGATTGGCGGAACCCGGTTTTCCATTTCCTTAGCCCACGACCTCCGCTGCGTCACTGCGAGGGAGGTTTGCATTGTGAGGCTGGAGATACGCTGCTTAGGCGGAGCGCGTTGCTGCCCGAATACTTTGTTCTCGATTGGCACGTTTCGAGGAATAGAGTTGTTGATCTGCTCGCGTAAGAGCCTCCTCAACGGATTCTCCGGAGCTTTGCAGCGCCGTACCAATGCTGCTGTGAAGAATGATGGCTTGGCTTGAGTCCGGAAGATCTATCGCTAAACGCTCACAGCGCTCTTTGATCTCTTGTTGTTTGCGACGTACTGCATCTTCACCTGCAACAACAACGAAGCCAAATTCGTCCCCTCCTAACCTGCCAATGCATCCCTCTTCTCCTACTACCGATGAGAGTCGCCGAGCGATCTCGATCAGGGCTGCATCACCAGCGGAGTGACCAAAAGAGTCGTTGATTTGCTTGAAACTGTCGCAGTCAAGAATGCCAACGAGGCACAGCTGAGTATTGGCAGTATTGGTACCCAGGAGCTCGATGGATTGGAAGAACCCGCGTCTGTTGGCTACACCAGTCAGTACATCGGTTGTTGCGAGCTGTGTTGCAGCTTGAACTGCCTCTTCCAGACGTTGCATCAGGCGGACAAGCACCAGGGTGGCTATAGGCGCACAAATCGATGGCACCACAACGGCTAGACCAAGAGCGATAAGTAAGCCGTTCGGGGATTCGTTGGATTCTGCGTACAAGGGCCAGCAAACGGCAAGCGTGATGGCTACGGAGGTGGTTATGGATATTGCGGTTACCAGCGCCACAGCGCCACCTAGGCCGTGGAGTTGATAGAGCCGCAGCACCTGCCGCTCGAGAAAATAATGCTGCTGTCTTCGTTCGTTCATAAGGCAGTCGTTGCGTTAGGTCTCAGTGAGAGGGTAACCGAAATACAGATAATTAAAAGCGCTTGGTTAGCGCGTAAAGCAACGGCGCTGCTAGAACGCTGGCCGCCAGAGTGCTGTTGCCCCTCTTCAAGACGCGTAGCCCCGGCTCAATGTCACCGTTACCAGCGTAGCGAAAATTTCCGGCAGCAGTGTGGTAGGGCTGTCCGAATCGCGCAGGCCAAGCTGGGCGGCATTAAATAAAGGGCAGAATTGATAGGGCCCAGTAGCACTGGAACCTACTGCCAACCGATCTTAACAATAGCCAAGTTAGGGTTCAGCACCTTGTAAGCCGAAGAAACGCAGCTTAGTCGCAGTAAAAACTACTCGTTTTGTCGGGGCTGCTTGCATGGCAATAGTCTGGCCATCCATGCTTTTGCCACGTTCTGGTAAAGCCCAGTCGTTCAGCAAAATCGATGAATTTAGCCTCACGCGTTGGAGTGGGGATACTGCTAGCGCCCATCCACATCATTCGAAGGGCACTTGCGTTTAACAAGAACGGTCGGTCGATGAAAGACTGTAGATATCTGTCTGTCTCTCCAATCGCTTGAAGTACCCCATAGAGATAGCTGCTCATGGGTACGCTCGGGTCGTTGGCGACTTGAAGGGCGATGGAGCTTACCCGCTCTATAGCCGCTTGATCCCGCAGGGCGTAGATACGGCCAAGATCGTCCCATATCTCAGTCGTTGTCAGGGCTTCGGGGTATCTTGACTTAATGACCGCGGGGAGTTGCTGCCAACATTGGTAAGACTCTTTGGGTCTTCCGGTGTTTCCCAGCTGCACGCATCTCAGTAGACCGGCGGGAGCGAAACCCAAAGACGCGCTGCGCTCAATCAGCGCCATACCACCATCCACATCACCGAGATGAATTTTGGCTTGGCCTAAGTTGAGCAGGCCCAGAGTATCCGTCGGGTCCAGAAGCAGCCCCGCTTCGATGATTTCTGAACCTTTAGAAACGTAACCAAGGGATAGATGATAAAGGCCGCGGCGGATCGCGAAAAACGGCTGGTTCGGGGCTGCGGAGTACGCACGTTCAATCGCATCAAAGGAGGCGTCAAAGTTGAGGTCGTAGTCGTGAAGTAGCGCACTCACGTAATGCCCCATGGGAACGTCACTGTCTATCGTTAGTGCTTGCTGTACGGCGAAACGAGCCATACTTATGTGATCGCTCGAATCTTGCTCTGGGTCCGTTACAGGTATAAAGAGATGTGATCGTGCCAGCCATGCCCAGGCATCGGCGAAACTCGCATCGCGCTCGACCGCTTTACCCAACAGATCAATCGCAGTTAGTTTTTCCTGGCGTCCAAAGCGGCGGGACATTGCTCGGCCCTGCAGGTACAGCTCGTAGGCCTCCCGATCCCTTGTGAGTAGCGGGGCAAGACGACCGTCTCCGGCGCTGGCAGGGCTAAGTTCGCTAGCTATGGAGCGGGCAACGGACTCTTGATACTCAAAAATATCATTGAGATCGCCATCAAACGTTTTTGACCACACGTGGTAGCCATCTGCTACACGAACGAGTTGCGCGGTCACCCGCACAGTATCGTCCTGCTTGCGCACAGAGCCTTCCAGCAAAAAGTTGACGTTGAGTGCTTCGCCGATTTCTTTCACGCTTTGAGCGCCGTCGCGGTAGGCGAAGGACGACGTGCGCCCGGCTACGCTGAGCTCTTCAACCGTGGCGAGCGCATTCAGAATTTCCTCGGCGAGACCGTCAGAAAAGTACTGTTGATTACCGTTAGGACTCAAATCGGCAAACGGTAGTACGGCAACAGAGTTATCGAGCGCCGGTCTGGCGATGGCTGATGAAATCTCATCTAGTGGTGCCTCACTCGTCGCCGGCCTCGGAAGCTGAAGCAACCAAAGTATCAGCACGCTTGCCGCGATGACGAGACACACAACCGTTAAAGTTCTGTATTTGGGATCACGGCTTGTTGCCTTTGGCGTTTTGGCTGCTGTGATTGACGGCTGGATATCTGCGATTAGCCGATAGCCCACTTTGGGTACCGTTTCGATGTGCTCGTGTTGACCGCGCGCATCCCCCAGCGCTTTGCGAAGAAGTGAAATCGCGCGTGATAGACGTTCCTCACCGCCAAACTGATTGCCCCAGACGGCGTCAATGAGCTGTTCTCGGCTGACCACCTCGCCAGCGCGATCTATCAGCACTCTTAAAACTGCGAGTACTTTCGGCTCCATCGGGCTTACATGTGATTCTCTGGTGATCCGCATGGACCGGAAGTCCACGTCATTGATACCCACACTAAATCTGTTGCTCACAGGGTCATGAGTAGCCGCCAACGCGTCGGTTTGTGTTGGATTATCGAACAAAGATAGTGGGCTTCGCGAGTCTAATGGTGTCTGAGACTGGAGTAAAAATCATTTGAATTCAAGGCCTAAGAAAAACCTAAGAGAAAACTAAAGTATTCCTACAGTATTTTGGAACGCGTCGGCGCATGTTGGGATTTCATAAGACGGTTACTGGCGTAATACCAAATCCAAGAGGCAAAGACCATGCGATACAGATTAGATAAAAATCCCATATCACTACTATTAGGAGCGGCGGCTATCGTTGTGTTGCTCACACCACTGGCGCTCAAGGCTGATGCAAAGGAACTGGGTGGCAACGAGGTGGTTCTCCAGCGGGCGGAGACACTCTTTAGTCATTCACGGGAGGGTTGGCAGAAAACAGACATCAGTCTCAGTTCGGGGCAGGCCGCCACGATAATAGGTGATGGGAAAGTAAACCTGGGCGTGCCCGTTCCTGCGCCCGCGTCTTTATTCTTGTGGGCACGTATCGGTGTGGATGGTGACGTGTTCAACGTTGCCAGCGATACCTATACATTTGTTGCCAAGACTGATGGTGATTTGTATTTGGCGGTGAGGCCGGCGGGATTTTACTGGTCGGATCGTCGAGGCACATTCCCAGCTGATTTTGGCGGGGTGCCTCAATACCCCCTTAGTGCAAAAGCAACTGTTTATGCCTGGAGGGATGCACCTGAAACTGCGTTGGCTGTTATGGCGGCCAACGAGGGTGCTCGATGGAAGCTGGCGCTGAGTCGCTATGTGGATGAACCACAGATTCCTGATGATTTTGAGTATCTCTGGTACTTGGGACAGTCCACAGTTTTTGAGACCTACGAAGATGCGGCGCACACTGGAGTGCGTGCAACGCCCAGTAATGATGCGGGCATCATTCGGAAAGCGCTGGATGTTCCTTTGACCGAAGAAACGCTCGTTTCTTTTGACTGGCTGTATGAGCAGCTCCCCGCAAAAGGACCTGAGACCGAGGCGCAGTATCACGATTACCTGAGCATCGCTTTAGAGTTTGATAATGGACAGGACCTTACTTGGTTTTGGAGCGGTCATCTTGAAGCAGGCACAGAGTTTACTTGTCCACTGCCGTGGTGGGATCAGAGAGAAACTCATGTCGCTGTTCAGTCAGGCGAAGAGGGTCTGGGTGAATGGCAGAGTCACACGAGATCGGTGTTGCAGGATTACATTTCCGCTGTCGGCGGTGAATTGCCAAGACGGATTGTGGGCGTATGGATTATTAATTCTGGCGTCTTTGGCGACAAACCCGGAGAAGCGATATTTGCCAATATCACCGTTCGTAACGGTGATCAGGTTACGGCCGTTTTTGGCCAAAAATAATGTAGGTTGTTTGGGTCGTATTTTTGGGGGTGTGACGCGTCGACTAGCCGTAGGGTTTGTATGGCGTCAGCCCCAGGGGTAAGGAGGCATGTCCTAGGTGATATTACCGTTACTCAGATAGTAAGCAGTAATGCTGATCGAATTAATCAAGCCGTGCGCAATGATCAGTGGGAACAACTTTTTTCCATTAAGCAAATAGACAACTGCAAATATAACTGCGACGCCTCCCGTGCCAATGATCCCAGGGACTCCCTGCGAAATATGCAACATGCCGAAGACTACCGCGTGCAGCACTACGGCCGCAGTGACGCCTTTCTTGTGATCACCAAAGAGCTCAATCAGGCTGTTAAGCAGAAAGCCGCGCATAAGCAGTTCTTCACCCACTGCCGCGCCAATCCAGATAACCACTACGAGGTATAGGAAAAACACCATCGGCTGGCCGAGGAAGAATTCAAATCGGTCGGTAGCGCTTTCCGGGATGTGAAGGCCCAGTACGCCTGATAGGAGCGGCACAACAAGTCCCATGAACAGGAGTACTGCTAGCACGGTTAATAGCGCGAGGCCCACAGACTTAAGCCAGCTCTTTGCTCCCAAAGGGAGAGTCAATCCTCGGTCTTTCCAGCTAAGGCCGTTCTTGCTCATAAAGTAGCTGGCGACAAATATGCCGCACCACATGGCAATCGAACCCGCGCCAATCGCATTAAAGCGGTCGGCAACATCCTTTACCAATAGCATTACGCCGAGTACAACGAGTACTTCAAAAACGGTTTTTTGCCCGCGGGATAGCTTCGTTGTTTTTGGTTCTTCGAGCGATGGAGTCTGCATCAGGGGTGTCCGTGAGGTTTTGTTGCTAGATTGCGCGTAACCCTACTGAAGCAGGTTGACCCTGTGTACTACTCTAAGCCGGACTGAGTATCAAACGCGACGAGATGCCATGTTCTGCTCTTTTACATCAAGGTGCACCAGCGTCAGGTCTTAGGTTAGCTTGACAGTGCTGGTTGTACAGCGGAGTGTAGCCTGTCCCGATCAGCCTGGAAGTAACATTGCTCTAATCGGCGTTTTTCAGTGGATCCCAAGCCAAGAGGCGGTATGAACAAGCTCCTGAACGAACAGCAAATCACCGAGCGAATTTTTAGCCACATTGATAATAAGAGTACGGATCTTGGAGACACGGTATGGAAAGAGCCCGTGGCCAGTTATTTGTCCCAGGAGCGTTTCGACGCCGAAATAGGGCTGTTGCGACGTATGCCAGTGGCCTTTTGTCCCTCGGTAATGCTGTCTGAGAAAGGGAGCTATATCGCGAGGAAGGCCGCCGGCACACCGCTATTAGTTGTCAGAGGTGAAGATGGCCAGATCCGAGCCTTTATCAACGGCTGTCGTCATCGCGGTATGCCGGTTGCCAAGGACAGTGGCTGCGCGCGATCTTTTGTTTGTCCCTACCACGCCTGGACCTATGGTCTTGATGGACAGTTAAGGCATATACCCGGTCGCGAAGGGTTTCCGGGAGTTGAGCTGCAGGATAATGGATTGGTGGAAGTTGCTGCCGCAGAAAAGGGTGGCTTGGTCTACGTGAATCAAAGCGGCCCTATAGACGAGAGCTTTCTCAAAAACACGCCGGACTTCTTTTCTGGCGAGCAGCAATTTTTTGATCAAAGCGAGTACAGCGATGAGTCAAACTGGAAGTTGATCGCCGAGACCACCATGGAGGGATACCACATCAAGTCTCTGCACAAGCAGAGCTTTTATCCCTACGGACTCGACAACACAAATATTGTTGAGACCTTCGGTGCTAATTCCAGAGTTATCTTTCCGTTTAAACGCATCGAAAAGCTTCGGACTATTGAACCTTGTGAGCAAAGCCTCGATGGAATGATTACCTCCGTGTACCAACTTTTCCCTAACGTTGCTGTTTCGATTCTATCGAAGCATTCAACGGTAACTATCTTTGAGCCACTGAGTCCATCTCGCACGCAAATACTCATTTATCGTGTAACTAACAGAACGTCCGATGGGTCTAGCATAGAGCTTGAAGAGGCTATGCGAGATGCAGTTTTTGTGAAAGCCGCGGGCTTTGATGAAGATCGTGAAGCTGCCTGTTTGATTCAAGAAACTCTGGAGGCCGGGGCTAACCAGCATCTTACTTTTGGCTATTTTGAAAAAGCGATTGTGCATTTCCACAAGCAGCTCGCGGAGCACTTGTCCGCATAACCACACTCAGATTTGCAGTAACCCTGCCAGCGATAAGAGGAAAAACCCCACGGTTACTGTGACCGCAGAAAACAACGTGGTCAGAACGATGATGTTGGCGGCGAGACTGCCGTTACCACCCGCGGCTACAACCATTACGAAGCTGGCCGCCGCGGTTGGCGAGGCCAGTAACAGGAACAGAACTCCTAGTACTTCGCCGCGCAGTCCCAGCAGCAGGCCAAAGGAGACTGCCAAGGCCGGCCCCGCACACAGGCGCCATGCAGTCGCTTCCCAGGTTAATGCCGCTCCCCGACGAAGTTGATCGAGTTTCATGGCTCCGCCGATGCATAACAGAGCTAGCGGCAAAAAAAAGCTTGAAATGCCGTCCGCAAGGATAACCGCCGGTGCCGGTAGCGGCAGTTGTAGCGCGGCCACGAGCATTCCAAAGGCGATACCGATAATCAGCGGGTTTTTGACCATACCCAGTGCCAGCCGCGACAGCGACTGGTGATCTCCTAGCGTGGCATTCAAAATCCACACCGCCATGAGGTTGTAAAGCATGGTCAGTACGGCGATGGGTAGGGCTGCCAACAATAACCCCGATTCCCCGAAAGCCGCGGAGCACAGCGCCACGCCAACGATCGCCAGATTGGAGCGGTAGGCTCCTTGGACAAATATGCCCACGCTGGCCCGGGCAAAGCCCCGCCACGACGCATAGCCCCAGCTCAAAATCATGGTTACCAGGGTCGCGAGAGTGCCCGCCAGCAGAATGGTGATACTGCCCGAGTCGCGCAAATCAAGCTGGGCGGCGCTGGAAAAAAGCAAAAATGGCAGGGCCCAATTGAATCCGAAACGAGATACGGTATTGACCATTGACTCCGATAGCCAGCCGATCCTGCGCGCGAAAATACCAGCGAGGACCCAGCAGAAGGTGGGTCCCGAGACGGTGATTGCGGTTACAAAAATAGTGAGCGGAGAATCCAATTCGGTGCTCAGTCAGGACAATTCCCAATTATGCCAGTGCTTGCAGGGAGAGTGGGTGTCTTGTGTTCGCACTGTCGGTGGGGTGGAACGGATGCCGCCGGCAGGTACTGTCTAACAGCTAGTACCTCCAAATGTCTTCCGGGATTGGCGATGCGTATAATGCTGTCCTATGCGGTGCCGGCTTGAAAACGTTTTTGGGTCAGGCGCGAATCTTTACGAACCGAATTAGACAACCAAATCAGCAATCGGGAGCCCCCTATGCCACGCATGAACCTTCAGAACAGCACAGCCATCGTTACCGGAGGTGCGTCAGGCATCGGAGAGGCGTGCGCACGCCAGCTCGCAGACCTGGGGGCTACGGTGGTTATCGCGGATCTCAATGAAGCGCAGGGCGAAGAGATCGCCGGCGAGATCGGCGGTCATTTCGTGAAGTGCAATGTCACCAGTGTAGAGGATGTGGAGGCTGTGGTTGCCAGAGCATCGGAGCTGGGTCCGCTTCGGGTTTGTGTGAACTCCGCGGGTATTGGAGCACCGGGTCGCACCATCAATCGAGATAACGAACCCCTGTCGCTGGATAAGTTCACCGCGGTTGTGACCATCAACCTGATTGGTACCTTTAATATGCTAAGCCGAGCGGCGGGTGCGATGGCGAAAACCGATCCACTCGATGAGGATGGCAGCCGGGGTGTGATCGTCAACATGGCCTCCGTGGCGGCGTTTGACGGGCAGATCGGTCAGGCGTCCTATTCGGCGTCGAAGGCGGGTGTGGCGGGCATGACTCTGCCTGTGGCGCGGGACCTCGCGGTTTCGGGGATTCGTGTGAACACAGTGGCGCCAGGACTGATCGATACACCGATTTACGGCCACGGCCCAGAGTCCGAGGCCTTCAAGGCGCATCTAGGCCAGTCTGTATTGTTCCCGAAACGCCTCGGTAGCGGCGAGGAGCTGGCTTATGCCGTTATCGAGTGTGTCACCAACCCCTACCTCAACGGCGAAGTAATTCGTCTGGACGGTGGTATTCGCATGCCGCCGAAGTGATGCGCGGGTAGAGGCATTACATTGGTATCAGGCGAACCGCTGTCGCATAGCCTCCGAACGCAACAAATAGGTGGCAAAAACCACGTAGACCACATACTCGAACAGCATAATAAGGAAGCGGCTCGGGCCTCCGCCCCAAGCGTCAAAGTCCACCGTCTCTATAAAGCAGATGGTAGCCAGTTCGGCGTACATCATCACGGTCACGAACGGCGTAGGTTGCCAGCGTCTGAAGTAGCCGGCTACGAAGATGCCGCCCGTGGCCATGATGGCAGCGAAGTGCAGGAACTGGGTGCCGGCTGCGAAGTGTCGCGCGACGTGGTTCATGAATCCTCCGGGAAGTGGTTTGCTACGAAGCTCTGCGCCTCAGGCCGAGAGCCCTCACGGACGGCCTGCGGAGTTACTCCCGTCCAGGCTCTAAACGCCGGGTAGAGGGAGTTTGGATCATCATAGCCGATCAGGAGTGCGACCTCAGGCATCGACATCGACCAGTACAGCCAATCTCTTAGTAACCTTTGTCATCATTTTCATGAAGAGCCCAGGCTCCATGCGAGCTAACAACGGGGTGTGAGAGCTGCCCGGGTGAGCGCAAATGGCACGTACTTTTTATGCCGCTATGGCGTTGCTAACACAGAATTTATGCCAGAGGCGATCCACAGTGCAGAGCTTTACGAGAACAATCGGGCCGCGCAATCATAGAGCCGGCCCCACGGGATTGAAGCAGGTCTAAGGCGGTTTCAGGCTGTCAAACTGACGGCTATCATCGATCGGCTTGAGGCCTCTTACTTTGGCTGGAGTGTTACGCTCAGATCTCTCGATTTCAATATTCGATCGAGACTTGTACATCTACGGAGCTGTTCGCAATGCGGAATGTTTTTGCCATTTTGTTGAGTGTTTTGATGCTGTCCACGCCTGCGGCGGCAGGCGATGGGCGCTTTATTGCCGCCCGCACCGATGCGCTTGACGATCGATTTTTCCAGTTCATTGAGCCGGGTAGAAAGATCGAAGTGCTTGCCCCAGAACACGAGTTTGGCTGGGCTGAAGGTCCGATCTGGGTTACGCAACTGAACTCGCTGCTGTTGTCGGATGTCGCCGCTGATACGATCTATCAATGGAGCGCCGAGGCCGGTTTGAGCATCTATCTGCGGCCTTCGGGTCACGCGCAGGATGATTCGGGGCATGCCTGGCGTGGATCAAACGGTCTCGCTCTGGACCAGCAGGGGAAACTTGTTCTGGCGCAGCAAGGTAATCGGACTCTATCGCGCATGCTGGCGCCGTTGAACCAGCCGGCAGCGAACTACCAGGTGTTGGCACAGCGCTATCAGGGAATGAAGATTAACAGTCCCAATGATCTGATTGTGCACTCGTCGGGAGATATCTATTTCACCGACCCGCCTTACGGTCTTTCAGGGTTCGAGAACAGCCCTGACCGCGAACTCGACTTTTTCGGTGTGTTCCGCTTATCTCCCGAGGGCCGGCTATCCGCGATCGATACGACCCTGGCGAAACCGAACGGGATAGCCTTGTCGCCGGATCAACAAACGCTGTTTGTGAGTAACTCGGCGCCTGACGGGCCACATATCCGGGCAATTGCACTCGATTCCGACGGCAGTCCGCTCAGCAGTCGTTTATTCTTTGATGCCAGTTCTACGCTGGCGGATGGGCCCGGTTCGACAGACGGGATGGCGATGCATGCCAGCGGCTATTTGTTTATCTCAATTGCAGATGGTCTTGCGCTATTGTCACCGCAAGGCGAACTGGTCGGTACGATCGCATTGGGTCAAGTCACTAACCTGGCGTTCGATGATGCTTTTTCTTATCTCTACATAACCTCACCGCAGAAGCTGTTTCGGCTGGCCATCAACCCGCTGGTGACGGAAAACTAGAGACAGCAGCAGGTTTTTCGCCCCAGAGAGGGTGTCGCTTCAATCTGAGTCGTCGCGACATTGAGCCACTGCCTAGAGGGTTCGCAGGTGTCGATCAACATCAGTAATCAGCATGTTGATCGTTTCTGCTGCATCGTTATAACGCTTCAATAAATTACTGTAGTTTCGACGACGGGCATGGAGCGCGAAAGTGAATCGTGGGTCCTTGGCGAGAACTCGCATATCGCTGATTCCTACCAATCTTTTTACTCCAGCAGTTTTCTCCTCGAGGTGGTCTAATGCAATCTCGCCATCGGCGCTCTCCGATTCCACGAGGCTCACTTCGACGTAGGGGGCGTAAATCGGATAGAGCCGCGTTTGACCGGAAGTCCTTAGAATATCCTCAAGCACACGAACTCTAGGCATGATCCCCGTATACAAGTCGCTGAGACCGCGCCTGACGTCGGCTTCACTTACCAACGTTAGTCCCGCGCTTTTCAACGACTCAAAACCGCTGGATTGGGGATACAAACGCGGGACGGCGCCCATGACGTATATCGTCTCGGCAGTTCCAGAAATTGGGGATGCCGAGTCGGTTAGTAAATCGCTAATCAATCGATCTAAACCTGCAAGTATTTCACGCCCGGTTTTCCTATCACCTTGTAAATCAAGCTCCGTTGCCTCGAGATCGGACTTCACTTCAAGCAACAGAACGCGTTCCTGTGCCCGGTCGTTGCGATACTGGCGAAACTCCTCAACCTGAAAAGCAATAAGGATGCCGAGGACAACTATTCCGATCTCGATAAACGAATCTGTCCAGTCACGATGGCGTAAACTGCTGGCGATTTTTGCGAGGATCACGTCAGCTACCTAGTACCCAAAACATCAGATCCAAACTCCTCTACAGCACGTTTCTATCTCACTGAGCATTCAGCCACGCCAGCGCGAGACCGCTTAGCGCGCGAACTCCATGGGGCAGAGCCGCATCGTTCACATAAAAAAGAGGGGAATGGTTTGGCGCACTTTCACCTTGGGCTTTATTGTCAGCGGCCACGCCCAGGCCGACGAACAGACCCGGTATTTCATTGGCGAAAAATGAAAAGTCCTCGGCGCCCATGATGGGTTTGACGACCACGGCCTTGCCGCCGCGAGATACACGATCTAGCTCTTGAGACATCTGCGCTGTTAACTCCGCGTCGTTCATCGTGACCGGATAACCTTTGTCAATCTGGACCTCGGCAGTCGCCCCGAAGCTCTCGGCCACCAGTTCGGCGGTTCTGATGACGCGTGCATGTACCTCGTCACGCATGGCGGGGTCGAGCGTGCGAATGGTGCCGGTCATGCGTACCTCGTCCGGTATGATGTTGCCGCGATTTCCGCCTTCAATCGAGCCGATGGTAACCACCGCCGGCGCCTGCGAAATATCCACCTGACGGCTGACAATGGTCTGCAGACTGTTGATGATTTGCGCAGATGCTGCGATGGGGTCAACGCCGCGCCAGGGCATGGAGCCATGGGTCTGAACGCCGCGTACCGTCATAGAGATGCTGTCGGCAGCGGCGAGAAAGCCCTCAGGCTTGTATACGATCACGCCCGATGCTTCGGGGAACACGTGCAGCCCAAAGATGGCGCCGGGCGCATAGTCACCCTCGAGCACGCCTTCCTTGATCATGAGTTGGGCGCCGCCCTCCTCGCCGGCCGGCGGACCCTCCTCAGCGGGCTGGAAAATGAATTTCACGTTACCGGGTATCTGTTCACGCATGCTAGCGAGGACTTGTGCCGCACCGAGAAGAATGGCCATGTGGGCGTCGTGACCGCAGGCGTGCATCACCCCGGTTTCTTGCCCCTGCCACTGCGTGGTCACCTTTGAAGCGAATGGCAGGCCGGTTTGCTCAGTGACCGGCAGCCCGTCCATATCAGCGCGGAGCGCGACGGTGGGGCCCGGCAGCCCTCCCTTGAGCACTGCCACAACGCCCGTATGAGCAACGCCTTCTTCAATGTCCTCAAAACCCAGCTCACGCAGGCGCGCAGCAATTTTCTTCGCGGTTTTGAACTCACGATTGCCAAGCTCCGGATTCGCGTGGAAGTAATGCCGCAGTGCCACCGTCGACTCTTCTGCCTGCTCGGTGGCCGCGTCGATATCGGCATGCCAGTCAGCCGCAAAGAGCGGGTGAGCCATTAAAAGCAGTGCCAAAACAGATGCAAATTTCATGGAGGTCTCCATCGGAGCCGACCGTAAGGCGGCGGTAGATTGTGTGCACATCATAGCTTGGACTGGCGCTATGCACGTGTTCAATTTTTTTCTACTAGGGTGAGTGTAAATCACCCGCCCAGGCTGGCCTACCAGGCGCTTGTGGGTATCGCCAAGTTAATTGGCTCTATTGCTAGGCTCGGCCGATGAATATTTACAAGCGGCATCGATTCCCTCCGGACATCATCAGCCACGCAGTACCCATAAAGCGGGGCAGACCCTCTGGCTCTACTACAGATTCAATCTGAGCCACCGCGATATCGAAGATCTACTGGCTGAACGAGGCATCACTGTCAGCCAGGAAGCAATCCGCCTGTGGTGCCCAAAGCATTCGCTGCGCTCGTGGGGCAGGCTCTGCATCAAGTTCAGCGCCATTTATACCCGCCTATTGAAGCGTAAACACAGGGGTTATGGCGATACTTTCTTCATCGATGACGTTTTCGTAAAGATCAACGGTAAGCAGCACTACCTGTGGCGAGCAGTGGATCAAGAGAGCCTGCCCCATGAGCGTAGCGAGTGCTTAGGGCATGGTGAGGTGGTTGACGTGTTTCTGCAGGCAAAGCGCGTTGGTGCTGCT
>NZ_JBGCFU010000012.1:0-4550 GCF_045107095.1 Congregibacter sp. | reverse complement strand
TGAGTTAGGTTATAAAGAAAAAGAACAACGAAAAAAGCGATTAAATTCTTCATGATGGAATCCTTAGACCGGTAAAACCAAGCCTACCACGGGCTAGCTGCGTAGAAGATACGCCTGCTCTCAACCCTTCGCTTTGGGCTTTGGTTTGGCTTTGGCCCGTGGTTTGGCTTTGGCCGTGGTGGTGCTTTTTGCCTTAGGCTTGGCTTTCGCAGCAGCGCTGATTTTTGCCTTCGGCTTCGCTTTGGTCTTTGTTTTGGTTTTTGTCTTTATTTTGGTTTTCACCGCCGCGCGCCTGCGCGAAGGCTTGGCCTTAAGGCCCACCGCGTCTTCCAACTCCTGCAGTGCATCCTCCATATAGTCGATCAGGCGTTGCACCTGCGGCACGCTGCGGCGACAGGCGATGATCCCGAAATCCACTTGATCGGCGTAACTCACAAGCGTGATGTTCAGTGCCATACCGTCGGTGATAATGGACAGTGGGTACGATCCATCCATGCGCGCGCCGTTCCAATACATGGTCTCGCGCATCCCCGGTACGTTGGAGATGGTGAGATTGTAGGGCGGTAGATGCGAGATCATCCCCAGCGGCATCAGCAGCATCGATGGCGCTGACATAGCCATGGTCAGGAGTTCAACTTCCTTGGGTGACATGCCTGCATAGTTAGCCTTGCCGGCTTCAACAGAGGCCTTAATGGCGGAGAAGCGCTTTATGGGGTCGGCGATGTTTGTTCCCAGGTCCGCGGTGATGCCGGCCACGGCATTGCCCGAGTCTACGTCGCCCGCCTGACGCAAGGACACCGGGACCAGGGTTTTCATGGAATCTTTGGGCAATTCGCTGTGATTCAGCATGTACTGCCGCAGTCCGCCTGCGCACATAGCCAACACCGTGTCATTAAAAGTGGCGTCAAAGGCCTTTCCTACAGCCCGGATACGCGCAAAAGACCAAGTCTGGGCGACAAACCGACGTGCTGCGTCGATCTTGCCGTTAAGAGCGCTGCGCGGCACCTTATGGTGCGGGATGGAAAGGTCGCTCTTCCGACCGGCCAAGGCGCCAGCAATGTTCTTCAGAGCATTGAAGGCATTGGCGCCGCTGCCGTAGGTGGACTTGAGTATATCCGCCACCGTGCGCACCTCGGCGTCCGTATACTCGGCCTGGCGACCCTCTCTGAGGGCTTTACGGTAGCTCTCCCACGACGCCAGGGAGAGTGGTGATTCGCTGCGCACCGCATCCGGGTCGGAGGACAACATACTGCGGGTCACGTGAATAGATCTAGCGCCATCGACAGCCGCGTGATGGGTCTTGGTAAAAATAGCAAACTGGCGGTTTTGCAATCCCTCTATCAGGTGCATCTCCCACAGCGGTCGGCTCCGTTCCAGCAGTGTGCCGTGCAGGCGACCGACCAGATTGAAAAGTTCGCGGTAACGGCCCGGGCTGGGGAGCGCCGAGTGGCGTATGTGGTAGTCCAGATCCATGGACGGGTCCGGTTCCCAATACACGTTCCCCGCCACGCCCAGGCGGCCGGTCTTTATTCGATCGCCGAAGGGTGGCAGCAGAGCGTCGGCGTCTTTTAGATTATCGGCTATACCCGCAAGAAACTCTTGCACCTCAGCACCGTCGGGAAGCGTGAAAAGGCTGACCCCCGACACGTGCATGGGCATTTCCCGGCTCTCCCCGAGGAGGAAGCCCTTGTCGACCATCGAAAGTTTTTTCATATTATTCTTCTCTGTGCTTGTCAGCAAAGAGCCGGCAGGAAAATGCCGTGCCCACAATTGTTAGTAGGAGTATATACAAGCGATGGCAATCTGGGGTCGACGACTCGACTTGCAACGACCACTCAAACAATGGATGCGCGATGCCCTCAGCGAGGTGAGACATGACAATACACGCTCTTCAAGCGAAAGTTTGCCTGTCACTGCCCGCCCGTAAATTATATTGACACAACTAATGACGTTATGTGAGCCTTAAACTGGACAAAGGTAGTACAAACCGCAATCACAACATTCAACAACTGAGCACGTATGCATACTCGCGGCAAACTCTGGCTTATGCCAGCCCTACTCTATGCAGTTTTTTTCTACTGGTACACCGACTTTGGCGGCCCCTTAAGCGATGCAGAAATTGATCAATTCGTCGCGACCATGAACACCAACGGCGGCGATCCCGAAGTCATCGCCTTTATCGAGAAGTTTGCCCGTCAGGACAGCGGCCGACAGTTTCTTATGGTGAATAACATTGACATGGACGAAACCCCACCCGATGTCGAGGGCGCTGAGCCGGGTGAAAGCGGCTCCGACCTTATGGGACGCTACATGGAACACATGATACCCGCGCTACTCTCTCGCGCCAGCCATCCGGTGTATATGGGTTCCGCTGTCTACCCCGCCATGGACTTACTGGGTATCGAGGGCGCTGAAAACTGGGACCAGGCAGCATTGTTTCGCTATCGCAGCCGACGCGCCTTACTAGAAATCGTCGCCAACCCCGCGTTCAGGGGTAAGCATCACTTTAAAACGGCGGCGCTAGACAAGACCATCGCTTATCCTACCGAGCCCCAGCTCTATCTTGGTGACCCTAGGCTATTGCTGGGACTTGTCCTATTGGCCGTGACTGCGCTGATCGACAACTTTAGACTTTCCCGAAGAGCTAGTTAAACAGCGACACCCTCAACGCAACCTTCGGAGAATAGAATGAAAAAGCTACTCGTAGTCGCCGGTATCGTGCTGATGGTTGTGGCGCTCGCCTTCAGTCAGCGCGCCAGCATCCTTGAGCGCTTGATGGCAAAGGGAATGGAAAGCCGGATGGGCGCAAACCTGATCGCGGAGCTCGAAGACGGCCTGCACCTGGCACTTTGCGGGGCCGGCGGCCCTCTTCCAGCCCCCAATGCTTCGGGCCCATGTGTGGCGGTCGTCGCCGGCAAGCAACTGTTTGTGGTGGATGCGGGCACCGACGGCACCCGCAATCTGGGCCGTATGGGCTTCCCAGCAGGCAAGGTAAAAGCTGTGTTCCTCACTCACTTCCACTCTGATCACATCGACGGCCTGGGCGAGCTCAGCACTATCCGCTGGGCGGGTGGCGACAACAGATCTCCCCTACCCGTCTATGGTCCTAGGGGCGTAGAGCGAGTAGTAGACGGCTTTAACTCAGCCTACGCCCAGGACTTCACCTACCGCCATGCACACCACGGGGATACGGTAGCTCCTATGAGTGGAGCCGGTATGCAGGCCATGCCCTTTGACAAGCCGCCCATGGGTGAGCTGGTGCTGGTCTACGAAGGCGATGGCCTCAAAATAGAAGCGCTAGCGGTAGACCATGCACCGGTGGAGCCAGCGGTGGGTTATCGCTTCAGCTACAAGGGTCGCTCCCTGCTGATTACCGGGGACACGACTAAGCAGGCCAACATCCAAAGATTCTCCCAAGGCATTGACTTACTGGTACACGAGGCCCTCGCCCCTAATCTGGTCAACTTGATGCATGATGCGGCGGTGAAGCTGGACAACAAAATCATGGCGAAAATCACGCACGACATCCTCGATTATCACGCCAGTCCGGTAGAAGCCGCCGAAACCGCCCGTAACGCTGGTGTCGGCCATCTACTCTATTATCACATCGTACCGCCGCTCGTTATCCCCGGGCAGAAATCCCTGTACCTGAATGGCGCCGAAGAAGTCTTCCCGGACTACACCATCGGCGAGGATGGCGTCTCGTTCTCCCTGCCTGCCAATTCGACAGAAATCATCAAGACTCGCAGCGGACTCTAGAGAAAACGGAGCGGGAATCACCGAGGGAGGCGGACATTCGTGGATCGCCCCGTTTCCGATAGTTAGTTAGGCCAGTAAATATACTCATCGCCCTGCATAAAGCGCTCGGCCAGGGTTTTATCGATAGCGATAGGCATTTCGGTGACGGTTGGGTACAGCGGCCCCCGGGACTGGCGCTGATGCTCATCGAGCAAGGCCATTAACTCGGACAGCTTCTCCGAGTTCGAGTCTATAAGGTTGTCCTGTTCAGTAGGATCCTCAGCCAGATTAAACAGCCAGCGCTTATCGGGACGAGCGGTGACCTGTAGCTTCCAGTCGCCGTGACGCACTACACGGTAGTGCCCGCTCTGCCAGAACAGAGTCTCGCGATCCCAGTTTTGCTCGCTCTCAACCTCACCTTCACGATAGACCAGGGGCAATAGATTCTCTCCGTCGATCTCGACACCTTCGGGCTTTGACGCTCCGGCCGCAGCCAACAGCGTCGGCATCATATCGATATGCGCTACCGGAGTTTGCGACACGGTGCCTGCCGGAATACGCGCCGGCCACTTAACAAACAGCGGCACGCGTATTCCGCCCTCGAACTGGCTGATCTTCCAGCCGCGGAATGGGTGATTAACATCGGGCAATCCAATGTATCCGGGACCGCCATTGTCACTGGTGAACAGCACGACAGTATTGTCAGCCAAGCCCTCTTCCTCCAGCGCCGCATTGATTCGGCCCACACTGCGATCCAGGGCGCGAATCATTGCGGCATACACGCGCAGGCGATGGGGCTTGATATCGCCGAC
>NZ_JBGCFU010000119.1:0-9957 GCF_045107095.1 Congregibacter sp. | reverse complement strand
GCGATAGTGGTGTTGATCGCCCGATCCAGTTCAACTCTTGAATCAGAGATGGTTTTACCGATCTCCGCAGTTATCAGCGCAGCGAGCTCTTCCCGGTGATCTTTAAGCAGAGCCGCGAGCCGTCGCAATACATCCGAGCGCTCATGTGCAGATAGAGTCCGTTGGACGTCCTCGCCACGGCGGAGAGTGGCGAGCGCTTCAGCAATAGCGGTGTTATCGGCATAGCTATGCTTCCCAAGGGTTTCATTGTTCCAGGGATTGATCACCAAATAGTTACTCATGGCTTTTACTCTCAGACTCTTCTAAACGATCCGGGTATTGTCGGCGCTTCCGCCCCACTAAAACTAGTCTTTTGTGGTTTGCATCGCCGCACTGCCCCACCCATAACTTGTGTTGCTCGCCACAGTCGGTATGGTCGTCATCAAGACCTCAGAGACTCAAGCATGCCCCAGTCAATTGATGCCACTGTCGAAGCCCTCATCAAACCCTTTGCCGATGGCCTCGCGGCATTCATTTTCTATGAGGTCCCTATCGCAGGAATCCCTGTTCCCTGGATCGTGATGTGGCTCGCCATCGCCGCTAGCTTTTTTACCGTGTATCTGGGCTTTCTGAACATCCGGGGCTTTCCGCTGGCTCTCAAGATTGTCCGGGGCCACTATCATGACCCGGCAGCACCGGGAGAAATTTCGCATTTCCGCGCTGTAGCCACAGCGGTCTCAGGTACCGTGGGTATCGGCAATATCGGAGGAGTTGCGGTCGCCATTACGATTGGCGGGCCCGGGGCCGCTTTGTGGCTTGTGGTCGCCGGTCTCCTGTCTATGTCCACCAAGCTTGTGGAGTGCACGCTGGGCGTCAAATACCGCCGGCATAACCCGGACGGCTCCGTCTCAGGCGGCCCCATGTACTACCTGGAGCACTGGTTGCGCGTGCGCCATTGGCCGAGGCTTGGCAAAGCCCTTGGCGCCTTCTATGCCGCGAGCCTGATGATTGGATGCCTGGGTATTGGCAACATGTTTCAGTCCAATCAGGCCTATGTGCAGTTTGTGAATATCAGCGGCGGAGAACAGAGTTTCTTTGCCGACAAGGGCTGGTTGTTCGGCCTCGGCATTGCAGTGCTCGTTGGTCTCGTCATCATCGGAGGTATTCGCACTATCGCCGGCTTTGCCGCAAAAGTGGTTCCCGCTATGGCGCTTTTGTACGTTGTATCCGCGCTGGTGATCATTTTGATGAGTTACGCCGAGATCCCTCAAGCGCTGAGCCTGATCTTTAGCACAGCCTTCACCCTGGAAAGTGCGACCGGCGGAATGATCGGCGCAATGATTGTCGGTTTCCAGCGTGCCTTGTTTTCGAACGAAGCGGGCATTGGCTCAGCGTCTATTGCGCACTCCGCTGTACAAACCAACGAGCCTGCCTCTGAAGGCATGGTCTCGCTGCTGGAACCCTTCATCGATACCGTAGTGATTTGCACCTTGAGCTCACTGGTGATCGTCGTCACGGCTTTCCCGAATGGACTGATGGATAGCGGACTTGAGGGCATCGCTCTCACATCCGCCGCTTTCGCCCACCACGTCAGTTGGGCGCCCTACCCTTTGGCCGTCGCAGGACTTTTGTTTGCCTTCTCGACTGCCGTGTCCTGGAGTTACTACGGACTCAAGGCCTGCACCTACCTCCTCGGTGAAGGCGCAGTCGTGCAAAACGTGTTTAAGCTGATTTTTTGCGCGTTTTTGGCGTTAGGCTGCATGATCCAACTGGAGTCAGTATTAGCATTTTCTGACGCGATGGTGTTCCTCATCGCCGTGCCAAACATCATCGGCTTGTATCTGTTTGCGCCCGAGGTAAAGGCCGAGGTGCAGCGTTATCGTAGGCGCATTGCTGACGGCAGCATCCCCCGTCATGTGCCCGCGGATTGATCCGGCGCGCGACTGCGTAAGTTGAGCACCACCAACAGTGCAAACAACGCGGTGCCCGCAAACGCTACGGGGAACCCTGCCGCGTCGGCCACACTTCCTACGAGAACCGCACCCACCGCAGGCGCTCCCATGGCGACCACCGCCCAAAGACTCATCACCCTACCGCGATAATTCTCGTCAACGGTTAGCTGAGTCAGAGCCTGGCAGCCTGTACCAATAGTCGTTGTGCAGCCGGCGATCAATCCAATGGCAATAGCAGTGATCCATAGCTCCCGCCACAACCCCGCACTAAGCGCGGTCATTGCCGACACAGAAAGACCCAAAAGCACCAGGTGGTACAGCCGTCGCAAGCGGCCGCTCTGTCTCGACACCAATAAGCCACCCAGGACGGACCCCATGCCCGCAGCCGCCGTGAGTGTCGCAAGCGTCGACGAGTCACCAAAGAGGAGCTTTCCAGACACTGCCGGTAATAGTTCAATCACAGTTCGCCCAAGCATCCCGCTAGCCAGCGTCATCAGAAAAACCAGCCTCAACATCGCGTCATGACGAAGATAAGCCACGCCTGCTCGCAACTGTGCGACGAAGGACCCTCGATCCTCCCTCGCCTCTTTGCGCTCGGTCCCGGTCACACGAGTCAACAGCAAGGCAGCTCCCACACAGATTAGGGCCGATGTGGCGAAGGCAGCCGGTACGGACGAGACCATCAGCAGCCACGCGCCCAAGGCAGGCCCGATAATCCGAGAAGTGTTAAAGATAATCGCCGAATAACCAATGGCGCTTGGTAGTGCCTCGCGGCCAACCAGTCTGGGCAAAAACGCCAGCCGAATGGGTGTATGGGCCGAGGTTACCGCACCAAAGGCGAGCGCCAGCGCTGCCAGTGCAGGTAACTCCAAAAGGCCCAGCGTCGCAGTAATCCCCGCAAGACCGGCTAGCAGGCCACAGAGGGTGACCGTGACCAAAAGTCCGTTGCGAGGGTTAATGCGATCTGCGGTTATTCCGAAAACTGGTGTGAGCAAAAAAGTAGGTACGAGCATCAACCCGGCGATACTACCCACCCAAAATGCCGAGGCAGTTAGCTCCCACGCCGCCCAACCAAACAGGAAGCGAATTAACCAGCTGCCGAGGGTCGACAGGCACGAGGAAGGAAAGTAAAGACGAAAGCGTGGATGACTAAAGGCCGAACGATGCCCGGCCTCCGTCTGATTTACCTTTGTTGAGTCTGTCGCAATACGCCGGCTTACTCAGGTTTTTTGAACAGCAGAGTCATACGCGTGGACTCACCTACCGCAGTCATGGCGGCAGCAAGCTCTGGATTGTCCTTGCTGCCCGACAAAGTGGGAGGCAGGCGCCAGACGATGTCCTCACTAGTCGGCTGATCCTTGGTGTTCACGTTAATATCCGATTCACCGACGAGTTCGAATCCCGCGGCCTCTAACTGCGCGATCACGAAGCTCTTCTTCAAATAACCTGCAGAACCATCAGCCCAGGCATCTGAAGCATCCTCCGGTGCCATATGCTGCACGACACCCACAACACCACCGGGCTTGAGCGCAGATTTGGTGTTCATCAAGGCGGCAGTCAGAAACCCTCCATCCCCTTCGAAACGCGCGAGATTGTGCAAGGCGCGAACAAACAACACTGCATCCACCTGACCTTCAAGGCGCTCCGGCAGCTCACCAAATTGAAATGCATCAAGATCCGCCACTGGCGTGTCGAACCACGCACGGGCCTCTTCTAGCCAATCATCAACCCAGGTTTCCTTGGCCTTGAGTTGCTCCTCAGAGAAAAACCCAAACAACGGAAACAAGGAGGGGCTGTAATCGACCCCAATCAATGTGCCACTCTCGCCCAAATAGGGCGCCAGAATTTTGCTGTACCAACCTCCCCCGGGCAGAGCTTCCAATACCGTCATGCCGGGTTCGACACCAAAGAATGCGAGCGTCTCGGCCGGATGGCGAGCACCGTAGCGCGCTTGCACCTCCTCAGGCTGAGCTGCGAGAACTGCTGCGAGGCTGCCTTGCTCCGACCCGACGGCTGGCTCAGAAGCGGCTTCGGCAACCATCGTTGCGGTCTCTGCAGCAATATCGCTCTCGGCGAGTGGGGCCTCATCTGATTGGCAGGCGCCTAAGCTAAGAGCCAGGGCCGTGCACAAAACAGTTTTGCTGGTGGGGTAACGAAAGAGATCAAACATACTCAACTCCAGGGTGGGCAAGCGAACCTAAAAAGTACGCCGACGCAGAAAAAATTGGCTCCAGCGAACAAGTATACCCGCTGGACCCCAACGAAGGTCTCCCTTATTGTGCGCAGCGTCATTCGTATTCGCTTACTGGTAAGGACAGCCAATGAACAACTTTGAAAACACTGTGGGATTCATCACTGGCGGTGCCGCAGGCATTGGTCTGGGAGTTGGCCGCGCACTGGGCCTCAAGGGCATGACACTTGTGTTGGCCGACGTTGAGCCAGAAACCCTCGCAAAGACAGCTGAAGACCTGCGCGGCGAAGGCATCACTGTTCATACCGAGGTTCTCGATGTTCGCGATGCCGATGCCTATCGCGAAGTTGCAGAGCGCACCTTAGAAACGCACGGAAAAGTAAACTTTCTGTTTAACAACGCGGGCGTCGGCGGGGGTCATGCGATAGCTGGAGAAACTCCGCTTCAGGATTGGCGCTGGGTCGTAGACGTCAATCTGCTCGGCGTTGTCTACGGGGTCGAATTTTTTCTGCCAGCCATGCGCGCCTGCAAAGAACCCTGCTACATCATCAACACCGCATCGCTGGCAGGGCACGTGTCAAACCCCGGCATGGGTGCCTATTGCGCTACTAAATTTGCAGTCGTGGGCTACTCCGAAGCTATGCGGCACGAGCTAGCGGGTTCCGATATTGAGATTTCTGTCTTGTGCCCAGCTTGGGTGAAGACGCGAATTGCCCAGAGTCGCCGGAACCACCCCGATGCGGCGGAAGCTGCCAATGCCTCAGGGGAAGAGGATGGTATGAACAAAATCGACGAGATCATCGCCAATGAAGGCATCAGCGTCGAAGCGCTCACCGAGCGAGTTGTAACAGGCATGGCTGCAGGCACTTTCTACCTGTTCACGCACCCTGACTTTTGGCCGGCCGTGCAAGAGCGCCTTGATCGAATCACCGCAGACTATCAGGAAGTCATGCCCGGCTAAGGTCGCGGTAGCAGGCTATGGAAGGGAGTTCCACCAGAACTCATCAGCAAAAAGCGGTGATGCGTGGCGTCGTTCTAGGGGTTATCGCCGGTCTCTGCTTGGGGGCATTGGCCGTCGCAGTGTTTTACGAGGCTCCCCTGGCAAGTCCCGCACCCAACTCTTCACCGTCGTCCCAGCCGGGTGCTTCACTCTCAACTGCGCGGCACAGCCTTGCGGCAAGCGATTGCGCTATCGACAGTCCCACTGCCGCCAGTCCCACTGCTGATAGTAACAACGCAGCCTTATTAATGCGGATTGAAGCAGAGGGCACGACCCTATCCAAGGAGCTTGAGTTAGAGATTGCGGAGGGAGCAACCTATGCCTATGCCCAATGGCGGGAATGGCTTGGCGACACGGCACTGCGTCCGTCCCAAATCAATATCCGGTTTTTGGGGGATGCTCAAAGATTTAGAGAGATCTACGGCAAGCCCAATCGAGAAGAGTGGACTACCACCGGTTTCTATCGCATGCGCAGCAATGAGGCCCTGATCCTACATACCCCGGCCTTTCGCTCTGGTGCGCTCGGCAATGCATTTCACGAAATATCTCATCTCATTACTGCGCGTCATCTCGGTGCGACACCACCGTGGCTAAATGAGGGACTCGCCGAGCATTACGAAACGCTACACATCGTCGATGGGAACGTCGGTTTTTCTGAGAACAAACAGCATCTGACGCTGCTTGAGCAGCGCGGGGCAGTACCAATGGATACCCTCACGCAGCTATCGAGAGAAAACTGGATGCTAAAGGACGCGGAGCGGCGCTACGCGAGTGCCTGGGCACTCATCGCCTTTCTTATGGATACGGAGGCTGGAAGACAAACGCTTCGCGACACCATACTGGATGCCTACTCAGGGCGTTGCGGCTCTCGACGCGATCTTCGCGACACGCTTTCACGCTACCCTGGAGGCAGCGAGGCGCTCCAGAGTGATTGGCTCAACTGGCTGAGTGTTCGTTATGCTGCTCTTAAGCCAAGAGGCCAGGTAACGGCAGACAGCGCTCTATAAAACGGTGAACGACACCCCTGCGTGATCTTGCAAACGCTCCCGCAGCCTCTCTCCCATAACCGGCGCTGCGGTTAAACATCCGCCATGGCCCTTGGGAGTCTGAGCTAAGCAAAGCGCTGCCTCGGCGATCATTTTGGAGGTCGAGCCGTATCCAGGATCGCGATCGCCATAGACCTGCACCGTGACGCTATCGCCAGCGTCATTGCTGCCGACGTAAAGGATGTCGTAAAAACCCGCCTCTCGCTCTTCCTTGCTTGGGCCCTCACCGGGCTGAAGCGTCATATCCAGCGCCATGTCACCGCCGGCCGCATCGGGCTTTGTCTCGCCGAGCAAAATCATTTCGTCGTAAACAAGATCGCTGCCGTAGGCATGACCCAGCAGCTGGTTTGAGCGATGTACGTTCTTGGTATTGATCGACGCCATAATGAATGGGCCAGACCAGTTGTTCAGATCCTCCTCAAACAGCACTTCATTGCCTGGTGGCTGATCTGGGCCTGTAAAGCCGTCCGTGAGCACAAAGGGATTTACGAGGTCGGCCAACAGCGAGGGGTCGGCTTTTACGGAAGCCATAGTGCCTTTGAAAGATGCCACCGTGCCTCCTGATGCGGTGCCCTGCATTGCCTTTACTCGACATTTAACCCTAGGTAGCGGCGCACCGAACTTAGCGCTGGCAACCTGCTGCAGAAGGTGCACGCCCAAGTCAGACGGCAGCGAGTCAAAGCCGCAGGAAAACACAATGCGTGCGCCACTCTCCCGAGCCGCTGCATCGTTCGCCGCAATCATGTCCTTCATCCACAGAGGCTCACCGTTGAGGTCCACGTAGTCGGTGCCCAGACGAGCGCAGGATTCAACAACTGAGCTACCATACTGCTGATAAGGACCCGCCGCGCTCAGCAAGACCCGAGTAGAACCCGCCAGTGCGTCGACACTCGCCTTATCGTCGCTGTCCGCCACCAGCAACGACACCGCGGGACCAATTCCTAGCTCTTCCCGCACTTGCTCCAACTTGGCGAGATTTCGCCCAGCCATCGCCCAACGAAACTCGGCGTCAGTACCGTAGGTTTCTTTCAAGTATTCACAGATAAGCTTGCCGGTAAAACCGGTAGCGCCGAAAACCACAATGTCGAAATCTCGGGTGTCCGTCATGCGGGGGATTCCTGTTGCCAGTTATTAAGAAGAGAACGGAGACTAGACCGGATAAGCTCCATGGGCAACCGGCAATACTTGCTGGGATCAACTAATCGCCGGCTGCCCACGCCCGCTGGACATCGTTAATCCATGCTTGGGCAAAGCGGGAAAAGCGCGTCATTTGTTCTGCCACCTTGGCATCTAGCGCCTCAATGGCCAGATCACCCCGATCACTCGCAACGGTCACGACAATCGCCGCTTCCTCTCCTGAGCCATTCCACTCAAAACCAGCATCGGACACATAGCGCGGGGGCATGTATTCCTCGAGAGATTCATCGAGATCACCACCGACAGCCACGCTCTCCTTAGTGAGCTCATCGCGTACCGTGGATTCGTCAAACTCGGGAACAGGTGCACCATGGGCTACTGCCGCTAGAATCACATTGTCCCAGGACTTTTCTTCCAGGGCTTTTTGCACCCGCTGATACTGGTAGGACTCGAGCACGCCGTGACGGTTGGAGACTAACTGGATCGCCTCTTCTGTCTTTCCGCGCATGACTGTCCATATGCCTGCCATAGTGCTAACGCCCGGTAGAGGGTGTGCGTGATAAGGCTGAGATAGATCGCCGATGTAATGCAGCCCCCAGCCGGCAAACCGCCAGCCCCAGTAGTCGTGCCCGGTCTCAAAGGCAAAACGTGACAGCTCCCGAAACAGCGACACCCGCCACTCAGGATACGTGCGTAGTAAGTCAGGCTGCGCCTTTTTTGTTACCCAGTCGAGGTGATAGAACCCCATGTGAAACGGCGCTTGTGAGCTGTATTCGAGATTGGGGTTTCCAAACGGCTGCACCCCAAAACCATACTGCGTTCCGAACGCCGTTCCATTGTCTTCGAAGAGACCAATATCCAGACCAAAATCTGGCTCGTCACTTCCCGTCGCCAGCACGTGAGCCGGCGCCACAAGATCGCCAACCTCCAGCGCGATGTAAACAATCGAATCATGAGATACGCCACCGGCCAGAGGACTCAAGTCTGCAAAACGCTGCACCTGCGATGAAGGCACAGACCGGTCCTCTACTGTCGTTTGGCGATAAAGGGAATAATCAAGCTCGGGGTTCACACGAATGGCGCGCAAGAAGGCGTCTCGTAAGTCCTCAGCATCCGCGGAAAACACTAAGGTATCTGGCCTTGGGGCGTAGTGCGGCATGGATTCGCGGGAGTAAGCCTCGTGCCGCTCAAGAACCACGGCAAGACCTGCAGCCTCTGCCGTAACGAAGTCGTTCAAAGACTCGGCAGCAAGAGACGGTTTGAGCAGTTCTGGCTGGCTGCGAACGAGCGGCCACAGCAGACTTGCGTGGTCAGACCAGGCCCACAGGGGACTGCTGAGTAAAGAGAGAGACAGGAGAACAGGCCAGCGTCGCATGACTAAACCACATACTGAGGACGAGTAGGAGTGGTGATCATACCGTTTCTTTGGGGGCCCCGCTCTCACCCAGTTCCGCGTGCGGCATCGCTTTTTGACATCACTGAATAGACAGAGACCACATTGAACTCCCCTGACTCATCCATATCGGGAATCGTGCAACTCTTCTCCTCACAAATTTTCTCGTAGGGAGGCACGGAGAAATCGCGCACGCGAGAATCAGCAATGAGCACCGAGCCTGCGCGATCGACAAACCGTTGCAACCACGGGAGGTTATCTTTGTCGTAGAGGACATCGGCTGCCAAAATGACATCGACGTTCCCGTCCACGCTTTCAAAGTCCTCACTTAAGGTCACAGAAACTTTGTTCATCTGTGCGTTGTGCGTCGTTGCCGCGAGAGCCAGAGGGTCAATGTCGCATGCAATCGCCTCGGTGGCACCGGCGATAGCGGCGGCAATCGCCACCACGCCAGATCCACTGCCAAAGTCCAGAACACGACGATCGCGAACAAGCTCAGGGTGCTCCAGAATATATGCTGCGAGCACGCGCCCCGAGGCCCAGCACAAGATCCAATAAAGTGGGTTATTCATTACCAGACGGGCTGTACTTGCGTCCAAGTGACGCTGAGGGGACATGTCGCGGATTAGCGCCAGGAACAGGTCTCTACCCGGCAACACTGATTGCACACTCAGCTCCGCGCCCGGGAGCACACGCCCCAGCGCTATCCGTAACTCAGGAGGAATCATGAGGGCAGAGGATCATCAGCATGTTGCATTAGATACCGTCATCAATTGCATATAGAAAAAGTTCATTGGATGAGCAAACATGCACTCCTCTTGGGTTCCCACAAGCGCGCAGAAAAACGGTTTTAGCGCTACACTAAACAGAGTATTTCACCTACAGACGGTATCGAGGTGTTCTCATGACAGTAAAAAAAACGTTTCGACTAAAGCGAAGAAGTGTTCTAAAGAAAGCTAGCACAATTCTAGCTGCTGGCTGTGCTGGCTTTCCCGCGATCATCGCTGCACGTGACGCAAAGCCTACGGTACGCGTACTCGGGACTCACGTCACTCTGCAAGAGCCCCTGCGACAGCGCGCCGAGCAAGAGCTGGGCATCAATCTCGTATACAGCCCCGGTGGCAGTGCGCAGGTGCTGTTCAAAGCCTCCATGGACCCCTCGGGATTTGATCTCTACGAGCAATGGTCCAACAGCATGCGAGTGCTGTGGCAGTCGCGTGCAATACAGTCCATCGACCCCAGCCGAATTGAAAACTGGG
>NZ_JBGCFU010000118.1:0-3549 GCF_045107095.1 Congregibacter sp. | reverse complement strand
CCATGAATGACTGCTTCTGAGTATGCTCTCAAATGTTCAATACTTTAGGTGATGAGGCCTATCGAGGCTATCAGACCTCAGTCCTGTCCGGGGGACACACGCATGATCTCGCAGCGATATGGTCATCTTGACGACCAGCATTTGCAGATTGCTGAAGATTCAGTGTGGGGAGGATGATGAACAAGGAAAATAAATCAAATCAAATCAAATCAAAGTACGCATGACCTTATGGCTTTCTTGCTGAGGCTGATTAGAGTCTCATCGAAGTCGCGTTCCTTACCGGTTTTTCAGAGCAGAACGGGTTTAACTGAGCGTTCAAGCGTTGGGCAGGTGAGACGCCGCGTTCTTATCGATTGAGCGCCCCTGTGCGCTGATCTGGTTGATCCAGATTGTTTATTGTTCAGTCGTTGAAAGCCAGTAGTTTGGCGATGTGATCGGGAAGCCCCGGCCTGATTCCCGACGGGTTCAACGTCTTAATCGAGTAGTACCCGCGTGTGATGTGATCCATATTCACGGTGGCTCGGATGTTGGGCAGCTCTAATATTTTCTGTAGGTAGGCTGAAAGCCTGGGATAGTCAGCGATGCGCTTGCGATTGGTTTTAAAGAGTCCGTGGTAGGCGGCATCAAATCGAATTAGCGTTACGAAGAGGCGTATGTCAGATTCAGTGATTCTGCTACCGAAGAGGTAGTCACGGGTGAGCCGGTCTTCGAGTTCATCCAGCATTTCGAACACGTCTTGAACGGCCTGATCGTGAGCACCCTGTGAACCTGCAAAACCAGCCCTATAAACGCCATTGTTTAGCTTCTCGTAGATTCGTGTGTTCAGCGCATCGATCTCGTCAGCGAACTCGCGTGGGTAAAGCCGAACTGATGAAGACGCGAGAGATTCGAACGCCGTATCGAACATGCGGACGATATCGGCACTCTCGTTGTTGACCAGCACATTCTGATGTTCGTCCCAAAGCACTGGTACGGTAGCGCGACCCGTGTGGTCTGCGTCAGCTCGCGTATACAATTGATGGATGTGAGAATAGCCAAATAGCGGATCGTCGTCTGCACCCGGATAGCCACCAAAGCTCCACCCTTGGTCACCCAAGGTGGGGTTCACAACCGTGACGGGTATCAGATCAGCCAAGTTCTTGAGTTTACGCGCCATGAGTGTCCGTGACGCCCAAGGGCAGATCAATGCCACGTAGAGTCGATAACGTCCTGCCTCGGCTTTGAACCCGCCCTCGCCGGTAGGGCCAGGGCTTCCATCCGCTGTTATCCAGTTTCTAAAACCCGATATCTGGCGTATGAACTGGCCCTGATCGTCGGCCTTTTGAACCGGTTGCCAGTCCGCTGACCATTTTCCGTTAACAAGCATTGATCATTCCCCCTATTTGTTCTCGTTAAGCAGGTTGCGCGACAGGCTTTGCGCGTGACGGTTGCAGTGCATAGGCGCCGCCTCCCAGCATGGCGATCGCGAGTTGGACGACTGCCCAGAAAAGTGGGAACTCCCAGCCACCTCCGTTGTTTGAAAAGGCCCATCCATTGCCGGCGTGGGCCCAGGTGGCGCCAAATAGAATTGGCAGGGTCGCCAGCGCAATCGTGCGGGTCGCGATCCCCAATAGCAGTCCAACGCCGGCAATGATTTCGGCCATCACGATCAGATAGGCCAGCGGCCCCGGCAGACCAAGGCTTTCGAAGTAGCCAACGGTTCCGGGCATCGTGAAGACCAATACCTTCAAGAGTCCATGTGCGATGAATAGACCGCCAGAAGTCAGGCGGAGGGTTGTAGCTGCGTAAGATGTCATCGTTGAGTCAGTCATTTTTCTTCTCCATTGCTGTTGGTACTTAATGCGCGTACGCGCGTTTAGATTTACTTCGGAAACTCGCTGCTGTGCTGTTCCGTCGGTGTTGATGAGTCAGAGCTTATGGAATGTCCGGAGCAAACTATTGCTCGTTAATGCCAGATTCTTGTCCGATCGCGCCAAACACCGTCGAGGTCGCTATCAGCGACGTAGCCAGTCGCCTGCCAGAAAGTTCATTAGTGGCATGATCAGGTACGACATGAACACCACCATCAAACCGACTGAGGCAATCACCGAGAAAAGGTGATGGTCAGGCAGGGCGCTCTGAAGCGTCGGTGGGATGGTGTAGACCGGTATGAGCAGCCCCACGAAGGTCAGAAGTGCAAGCTTGTGGCGCTTCGGCGGGCGTTTGTCTGTTTGTGTTTTCACGTTGTGGTCTCCGCTGCGATTGTGTGGAATCGGTCTACGTACTTGCTCGGACCTGACCGACCAGGATCGACCAGTCCATGCCCAGCGCGGCATACACATCACCCGCTTTTTCATTGGCGTTGTCTGCAAGGATTTCGACCATCAGACTTGCCCCATCTGCTACGACAACGCCAGCTTGCGTGAGGCGCAGCAGCGCTGTTTCGCGTTTGGTCATATTGAAGGTGCCGCTGGCATCTACTGCGAGATAGGCCTCGAAACCTTCGCGCAGCGCGCGCATGGCGGGGAAGGCAGCACACACCTCAAGCGAGACTCCTGCAAAGATCAACTTGGATCGCCCGGTTGCTCTTATGGCCGCCTCAACGCGAGGGTCATCCCACGCATTTACCGTCGTGCGATCGATGAATTTTTGGTTGGGCAGGGCATCCTGTAGTTCTGGAAACGCAGGACCCCATAACGTCTCTGCAGAAGTCGTTGTCGTAATAATTGGCAGACCGAGAGCATCTGCGGCCTTAGCGAGTCCCACAACATTGTGTTTGAGCTCTGCGATCGAGTAATCACGTATGCCCGTCATCAGGCCGACCTGGTGGTCAACCAGTAACAGTGCGGCGTTATCGGTAGTAAGCGGCGTAGGATTCAAGATAGCTGTATTCATATTCATATCCTCTTTTGGTTTCGGTTTTGGTTTTGGTTGGAAGCGGTTTAGCTGATGGCGCCAAAGCGACCGGCCGCGTAGGCAGCCTCGGCCTCCTCGATTTCTGTTGGGGATCCCATGACAAGCGGGCCTCGCTGCACATAGGGTTCGTTAATAGGTTCCGCCTCGAAAAGGGCGAAGTGCGCGGCCTCCCTGATATTGCTCTGCAGCACGATTTCCACAGTCGGGCCATTTGGAAAGGTGCTGACTGTCAGTGCCTCGCCGTGCTTGAGTGTGTGGGGCGAGCCGTCCACTGATACCTTCAGGTCTCCATCGATGGCATGTATCCAGGCATTGCGATTTGTGCTCAGTCGATGAGAGAACTCGCCCTGTTCGAGGACATGCCCATCTAGAATGGTCATGGAAGAGTCCAACCCACTGCTGCCAGTAACGCCATTTGAGCTACCGACTGCGACATGAACGCGGTAGTTTTTTCCTGACAAAACAGGCATATCTCCGCGGCGGACCAGAAGAGACTCCGGGGTGTCATGACGTTGCTGTTGCGTTAGATTCACGAACACCTGAAGACCGTGAATTCGAGACCCGGGCCGCGGTGCTTCATCGTGCAGTGCGCCACTTCCGGCCTTCAGCCAGTAGAGATCCCCAGGTTGAAGATCGAAGTTGTTTCCAAGGGAA
>NZ_JBGCFU010000117.1:0-25078 GCF_045107095.1 Congregibacter sp. | reverse complement strand
TAATATAACCACCTTTTTTTGAGAGAGTGTCTTCGTGCGTCGACTGTTTACTGTGACCTGGATCTTGAGCTTGGGCCTGGTGCTTGCGGCTTGCTCCTCTGTTCAATACAACCTTCCCGCTGTCTCCACCGATACTGATGGAGATCGTCGTGCCGGCAAATTCATCTGGCATGACTTGATCTCCGATGACCCTGAAGGCACTGAGGCTTTTTACAGTGCTTTGTTTGGCTGGGAATTTCGCTCTCTGGAGTTGCTGGGTGCCAGTTACTGGATCATCAGTCTCGATGGCAAGCCTATCGCTGGCATGGTGGATCAGTCCGGCCTAACCGCTAGACGCGACATCTCTCAGTGGATGTCAGTGATGGCAGTACCGGATGCCGAAGCAGCTGTCTCTATAGTAAGCAAAGCGGGGGGGCGTGTTCTGCGCGACCCCGTGTCTATTGGCGATCGCGGTACGATCGCCGTCTTTGCTGATGCTCAAGGTGCGTACTTCGCAACGTTGACGACGGTAGATGGTGATCCGGTGGACGAATCTTCACTGCCCGCCGAGGGCGCGTTTTTGTGGCACGAGCTGTGGACCTCTGACGTAGACGATGCGACCAGCTTCTACTCCGCACTGGGTGATCTTGATTCTGAGGGCCTTGAAGGCACATCACCCGATGGCGCGGCGATTGATTTCAGAGTGCTTCGCAGCGACGAGTTGACCCGCGCAGGGATAAGAAGCCTACCCGAACCTGAAATGCCGTCACTCTGGATGCCTTATCTGAGGGTGAAGAGCTTTGAGCGACTGGAAGAATTGTTGTCTGAGGTAGAGGTTCTCGGCGGGGAAGTGCTGGTACCCGCGGTTCCCCGACCCTCAGGTGGTTACGTGTCAGTCATCGCGGGACCCTCGGGAGCCCCCATCGCCCTGCAAACCTGGGGAGATGAGCAGTCTCTGATTAAGGATTTATAGAATGCAAAAAATGAAGAAATCCAGTCCACGCAAAAGCCGGGTGCTCCGTCATTTTGGGCTCATGGTGCTCGCGGCCAGTGTGTTGTCCCTGACGGGCTGCGATGATCCACAGGTTTATGGAAGTGTAGGCGTGTCCTCCGGGTATGGGGGCTATGGCGGCTACTACGGAGGCTATCGCGGTTGGGGCGCGCCACGTATGCATACCAGTATTTCGGTCGGTGGGCGTATACGCTAGTTAAAAACTCCAGCCCACGCCGGTGGTAACGCCCCAGTCGAATTCGCCTGCCGCGTTTATTTCGACGGTGGAGTTATCGAAGCTGCCCCAAGCGCTAAAATCCCAAAACAAATCTTCAATCATCTCCCAGCGCAGCGTCGCCGCGGTGTCGGCTCGAACACGACCCTTTTCGGTGACGGATGGGTACACTGAGGCATCTAACTTGAGCTTTAGTTCCGGGGTGTCGTAGCGCCATCGCGAATAACCGAAGGTGAGTACGCCCTCGAGACTCTCCAGGCTTTCGCCACCGATACTTCGTTCCTCCAGCGCCTGAAGCGACATGCTGCCGATAAGTTCGCTGCGCGGGGTCTCGATAAAGTAGCGCCCCACGCCCGCACCGAGAGACAGGCGGTAGTCCAAACCCAGCTCATCGTTCGTTTCGTAGCCACCAAACACCAGGCGATAGTTAATGGACCTGTCTACCCAGGCCTTGCGCGACAGACTGACGCGAGAACTTGAGGTGGAGTCGTCGTCCGTATCAGACACGGTTACGCGACTCGTCAGCGAGTTTAGGGTCTTCTCATCTTCGTAGGAGAAGTCTGCGCGAAACTCGGTCTGGGTGACGCCGCTGGCTTTGGTAAAGGCATAGTTCGCTGCTATGTAGATATCAATGCGATCAATGAACGTGTCCTCAACCGGGCGGATTTCCACAATTTCCTGCCAGCCAAAGCTCTTTTTCCCAAATACATCTTCGAGAGTGACGGTGCCGGAAATTGATCCTGGTTTGACGCTGCCGTAAAAACGCTGGCCGTTGTCTAGGCGCAACTCATAGTTGTAGTTTGATTCAATGCTGGCGACTTCTTGCCACTCGATGTCCAGGGTTCCCATGGCATCGGTTTTGAAGCTGAGACGACCACCTAATAATGATTTTATTTCACCGGTAACTCGGTCACCGTTGTAGAGAGTGATAGTATCGGTCTTGCGTTGAGCCGCTGCAGAATCACTCAGGCAAACGCTAACCAGGAGAAGCATGATTACCATCATCACGCGTAGCAGCCGCCAATTTTTTTCTAACAGCGTGTTTTCCAACTGCACATGTTCCAGCTGTGCATGTTCCAGCTGTGCATGTTCCAACTGTGCATGTTCCGACTGCGCATGTTCCAACTGCGAGAGTCGTCCCGCTGATGGGTACGCCATGTGCCAAGGAAGCGTTTCCGGACTGTTCAAGGTCATTCACCGATGTCTGTCGTTGCTGTACCGAAGTTTACCGTCATCAGGCGCTAAAATTACCTCTCTGGCAGTTTTACCGATGTTATGGATGGCCGTGTCCATATCCGTATTCTCTGTGCCGCCCGCCCAGGCGGTTTTTGACACGACTTCCGATACTCGGTCATCTGCTGCAGACCGCGAGCGTTTTCTCAAAGCCCAGAAGATGATCGAAGCCGGGAACTGGTCGGCGTACGATCGTGAGCGAAAGGCGCTTGACGATTATCCCCTGGCTCCTTACCTGGATTATGAGCGCCTGATGCGTCGACTCACCTTAACCTCAGGAACAAAGGCCAGGCAGTTTGTTGATGCGCAAAGCCAAAGCCCTCTGGGCGTGCGGTATCTGGGCAGCTACCTTGGCGCTACAGGCAAGCGCCGTCGCTGGGGCGACTATCTGGATGCCGCTGCGAAGGAACCCCGCAGTGAGAATCTTCGATGCTATTACGCTCGCGCCACCCGTGCTCGTGTTGCCGAAGAAGCGGCTTGGGAGCTAGCTAGCGGGCTATGGGTGTCGGCGAGTTCTGTTGATGATGCCTGCGACCCATTGTTCAAGCTTTGGTTGGAAGCGGATGGCCTGAATGATGACTTGGTATGGCGTCGCGCGACCCTCGCTTATGCGGCGAGAGAAGGGGGGCTGTTGCGGTATGTTGCTTCTTTGGGGAGCTCTCGGATTCAGCCCGCATTGGCGGCACTGCGCGGCAGCTACAGTCAGCCACAGCGCAGCGTCGATCTTGCAAATAGCCTCCCTTCGCCCTGGGCCAGCGACGTAATGACGCTGGGGCTGGAGCGGTACTCTCGTTATAAGCCTGCTAGAGCACTGCGCCATTTCGAGGCACTGAGTCCTGATGCCTTAAGCGACAGCCAGAAAAAACGCGTTAGCTCTGCTATCGCATTTCGAGGCCTGTTAGAGCGCGATGAAGATGTTAAGCCATGGGTCGATGCATCGCTATCTCAGTGGCGTGATGACAAGCTGACGACGCTTCGTTTGCGTTGGGCGATAGCGGAGCAGGACTGGCAGGCGATAGACAGCTTGTTCCTTGCGCTCAGCGCCGAGGCGCAAGAGGAGGGAACATGGCGTTACTGGTATGCGCGATCCCTCGAGGCCCGGGGAGGTGAGGCCGATGCCCAGCTCCTTTTCGCGACCGTGGCGAAGGAGCGGAGCTACTATGGGTTTCTCAGTGCCGATAAGCTTGGGCTTCCCTACAGTTACCAGGATTCTGCCAGCGCAAAAGCTCCAAGGTCTGAAGGCGAGTTGCCCCTCTGGACCTCGAACGCACTGTGGCGTGTACATGAACTTAATGCCCTCGATGAGAATAGACTTGCAGAGGCGGAGTGGACCTACGCTTTGCGGCGCCTGGATGGTGAGCAGCAACTGGCGTTTGCTCACATCGCCAAGGAACAGGGCTGGCATCGCCTGAGTATCGATGCGGCTAATGCGGGCCGTCATTGGGATGCATTGGACTTGCGGTTTCCGTTGGCGTTCGTCGACGACTTTTATCAGCGAGCTGCGGCGCAATCACTTCCTGTGAGCGAGCTCATGGCGATAGCGCGCCGTGAAAGCGCGTTTTCGCCTACTGCGCGTTCGCCGGTTGGAGCCCGTGGACTGATGCAGCTGATGCCGGCAACAGGGCGCTCTGTGGCTCGTAAGGTGGGTGTTCCTGTGAGCACTAAAGCTCTCGATAATATTGAATACAACATCACCCTGGGCAGCGCTTACTACAGCCAACTTCTAGAGCGCTTTGAAGGTAATCGTGCTGTGGCGCTTGCGGCTTACAACGCCGGTCCCAATCGCGTGAAAAACTGGCTGAGCGATGAGCTGCCTCTGGATGCCTGGATCGAGACCATTCCCTATCGCGAGACCCGGGATTACGTTAAAGCCGTTTTGGCGTATAGCGTCGTGTTTGATTATCGTCTTGGTGAAAAGGCGCAGCTGATGGGTAACGCGAATCCACGGTCAATTGACTGACGCCCATCCAGTGCTATCTTTTGTGATCCCCGTGCTCAATGAAGCCGATAGCTTGCCATCGCTGCTTCGAGAGCTTCGGCAGGGATTCCCCAATGCTGAGTTGATTGTCGTGGATGGAGGCAGTAGTGACGCTAGTGTCTCTAAAGCCATGCCTTTGGCGAGTTCGGTATTGCTCAGCTCCCCTGGCCGTGCGCTGCAAATGAACCTCGGCGCGGCCTGCGCCACTGGAGACTGGTTGGCGTTTCTCCACGCAGACACTCAACCGCTTTTTGATCAAGATAAATTAGAACAGTTTCTTCATGGCGATATGCAGTGGTGTTTTTGCCGAATTTCTCTTCGGGGCGGCTCAGCGGGTTTAAAGATGGTCAGTGCTTTTATGAATAAGCGGTCCGCAACAACGCGCGTTGCTACTGGAGACCAGCTGCTATTCGTAAAACGAGAGGTATTTGAGAGTCTTAATGGTTTTACTGTCATGCCGCTCATGGAAGATGTCGATATCTGCAAACGCTTACGTAGCCACAACAGCGGCGGAATTATTCCTCTGATGGTTGCCTCTAGCGGACGGCGTTGGGACGAGCAGGGGCTTTGGCGCACTATCCTGCGCATGTGGGCTTTGCGTCTGGCTTTTTTTCTGGGCGTGTCGCCCGAGCGGCTCTGGCAGCACTATTACGGACGAGGCGTAGCGCTATCGTCAGGGGGAGAGTGAGGTGACTGAACGCCGCTTGCTACAGCAGTTTGCTCGCTACCCTGAGCGTGGCAAGGTTAAGACGCGTCTGCAGACTCAGCTCACTGCGCAGGAATCCTGCGATGTGCACGAATCCTTGCTACTTCGCACCGCAAGGACGTTGGTGCATTCCGAACTCGGTGACCGGGAGTTGTGGCTTGATCGGGCAGGGGAGCATGCAACGCTGACGTTAGCCCTAAGCATGGGAATGACGGGGCCCTATTTACAGCGGGGGAGTGACCTGGGTGAGCGCATGTACGCAGCGCTACGCGATGGCCTGGCTCATGCGGACGCTGTGGTGTTGGTGGGCAGTGATTGTCCGGTGCTGTCTCGAGAGTACCTGCTAGCGGCCTTTCAGGCTCTTGGAAGTGCTGACGTGGTGTTGGGGCCGGCTGAGGATGGTGGTTTTGTTCTTATCGGCTGCACAAAGGTGCACGAGGATATGTTTGCAGGCGTATCGTGGGGCGGCGATGAGGTGCTAGAGACTACTCGGGCCAATCTCGAGTCTTTGGGACTCGCGAACGCGTATCTAGCGACACTCTACGATGTCGATACTCCTGATGATTTACGGCGCTGGCGCCGCGAGCAAAGTTAACTCGTCAGAGAAAGCTCAGGCATGCACGGCAACAGCTGGCTGGGCGGCCACGGGCATGCTGGCATCCTGCCAATCGGTCTGCTTACTGGCTCGCTGAAACAATAACCAGGCGATCGCTGTGCAGTAGCTCAGGTTGGTTTGCAGCTCACTATCAGGGTTACTCAAAAACGCCCTTTGGCTCGCCAGCCCACGAACGCGACTGGCAATGTCGGGACGAAAAGCGAGATACCGATCCCACAAGTCTCGATGCTGATTCGAGGTGATGTTGAACAGTCCCAGTCCTGGCTCTCTCCTTGAGAACAGACCGACTTCGGTTTTACGAAGTGCTGCTGCAAGCAGCTCCCGTTCGGCCTCTGTCGACCACTCGCCCAAGTATTCCAGAGTGGGTTTTATAACCTGCTCGCGCAGGTGTTCAGCTGTAATGTACATATAGCAAGCTCCTCGCAGGAACATGGTGTGGATGCTCTTTGGCAGCTCATCACCGGTTTGCATGCTATTCACGGTTTCTCCCAACGGCTTCTGAACAGAGGTGCGTCTAAACGCTGTTTTTGCCCTGTTAACTCTTGAGCCCTGAGAGTAACCCGTACCTAAGCGACATAAATCCTCGCTCTGGCACTATTTTTAACACAACGATTTCAAATATCCAATATAAATTAGGGGTTTAGCGCACTTATTTTAACTATTTTTTGCAATACGGCGCTAAATAGGGTGAATTTCAGCTCAGGCTGGGCAAAATCGGCATTGATGGCGTCTTTATTGATCAAAAATTGATCAATTTTCGCTGCAACGACTACCCACCGGCTATCTTTACCGTTAATCCATCGGCTTCAAGGAGCGATTTGATCAATTCTCGCTGGTCTCCCTGGATTTCGATAACACCATCTTTAATGGCGCCGCCAACGCCGCAACGTTGCTTGAGCACCTTCGCGCGTTTCTTTAGAGCAGCCGAATCATCAGGAAGTCCCGTCACCAGGGTCACTGCTTTACCACCGCGTCCCTTGGTTTCGCGTTTGAGGCGAACTATTCCGTCGCCGAGGGGGGCTGTGGCTTTGAGGAGCCGACAACGACAATCCGCTTTCACCACACCGCAGTCGGGGCATAACCGCCCCTTATCCGTGCTGTACACCGGGCGGGATTTACCGGCTCCGCTTCGACTCATGAACGTTGCTCCTGTGTTGATGGGCAGTGTAGGGTACAGCGCTTTCCCCTTTGGTAAACCCCGTGGATGATGACCAGCCCAGTGCAGAAATAGCCCAGCTCCAAGCGGAACTGGCGTTTCAAAACGATAGTGTTCAACGGCTTAACGATGCGCTCGCGACGCAACAGCAAGATATTCTGATGTTGCAGCGCCAGGTTGCTTTGCTGGGAGAGCAGTTACGTGCTCTTCGAGAGAACGATAACCATAATGAGGGCGAAGCGGTTCTCGAAAAACCGCCGCACTATTAAAGCTCTCTCCGAGTAAACTGAAGATATGCGACTTTCCAGCTTCGGCGAAAAATTTGCGGGCAACAGCGGTATCAGCGGCCTTATGGACGACCTTGGATCCGCCTTGGCTGACGATCCCACTTTGCTCTTCATGGGCGGAGGAAACCCCGGGCGCATCGAGTCTGTGCAGGCTGCTTTTGCGTCGCGCCTCGTCGCTATTACCCAAGACCGTGATCAGCGACACCAGCTGCTCGGGCTTTACCAGGAGCCCCAGGGTGACCGGGTGTTCCGTGATGAGCTTGCGCGCTTTCTAGGTCGGGAATATGGCTGGTCGATCGGAGCCGAGAACATTGCTTTAGCAAATGGCAGTCAGTCTGCGTTTTTTGTGCTCTATAACCTCTTTGCTGGTCCTGCCTCTGATGGCAGCGAGCGGCAAATACATCTGCCTGTGTGCCCGGAGTATGTTGGCTATCGCGATATCGGGCTCAGCGATCACTTTTTTACCGCAACACGACCGCGCATCGAACGCTTTGACGACGGACAGTTCAAATACCATGTGGATGCGGAGGCTTTAAGCTTATCGGAGTCTACGGCAGCTCTATGCGTATCCCGGCCAAGTAACCCCACGGGAAATGTTATCTCCGACGCAGAACTTGCGGGGCTCGATCAACTGGCCAAGACTCACGATGTTCCCCTGATCTTGGATGGTGCTTACGGTCAGCCGTTCCCCGGGCTTATTGAAGAATCGGCTTCTGCGTTTTGGAATGACAACAGCATACTGATGCTCAGCCTGTCCAAACTTGGGCTGCCGGGCGTGCGCAGTGGTCTTGTGATTGCTCGTCCTGAGATAGCCCAAGCCTTTTCCAGAGCCAACACCGTAGTGAGTCTGGCCTGCGGGACTCTTGGACCCCAGCTGCTGCGTGGCATGCTGGATGACGGTTCTTTGATGCAGCTGTGCCGAAAGGACATACAACCCTATTATAGTGAACGTCGTGACTTGGCTGTACGCGCTATCGAAGCCGGCAGAGGTGATCTCCCGGTTTGGATTCACAAGCCTGAGGGCGCGTTCTTTTTGTGGCTTTGGTGTGAGGGCTTACCCATCGATAGCTTCACCCTCTATGAGCGACTTAAACAGCGAGGCGTCATCGTTCTGCCGGGCAATGACTTTTTTATTGCCACAGGGGACGATTGGCCGCACAGCCGTGAATGCTTGCGAATTTCCTACGCGGGGGATCAGCAAACGATTGAGGCGGGCATCGCCCTTATTATGAGTGAGCTTCGGCAAATCTATAGCTCTTTATGAACAGAATATAAGAAACCCAGACGGAGAATATCAATGCGAAAACTAGCCCTTGCCGCACTGCTTGGCACCGCCAGCTGTGTTGTGGCTGCCCAGGAAGCTGCTCACCTTGAATGGCTTAACGATAACTACGAGCAAACTGCCAGCACGGCCAGATCCATCTGGGAGTTCGCAGAGGTTGGATACCAGGAAACGCGCAGCAGTGCGCTCTTACAGAAGCAATTGGCCGCGGAAGGTTTTTCTGTAGAGAGTGGTGTCGCTGACATACCTACGGCTTTCGTCGCGAGCTATGGCAGTGGTGGTCCGGTGTTGGCGATTCTTGGCGAGTTCGATGCTCTCCCGGGAATTACTCAAGATTCTCTGCCCACGCGTAGCCTTCTCGAAGAAAAAGCGGCCGGACACGCATGTGGACACAACCTTTTTGGCGCGGGTTCTGCTGCAGCGGCGATCGCGGTGAAGGAGTGGCTGGATAGTACGGGCACGCCTGGAACGATTCGTTTTTACGGCACGCCAGCAGAAGAGGGCGGCAGCGGGAAGGTCTATATGGTCAGAGCTGGGCTGTTTGACGATGTGGATTTTGCTCTGCATTGGCATCCCTCCGATCGGAACTCGGCGGCTGCCCAAACGACCCTCGCGAATCGATCTGCGAAATTCCGCTTCCGCGGGGTGTCAGCGCACGCCGCAGGAGCACCGGAGCGAGGTCGATCAGCTCTGGATGGCGTAGAAGCCATGAATTACATGGTGAACATGATGCGTGAACACGTGCCTCAACAAACGCGGATTCACTATGTAATAACATCTGGTGGCAACGCACCCAACGTCGTGCCTGACTACGCTGAGGTGTTCTATTACCTTCGTCATCCTCACGCCAAGACTGTTCGCTCTCTTTGGGAACGTCTCGAGGCAACGGCAAGAGGTGCAGCGGAAGGTACCGGTACGGAGCTCGAGATCGAAATTATTCATGGCAATCATCCCGTGTTGGTCAACGAAACACTGCACAAAATGATGGATGCGACCATGCGTGAAATAGGCGGCATTGATTACAACGCTGAAGAATCCCGCTTCGCAAAAGAGATTTACAAGAGCTTTGATGATCCTGCTCGGGAGCTCGGCTCCGAAAAGCTAATCCAGCCCTATGGCTTGTCTCTGGGTTATGGGTCTACCGATGTCGGTGACGTCTCAATTGCTGTGCCAACGGTTGGCCTGAGTACTGCCACCTATGTGCCCGGCACTGCCGGTCATAGCTGGCAGGCGGTAGCCGCAGCCGGTTCATCAGTGGGATTTAAGGGTGCTGACCTGGCCGCCCGAGCTCTTAGTAGTGCCGCGGTGAAACTGTACACCGACAAAGCGCTTCGCGACGCAGCGATCGCTGAATTCCAAGAGCGCCGAGGTGATGACTTCGAATATGAGGCGCTTCTCGGAGATCGAGCACCAGCATTGAATTACCGAAACTAAAAACAGACATATCACGAGTTCTGTTAGACGAGTTTGAATAAGGAAAAATCTATGTCAGATAGTGAACGTAAAGACACTGATGAGCAGGCGGAGTTTCGCCGCTACTGCAGATCATGGATAGCGGAGAATCATCCGGGCGATCCCTCGGTGCGACTACCTTTATCGCCTCTGGAAATAATGACAAGCGAGCAAATGGACTATCTCCAGCGTTGGCAGAAGGCAGCCTACGACGCGGGCCTCGTGGGCTGCGATTATCCCGTTGAAGTTGGCGGTGCTGGGCGTAAGGATTGTCAGCGAGTAGCCAATGAAGAGTTGGTGGCGGCAAAGACGCCGTTTTATCCCAACGTCATTGGATTGGGTATGGCTGCGCCGACGGTGTTTTATCACGCCAACGAAGCGCTTAAGCAGCAGGTTTTGCCCCGATTGTTTTCCGGCGAGGATATCTGGTGTCAGGGCTTCAGCGAGCCTGGGGCCGGCTCTGACCTTGCCAACGTTCAGACCTTTGCCGAGCGAAAGGGCGACAAATGGGTGATCAATGGGCACAAGGTATGGACGAGCTTGGCGCACTTCGCCGAGTGGATGATCATCCTGCTGCGAACGGATAAAGGCCACAAATATGAAGGTCTGTCCTACTTTGTAGTACCCATCGCCTCAGCGCTTGGCAAGGGCGTGACGGTGCGACCGCTGATCAAGATGACCGGAGAAACGGGCTTCAATGAAGTGCTGTTTGATAATCTGGAGGTCGATGACAGCTTCCGTCTCGATGAGCTGGGTAAAGGCTGGCAGGTTGCGATGACGACTTTGCTTCACGAGCGTGGTGCTGGCGAGTTGGTAACACCCAGAGCAGGCGGGTTGAAGAGTGCCAGCTCACTGACTATCAGTTCACGAAGTGTTATGGATCTTGCCAGTAAAACAACGAGAGGTGCTCAGCTAGCCTCCGATGATCCTCTGTTGAGAGATCGCATGGTGAGGCAGTTGATACGCGAGGAAGCGCTAAAGGAGCATCAGCGCCGCGCTCGGGTGCCGGCACTCATCGACCACCCTATGCGTTTGCCCTTACAGAACAAACTGCTTGCATCGGAAATTGCTCAAGACACTGCGGCGCTAGCCTTGGAAGTAGAGGGCCCGGCTGCAAGCCTGTATCTGGCTGACGAGAATGCGCCAGCAAGAGGCCAGTGGCCCCTGGCGTACATGAACTCCTATGGTATGACCATTGCCGCGGGAACCAGTGAAATTCAGCGAAATATTCTGGGAGAGCGAGTTTTGGGACTCGCCAAGTCTAAGTAGACAGCCAGGTCATCTAAGGAGATTTTTGTGGCTCAACCTAAGAATTATGGATTCGAAGAAGAAGCGGGGATGCTCAAAGATGGCGCTCGGCGCTTTTTTACAGAGAAACTGCCCGTTGATCAATTGCACGCTTTGGTAGCAGATGCCTATGTGCCCGAGCGTGCACCAGAAGTGAAGTGGCGCAAGGAGCTTTGGGACGAGATGGTAGCGCTGGGTTGGACATCCCTCGCTGTGCCAGAAAGCGCCGGCGGCGTCGGCATGCCATGGGTTGCGGTGGCAGGGCTTCTAGAGGAGAACGGTCGAGCTGCTTTCCCGTCACCCTTGATGGCGACCCTGCAAGCTACCGCTGTGCTGACCCAGTGCGGTCCAGCAGGAGAGCCGGCACTGGCGGAAATTGCTGAGGGGGCCGCCGCTACGATAGCGGTCATGGATGACGCCGGAGGCGCGACGCCTGGTGCTGTTCAGCTTGTCGATGGCAAGCTGAATGGGACGGCATGCTTCGTTCAGGATGCTTGTAAGTGCGATCACCTTTTGGTCGTGGCACTCGAAGCGGATAAGCCGGCTTTCTTTTGGGTCAAGCTTGACGCTGAAGGCGTGAACGTGCGGTCCGATGCGATTATCGATCTGACTCGGGATCAGGCGCGAGTGAGCTTCGATGCCGTTTCCGCGCAGCGAATCGATACAGATGCAGCCGCCGCATGGGAATCCGCACTACCCATTGTTTGGATGCTGATCAGCGCTGACATGGTGGGAGCATCGGAGTGGTTGCTTCAGACGACGGTCGAGTACGCTCAGCAGCGCAAGCAGTTTGATCGTTCTTTAGGGTTCTTTCAGGCCGTTAAGCACGACCTCGTTAACGTCATGATAGCTATCGACGAGAGCAAGTCGCTGCTCTACAGCGCCGCCTGCGCCATTGATCACGAGCCTGAGCGTGCCCGAGAGTTATCGCATATGGCGAAATCCTCAGCAAGCGATACGGCGGCTTTGGCATCAGGCAGGACGGTACAGATGCACGGTGGTATCGGCTTCACCTGGGAATGTTACGTGCACCTGTATTTTAAGCGCCAGAAGCACAGTCAGCTGCTGTGGGGCGATGCGTCCTGGCATCGAGCGGCCCTTGCCGCCTTGCTCATGGATCGTCCGACAGTAGAAGCGGCCGCTTAGATGACCTGGAAAACCGCCGGGCTTATCGCGGTTGCTTTACTCGTCGGCTATGGGACTCTCGCGCTTATCGCCTTTGGGTGAAAGCGTTGAGAGTCCGGGTCTTCGGGTTAGGCCGCGATGCTGGTTTCCAGTTCGAAGCCTTCCAGGAAGGCCATAAGCTTCTCTCGTTCGGCGTCGTCTTCTCTTGTTTTTGACAGCAAGTGTGTCGTGCGCGGCTCGCGATCGAGGAATAGTTTGCCGCTGACGCTGGACGCCTCTGACGCTGCCGCTAGCCAAACAATGGTGTCTGCGCCTTCTTCGGGGGTGCGTAAAATCAAGCGGGTGAGCGTATGGAAGGCAGGTAGCGCCGACTCTACGCCGGGAGTATCTGCCCAACCTGGATGCATGGCATTGACTACGATGCCGTCTTTCTCCCAGCTCTTTGCCCACTCTTCTGTAACTACCGTGAGGCCTCGCTTGCATCGTGCGTAGGCGGTTGCCCCAGCATAGTTTTCTGGTATCGCCTCAAGGCGATCGACGCGGAGCTTTTGGGAATACATGCCCCCGGACACCACGTTGACGACGCGTGACTGTCCAGCGGCTTTAAGCAATGGATGTAGGGCTCTGGTGAGACGCCATGGGCTCAGAAGCAACAGCGCGAAGCTTTGCTCCAGACCCTCAGATGTCGTGTCCCAGTCGTTGAACAGTGCGCCGGCATTATTTACCAGTACATCAATGGGTTGTCCGGCCCGTAAAAGGCGGTCGGCAAGAGCGTCCACGTCAGCCATGATCGACAAGTCCGCGAGCTCTGCACGTATAGCGCCGTTGCCCGTTTCTGCTTTCAGTTCGCTGACCACAGCTTCGGCGCGCTTTGGATTGCGCATTACGAGGATCAGTTCAGCTCCGCGGCCCGCAAGCTCGCGAGCGGTGGCTAAACCGAGGCCAGAGCTAGCTCCGGTCACGATCATGGTCTTGCCCTTGAGAGAAGCGCTCATAGGGCTCCAACGTTTTTGCCCGCGGCGGTAACCCCATTTGCTAAACATGGCCAGTCCTGGCCAAAGCAGGCGGTCTGCGCGAGCACTCCCGGAGGAGATCTTCGGAGGAGCGTTACTATCGTCAAGGGCTCGTTTCAGGCCTCGCAGAGCGATTTTGCCCATTTGCAGCATGCCTGTCTTGAGTGCGCCCTCGAGGGCGGCAAACGGCATCTTGTAGCTAAAGTCCGCGTGATAATCGACACGCGTTTCACCGTCCTCTTCCGTGAAGTAGATTGTATCTACAGCAGAAAAAAGCCAGCTTTCCGCTTGCAGGGTCACCATGTTGGGTGCTTCAAATTCGGTGATGGTGTAAAGAAGCTCAATGGAGCCTACGGGTAGTTTGCAGCGCACGATGAATTGCGAACCCATGCCCACGGGGCCTTCGCTGATCTTGCGGGCTTTAAACGCCGTGGCGTCCCACTCGGGGGTAGTGCGGAAGTCCGCCGTGTATTCAAAGCATTCCTCAACGGGGCGTGCAACGCGGATACTTTCTTTGAGACTAATCATGGTGCCTGTGAACTCTCGGGTCTGTTGCAGTGATTACGCACCCCGACACGGCTTAGTTCACCCTACATAACCGCGCGACATGACTGTCTCAGGCTAGTCATCGACCCATACGTGGCGTAGTGGTTCGCCAAAATCATCGTAGATTAGCTGCTTTCTGGAGCGCTTTCGTCCTGACTTGCCGGCTGGCTTACGGGCGGTCTTAAGTGACTCTCGCCGCGCTTCAATAGTTGCTACCACTTCGGGTACCGGCGTGCGCTCGCTGGGGGGTTCTGTAAACAAAGGACGAGAGGGAGGTGGTCGCGTGCCGGGCTCCCAGGCTGTTGCCCCTCTAGGAACGTTATCGACTTCTCCGCCAACCTGCAGGAATTTTTGTGTGGCCTGCTCAAGCTCACGACGAATAGTCGCTTTGGACTTTACGCCGAGTTTCGGTTTGCTGTGTTTATCCTTGTCTGTCATTTGCGCCTATTGACGAGTATCGGTCCTGTCAGATCGCGGTGGTCACGGTAATCACCGCCCAAACGCAAGAGATTCACTGCGATTCTTATTATAGCGCCGGATTTGGTGGTTCATGACTACCGGTATCTGGGATAATCGTCGCATAAACACGTTTTCGGAGTTTGATTAATGTTTTGGCTTGCTATCACCATTGTGGCCTTCGTCATGTTTTCCTATATGGTTCTGCGTGGCGAGAACCTATCCTATCTGGACCAGCCTGTTCCGCAGCATAGTTATCGCGCGCCCAGCGACGCTATGCGCTCGGTACTCGCCTCCCTGAGCGAGTTCGGCGAAGGCTCTCATGGGCGCGGTCGACAGCGTATTCATGCGATTCGTGGATTCATGGATAAAATGGGCGCTGAGCGCAGTTACGAAAGTGAGTTTCTGGCGTTGTCGACTCCGGACCTGAGGGGCGAATGGGTGCTTGCACCAAACCATGACAGCGGACGCCGTATTCTTTATCTTCATGGGGGAGCGTTTATCGCAGGCAGTCCCCTCAGTCACCGCGCTATTACCGATCGGCTTGCGCGTCTTACGGGCGCTTCAGTATTTGCGCTTGATTATCGACTGATGCCAGAACACAAGCGCATCGAGGGTATTGAGGACTGCAGACGGGCGTACCGCTGGATGCTTGAGAATGGTCCCGATGGCCGTTCTCCGGCAGAGACCCTGGTGGTAGCTGGGGATTCCGCTGGCGGGAACCTTACGCTGTCATTGCTGGCCTGGGTTAGGGATCAGGGGTTTCGTCAGGCCGATGCAGCTATCGCTTTGTCTCCTGCGACCGATGCGGTATTGGACGCGCCAAGCTTGCGGGACAATGTCCCCACAGACCCCATGCTCGGCCCAGCCTTTGGTGCTCTGGCAAAAGTACCCAACATCTTCGTCCTTTGGTACACCTGGGCTACTTCTCGGATGCTGCCGACCGATTCCCGGATTTCTCCGCTACGAGGCTCGCTCGCTGACTTGCCCCCCATACTTGTGCAAGCTAGTGACACCGAGATGCTGCTGGATGATGCGCGACGGTACGTCGCAAAAGCGCAGGCAGCCGAGTCTCCGGTGGTGTTACAGACTTGGCCCGATATGGTTCACGTTTGGCAAATGTTTACCCCGGAGCTCGAGGAAGCTGAAGAGGCTTTTGCGAATATGGCGGAGTTTCTGGATAGCGTCGTGCCCACGAATGTCGAGCAGGCAGCATGAACGCCATACGTTCGTCTCTGGTGTTTGCCTGGATGGTCGTGAGTATTATTCCTTGCGGATTGGGCTTGGTATTTTGTTCTCTTTTCCTGTCCTCCGCGTCGCTTTGGCGATGGTTTGCAAGGCCCTGGCTTCGAGGTGTGGTCGTGGCGGCTCGCTTGGTAGGGCGAGTGGACTATGAGCTACACGGTGCCGAAAACCTGCCGGGTCCCGATGATATGCGTCGCGTGATACTGGTCTCCAAGCATCAATCCACCTGGGAAACATTTTTTTTCCCAAGCATGATGCCCCATAACCTCGCTTACGTATTTAAAAAAGAGCTTCTGCGGATCCCTATTTTCGGGTGGTGCATGGCGCGTTTGGAAATGGTTCCCATTGATCGTAGTAAGCGCTCTGAAGCTTGGAATAAAGTGGCACAGTTTGGTGTGGAGCTTATGGATCGCGGTAGATGGATCATTATGTTCCCTGAAGGCACGCGGAGTGAGCGTGGAGGGCAGGGCAAGTACAAAAGCGGTGCCAGTCGTTTGGGCGTTGCGACGGATGCATTGTTGATTCCCATTGCCGTGAGTTCCGGGCAGTGCTGGCCGCGGAAGTCTTTTTCTTTTATCCCTGGGAAAATTGATGTTTCTGTGGGCACACCCATTCCCGCGGCAGGTGGTGACCCTGAGGCCTTGATGAAGCAGGTGGAGACCTGGATTGAGGGGGAGATGCGACGTATCGATCCGACCGCGTACTCTGATAGCTCCGACTTCAACGAGGGGGTCTGATCGAGTGGCTGAGCATAAGCTGCCCGAGTGTCACGCACTGATTGTCAGTGGCGATAAGGAGTGGCGAGACCTACTCTGTAACCGCTTGTGCGAGTTGGAGGCCGTTGATAGCGAGGAGCCCCGTCGCTTTATCCTGCACATCTCTGGTTTGGCTGATCCGTCCGAGGTGTTTGCAAAAGCGGTCACCGACGGTGCTTTGCAGTGCGTTGTTCTAGATGGAGCCAGTCTGTTGGACGTTGCCGACGTCGTCGCTCAGTTGCGCCAGGTACGCAGCGAGCTCGATGTCTTTGTCGCTGTCTCTCACGGGCAAACGCCCGCCGATGATGGCAGTGACTTGGTCGATCGAGATGATACCCGCGCTGAGATTTTGCTCCGACGCCTACGTCGGGCTATAGCGAAGCGAGCCAGTACGCCGTTTGCGGACACCTTGCGAGAGTATGTAGAGGGTGCTCGAGATGCCTGGCATACGCCGGGCCATTCCAGCGGTGATGGCCTTAGGGAAAGCCCTTGGGTGGCCGATTTCTACCGGATGATGGGCGAGCACGTTTTTAATGCGGATCTTTCGGTGTCCGTTCAGGAGCTGGATTCTCTCCTTGAGCCATCTCACGTGATCCATGCTGCGCAGGATCTTGCAGCAGATGCCTTTGGTGCCAAACATACATTTTTTGTGACCAACGGCACCTCCATGGCGAATAAGGTGATCGTTCAGCATGTGTTAGGTAGTGGTGGAAAAATGCTTGTCGATCAGGCCTGCCACAAATCAGTTCACCATGCCGCGATCATGTCCGGTGTCGATCCTGTGTATCTCCCGGCGAGTGTCAACGAAGTTTTCGGACTCTACGGGCCTGTCAGTAAAGCTAATATCTATGCGGCGATTGAGAGACATCCGGATGCCCGGCTGCTGGTGCTAACGTCTTGTAGCTACGACGGCTTTTACTACGATCTCGCGCCGATTATCAGCCGAGCCCACGCCGCAGGTATGAAGGTTCTTGTGGACGAAGCCTGGTATGCCCATGGATATTTTCATCCCAGGTTGCGCCCCTGTGCACTGGAATCTGGTGCTGACTACGTCACTCAAAGTACCCACAAGATGCTCTCAGCGTTTTCTCAGGCCAGTATGATTCATGTTGGGGACCCTGAGTTCAACGAAAGCCGCTTTCGAGAGCACTTGAATATGCATACCTCGACAAGTCCTCAATATGGCCTCATCGCTAGTTTGGACGTAGCGCGAAAGCAGATGAGTATGGAAGGTTTCTCGCGCTTGGATCGGTGTATCGGCTACGCATCAGAACTCTGTGAAGGGATTGCAGATAGCGATCGGTTCAGGGTCTTGGGTCTCGCAGACATGCTGCCCCGCGAGTTAGCTGATGATTCTGTTCGCCTTGACCCCACAAAGCTCACCATTGATGTGAGTCGTTCCGGGTGCAGCGCGCGAGACTTGCAAAAGGCGCTCTACGAGAAGCATTCGATTCAGGTTGAGAAGATCACGCATAATACGCTTTCAGTGCTGGTTACTCTTGGTACCACGCAGAGTAAGGTGCTGCGCTTAATCAACGCGCTTCGGAGCCTCGCGCGAGAAATGCCAGGGAGCGCGATAAACTCCGCGCCACCCAGTGTTCTCCCCGCCATAGGCACCATGCATATCAGTCCGCGAGAGGCTTACTTTGGAGGCAGTGAAGACCTGCCTCTTAACGATGACACTCATGGCATCAACAAGGCCCTCATTGGGCGGGTGAGCGCGGATCAGCTTGTGCCTTATCCTCCAGGGATTCCGGTTCTGGTTCCAGGGCAGGGTATTAGTGAGGACGTACTGGATTACTTACTGGATCTTTATCATGGTGATAGCGGCATCGAATTGCACGGCCTTATGAAACACGATGGCCGTCCGATGCTTCGTGTTACCACCCTTGATCCGCCCTGAGGCCCTCATACAACGCTTACTCACTTTTAGGAGACAAACGCGCATGGCGATTCAGGAAAACTATATCGATTACGTGATAGGCGGCAACACGCATCAGGCGTTTCTTGCCTGGGATGACGAATCCAGTGAGGCGCGGCCCGGTGTCATGGTGGGTCACGCCTGGGGCGGTAGGAGTGTTTTCGAGGAAGATAAAGCGCGGTGGCTTGCGGGTCAGGGTTATGTGGGTGTGGCCATTGATATGTATGGGAAGGGTATCCTCGGTTCGTCCCCGGAAGAGAACGCGGCATTGATGACGCCGTTGGTGGAGGATCGTGCAGAGCTGCAGGCGCGCATGCAGGCATCCTTTGCAATGATGCAGGGTCTTGAGCAGGTTGACGCCTCGCGCTGCGCGTCTATGGGTTACTGCTTTGGCGGCCTCTGCGCCTTGGATCTTGCAAGAGTTGGAGCGGACGTCGCGGGCGTTATTTCGATTCATGGCCTGTTCATGCCCGCGGGAAACACTGATGGCGTAAAGATCACCGCCAAGGTTTTGTGTTTACACGGCTACGACGACCCCATGGCTGATCCCGATAGCATGGTCGCTTTGGCGGCAGAGCTTAGTGAGGCCGAGGCCGATTGGCAGGTCCATGCTTATGGTAGGACTCTCCATGCGTTTACGAACCCGCAAGCAAATAATCCTGAAATGGGTACGGTATACAGTCCTATTGCAGATGCTCGATCGAGCACGGCAATCACTAATTTTCTGGGCGAGCTTTTTAGCGCTTAATCAGTGGTTAAACGCTAATTAGCGAAAAGTCGCGTCGAGAAAGCGGCGCCACCAGCTTTTTCGTACTGGCTCGGGTGGCGCTAGGGACTCCAGAGGCGTGACTGGCGGAGATTGCTCGAGCTCCCCGGGCTCCGAAGCCTGCTGCCCAATTGTGCTTCCGTCAAAGACACTGTTAAGCCATGCCGCCGTTCGGATGCCTGCGAGGGCCAGCCTTTCTTCGGCTCTCGGGAGTTCCCGCGCGATGTATGCAGCGTCGATGATCGCTGGGGGCGGGTATAGGGATTCACGCAACGCTGCGCTCTCGGCAATCCACACCAAGGGGTCGGAGTCTTTTTCGTTGGGGGATCTCAGTAATCCGCTGCTTCTGAAGTAAGTTATCCATTCCTTTTGATCGCGCTGCCTGGCGTCAAAAATCTGTCTGTCCCAAACCCGATGGAGGTTGGATGTTTCTCCATTGACGCGTACCGAAATCTGGTTGCCTCCTCGATCATGACCATTGCCGACATGAAAGGGTTGCTGAAGATCCTGAACGATGTGAATCGCGAAGCGCAGCGCCAACTGTTTTTGCTCCAAAGAGAGTTCAGGGTCTCGTAAGTCGCTACCGAACTTTTTGAGCGCAGTGAAGGCATCTCCCTGGGGCGGTGCGCCCACATTCTCGTAGCGCTTACCTCGGGGTACTGTTGCGTAGTGATAAGGGCCAGCCTCTTTTTGCCAAAATTCCGAAGGATCACTGCGCATGCGGTCTGCCCAGGTCGCGGCAAAGGATAGCGACTCCTCGCCCAGGAGTGCTTTGATTCGCTGTCCAGCGTTTTCACTGAGATAGGGTGCTGCGAGTGTCCCAGCGATTTCATGACCCATAGCGCCCCAAGCCAGCGTGACTGGGCTAAACAAACAACCGCCTAGAACGGCGCCCACGGCGCAAAACTTTTGTCTGAACTTAAGGGAAAGCATGCTCATCGAAATTTAAAAAGGCTGTCTGACATGGCCAGATTTTACGGTTGTCCGGGTATTCACTTCCACACTGTGTTCCGAGCTTTGCTGTGTTATAAAACCGCGCTCACAAAATTGGAATCGGTGCTATGAGTCAAGATTTGCAACCTATCATCATCGGAGTCGGTCAGGAGGTCTGGCGCGAGCAAGACTCAACGCGGACCCCCGTTGATGCTCTGCAAGCGGTGGCAACGAAAGCGGTTTCAGACACTGGTTCTAAACAGGTTTTGGGTGCCATAGATACTATCGTACACATCCCGTTCCTCATGAATCAGGTGCCGGGCTTCATTGATGCCATGCCCACAAATCCCGGTGCAGCCCTTGCTGAGCGGCTGGGTATCAATGCCAGGCAGTACACATCGGACGTAGGTGGCAATTTACCTCAACAGCTCCTGAACGAGTTTGCGGCGAGGTTAACGCGCGAGGAGGGTAGCGTAGTGCTCCTGTGCGGCGTAGAGCTTTTGGCGACGTTCCTTGGGGCCGTGCGAGCAGGACAGCCTTTCCCTGATTGGGCCACGGGGCAGGAAAATACGGCGATTCAGGTGGGGGAGACCCCCGTCATGACCGCCGCTACCGAGCAGGCTCACGGACTTTACGAACCGATTAATGCTTATCCCCTGTTTGAGTCGGCTCAGGCACATGCCAAAGGATTGAGTGCCGAAGAACATCAACGGCTGTTGGGAGATTTGCTCTCATCTATGAGTCAGGTTGCATCGCAGAACCCCTATGCCTGGAAGAACAAGCCCCTGACTGCAGCAGAGGCTCTGTCCACAGAAGGGGGTAATCGGATGATCAGTCACCCCTACACCAAAGTGATGAACGCCGTGCTCGCTGTTGATCAAGCGGCCGGGGTTGTTTTAACGACCGTAGGCAAGGCGAAAGAGCTAGGTATTGATCCGGATCGTTGGGTTTATCTAAGGGGAGCTGCCGGCACCCACGACAGCTGGTATCTAAGCCAGCGGCCAAATTTGAGTGAGTCCCCGGCGCTAGTGGCCGCCTGCAATGCAGCGATGGGCCAAAGCGGCTTGCGTGTGCAAGAGCTCACGCATCTCGAGTTGTATAGCTGTTTTCCCTCAGCGGTGCAGGCGGGATGTGATGCTCTGGGCTTGGATGTTGATGACCCTCGCGGCGTGACTCTTACGGGGGGCTTGAGTCTGTTCGGCGGGCCAGGGAATAACTACAGTCTCCATGGTATTGCAGAGATGGTGGACAGGCTTCGGGTGACGCCACGGGGGGCGGGCCTCGTTTGGGCGAACGGCGGATACTTAACCAAGCACGCAGTGGGCGTCTACGCTCGAGAACCAGGAACCAGCCCCTGGAAGCCCGGTGATGATGGCGAGCTTCAGGACGCCGTGGATGCCTTGCCCCTGGTCGAGCTAGCCGACGTGGGTGAGGGCCGTTTTGTCATTGAGGCACACACCGTAAGCTACGTGAAAGATCTCCCTCAGCGCGCGATCGCCCTCGGTAGGTTGGAGGACGGAAGGCGTTGTGCTGCGGTCAGCGAAGATACAGAGCTGCTTAATACCTTAACGTCGAAAAATTGTGTTGGACACACGGGTACTGTGGCGCACAGCGAGGGGATTAACACCTTCGCTTTGTAGTCTTTTGAGCATGCCTCTTCACAGAGGGGCTTTGCGAAGGCTTGTTAAGAAAGGTCTTTACGCATGGTCTTTATGAAGCTGCTTTGTGAAAGCTGCTTTTTGAAGTGTCCTTGCCTGGATCGGTTGCCCTAAATAGCTTCGAATCGATTGGCTTCGACATTCTTGCGAACCTTATCAATTTCGAAGAGCTGTCCGTTCATCGCAATATAGACTCCCGGCGATGCTGCCTGAAGAGCACCAATGGCACAGCCGATATTGAATATTGCATCAGATCCTTTAAAAGCGGCGGGCTGTAGCGCTCCAGTCAACACGATGGTCTTTCCAGCGATACTTTTTAGCTCCAAACCTGTGCGAACCATGCCGTCGGTCCCGTGGGTGATCAACACCTGCTGCGCAGAGCAGCGTTCTGCACGGTCGTAAATCAGTGCTCGATCTTCGTCTGTGAGTTCGAGACTGTCTTTTCGCATGGCGGATTCGACGGTATAGGGAAACTGGGCTCCCATACTTTCAAGCAGTTCGCCGATCACGGGGTCCCCGACCTGGTAATCACTTTTGGCATCAAAGTAGATTTTGTCGATGGTGCCGCCGGTAGTGATGATGTGAAGATTCATAGTGGGCCTGAGACTGCTGAGCTGAGGGCGAATCCTGCTACAAGCGTGCGCCGCTGTCGAGACTCGATTGATTTTCCTTGCATCATTTTGTCTAGCTAGGCATCTGCCGTCGCATGCCGCTTATAATGTATCGTCAAAGAGACAGGCAACAGTGGGAAGCAAAAAATGGGCCTCTATGATCGGCACGTGCTGCCGCACTTCATCAACTGTGCTTGCGGGAGCAAGCCCATAATGAAGCAACGGGAGAAGGTGGTGCCCCGAGCCTCGGGGACAGTGCTGGAGATAGGCATTGGAACGGGCCTGAACCTCCCTTACTACGATAGCTCAAAGGTTGATCGACTTATTGGTCTGGACCCTTCGGAGGCTTCCTGGGAGCTGGCTAAATCTCGTGCTGAGAACATCGGCTTTCCTATTGAATTTATAGGTCTACCGGGAGAACAGATCCCACTGGACGATAATAGCGTCGATACGATTGTCATGACCTATAGCTTGTGCACTATTCCTGATCCCGTGGCCGCTCTGGAGGGGATGGCTCGCGTGTTGCGACCTGGGGGCGTGATGCACTTTGCGGAACACGGACGCGCTCCAGACGAGCCGGTACGTCGTTGGCAGAATCGTTTAGACGGGTTGTGGGGGCTTATTGCTGGAGGCTGCCATCTGAATAGAGATATTCCTGCTTTGCTTTCTGAGGGCGGTTTTCAGAGCACTGATCAGGAAAGCATGTATCTTCCAAGTACGCCGCGATTTGCCGGTTTCAACGTCTGGGGCAGCGCAAGCGCAGGTTGAATTCAGCGCATGAGTACTGTTTTGCGCATCGCATTTACCGGGGTTTTCTGCCTTTGCTTCATAGCGAAAGCGCTAGCAGCTGAGGGACTTCGCTATCGGGTTGAAGGCGTCGGCAAAGAGGCCCGGGAGAATGTCCGCGCCTACCTGGGCGACTCCCCCGCGGAAAAAAACGCGGTAGAGCGGTTTCTGAGTACCGCCCCGTTGTTAGCCGCTCAGGCTTTAGAAGCCCTTGGCTTCTACGAGCACAGCATCGAACTTGAGGTGGATCGCAGCGCCAACCCCTGGAGGGCTACCCTTAAAATCGAAGCGGGTGATGCGCTCCGTTACACCGATGTGTCCGTGGAACTGATCGGCGAGGGGAGAGGCGACGAGCGCCTGCAGGAGATCGCTGCTACGCGGTCCCCCAAGATAGGTGATGCTCTCCACCATGGACGTTATGAGACGCTGAAACGCGAGCTGCTTCAGGCCGCTCGCCGTCGAGGATACTTTGACGCTGCGTTCACGGAAAATCGCGTTGATCTGGATGTAGGTCGCAAGCAGGCGACAATGGCTCTTGTGTTTGATGCGGGTGTTCGCTACGAGTTCGGTGCCATCGCTGTTGACGAGGCGCTCATTGATCGAGCACTCCTTGAGCGATTACTACCCTTCGAGGCCGGCGCGCCTTACGAGCAAAAGCTGTTGCTTGAGCTCCGCCAGCGTCTTTTGTGCCTTGGCTACTTTGGCAGTGTCACGGTGCTACCCGATCTACCGAATCGCAGCTTTCCCGCAGTGCCCATACGTGTAGCTGTGACCACTGCTCCGCGCCACAGTTATGAGGTCGGCGTGGGATTTAGTACCGATACGCGTCAGCGTCTCTCGCTGACCTGGCAGAGTCCCCGGCTTAACCGCTGGGGCCACAGTCAGGAGACTGCGCTTCGCTGGTCCCCGGTGAACCCGCAGGCACGGATGACCTACAGTATTCCCCTGGATGATCCTGCTAACGATGTTTTACAGCTAATAGCCCGCTTGGAAGACAACGAGTTTGGCGATCTTGAAAGCGAACAGCGTGAATTTCGAGTGCGCAGGGAGCTGACGAAAGCGGGAACGGTGCGCAGTGTTCAGCTGCGCGCTTTGAACGAACGCTGGGGTGTTCTCAGCGATGATTTTAATGCCGGGTTTTTACTGGCTGGAGCGAGTGTTTCATCGCGCTACCGACGGGGAGATGTCGTTGATCCCAGTCGCGGTGTGAGCCAGTTTTACAGTGTCGAGGGTGCATCGGCAGACGCGGGGTCCGATGAAGATCTTGTGAGGCTGTACGGCAGTGTTACCGGCCTGAGAACACTGGGAGAGCGGTGGCGCGTAGTGGGCCGGGTTGAGGCGGGGGTGCTGTGGACCAGTTCGGATGATGCGCAAGATTTACCGCCGTCCCTCGCGTTTTTTGCTGGAGGGGATAACAGTATCAGGGGCTTTGGCTATCAGTCTGTGGGCGCGGAGGTCACCGTAGAGGATATCCCCACTCTTAGGAATGATCGTCTGGTTGTGGGGGGTACTCGTCTAGTGACCGGAACTCTCGAGTTGCAGCGTTACTTCAGCGAGCGATGGCGGGGAGCGTTTTTCGTCGACGCCGGCGACGCTTTTGACAGCGGTGACTTTGAGACCAACGTGGGCGTTGGTCTAGGTGTTCACTACTTGTCTCCGGTGGGGGCACTGCGGCTTGAACTTGCCAACCCGGTGTCTGAGAGCGGCGGGTCCTGGCGCGTGCACGTCAATATCGGAGCAGAGTTTTGAGAGGGAAGCAGCTTCGATACCTTTCGATGATCGTGCTTCTGATCATTCCGCTGCTGCCTGTTTGGCTCGTGGGGAGCAATACGGGTCTTCGTTGGGCTCTGGGGCAGCTCGAGACGCGAGTGCCCGTTCAGGTTCAAAACCCCACAGGCTCGCTGTGGGCGGGTGTCTCTTTTGGTTCGCTAAGCTACAGCGATGATGCTATTTCCATAGAAATGGAAAACGCCGATCTCCGCGTTAACTGGGCGTGCGTGCTTCGCAGTACCTTGTGCATCCGGGAGGCAGAAGTGGAGACGTTGTCTGTTGATCTTGCTA
>NZ_JBGCFU010000116.1:0-3061 GCF_045107095.1 Congregibacter sp. | reverse complement strand
CTTCGCGCCAAGCCCAGCCTGATGCTCCTTCAATATCCCGATTATCTGCTCTTCGCTGAAACGGCTTCTCTTCATCGTTTGTCTCCTCTTGGGAGAACAGGCTAACTCAAAAAACCGGACTTTTCAGGGGAGCAGGTCACTCGATTAAAACCGAAGTCGGATGGAGGTGCATGCATCACCTTAAAAACTAACTCTTTCACGTCTTCTCGTTGAGTAATGCTGCGATACTCTGAAGTCCTAACACAGGTCCGTAGCGTGCCTGTCTCTCGCAACTTCCGAACCCAACGGTAATGAGATGATCGGGGGATACCGATACGCATAAGTGTTGCACGATCTCAGACCTTCGATGTTTCAACAAGCTTAATCACGGACAGTTTCTCTGCCTCAGACATCCGATTTGGAAAAGTGTTTAGAGCCCTTCTGGAGTTTACAAACCGTGCCTCCAAGGCGACGAGTTTTGAGTTCTGGAGCTTAGCGGAAGAGTGAGAAGGTACTAGCTTTTACTGACCGAGGTCCTTCCGTGCGAGAGCAATTGTGCCTGCAAGAATAAAGCGATTTCTCCAACTATAGTAAGAACTAACGGGTACTTTGTTGCGCTTGCGCAGCTGCGTGACGGTACAAGTATTTCCTAACCCAGCAATGACGATCTGTGCTTTGAACTCAGCGGTATGTAATCTTCTCGATTTCGTAATATGCGGCATTTTCCACTCCAGCATGATTTCGAGCTCGTAGATTATAGCATACGATCGCTGTTCTAGATCAGTGCCATGGCGAGGCTTGAATATAGTGATGGGTGACAAGTCCAGCCTGGCATCACAGCCATCTTCTGACGCCTGTATAACTTGCAGCCTTCGACACTCTGGGCTGTGACCTGCCGTTTGCCGCAACCAGCATGAAGGTCCGCTGTCGGAAAACGGGCCAAACTTTGCAAATTCCGCTCTCTGCGCATAGTTGCCGTTCATGCAACAAAACGTCCAAGGACCGCTCCCAGCCCGAAGCGGACGCGTCGCTGCCGGGTCGAAATTGCGATAGCTGACATTCGCTGCACAGCGCACGAACTGGTAAGGTGCGGACGAAGCGTTTATTCGCTACCGCTGAGCCTATGAGCTTGAGCTGTCTGGTTCACCTGTGCGAGCCAGCAGCAGGTATATCCATGTGGAGGCTTGGCGCGGCGATATTATGACACTGATTGAAAAATTTGACATCTCAGTCAACGGCTCTTTGTGCATCTCATCAGGGTACGCTGAAGTCACTTCGACGCTGCCCCGTCGGGCTACTTCCAGGCAAGCGCCGTCCGGAGATCATCGAGATCCGCGCCTCGGCCGGCGAGCCACGCATCGCCCACAAGGCGGCTTCCTACCATTGAGAGATGGCTGTTGTCGAAATAGACAGGTCGTCCCTCGCGATAGGCCGGACAGCGGCCGTCATTGCAAAGAGCTGGAAAAGGATCGACGTAATAGACATGTTCTTTGCGCTCTGCGATGTCACGTAGCGCAGCGCTGATCTGCGGTTCTCTGTCATCGACTGACACCTCCTCACAGTCGAGGAAGGCGAGTTTCAGATGTTTCTTGAAGCAGTCACCGTCAAAGTTCTCTTGTGATGGTACTTCTCCGATTAGGATCACCCGCTTGCCTGCGCTGAGCAGGTCATCGACCGACTGGCCCAGTTCCACGCGCAAGTCCGCACCAGCGCCTTGGCCTCTGAACGCGTGACCAGCCCACAAGGCTGCGAGCACAACCGTATCGTAATCGGGTAGGACGGTCTTCATATGCGCGACAGAGTCCGCGCAACTTTGCTCATAGCGCGGGAGGGTATAGGGATGTGTATCCCCGGCGATCGGCGGACATGCGCTGTGTGCGACATTGCGGAACCGAAAGCCAAGCGCGTCGGACAGCACATCGAAGGCCCCAACAAAATGCGCTGCGTTGGAATCACCGTAAAGCAAAACTCCGGTGCCGTTATCAGGCCCACGCAGGCAGTCAGGATTTGAGGTAATCTCTGCTGTCAAAGTTGGCCTCTGGCAGATGAAGTCGAATTTGAAGGCTGGTTGCGGCGTCTCAGCCAGTCGCTCGGCGTAATCGCCGAAGATCCATGGCCCCACCCCCCGCGTTGCCGTATTGAAGATCCCTAACGCCAGAATGACGGAGGTTGGCAGCAAAAAATAACGCTTTATCACCTGACCAGCCGTCACCTTCCGCGCCCGCAACGGCGTTTCGACGTAGCGATAGGTGAACGCAGCTAGCAGCACCATACCCACTAGAGAAACCACCTGCTGCATCGCTCCGAGATTGGGGTCGAAGTAGCGTTGGACCGCGAGGATCGGCCAGTGCCAGAGATAGAGTGAGAAGCTGATGAACCCGATCCACCTCATCGGCGGCAATGAAAGAAGGCGTGCGACCGGCTGGTCCGGGCAACGTCCTGAGATCAGCAATAGGACAGTGCCGACAGTGACCGGTACGGCATTAAACCCCGGAAAGGGGCGGGCCTCGTTCAGCATCGCAGCACTCCCGAAAACTGCGACCAGACCGGCGATCCCCAGTACAAAAGCCATGCCGGGGCTTGGCACACCCCGACCCGCCCGCTCGCTCAGTGCTAGATATGCGCCTGCGCCAAGTTCGAATACGCGGGTCGGCAGCATGTAGTAGGCAAAGGTGAAACGTTCGGTGGCGAGAAGCAGTTCACCAAGTAACACGCTAAGGACGATCAAACAGCCAAGTATGAGGCGGGCAAGGCTTGGCCGTTGGGCGACGAGCAGGAGGACTGCGGGCCAGAGGATGTAGAACTGCTCCTCCACGCCAAGCGACCACATGTGCAGCAATGGTTTCGTTTGGCTGTCTTCGGCGAAGTATCCCGTATCCAGAAAGGCGCTGAAGTAGATATTAGCGGAGAAAAGTGCCGTTGCGATCGCTGAGGCGGACAGATCTTCAACATGCTCCGGCATAAAGAGAACTGTACCTATTGCCAGGGTGATCCCCGTGACGAAGAACATTGCAGGGAAAATGCGTCGGGCGCGTCTTAGGTAAAACTCAGCGAAGGAGAAATTTCCAGCGTCGATCTCGCG
>NZ_JBGCFU010000115.1:0-12818 GCF_045107095.1 Congregibacter sp. | reverse complement strand
GCCAGGTAGCCATTCTCCGCGTTCCTTCCGCAGAGGGATGGCTTCCTGATGCACCAGTTTCATCCCTACATTGTTGGCGCAACGAACCACATAGTCACTTGAGTGGGCAAAGCGTCCGGAGCGCTCGAGTTTGAGATCGCTCCCTTCGTGCTTTTCGGTACTCAAAACAAAGCGGACACCAGGATTAGAGTGCTTGGCAACTTCCGCGAATACTTCTTCGAGTGCTCCAATGTAAATCAGTACATCCGCGCAAAGTATCAAGTCATAGCTTTCGTCTGAATCACGCAATATTGTGCTTACGTCGCCCAGGAGTAACTCATCATAGACGGCCTTCTCTGCCGCCTTCTCCAGCATGGCTGGGGCAACGTCGACACCAGTGAGTTGCTCACAGTAGCTGCGTATTTGCAGACCGACGAGTCCGGTCCCGCAGCCAAGGTCAAGGGCGTTCTTGTACCAGGCATCCTCGCTATCAAGCGCTTCTAGCAAGGTGGGAATCTTATCGGGTACGGAATACTCGAGTGACTCGGTGAGGTGCTTCTCGAAGTTTGCGGCATAGCCTTCAAACACCGCGCGGGCGTAAGCAGCGTCGCCACGGGTTAACTGTTTGCCGGTGGCAGCGGCGATTAAGTGTTGGGTGGATTTGTCGCCTGGCAGCAGCTTCAATAAATGCTCCAGATGCTGCACGGCTTCATCATCACGACCCAGAGCCAGCAAGGTATTTGCCACTCCGCGAATGGCCCGTTCATCTTCCGGTGCACCCTGGAGTGACTCTTCATAAAGCTCAAGCGCGGATAGAGGCTGGTTCATGGCACTGTGGGTTTGAGCCAGATTCAGCAATGCTTTTTGGTGGCGCGGCTCAAGGTTCAAAGCACTTTCATAGGCTTTCACCGCATCTTCGTGCTTCCCCAGGTCGTTGAGAAGGTTACCAATATCGTTGAAGGCATCTGTGTACAAAGGGTTGAGTTTCAGAGCGCGCCTCAGCGCTTCCAAGGCATTTTCTTGCTGCCCTGCACCTCGCAACGCCCTTGCCAGATTTGCGTAAACCTCCGCATCGGCGGTACCGCTGTTCACCAGCTGTTGGTAGCACCCGAGCGCCTCCTTGTACTGCTTTAAGTCTGTGAAGGCGGTAGCTAGATTGTTAAGCGCTTCTGAAAATGTGGGTTCCAAAGTCAGCGCGGCTTTATAGGCCTCTACAGCATGTTCTGGCTCAGAGAGTCTGCTCAGTACTACGCCTCGAAGATTATGGAGTGCTGGTTGCTCGGGATGCTGTCGGCAAAGTTTATTGATGTCTGCGCGAGCCGCGTCGAGTTTGCCGGCATTTACCAATCGCGCCACTCGTTCAAAGTCAGCCGCACTTAGCGGGGCTTTGCTATTGCCTTTGAGCGCTTTGAGTGCCTTCTTCGCTTTTTTGTTACCCGGCTCTACGCTCAGGACTTGTGCGTACAGGCGCTTGGCTTCATCAATATTGCCTGTCTTTTCGTGTTGCGCCGCCAGGCCCATGGCCTCGGTGCTGGTCAATTGTCTTGCCATGGATTTTGCTGCCTAAAACGACGGACTCAGAAACTGTAAGTGAGCGTTACGGTTGGGCCATCAAGCTGCGCGTTGATTGAGGTGGTGCTCAGCGCGCCCTTACGGGTAATGTCGATGTCTGTGATCTGATACCCGACGGAAACTCCAATCTGCTCGCCAAAACGATAGTAACCACGGAGATGGGCATAGGTGAAATCGCCGTTGTACTCGTCCACGGTTGCGGATAACCAGCCACCAACTAAGCTGAAGAACACACGATCATTAACAGCCCAGCTTGCGGACCCCCGAAGGTTGGGCACAGGCGCAAGCAGTGTCTCGCCTGCCGCTGCTGCTTCGACGGCTTCACCGTCAATTTCAATGCGGCCAGAAATGCCCACACCGAAGTCCAGAGCATGGAGGCCCCCACCCAAGAGAATCTCTAGGTTGTCACTGCGGTGTACCGCATACAAAACATCCACCATGTAGGTATCGATATCCAAGGAGGCCGCGATCTGGGTATTTGCGGTGAACTCTTGACCATCAAAGTTGAAATCTCTCGTGCTCAACCGTTGCCCGGTACCGGAAAACGAGTACGCCCCGGCAAATAAGGACCATCGGGGCTTGAATCGGTACCGATAATCAACGAAGTATGAGTTGTCGCTGTTATCAATACCGAGGTCATCGAGGGAGATGGGGGTCGGGTCAAAATTCTCGGTGGTGACGCCAATGGTCAGGCTCGTTGACTGACGTGTCGCGCCAACGGAGATCTTGTGTGTATCGTCGAAAAAGTGGGATTTAGCACTCTCATCGTCGTTGGCATGCACGACACCACTCAGAAGTGCCGTCATGCCCAGAAAAAGCGCTGACATGCCCAGACAAAGAGAGGCGGTTCTAAATAGCATCGCTAAAAAACTCCAAACACAGGTGCACGCTTAAGCGTGGTTCTTATCAGGTTGTAGTATACGCCTGCCAGGGAGGATGTTCAGATTCAATAGGCGTGCGCTACCCTGTTTCGGAATCCAGCTTAGCCAAAGTAATCTGGTGCGATTTCGCGCTTGCTACTCGCCCCGGGCACTTCAACAGCTAACTTCGGGACCAGGTAACCGGGCCGCGTGGCGGCAAGTTGCCCCAGAATCTGGCGTGCTTGTGGCTCACCAACTTCGAAGTGCGCACTCCCTGACACACGATCCAGCATATGAATGTAGTAGGGCATGGTCCCCGAGGCGAAAAGGCGATCGCTTAGCTGACCTAGTACCTCGGCGCTATCGTTAACTCCGCGCAGGATCACGGATTGATTGAGCATCGTTACCCCTTCGCTGCGTAAACGACGGAGAGCTTGTGTCGTAGAGTGATCAATTTCTGCGGGATGGTTGCTGTGAACGACCATCACCACCGGCTGTTCTTTGGGACTTAATGCATCGATAAGCTGATCGGTAACGCGATCGGGAATTACGATGGGCAGTCGCGTATGAATGCGCAGAGTGATTTTCCGATTACTTTGACGGAGCCGCTCGGCGATCGCAGCGAGGTTGGCGTCGGTGAGCAAGAGTGGGTCACCCCCGCTCAGGATCAGCTCACCTATGTCCGGATCCTCTAATAATTGGTCGATAGCGGCTAGGCGCTCTTTGCTCGACTGTGCATTGTCAGTGTAGGGGTAAGCGCGTCGAAAACAGTAGCGACAGTTCACGGCGCATTGTCCCGTAGCGATCAGAAGCGCGCGCCCATGATATTTGCGTATGACGCCCGGAGTGTCAGCGTAGAGACTTGTCTCTGCTACGGGGTCATCACTAAATCCTTCGATGTTTAGTGTTTCCTCGCCCGCCGCGAGCACCTGACGAAGCAGCGGGTCATTGGTGTTGCCCTTTTCCATTCGTTCGGCAAACGCTCGCGGAACCAGAAGCGAAAAGGATTCGTCGGCGTCTTTGGAGTAGGACAGTTCCTCGAGCGTCAGGCCCACGGCTGCGGCGAGCGCCGACGGGGTTCGTATCGCATCTTGCAACTGCTCTTTCCAGGTTTGGCTGTTGTGTATTTGAAGAAGAGCTGTGCTGGCTGTCATCCCAAGCGATCCCGCAAGCTGTAGAAGAGCATACCTGCTACCAAGCCTGGCCACCGCAGTAGAGTGCCGCCGGGAAATTTTGGCGTGGGCACGTTCGCCATCACATCGAAGCGTTCGGCGGTGCCAGCTATTGCTTCAGCCACGAGCTTGCCGGCTAATGTTGCGATGGGTACGCCATGTCCGGAGTAGCCGTGGGCGTACAAGATACGCGGCGACACGTAGCCCAGCGCTGGCATACGATTGAGAGTAATGGCCAGCGTGCCTCCCCAGCCATAGTCGATTCGAGTGTCGGCGAGCTCGGGGTAGATACTCAGCATGTAGGGACGCACAAAGTTCGCTATGTCACTGGGAAAGCGCGAAGTGTAGGACTCGCCTCCGCCAAAAAGCAGTCTGTTGTCAGCGGACAGCTTCCAATAGTTGATCACAAAGCGTGAGTCTGACATCGAGGTGTCGTCTCGGATCAACCGACGTGCGGTTTCCTCGCCCAAAGGCTCCGTAGCCACGACGTAGTTGTTGATGGGCATTATCTGGCCCGCGACACGGGGCTCCAGCTTTCCAAGATATCCATTACAAGCAAGGAGCAGGTGTTCACAGTCGACTTGCCCTCCATCTGTATGCACCGTCACGCCTGTGTTTTCCTCATAGTGAGAAACTCTGCTGTCTTCGTGCATCACCACGCCAAGTTCCTGGGCAGCGCGGGCTAAACCGAGGCAGTAATTGAGGGGATGAAGATGGCGGGAGGCGGTATCCAATATGGCGCCATGAAAGCCTTGAGCCGAGGTCATAGCTCCCAACTCATCAGCCGCAACATAACGAACATGCTCGTAGTCATAGGCTGTTCGCAGGTGATCAACTTCCTCCTGAAATTCCTTTGCGGCCTTTTTGGTGCATGCGGTATGGAGGTTTCCCTGTTTAAGCTCGCACTGGATCGCAAACTCGTCGATGAGTTCACATACGGTTGCAACACCTTCGAGACCGAGGTCCCAGAGAGCTCTAGCCTGATGTTGACCTACCAGCTTTTCGAGAGCTTCCTGATCTGCTCGTTGACCGGTACCCACGTGACCGCCGTTTCGCCCGGACGCCCCCCAAGCCAAGCGGTTGGCCTCGAGAAGCGTGACGCTATAGCCCCGCTTGCGTAGATGTATAGCTGCTGACAGTCCTGTGTATCCGCCGCCAACAACGCAAACGTCACTGCGCTCACTGCCTGTCAGCGCAGAAAAATTGGCTGCGAAGTTGGCGGTAGCGGCATACCAGGAGTTGACGTGCGATTGACTCATTGTGTTTGTGTGGAACTCAAAAAAAACCTTTATGTCGAAGCATAGTAGCGCAGCGTCCAAACCCCCGCGACTCTAAGCTCAAAACCGATCAATGCTAGCCATTTGTGGGTATTGCGAGGTCTACGGTGCTACTGCGATACTCTTTTGAAATCGTAGGAAGCATCGCATGACGGCGAATCACAAGACCATCACTGACTGGCTGAAGCAGCAGCAGATATCCGAGATCGAATGCCTGGTGCCCGACATGACAGGGAACGCACGGGGCAAGTTCATTCCTGCGCATCAGTTTATCTCTCACGGTGATCCGCGGCTGCCGGAAAGTATTTTGGTACAGACGGTTACCGGCGAGTACAGCGATGAACACTGGGACTTCGTCGAGCCCACCGATACCGATATGTTGCTACGCCCTGACGAGTCCACCATGCGGCTTGTGCCCTGGGCTCGAGAACCCACCGCGCAAATCATTCATGATTGCTACACCCAAGCTGGCGAGTTACATCCTCTGGCGTCGCGGTCGGTACTCCGCAAAGTCTTAAATGCTTACGAGGAAGCCGGTATACAGCCAGTGATAGCTCCGGAAATGGAGTTCTATCTCGTGGCGCGCAACGAAGATGCGGACAACGAGCTTGTGCCGCCTGTGGGGCGCAGTGGCCGCCGGGAAACCGCGCGACTCTCCTACAGCATTGATGCGGTCGCTGAGTTCGAAGAGTTTGTGGAGGATATGTATGACTATGCAGATGCTCAGTCTCTCGATGTCGACACGCTAATTCACGAAAACGGTGCCGCGCAGATGGAAATTAACTTCCGTCACGGTGACCCGCTGTCTCTTGCTGATCAGGTCTTCGTATTTAAACGCACGGTTCGCGAGACTGCGCACAAATACGATATGTACGCGACCTTTATGGCGAAGCCAATGAAGGGGGAACCCGGCAGCGCCATGCATATCCATCAAAGTCTTTTGGACGCGGAAGGTAACAACATCTTTGTTGATGCAAATGGTGAGCACTCAGCAGCCTTCATGAGTTACATCGCTGGGCTGCAGAAATTCACACCGGAGCTAATCAGTCTTTACGCCCCCAACGTGAATTCCTATCGTCGTCTGGCGCCGGAGATATCGGCGCCCATCAATCTCAACTGGGGCCTGGATAATCGAACCTGCGCGTTCCGCGTACCCCAGAGCGAGCTTGCGGCGACTCGCGTTGAGAACCGTTTTCCCGGTGCGGATGCTAATCCCTACCTGGCCATTGCTGCGTCCTTGGCAAGTGGCCTGGTGGGTATGCAAGAGCAGCTCACACCAACGGCACCGCATATGGGCACGGCCAATGAAGACAGCGTCGAAGTGGCGCGGACCCTGGAAGAGGGCCTGCGCAACCTTGGCAGCACGCCTGCCCTTTGCGATCTGTTTGGCGATCTGTTTCTGCGCGCCTACGCCGCCGTGAAGCTTGATGAGTTCGAGGAGTTTAATCGGGTGATTAGTTCCTGGGAGCGTGAGCACTTGCTGCTGCAGGTATGACGACATGAGCACGGTTGTCTTTGGGCCCAGCCTCCGCGGGCGCATCTTTACTGCGGTTAAGTACCTGACCTATCTGCTTCTTTTGGGGAATGTGTTCCTGTTTTTGCAGGAAGAAACCAGCTCCCTCGAGCACACCTTTACCGGCGCCATGTCTCTCAGCCAGTTTGTACAAGTGTTTGCGGCGACTCTGGATACCGCGGCTTGGGTGGTGTTGCTATTGCTGTTTGAGCTGGAAACTTCGGTGCTTGATGACGAGAAAATTCGCGGCTCGGTAAAGTTTGCGCTGCACGGTATTCGTCTCCTTTGTGGTGCTGCCATCGTTTGGGCTTTTACTGGCTATTGCGCGGAACTGATTACGCTATACAAGGTTACGCCGATGGACGCGTGGAGCGGATGTACGCAGCTTACCAACGATTGGTCGCTGCTTCTCACTCTGGACGAGTATGAACCCTTAAGTGCCCAGAACTGCTCGGTGGTGGCGGATGCCGCCTTACGCATCAGCGATTTCAACATCGTGGCTGATGCTGAAACCTTGCATGCCAGTCGGCTTCTGGCCTGGACAGACGTGATCAATTCAGCGGCATGGATATTGGTCGTTGTGGTGCTTGAGATCGAAGTGCGGCTGCAGTTGAGAGGCAGCCTGACGGATGCCGTTGTAGACGGCACCCGTTATCTCAAGTACTGCGTCTACACCACTTTGTTTATTGCCGCGGTTTACTGGGGAATAGCAGGCAAGTTTCTCGATTTCTATGACGCGAGTATGTGGCTATTCGCGTTTATCTTTATCGAGCTGAATGTCTTCGATTGGCAGCGCGAAACGCAGGAATCTCAGGCCTCCGACCCAAAGGTCTGATCGAATTTTGTGCGATAGCAATCTCTGCCGCGCGTGAATACCGCGGAGCGGGGTAACGATTACCAAACACTGCGCTGGGCGCGGGCTCAGTAGTCGTCGAACTCCAGGTCGTAATCGCCGAGCTCTTCGCGAAGCCGTAGCTCCTCGATTCTCTGCTCTGCACGCCGGCGTTTTTCCGCCAGTTGGTGCTTGTCCGAGGATTCCGTACTCAGACCTTCATAGGCCTCTTCCGAAAACTCTCCGATCACAGGCTCGAACATTTCGTCCATACCGTCAGCGACGGATTCCTGATTGCGATCTCCCACAAACCACCTCCTGATGATTACGGGCCATCAACGTTTCCCAATATCCGGCAGCTTTCGTAGTGAGTCAATCAGTTTAGATGCCTGATTTACATGAAAAATTACGATCATTAATCGCTCTTTTGATGGAAAACTTGGCGTAACAGTTGACGGGCGATCCCGGTTTTCATCCATGAAATCACGCTGCACATCCCTGTGCTGAGCCTGCAAGTCGCGTGTCCGGGAGCCTCGTCTTGCGTCCCCGTGAGGGCGCAGAAGGTTTATTGCAAAGCCTATGCCAGTGGTTATTGAGCCGAACTTTGTCGATTTGCGCCAAAAACTGCGGTTTTGGATGCCTGTATTAAGCGTGGGGGCTATTTGCTCAGGGTCTCGTACGCGACAGCTTGCGTATCGCGAACGTGTTCGCGTACAGCGCGGTGCACAGCAGGTGCTTAGGAGTAGAGCTCCTGCACAATAAGCGAAGCCACAGCGTCAGCACTGCCACCAACCGCATCCACATTGTGTGTCGCGAATCGCTCATAGAGGGGGGTGCGCTCGTTGTAAATGTCTTCGAAGGTTTGATCTGCACCACTGGCAATCCCACGATCAGGGTTAGCGGAGACACGCTGAACCAGCGTGGCGACATCAGCACGGAGATAAACCACGGGCCCCGCAGCGCCCAGTCGCTCCATGATCGCTTCGCTGTAAATAACGCTGCCGCCCGTTGCCAGGACCCGGCCTTCGACGGGCTCGCTGACCAGCACCTGCTCTTCGATCTCTCGGAGCCGCAGGTGTCCGTCGCTGTCGATGATTTGCTGCAGGGTCCGACCCTCGCGTGCCTGAATGGACAAGTCGGTATCGGTAAACTCCAATCCGATTAGCTTTGCCAGAATCACACCAACGGTGCTTTTTCCGACGCCGGGCATGCCAATCAAGCTGATGGTTTGAAATTGCGTGCGGATATTGCTCATGATCCTTCCTTTTTGCCGACCTGCATTATCCTGACTTCTGGCAAAGGCTCAATGCTCTATGCCTGCATGCTAAAGTTCGGCCCCTGTCTGACTAAGGAAACTGGAATGAGTCTGAATCACACTCCCTTGGATGCACTACACCGCGAACTGGGCGCGCGAATGGTACCTTTTGCCGGCTACGACATGCCCGTGCAGTACAGCGATGGGATTATTGCTGAGCATCGGCATACGCGAGGGCTCGCCGGTTTGTTTGATGTGTCACACATGGGGCAGTTCATTCTCGAGGGCCCAGAAATCACTGCGACTCTCGAGTCGCTGGTACCGGTGGACCTTGAAGCACTAGGAGAACATCGTCAGAGCTATGCGCTACTCACAAATGATGAAGGTGGTGTGCGTGACGATTTGATTATTACCCGTTGGGGACCGGAACAGTTTTTCTTGGTGGTAAATGCCTCCTGTAAGACCGAGGATCGTGCGTGGATTGAGTCCCAGCTGCTCAGTGGGCAGTCTCTGCGGGAGTTGGATGGTCAGGGCTTGCTCGCTTTGCAGGGGCCTAGGGCCAGAACGGTGTTGGGGAGCTTGATACCCGAAGTCGCAGATCTTGTGTTCCTGCAGGGGCTTCATTGTGAGTTGGACGGGATACCCCTCTATGTGACCTGCTCGGGATACACCGGAGAAGACGGCTACGAGTTATCGGTAGCCGGGGAGCACGCCGATGCAATTGCGCGGAGGCTTCTGGGTCATAGCGATGTCGCCGCTATTGGCTTGGGGGCTCGTGACTCTCTGCGTCTTGAGTCTGGCTTGTGCCTTTATGGGCATGAACTTTCTCCGTTGATTTCCCCTATCGAAGCCAAGTTGAATTGGTCTATTAGTAAATCGCGTCGCCCTGGCGGTGCGCGCGCAGGCGGTTATCCGGGATCTGAACGTATCGCGCGGGAATTGAGCGAGGGGACGTCGCGCGCTCGAGTCGGCATGCGAGTGCTGGGAAAACGCCCGGTTCGCGAAGGTCAGGACGTGCTTAATGCGTCTGGAGATGTGGTGGGTGTTGTAACGTCCGGCGCCTACGCTGCAACGGTGGATGCGCCTATTGCCATGGCGTTTGTGGACAGTGCTTACACCGCCCTCGATACGGAACTCAGTGTTGATGTGCGTGGCAAAGCCTTACCGGTGGTGGTGTGCAAATTACCGGTGGTGCCTCAGCGGTACTACCGAGGCTAAGCCCGGCTGATCAGTGCGCCCAGTCGCGGGGTGCCTTGAACTGCTGAGACAGGTACTGCATCTGGTCTGCCAGAATTCGATCTTTGGCCAGGTAGTGCCACTCGTAAGTGTTCGGTCGGAAGGGAATAGCCAGTAGCGGCATGCTCGCTTCTTCCGGGGTGTGATTGTCTTTTTGCCAGTTACAGCGTTTGCAGGCTGCGACAACATTTTCCCAACGATCTTGCCCGCCGCGAGACACAGGCAGAACGTGGTCTCTGGTGAGCTCAGATCGACTGTACTGGGTTCCGCAATATAAGCAGCGATGATCATCCCTGCGAAACAGCGTGCGATTGCATAGCGGTGGACTAAAGCCCTGAACGATGCGCCCTTGTAGGGCAATGATAGGCTGTAGGTCGATACGGGAGCGTTGGCCGGAGAGTCGTTGGACGCCTCCGAACACCGGAGGCAGTACGTCCCCAATGCCGTAGACAACGTCGCCTCGGGCATAGGCCGATATTGCTTCATGCAGTGACAGCCACCCGCGGGGTTGTCCTGCCAGGTCCAGCTTGAGGATCGCTTGCATGCGCTCCTACTCGTTGAGGTCTCCTCTAAGCTACTGCAATCGGAGAGCGCAAACAATCCCCGAGTGAAATTGCTTCAACGACGAATCTGGCTACTCACTTCCAGTGGCATCTTCCGACGCTGATTTCTCGGGGTTTTTCCAAACCAACGCGATAAGCCGCTGGGTGCCGGATTGCTCAGCAAGGGACTCAGGATCATCGATAACCCGGAGCTTTTGTTTTTCGGCCAGGGTGAACAGCGGTATCAACTTTGCGCCACTCTCGCGTTTGTAGTCCTCCAGACTGAAATCTTCTCCAAGGCGAATGGTCTTCATTTCTGCACCACCTGCCAGAAGGCTCGCGAGCTTCTCGAAGGTCACATCAGCAGAAAACAGTCGGGGTGGGGCGTATTCATCGGCAATACGCGAGCGTTCTGTGTCTTTGCGATCTTCGCTGTTGCGAAGACTGAAGACACGTTGGGGGCCAAACTCGCTGCGAAACTTCATACAGGCGAGGGTGTTCCATCGGGAGCGACGACTCACCGCGAACAGACGGCCAATGCCCGAGAGTTCCAGATATTGGTCGGCATGAGACGAAACAGGATCTCCATAGTAGACCTCTAGTCCCGCCATACGCGCGGCGCGAATTTCTTCATAGGAAGTATCGGCAAGTTTCACCCGGTAACCCTGTTCTTGAAGTGCTTTTGCCAGAGCCCGGGCAACGCTGTTCGCACCGACAAATAGCATCCCATGGGGTTCGGCTTCTGCGAGTCCCAGAGCAGCGGTAATTCGTCGCGCGGTAAAGCTCTGCAGAATTACGGTCGCAAGAATCACCAGGAATGTAAGGGCAACCAATGTGGAGGCGCCCTCATGTCCGGAGTCTTCCAGACGAATTGCAAAGAGTGATGACACCGCTGCTGCGACGATACCGCGGGGAGCGACCCATGCAATCAAAGCCTTCTGTTGCCAGCGATAACCACTGCGTATGGTCGATAACCATACGACTAAGGGCCGTGCAGCCAGAATCACCAACAAAATGATAACGCCCTGCCAGCCCGTGGCGAAGATCTCTGCGGGGTCTACGCGCGCACCCAGAACTACAAAGAGCATAGAAATGATCAGTACTGAGAGACTCTCCTTGAAACTGAGAATCTCATTCACCGACACGTTGCGCATGTTGCCCAACCAGACGCCCATAATGGTGACGGCGAGCAGACCTGATTCGTGGACAAAGGCATCGCTGACCGCAAAAATCATTACGACCCACGCAAGCGTTAATACATTGAGAAGGTATTCCGGTACCCAGTGGCGCTTCAGCACGATGCCCAGAGTCGCTGCGCCGGCCAATCCCAAGATGGTGCCCGTGGCGACACTTTCTGCGAAGAGCAAGAGCGAGTTTTGACCCGTGAGCAGGTATTGAAACACCAGTACCGCGATGAGTGCACCCACGGGGTCAATCATGATGCCTTCCCAGCGCAACACCTGACTGACACTGTTTTCTGCGCGCATCGTGCGCAGCAGCGGATTAATGACTGTGGGTCCCGTGACGATCATAAGAGCCGCAAACAACATGGCGATGTCACCCGAGAGCCCCGCCAGATAGTGTGCTCCCGCGGCAATCAACAACCAGTTGAGAACCGCGCCCCAGCTCACCAGATTGGTGACCACCGCACCGTGCCCTCGAATATCTCTAAAGCGCAGTGTCATGCCGCCTTCAAAGAGAACCAGCGCAACACCCAGAGAAACCATGGGAAACAGGATTGGCCCGAACATTTCGTCGGGATCAAGAATGCCTGTGGCGGGTCCTGCGAGAATGCCCAGTGCCAGCAGCGGCAGAATCGACGGCAGCTTCAGCCGCCAGGCTAACCATTGAGCGCCTACGCCGAGAACCAGCACCGCAGCCATGGTGTAAAGAACAGATTGATCCATAAGGGACTAAAGCTCGCTGTTGCAACAGCGCATCAGCCTACTGTGATCACCATGAGATGGAAAGCAAAGCAAAGCGCCGGATTGACGAGACAACCCAGCGCTATTGATATCTTAGTCGTAGCGGTCTTTCAGGACAAAAAAGGCGAGGAAGAGCAGGGCGATACTAAAGGGTAGGGCAATATAGATACCGTTGACTCCTAGCAGCGATTCCAGCGTAACGGCGCCAAAGTTAGCAGGTTGGATCAGCGTGGATTCCAGATAGGGGAAAGCCAGAGAAAACAGGAAAGCGCCAGCGAGCGCGCCTAGCAAAGTGAAGATAGCGTCCTTTTTGCCCTCTGCACTGCCCACCACGCAGGTGCCGGGGCAATATCCTGCGACGGCCCAGCCAATACCGAAGATAGCGCCTCCCGCGGCTATACCCCACAGGTAAGCGGGTTTAACCGACATGTTGGCAAGGCCGCCCATATCAAGAAGATATATTCCCAGTGAGCCAACACCGATGGCGGTCATCATGAGCTTGATGATCCACATGTCTTTGAGCAGCAATGTTCCCAAAATGCGGCGATAACTCGTTGCACCGCCCATGTACAAAATTGCGCCGAAGGCGCAGCCGATCAGAAATCCGATGATTAAAGTGCTCATCACGCTCTCCCGCGATACAGAAATTTGGCCA
>NZ_JBGCFU010000114.1:0-2885 GCF_045107095.1 Congregibacter sp. | reverse complement strand
ATAACTCTTTTGTTGGCTCTTGACTCGGTTCGATACTTCTTCGTCGGTCAGATAACGCTTGTCGCCCGCCGCCGTTTGCTCGTAAAACGTACCACCCGCACTCAGTTCTTTGATCTCAGCCGCTACCGTGGCGCAGTTTTTTTTCTGCGTCTGGGTCAGGTGGGCACCGGGCGCATTGCGCCGCTTCGCCTCCGCGACCAGCGCCCGGCTCTCCTGAATGCGCCGCAGGACCGCTTCCGTCTCTTCATGCTGACGTGCGGCTGCTTCCAAATCAGGGGCCCGTGGATTGCGATTGCGCCAGCGCTGATAGTTTTCCGCCTCAAGGGCCGCAAATCGCTCGCGCGTCGCATGATCAAGTGTGCTCAACATTTTCTTCGAAAACAGGGGCGAGTATCGTTCCGCGAACGCTGGGCTACCGAGACCTAGCCCCACTGTAAGCAGACACAGAAGCAGCCCCGACCGTCGAAAAAGAGAGTTGTCTGACATTGAGTAACGCACGCACAGCTCGGACAAAAAGTCTGTTTCAAGCTTAGAGAGTCGGGACCCAGAATCCGTGACCAAGCCCTCGAATACCAATCTACAGCGTGAACCGATTCAAAATTCTGCTGGAATACCTTCGGTTCGTCGCCAACTGCGCGCAAGCGCGCTAGGGCCGCGCGCAAGCGCGCTAGGGCCAACCAGCATAACCCAAGCGGGGCATCGCGCGATCTCCCCACGCTGTCTGGGCGAAATCAATAGTCGAGTCGATATCGATCACCATCGCGCACCAATCGGCCTGCCGTCGGTGTCGCGAAGTGGGTACCCAACACCAGCACCGGCTGATCGGCGTAGCGCGCGAGAAAGTCTGCCCGAGTCGCCGCTGCCAAGGCCGGATCGACATCCGCTGTACTCGACCAATCAGAGTGCGCGATCTGACACGGGTGATGAATCATATCGCCGGTGATAACCGCCTCTTCGCCGCGTGAGCGAATATGAATACTGACATGCCCAGGCGTGTGTCCGGGCGTGCTCTCCAACTGCACTTCCGGGCATACCTGATGGTCTGCGCTCACGAAGTCGGCAAGTCCTGCCGTAATGATCGGCTGCACCGAATCTTCAATCACCGGCCCATATTCCTGCGGTTCTGCCTGCCAATGCTGCCACTCTAGAGCGTTATACAGATATCGAGCCGACGCAAAGGTTGGCACCCAAACGCCCTGCAACCACCGCGTGTTCCAGCCCACATGATCCACATGCATGTGTGTGCACAGCACCGTATCGAAGCAGTCCGGTGGAAACCCATCCGCCGTCAATCGTTGCAGAAAGTCTGACTGCATGTGGTTCCATCTTGGATAGCTGCGCGCCTTATCATTGCCAATGCAGGTGTCGATCAGCAGCGTGCGATCCGGCGTCTCTACCACAAAGCTGTGCATGCTCAGCACGAGCCGCTGCTGTTCATCGAGAAAGGGGGCAAGCCACGCATCCGGTGCTAGCGCATCCGGTGTGGCCTGCGGCAGCAAATGTCGCCCCAGAGAGGCGGTGGTGAGTTCGACATAGCGTGAAATCCGTACATCACCCACCTGCCAACGCAGCACCTCTTGCGAGTCTGTCAATGCTCCAAACGGCCCATCGGAGCCAGAGCTATGCATTACGAATGGTAAGCCCACCGTCTATCGGCAGCGCTACTCCGGTAATGAACGAGGACGCGGGTAACACCAACGACAACGTACCATGCGCCACCTCCTCAGGGTCTGCGTAGCGTCGCAATGCCACTCTTCGCTTCGCAAAAATAGTCTTGTGCTCATCCTGAATGTCAGCGGTCATGCCCGTATTAATCGGCCCGGGGCAAATACAGTTTACCGTGATGTTCTCTCGCCCCAGTTCAACCGCCAACGATCGAGTCAAGCCAATGACCCCTGTCTTTGCTGCGGTGTAAGGGCTTCCTCCTGCCGTGGCCCCCAACCCTTCGGTCGAAGCGATATTGACGATGCGCGGGTGCTCCGCCTTACGCAAGTGCGGTAGTGCCGCACGAATTGTGCGTGTGTGCGCCGTCAGCAACACAGCCATCGACAAATTCCAGCTCTCTTCAAAGTTTTCCGAATCGATCGGGCTGAAGAGCGATATGCCCGCGTTATTCACTAGAATGTCGATGCCACCAAAGTCTTCAGCAACCTGAGTAATCACCGTTTTGATCGCACTACTATCCGCCAGATCCAACGCATAGGCCTTGACATCGCAACCGGCCGCAGCAATGTGTGCGGCCTCAGCCTCCAATGGCTCGGCGTTAATATCCATGATCGCGAGCCGTGCGCCTGCATCGGCAAACACTCGAGCGGTCGCCTGCCCCATACCGCTGGCTGCCCCCGTAATGATGGCCACCTTTCCCTCTATAGAACGGCTGAACTTCGACAGCGCCATTTCCTTCTCCCCTTAACTACCCAAATCGAACGAGCTCTAGACGCAAGCTCCATGAACAATCCAATACAACAGAAAACGCGCCACTTTAGAACCCACGGTCTCGCGCGGAATCGAACCCGCTGGACAAGGCATGCGTAGAGCAGACCAGCAAAGGGAGTTAACCAAACCCGCAAGCGAATAGATGGATCACAGGACCCATTTGATTTTTTGGGTAAACATGCAGGCAACATGGGGGATAGAGAAAGATGGTGGGACGTCTGGGGTTCGAACCCAGGACCAACGGGTTAAAAGCCCGGTGCTCTACCAACTGAGCTAACGTCCCTGGTACACCGCCTACAGGTGCCTGAGGCAGCGAGCGGCATAGTTTAGCGGCGCGAAAGCGAAACACAACAATAAAAGCAGGTCTGTTAACGCTTTATTACGCCCCAACACCGGCGATCGGCCGAAAACCGGGCAAATCTAAATATACGGGGTCGGATCCGTCACGT
>NZ_JBGCFU010000113.1:0-12775 GCF_045107095.1 Congregibacter sp. | reverse complement strand
CCAAGCTTACGACGCTGCTCGCGCATGTAGCGCATTTCCGGGCTATTCTCGTCGGGCTTGTAGTAAGGCACCGACGCCAAATCCTCATCATCGATGGGAATCGCAAAACGATCGCGGAACGCCCTCAGGGATTCCATATTCAGCTTCTTGAGAGAGTGCGTTTCGTTGCTCGCCTCGCCCGCTTCACCAGTTCCGTAGCCTTTCACGGTCATAGCTAGAATCACTGTAGGCTGGTCGAACTGCCCCGCAGCTTTGGCGTAGGCCGCATAAACCTTGTAAGGGTCGTGTCCACCGCGATTAAGGTACATGATGTCGTCGTCTGATAAATCTTTTACGAGTTCCAGAGACTCGGGATACTTCCCGAAGAAGTGCTCGCGGGTATAGGCTCCGCCATTGTACTTGTAGTTCTGGAGCTCGCCATCGCAGACTTCGTCCATACGCTTTTGCAGCATTCCAGACTCGTCACGCTCCAGGAGCGGATCCCACTTGCGCCCCCAGATCACCTTCAGGCAATCCCAGCCGGCACCGCGAAAGACACCTTCAAGTTCCTGAATAATCTTGCCGTTGCCGCGGACTGGGCCATCGAGGCGCTGCAAGTTACAGTTCACAACGAAAATGAGGTTGCCGAGCTTCTCTCGACCCGCAAGGGAAATAGCACCTAGTGACTCGGGCTCGTCACACTCCCCATCTCCCATGAAGCACCAAACATTGCGATCCTTCTGGTCCAGAAGGCCGCGATCAGCCTGGTACTTCATTACCCGGGCTTGATAGATCGCCTGAATGGGGCCAAGGCCCATGGATACCGTGGGAAACTGCCAATAATCGGGCATTAGCCAGGGATGGGGGTAAGACGACAGTCCCTTGCCATCGACCTCGCGACGGAAGTTGTCCAGTTGGTCTTCATCGAGACGCCCTTCAAGGTAAGAGCGAGCGTACATCCCAGGAGCGCTATGTCCTTGGTAAAAGACCAGATCTCCAGGATGGCCGTCTTCAGTACCCCGGAAAAAATAGTTACAGCCCACGTCGTACAAGGTCGCCGATGATGAAAAGCTGCTGATATGTCCGCCAAGGCCATCGTCGTTGTCATTCGCGCGCATAACCATGGCCAAAGCGTTCCAACGGATCAGGGAGCGAATTCGACGCTCCATGAACAAGTCCCCGGGCATGGGCTTCTCGTCTTCAGGGCTGATGGTGTTTCTAAACGGTGTAGTAATCGACGGGGGAAGGGGAACACCCGTGTCGACGGCGTGCTTCGCCAGTTGGATCATGAGGTAGCGAGCTCGGCTGTCGCCGCCCTCTCGTACCACGCTGTCTAACGCGTCAAGCCATTCCCGGGTTTCGATGGGGTCGTTATCGTCGATCATTGTCTAATGTCCCGCCCGCACTAGCTTCAGGAATCACCCTCTCGGATCCACCTAAGCAGTACTAGTTAGTTCTTTATTAGAATTTACTCGAGCAAAAACGATGACCCGAGCGCGTCGAGGACGATAATACGGTGTCTAAATTTTGTACACAAGCCCTGCATCACGCGCAATAAGTTCTATTATAGAACCAAAAAGAAGCTCAAAGGACCTTAGAGAACCTTAAAGGACCTCAAAGGTACGCAGCGGTTTTTATAGAGGAGCGCCTCAAAGGACCGATTTAGCGTGAATAGGCTCTCTGCGCTGAGGCTTAAAACTTAAGGGATGGACCGGGGAGTTACCCCGGTTTTTTTTTAATCAAGGAGCAACTCCACCCCATTACAACGGTGCAAGATCAATCGTCAGAGTTTCGCGACCTTCGCGGAGCGCTTCGGGGCTTTCGAAAATGCTAGCCCCATCCTCCGACGGAAGACCTTTTGCGCCTGGACTCAAAGCCAACAATGAACGCCGGTTTTCAAGGAACATCCGTCGATATGCCTGCTGCCAGTCTGCGTAACTGATCGACTCGATTGCCGCAGCCATTTGTTGGGGGCTATCAAAGTCCCACTCCCGGGTAGCCAGCGACTGCCAATAAAACTCTGCGCGCTGACCGAGATTCTCCTGTGGTTTTAACGTTGCATTAATCAAAGCCTGCCGGTGACGATCAAACTGTTCTTCGGTAATGTCCTTCGCGGTATCCAGCAAGAACTGCTGCATCGCGGAGTACACGTGCTCCGCGGAATGCGAAGGCGATTGAATCAACAACATTAGCGCTGGAACGTCATATTGTGGCCAGGCAAAGCTGGATACGATGTAACCCAACTGCTGCTCTGTTCGAAGTTGCTGGAAAAACCCTGACTCGGTGATCTGCGCCGTCAGCGACACCATTGCGCGATCACGCCAGGTTTGTCCTTCGCCCTGAAGGTACCAGGCCACTACTGCGTCATTGTGTTGGATCTGGGCACGAAGCTCTAAAGCATCACCCTCCGCGATACGCAGCACCTCGGGCGCTAGTGCAGACGCACCGTCGCCGGTTTGCAGCAACACGTCCAGGGTATCCGACATCGTTTGAACATCGTTTCGGACGTAATTTCCGTACAACATGCCCTCGATTTTGACGGACTTCCAGAACTCATCGCGGTAGGTATCAAGCGCTTCCACATCCAATGCTTCCAGAGCGGCAATCAGATCTTTCTCGTCGTAGGATCCCGTGCTCAACGCTCTACGCAGGTCATCAATAAGCTGCGAAGTCGGACGTCGTGCCACGGTGTTCTGCAGTCCCAGAACCAAGCTGCGACGAATCCGCTCGAAGCGTGCCGGGTCAAACTCTTGCTCCCAAATCTTTGTTAGCAGCTCTTCAACCAGGTCGAACTGTTTGTCGCTGTAGCCACTCACTCGCATGCTGATGCCCTGCCCGTGGCTGTAAAAGTTAAAGCCCACTCCCGCGAGAAGTGTTGGATAGGTATATTCACGCACCGCATCATTCACCATGCGCGTATAAAGTGCAGAGGCTGCTTTTTGTTCGGCTGATGCCGCCACCAGGGGCGATCGGAAACTCACATACATCGCACCTTTAGGCACGCGAAAGTCTTCGCTTTGCCTGAACCATAATCGCTTACGGGGCTCGTCTAACAAAAGCTCGGGCTGCGCGGGGTTGTCATCGGCGATCGCAACTAGCTCAACATTTTCCGCAATGAAGGGGTTAGCCGCGGGGAAGTGCAGCCCATCAACATCACCAGCCTTCCAGCGAGATAGCATGAGTGCCTCGGGACCGAGCGTACTGTAGGGGACACCATAGTAAGGCGAGACTCGGTCGGTAGTGACCTCCGGAGCTGTCAGCACCACCTGTGCCATATCTGGATTCAAGGCTCCAATCGCGCCTTTTATCATCGACGCGTCGAAGTCGCTCATCAGATAAGGTCCTTGAAGTACATCATCAGGCGCGTAGTAATGCATCGCATTACTCAGGCGACTCACGTATCCCATAGGCGCAGAAGGCTCTCGAAAACGGAAACCCAAGGCAGCCACGGCGGCCTGCTCTTGATATAACCACTCCATAGGGTCTTGCGAACGAAGGAGCTCGAGGTATGCAAAGACTCCCTGCAGCACACGCTCATACTCGGCAACCCCCTGTTCCGTAAGGCTAATGGTGAGCGATAAAAGTGCGCCACCCCGCCAGCTCAAACCCGTACCCGACGACAGGCCATCAGCCAAACCCTCCCGCTTGAGCATGGAGAGCAGACTTCCCTCGCCCTCGTGCCCGAGAAGATTAGACACATAGGTCATGGGCTTTACCCTGTATTCGGCGCGGTAATCAGGAATTTGAAAATTCACTTCGAGCTGACGCAGAGTTCCCTGAGGCTTGACCTTCACCAGCATGGGAAGCTGGGCTTCGACAAACAGCGGCTCATCAATCGCTTCTAACTCCACACCACGATTGGGTACCGCCGAAAACATCCCCGTCGCCATATCCTCAAGCGTATCCAAAGGCTCACGCCCCAGAATCACCAAGCGCATGACGTCCGCTGAATAGTGCTTCTCGTAGAATTTCAGCAAATCATCGCGAACACTCGCGTCAGGTCGATCGGCCAGGCTCTCCAGGCTGCCCACGGCGAACTGACTAAAAGGGTGAGAAGGATTCATTGATTGCTGAAGAACATCCAGACCGCGACGAGAATCGCTCTTAAGGCCCATTTGATACTCAGCCTCGACCGCGTTTCGCTCGCGCTCGACATAGGCCTCATCAAAATTCGGGGATACAAAGAACTGAGCGAAGCGATCAAGGGCGCCCGGGAGATGCTCGGCATCAATGTCAAAAAAGTAGTTGGTATGCTCAAAGCTGGTGTAGGCGTTTCTGCTGCCGCCATGCTCAGTCACGTACTGCTCATACTCCGCTGCATCGGGGTACTTCTGGGTACCCAAAAACAACATGTGCTCCAGGAAATGGGCCAAACCACCGCGTTCTGCGGGGTTGTCACCGCTGCCAACCTGCACGTCGAGCGACGCCGCGGCCTTAGGCGTATCGGGGTTAGAGACAAGGAGCGTTTCAAGACCGTTATCCAAGGTGATCAAGCGGTACGCAAAGCGATCATTGGGGCTTTGAACAAGGCTAGTCGATGGTGAAGAGGGTTCAGGACTTGCGCAGGCAACCAAAAGGCCAAATAGCGCAGACAGACTTCCCTGCACCGCACGCTTTGCGGTGATACGGATTTGCATGGTGTTACTCCGCAGAGTCAGTTAAAGGGTTAGATGAAGAGTCAGTTAAAGGGTTCGATAGTGAATCGGTTAAAGCGACGGTTTCCCGTTTTGGCCAGGCGTTAATAACAGCCTTTATCAAGGTGGCGAGGGGAATGGCAAAGAACACGCCCCACAAACCCCAAATACCGCCAAAAAACAGCACCGCCACGATAATCGCAACAGGGTGAAGATTAACGGCTTCGGAAAACAATAAGGGCACCAACACGTTACCGTCTAACATTTGTATAACAAGATAGACCGCAAGGACCCAATAAAATTCCGATGTGAAACCCCATTGAAACAGTGCCACTGCCGCAATCGGTACGGTAACGATGAAGGCTCCGATATAGGGAATGATTACCGACAAGCCCACCAACAACCCAAGAAGCGCGGCATAGCGCAGACCCAGGCCCGTAAAGCACACGTAACTCGCAGCGCCCACGATGATAATTTCGACCATCTTGCCCCGCGCATAGTTCGAGAACTGCACGTTCATTTCGTCCCAAATACGATTCAGCAATGGACGCTTCTCTGGCAAAAAGGCCGCGACCCAACGGGTAATCTGCGTTCGGTCCTTGAGTAGGAAAAACACAATTATCGGCACAAGCACCACATACACCAACAGAGTCATAAACCCCGGGATGCGCGCCAGCGTCATCGTCACGACTTTCTGACCGAAACCCGCTATCTCTCCCTGAATCCCAGCGAGAAGCTGATCAATCTGAGTCTGGCTAAAAACATCTGGATAGCGACCCGGAAGCACTTCCAAGAGATCGCGCCCCTGATCGACCATCCGAGGCACTTCTGTGATCAGGCCGATAGATTGCCGCCATACCAATGGTAACAATCCCAATAGGACAGCGAAAAATGCGCCCATGAATACGGTAAACGCAAGAAAAAAGCCCAACCACGGAGGCAGACCCAGTCGACACAGCAGGTTTACAACACCCTGCACCAAGTAAGCCAGAACGATGGACGCCAACAACGGCGCGAGAATATCTCCGATGGTGGCCAGCAACACCAGCGAAAGTAGTATGAGTACGAGCAGGAGTACCGACTCTTCTTCGAAGAGATATCGTTGGTACCACTTATTAAGAATTTCCAGCATATTCAGTTTTTACGCAGCAGAAAGTGAAATTCATCGTTCACAGTGAGGGATTCCAGTACCTCATGCCCGCTTTGCTTTGCGAACACTTCGAAATCCCGTTGTGAACCCGCATCCGTCGACATCAAAAACAGTGTCTGCCCCTCGTCCAGGCCGTTAAGGCCACGTTTCGCCATCAAAAGAGGCATGGGGCAACGATGCCCCCGGGCATCCACATGAGCATCCGCATCATGACCTATTCCTGAATGAGATGCTTGTTCGCTACTCAAAGAAACGCTTCCTGTACTAAAGAGTGATTAGAACTCGTGCGCCCAAAACGACGCGTTTTGTAGAGAACTTCTTCGCCAAAATATCGTCCAAAGGAATAATTCACCCGCGGCAAATCGACGACACGCTGACTCGCGTAGAATACTGCATGCTGATGATCGCCACCAAACCAATGCGCGGCCTACGGGATCCGCAATTCTGGAACCGAATCCTCATTGTCTGGATTTCGGCGGCTCTGCTGTGCATCACAGACCCTGCAAACGCCCAGCGCACGGAAAAACTAAAAATCCCCAACCTCGGAGAGTCCAGTACCAGTCTGTTCTCTGCAGAGTACGAGTACCAACTGGGACGGGCGTGGCTGCGCGTTTTTCGCAGCCAGGTGGCAACCGTCAACGATCCCCTGCTGTTCAGCTACCTCGAAGACCTGATTTTTAAGCTCGCCGCCGAGAGCGAACTAGAGGACCGCCGCCTAGAGCTCGTGGTCGTAGACAATTCCGCCATCAACGCTTTTGCCGTTCCCGGCGGAGTCATCGGTATCCACAACGGATTACTTCTGCACGCTCAGACCGAAGACGAACTCGCCACGGTAATAGCACACGAAATCGCTCACTTGAGCCAACGACATTTCTCCCGTCGTGTCGAGTTCGCAAAAACCCAGCAACCCATCACTTTGGCCGCCATGCTCGCCGGCTTCGTCCTCATGGCAACCGCTGGAGGCGACGCTGGCATGGCAGCACTTGCGGCTGCTCAGGCAGCAGCGCAAGACTCGGCGCTGCGATATTCACGCAGTAACGAAGCAGAGGCGGATCGCGTCGCCATGCAGACCATGGTTAACGCTGGAATGGATCCTCATGCCGCCTCATCAATGTTCGATCGCATGATGCAAGCTTCCCGCTATGCCACGGGCAGTCGAATTCCTGAGTTTCTGCGAACTCATCCTCTGTCAGAAAACCGTATTGCGGACACGCGAAACCGCGCTAGGCAGTACCCAAAGCAAATCCGGCCGGCAAAGCTTGATTATCAATTGATGCGTGCGCGCGTCGTCAACCAACTCTCTGACACCCCAGAGGAAGCCGCCGCCAAGTTTAGAAAGGAGCTTGATGGCTCCCCTCGCTCAACCGCCGCCGCCCGCTATGGACTGGTTCTGGCCCTAACCGATGCGGGTCGCGGTGATGAGGCAGCCTTGGAATTGGATTCGTTGTGGGCCGCAGACCCTGATCGACTCGAGTACATCATTGCGGATGCGCGCATTGATATGGCAAAAAACGAGCCCCATCGCGCCGTAGAGAAACTGGCTAAGAGGCTGAAACTGAATCCGCGCAATCATCCGCTGACGATGACCTATGCAGAAGCACTTATGCAGGACCAGCAGGCGCATATCGCCGAACAGGTGCTACTCGAGCAGAGCAAGCGCAAGGCCAACGACCCCTATCTTTGGTACCTACTCGCCGAGGTCCAGGGACTCTCAGGCAATATTATCGGGCTCCATCAGGCCCGAGCCGAATACTTTATTCTCAACGGTATTCTTGATCAGGCGGAAAAACAGCTCCGCTACGCGCTGGATCTTGTTCGCAACGACTACACCACCAGCGCAAAAATTAATCAGCGACTTAACGACGTTGCAGAAATGAAAGAAATGCTGGAGTCCTGAGGAAAAAACCCCTAAGCAAAGCTATCGTCGAGAGGCTTCACGACTTGCGGAGAACTCAAGCATCCGCTGCAACGGCAGCATCGCTCGCGCTCCCAGGGCAGCATCAACAAATATCTCGTTATCGCCCTGCTCAAACACCTTAGCGAGAGACTCCAGTTCGTTCATTGCCATCCAGGGGCAATTCGCACAGCTGCGACAGGTGGCCCCATTGCCGGCGGTCGGAGCAATAATGAACTGCTTATCCGGCGCCTGTTGCTGAAGCTTATAGAAAATCCCCTGATCCGTTGCGACAATAAACTGCGGGTTATCCATCTCCCGTGCGGCATTAATAATCTGCGTGGTAGAACCCACACGATCAGCCATTTCTACAACGCTTTGCGGAGACTCCGGATGTACGAGTACCGCAGCGTCCGGGTAGACACGCTTCAGGTCTTCAAGGGCTCGGGCCTTGAACTCTTCGTGGACGATACACGCGCCATCCCACATCACGATGTCAGCGCCGGTCTCTCGGCGAACGTAGTCACCCAAGTGTCGATCCGGCGCCCAAAGAATCTTCTCGCCTTTCGCATTCAGGTGTTCAGCGACATCCAGAGCAATACTTGAGGTCACCACCCAATCAGCGCGGGCTTTCACTGCCGCTGAGGTATTTGCGTAAACCACCACTTGACGATCTGGATACTCATCGCAGAAAGCCGAGAACTCGTCCGCGGGACAACCCAAATCAAGAGAGCAGGTGGCTTCGAGCGTAGGCATAAGCACGCGCTTTTGTGGAGTGAGGATCTTCGCAGTCTCTCCCATAAAGCGTACACCAGCGACGATGAGCGTCTCTGCAGGGTGATCATGGCCAAAACGTGCCATTTCGAGAGAGTCAGACACACAGCCGCCCGTTTCTTCCGCCAGCGCCTGAATCTCGGGTGCGGTGTAGTAATGGGCAACAATCACCGCGTTGTGAGCGGTGAGCTGCTCCTTGATACGCTCAACAAGTACGCGCTTCTGCTCCGGAGACAGCTGCTCTGAAGCATCTTTATCAAGGTGATGTTGGACCTGCTCGCGAATCGCTTGCAGACGATCGGAGGCGATAGTCATGCTGAACCTATGAGGATATCAATAAAAAAATAGTAGCACAGAGCCGCAAGATTCGTCGTCTCCGCCCTTTCGGAATGCTGGGCATTAGCACGGCACAATGATAGCCTTTCACATCTTCCATAACGATCCAATCTTATGTCCAACGAGGTTACCCAGCCGGGGCAACGCGCAAAGATTCTCGTCGCGGATGACGACATGAATGTGCGATTGTTAAGCCGCCAGTGCCTGGAATCCGAAGGCATGATCGTGGTCGAAGCCGCTGACGGCCATGAAGCGCTGGACGCATTTGTCCGCGAACGCCCTGATCTGGTTTTTCTTGATGTAGAAATGCCGGGCATGACGGGCTTAGAGGTATGTAGCCGTATTAGGGCCATGCCCCAGGGCGAGAGCGTTCCTATCATGATCGTGACGGGCTCGGACGATCGAAAATCCATCGATGATGGTTTTGATGCGGGCGCCACCCAGTACAAAACCAAACCGGTCAACTGGTCGCTACTAGGGCGGGATGTTCAATACATGCTGCGAGCCAGCAATGCGTTTAACTCCTTGAAACGGCAAGAAGATCGCCTGCGCTACCTTGCGTACTTCGACCCCTTAACCAGCCTGCCCAACCGAAGAAGCTTCAACGAACAGCTCAACCGCATTCTCAAGCGGTCTCAGCGTCTGAATACCTACTCTGCACTGCTGTTTATCGATTTGGACAACTTTAAGCGCATTAACGACTCCATCGGGCACGGTCGCGGGGATCGCCTGCTTGTTGAGATCTCAAAGCGCCTGATCAATGAGCTCAGAGAAGATGATGCGATTAGCTATTACACCGAGGCGAGTGCAGAAGACGAGCAAGAACACGATGGCAACACGGAGATCGCCCGCTTAGGTGGCGATGAATTCACCGTAGTACTTGCGGATGTCCAGCATACAGATGACGTAGAGCGAATAGCTCGCCGGATTATGCAGTCCCTCTCAGAGCCGATTCCGCTGCAAACTCACAACCCGGTCGTGACGCCAAGCATTGGTATTGCCATGTATCCTCAGGACGGCGAAGACGCCGACAGCCTGGTGCGTAACGCTGATACCGCCATGTACGCCGCTAAAGCAGATGGTCGCGCGTGCTTCCGCTTTTACAACGAAGAGATGAACGCGCGCTCGGTAGAGCACCTTAAGCTCGAGGAAGATCTCCGTGAAGCCATGCGCAGTAATCAACTCGAGCTTCGCTATCAGCCACAAGTAGAAACCGTAACCGGTTCGGTGGTTAGCCTTGAAGCGCTGGTGAGATGGAAGCACCCCGAGCGTGGAATGATCTCTCCGGGCGATTTTATTCCAGTCGCAGAGAGTACCGGCCAGATTATTGAACTGGGTGAATGGGTACTTAAAGAAGTCGCCCGGCATTGTGTTTACTGGGATTCTATCGGACTCGCTAGCTTTCGAGTCTGCGTAAACATTTCGCCGCTGCAGTTCAACCAGCCAGACCTACTGCATTACGTAAAAGGCTTCTTGTCTCGCTCGGGTCTGGACCCGGAGCGCCTGGAACTGGAACTCACCGAGAGCGCGATCATGACCGATGGTGAGAGCAATATCTTAAAGCTGTCGCAGCTAAAGTCCCTGGGGCTGGATCTTGCAGTTGATGATTTCGGCACTGGCTATTCGTCACTTAGCTATTTACGTCGATTCCCCATAAACACGCTGAAGATTGATCAAAGCTTTGTTGCAGACATGAACAGTGCGGATGGCGCCGCCATCGTCGATGCGATTATCGCGCTGGCGAAAACATTGAACATGCGCTCCATCGCAGAGGGCATCGAAACCGAAGAGCAGTTGGCTTATCTGGCCAAACGCGGCGTCGACCTCATGCAGGGATTCTATTTTGCGCGCCCCCTCTACCCCGAAGACGTCCCCAACGCCATCGCTCAGGATTATTCGGAGATAATTCAACGGGTACGGGATTCGCAGGGATAGCACCGATGCGCCGATGCTTCCCGCGGAGTAGCTTCAAGCCTCTCTTCGTTGCAGTCCCTTTCATAGCGTCGATTAGCCTCGGGGCTTTCGGAGGCACTGCAGATAACAGCAGCAGCGACTTATTAGTAATGCTGCAGGGATCCGATCTAGATAGCATCACCCGCAGCATCAATGAACACGGTGCTGTCATTACCCACCATTTACCCATCATCAACGCCATTGGCGCGCAGATGAGCGCTGAACAGCTCGCAGCGATCAAGAAAAACACCCCGGGTATAAAGAGAGTCATTGATGATCTTGCCTGGGAGCCAGAACCCGAGGCTCCGGATCTGGGGCTGTGCCCGCTCAGATCCTCGATCGAACTTCAATGGAATGGCAATACCGCAACCTGGCGGCTTTTTAACAAGTCAGACCAACCCCTAGCAATCACACAGGGAAGCCTGGCTTGGCCGCCGGAACTGGGTGAGCTGACGTCCGCGAGCTGGAACTCCAGCGCCGTCAACCTCGCCCCCGACATCGGTCTCGACCTCGACCTCGATCTCGATCTCGACATCAAGAACAACCCCGACAAAACACGAGATGTTGTGTGGCGACATCAGCAGCCACTTAATATTGCTGGAGAGCAGTCAGCACAGGTGCACTTCACGTTTGAGAACGCCTCCGGTAACGAAGCGGCACTCCAAAGCCAATTGACACTGCAGGCTCGTGTGAATGAAGACTGCATCGCCGAGTTGGTGCCAAGCTACTCGGCGCCCTCGCAGGACAGTTACTACCCGACGGTGAGTGGCGCGGCATTGCTGCATAGCCACGGCATTACCGGCAGCGGCATCACGGTGGCGGTACTGGATTCGGGGCTATGGGAAGCTAATCCTGAACTCAGCTTAGACACCCAGGGCCACGAACGGGTGATTGCGCGCTACGACGCTATTGCCGGGACAGAGGTCGAAGCTGCTTTTGATGAGAGCGGCCATGGCACGCACATGACGAGTGTGCTGGCACGCAGTGGTGAGGTTACACGACCCGGCACATCGCTACCGAGTTATCGAGGAATAGCGCCCGATGTGAAGCTGGCTGTGGTCAAGGCTTTTGGAGAATCGGGCAAGGCTGGGTTTCTGGATATTGTAAGAGGTGTGCAGTGGGTCGTGGACAATCAGGAACGCTTGAACATCCGCGTTCTTAATCTGTCGTTCGCAGCAAGGCCTAGGTGGCCCTATTGGGACGATCCTGTTAATCAGGCTCTCATGCAAGCTTGGCGAGCGGGAATATTCATTGCCGCCGCCGGAGGTAATGAAGGCCCAGAGCCGATGACCGTGGGTTCTCCAGGCAACCTGCCTTACTTGCTTACTGTGGGCGCAGTGACTGACTCATGGACCGAAGAGGATAGAAACGATGACTTTGTTCCTGACTTCTCTTCAAGAGGCCCTACTCCTATGGGTCATATCAAACCCGACCTTGTCGCCATGGGCGGGCACATTTCTGGGATCATGCGACCGGGCTCAACCCTGAGCGAGCAACTACCGGAGTTTCGTTTGCAAAGCGGCGAGTTTGTAATGACGGGTACGTCTCAAGCCACGGCGTTAGTGTCGGGACTTGTAGCATTGATGCTGCAGATAGAGCCCGACCTTGGGAATGATGAATTAAAGTGCATGCTGATAACGAGCGCTGAGCCCGCCATTGAGAAAGACGGCCGGTATGCCTACTCCCCGTTTACCCAAGGCAAGGGCATGATCAACATCCAAAGAGCGCTTACCGTAGGTGTTAAGCAGTGCCAGCAGTCGTCTCTTGATATTGAAGCAGACATCGCCAGCAAGCAGCACTTCCAGGGACCCGCAATATTCTCCGAGGACACAGCTCCTTATCTTCCAGGGCAATCCGATGTCATTAGCGAGCGCATCAGCGAAAAGGGGCTCTCCGAGTCTCGACGCTGGGGCATAGGAGCTCACCTGCAGCGCTTGACCGAAGAACCAAGTGCAGAACCTAAAAACTGGTTAGAGATCTACAACGCTGAGCAGCGCCGAATCAAAGCCCTAGCTACCGAAGACCAGTAAATCGGCATACCCCAAACGGGGCACG
>NZ_JBGCFU010000112.1:0-5842 GCF_045107095.1 Congregibacter sp. | reverse complement strand
TCCGACGGTTTCGTTCATGTAGGGCTGCAGCGCAGTGGCCCAGGCAATTTCAAACACCGGCGCCATGATGAACAAACTCAAAAACAGCGATAAGCCCAAAATGATCTGGTTCGACGGCGTCTGCGCGGTACCCAAGGCCTGACGCAAAATTGCCAGCACAATCAGGATGCGTGTAAACGACGTCATGGTGATCAATGCCGCCGGAATCAAAGTCAGCAAAGTCATGAGCAGCAAGATCTGCAGACTCATGGAGTAATCGCTTCCACCTGCTGCGCTGGGCTGCACCGAAACTAATGGAATGCCCGTCTGTGCCCAGGAAAGCTCCGGCAGGAGCAACAGACATACCGCTAGGGCAAACCCGCCCGAAGCTTTTGCAAACAGCGCGTTGATAAACGATGTCTTCATGAAGGAGGATTTCATGAGCGGCTTCCCAAAGGGTTAGCCGCACGGAGCACCGCCGCAAAGTCCGGCGCGGCCGATTCCTGAGCGCTAGTGTCTATCAGAGGCTCTGGCAGCACATGGAGGGTTCGAACAGAGCCGGGAGCAACACCAATCAAAAGCTGCTCACCACCCACTTCCATTAAGACGACCTTTTCTCGCTGGCCAACGCTTGCGCTGCCAATCACGCGAAGAGCAGATGCACTTCCGACGCTGACGCCGTTGAAGCGTTTCAGGAAGTAGACGACGGCGAACAAGCAAACAAAAACCAGCACCAATGATCCCAAAACCTGAAACAGGTATCCGGCGCTGAACAGCTCCGTTGGCGCACTTGCAGCGGAGTCCGATGCAGGCAGCTGTGCCTGAACGCTGGAAGACAGCAACAATGCGAGAGGAGCAAAAAGCTTGGAGCGAAGAATATTCATTTGAGCTTTTTGAGACGCTCCGATGGGCTCACAACGTCTATGAGTCGGAGACCAAACTGCCCGGAAGATTCCACCACCTCACCGCGAGCTATAAGCGTGCCGTTGACCATGAGATCCAAATGCTCACTGACACCGCGGTCGAGGCTAACGATGGATCCTTGATTCAGGGCCAGTAAATCCTTTATGGGTAAGCGTGCGCGACCGATCTCCACGGACAAGGTGACTTGCACGTCCATCAGAAGATCGAGATCAATTTTTCCGCCGGCACTGGCCGCCGGAGCGGTACCGCCCTGGAGCTCCTCGGGAGGCTCTGCGGTTACTGCGTCGTTTGCTTGTTCATCACTCATAGTCTTCTCCAAAACCTAGTTAGTTGCCGGTAGCAACGAACTGGCGAGTGTTTGTACTTGAACGGCTTTCTTGCCGTCGAAACTTCCATAGCGCCCCTCTGCGAGAGTCACGTTCTCAATCTTCAGGATCACTTCTTCGGTAGATTTCAGCGGAATCACGGCACCGGCCTCCAACTCGAGTAGATCTGACAAAGCGATAGATTGAGTGGCGAGCACACCTGCGAGATCCAGCTCAATGCCTGGCAGCTCGCGACGAAAGAAAGGCTCCCAGCTTTGGCCATCGCTGGGCTCATCTTTTTTGCGCGGTGGTGCAAAGCGCGCTCGGTAGGGCTCCAAGGACGCGAAAGGAAGGAGCAAATTCACGCTACTGGAGAACTCACCAACGCTGAGAGAAAAAACCAGACTCAGCAAGATATCGGAAGAAGGGAGCATCTCGAGACGATCGGGCACGCCCATCGTTCCCAGCTCGCCTGCTTCCAGCGGCAATTTCTCGCGCCAGGATTCGACGATACTGGCGATCTGAAACTCAGCAATTCGCTCCGCGAGTCGAAGCTCTGTGGGCGTTAAGCTCGTCCTTGTGTTTTCCTGGGGCGCTCCGCCCCCGCCAAAGTAGGCATTAACGGCAAAGGACAAAAGACCCGACGGCGAGATACAAAACGCGGGACCCGCAAGGGGCGACAGGCTTGTAGTCGTGACGGCAACACTGGGTTCAAGGGATGCAATCGCATCCGCAACAGTGACTAGCTCCGGTGTCTCTGCACGAACCAGAAACTCAATGGAGAAACTATTTTCGAGGGCTGTGCCCAGCATGTCCGCATGGCGTTCTACCAGCGGACCAAGAGCAACAAATTCGCGCAGAAGCGATTGCTCCCGCGCCGAGAAATCAAAGCGGCGGAACTGGCCATCGTCAGCAGAGTCATCTGCCGAGGTGTTCTCGTCAACGCTTTCCATGAGCGCATCGATCTCACCTTCTGTTAAGACGTCATCACTGGCCATTCCCGCTCCATGATCATTGCAACACAAAGTTCTCGAAGTAAATTTTCTGGATCCCGTCGGCAGGAGCCAGTCCCAGGGACTTGTTCACGGCGACTAAGGCATCGGCACGCAATTTGTCTTTGCCTTCTATAGTCTTCAGTGCCGCAAAATCCTGCTGACTAAACAAGGTAATCAAGGCATCTCGAATAGCCGGCATATCTCTCGTTGCCTGGTCTACAGCCTCTTGCTTATAAGCCATCAACTGCATTTCGGCTTGTACGTACCGCGTACGACCACCGTGCTCCAGGTTGACCAAGAGCTTTTCCACATCCAGATACAGCGGGACCTTCGGCGCCTCTTCGACGACTTCTTCAACGGCCTCCTCGCCTTCCGCGCTGTCACCGCCAGACAAGAAGAAAAACGCGCCAGCACCACCACCCAACAGCACTACGACTGCCACAAGAATGATGATTAATTTGCCCTTGCCGCCTGATTTTTCTTCGACCTCGACCGCGTCGCCGCCCAGATTCAAGTTGTCTTTACCGGCCATTAGCCTTCTCCCGTGTCATCGGCTTGCACTTTCCACCGTGCACACATACACACGGAGGACAGAGCAATTGCCATACCAGTGGAAATTTCCACATTAAAAACAATACGTTACAAATTCTATTAATGGGTGATCGCCAGTATTTTGACGCATCTTTGCTGGAATGCGTCAGCATACAAACGTGGGCACTAGCCCCTAATCAATCACCGCGGAAGGATGGTAGAACGAATACGTCCCGGATAAAAACAATTCCAGGAATCCGCCGCATTGCGCGGCGATCAACAAAACGGGAGATAACTATCCAGATGACTATCTAAGTGACTATCTAAGTGACTGTCTATGTGACTATCTATGTGACTATCTAGATATAGGTATCAATCCGCGAACTGGTCCCCGTGGACGCGACCAACACTGAAGAATCTGGCTCATCAATCTCCGTCATGCCTTCTGAATCCCCAATGGCGTTGGCCTGACCTTGCCCGGCTTCATCCTGCAGCCCCTGCTCGCCCACGTCGGCGTTCGCTAGTTGCAGACCGCTCTGCTCAAGCATTTCCCGGAGTCTGGGTAGAGATTGTTCGATCGCATCTCGCGCGGCACTGGTTTCGGCCGTGAAGGCCACCTTGGTCTGGTCACCCTCGGTAGTCACGGTAACCTGAAGTCGCCCCAGCTCCGCTGGGTGGAGCTGCAATCGCGCCTCACGCACCCCATCGCGCACCAGGGTTTTCATACGAGCAGTGAGCTCTCCAGGAAACTCAAAGTCATCTGGCGCTCGAGAAAGAGAATACTCCGGCATGCCAGCTGCGGCCGCAGCCGTATTGGGGCTAGCAGCGGTTGTGCTGGGAGCCATGCCCGCTATTGGCGCTGACGCCGCCGTAGCCGCCACATCACTTCGGGGCATTGAACTGGTCGCTCGGAACAGCTCATTAGCGCCATCGATCTGAACATCAACAACCCGCTGGCTCCCGGATTGGGAGTCCATATTGGCGCGGAGCCAGTCTGCGGTTGTTGCTTTTAGTGCACTGGAGTCAGCTTGAACGGAATTAAGCTTTTGCCCTTCAGCTGCGGATGCACCCGATGTCTGCGCTGTATCAAGACCACTGGGTGTTTTCTGAAGTTGTGATACGTCAGAGCTCTGCAGACCGCTTTGACTGATCGCGGCTAGCGCGGCGTCAGGGGTTGGTACTGGAGTGCCAGCCTGAGCCGATACCGAAGACGCCTTAACCGCCTTTGATCCCTCCGCCGTCAGCGCAGCGAGGTTCTGAGCATCAGGGGAAGTCTTGCCGGTGACTGTCTCATTAACTGAATTGCCTGAAGCCGCCACCACCTTAGTAGTCAAGCCAGACGATTCCTTTGCTAAACCCAGCTGTGCCGCAGTGGAACTCTCAAGTTTGCTGGAGGCATCAACGGCTAATCCGTTGGCAGAATTGGAAACTGTGGGAGCCTCCACTGATATTTTCGGTAGCAAGTCTCGCAGTAACGCAGCGCCCTCAGCGTCCGTCAATGAGGAGTCATCGGCAGCTATTTCCTCGGCGTCCCGCGCAGCTGCTTCCGCACTGTCTTTATCGCTATCGGTTACAGCTTCGCGAGATCCGTCCGCAGATTGCACGGTAGATGCCTCATCAAGGTTTGCCACGTCGGCAGCCTGATTCCCTTCCTCCGGCAAGCCATTGCCGGTGTTTTCATCCACCGAGCTACCGTCATTTCGCGTCTGATAAGAGGACTCGGCGGGCTTGTCTGCCTTTTGGCTGCGACTTTGCTGCTTATCCAAAACACGGGAGAAGTCGTCACTTTGGCCGAATTTAGACTCAGAATTGGTGCTTTTTGCGCCTTTTGCGCCGGAGGGCTCCAGCGATGCAACACTCAACAATGGCGAATTCAAACTGTCTGCCATGACGGCCTCTTTCAGAACAAGATCACTATTAGCCCTGTAACAGCAAGCGTTGTGCCAAATCAGCCGTTCCCGTCAAAACGCTGCAGACTCACTTCGTCGCTGTGTTTTTGCTCTGCTTTGTCACCCGCACGCAGCAGGTCCAAACGTCCTCGGCTAATGAGCTCATCAACGCTGGAACGCCGAAGGGTTCTGTCAACCAGGTTTTCTCGATTGGACTCCAGCTCAACCTGAGTGCGGCTGTTTTCCTGGCCCTGAAGGCTGATGGCGTCGTTGAGATTGTGAAGAAAGCGTCGGTAGTCCACCAACTGCCGGGCATCCATACCCGAGCTTGCCATCGCCTGGAGGCGCAGCTCGTATTCCTGTTTGAACTGTTCCAGCTGAGACAGCTTGGCAGAAGACTGATCGTGAGCCTGCTGGCTACGCTGGAGCGTTCCCGCCGCACGGTTCTCTTCAGTCTTGGCAACCAGCGCGACCTTGTCGAGTTTATCCAGCTCCATCACGAGGCCATAGCATTGGCATTGGCATTGGCATTGGCATGAGCGTGAGCGGAACCACTCAGATAACGAGCGGTGTTCACAAGGTCATTAACGCTTTGCGTCATGGTGACTTTTTGTTGCTCAGCTTGTCGCACAAGTTGCCTCAAAGGCTCATGGGCGCGCAGCGCCTGGTCAATCTTGGGGTCGCTGCCATGCTCATAGGCTCCGATGGAAATAAGATCCTTGTTTTGCCGGTAGACCGAGTATAGCTCTTTAAGGGCCCGCGCTAACTCTTGTTGGTTCTCGTCGGTAATGCCGGGCATGGCGCGACTAACGGACGCCTCGAGGTCAATGGCTGGAAACAACCCCGAGTCCGCTACGCCGCGAGACAAGACTATGTGTCCATCCAAAATAGCGCGAGCTGCGTCGGCTATCGGATCGTTATGGTCATCCCCCTCGACCAACACCGTATACACCGCGGTGATGGATCCGACTCGGCCGTTTCCTGCACGCTCAACAAGATTGGGTAGTAGCGAAAACACCGAGGGCGGATAGCCCTTGGATACGGGAGGCTCCCCCACCGCCAACCCGATTTCCCGCTGCGCCTGCGCAAAGCGCGTCAACGAATCCATTAGCAGTAAAACATCGCGACCCTGATCGCGAAAATGCTCCGCGATGGCCGTCGCTCGCCAAGCACCGTGCACACGCATTAGCGGTGGATAATCCGCCGGAGTCGCAACCAC
>NZ_JBGCFU010000111.1:0-8547 GCF_045107095.1 Congregibacter sp. | reverse complement strand
TTCGATATCGAGCGGGACAACCGCAACCAATTGGCTTTTGGCTATGGCGGACATATGTGCCTAGGGCAGCATCTGGCCGTACTCGAAGTGGCGTGTTTTTTCAAAGAACTGGTACAGAGAATCGACACCATCGAAATCGCTGGGCAACCAGAATGGGTCCGTGCAGTTTTCGTTGGAGGACTAAAATCCTTTCCGATCAAATACCGCTTTACATAGAGTCGCGGTGCTCGCCTCCGGTGGGTGCAGCTGGCTCTTCACCATTAACCGGATTTGGCGAACTGCCATCCAGCCCCGCTATCTAAAGGGACGTTCGAGACCTTTGCACCGCTTGCAGAAGCGCGCGTCCGTTTTGAGTTCGACTCAGTTAACTCCCACAGCCCCTGCGCCAGGTCGCCTTGGATCGGAGTATCCGTAAAACAGACCGTCCTTCCACATCACCGTTTGAAGACTGCCCATACCGGCGCTGCGCTTGCTGAAACTAATGTTGTGGCCTAGGTCAATCAGACGCGTCACGGTGTCGGGACTGATGCCGCTTTCAATTTGCATGAGGTCTGGCTGCCACTGATGGTGGATGCGCGGTGCTACCGTGGCGTCGGCGATGTTCATGCCAAACTCGAGCACGTTCAAAACCATCTGCATATTGGCGCTGATGATTTTTGAACCGCCCGGGCTGCCCGTCATCAACAGTGGTTGGCCATCTCGGGACACTATTACGGGTGACATAGAACTCACGGGACGCCGATAAGGACGTATCAAGTTGTTCTCACTGCCCATGAGCCCGAAAGCATCCGGAATGTCTGAGCGCAGAGTAAAGTTACCCATATTGTTGTTCATGAGGATACCCGTGCCCTCGATCACAACGCCGGAGCCGAAAGTAAACATCAGGGTATAAGTGTTCCCAACCATATTGCCTTCGGCGTCCACTACGGAGTAGTGCGTGGTCTCATCACTTTCGTAGATAGCAAGATTACCCGGCGCAATTTTGTCCGACGACAATGCTTGATCCATAGTGATTCTTGCGGCCAGATCTCGAGCATAAGCTTTGCTCACTAGGGTTTCTGTAGGAACCTCGACGAAATCGGGATCGCCCAGGTACTTGCTGCGATCTGCGTAGGAGAACTTCATCGCTTCGGCCATGATATGTAAGGCATCAGCGCTCTCCGGTCCCATTTTCGCCAAGGGGAAATTCTCAAGGATATTGAGCATCTGAATAACATGGGTGCCGCCAGAACTGGGGGCAGACATCGCGGCAATGTCGTAGCCGCGATAGGTCCCGCGCACGGGCTCTCGCTCGACCACTTGGTAGTCGGCTAAATCCTTCATGGTGATGAGGCCGTTGTGGGCCTCCATATCGGCGACAATTTTCTTGGCAACACTACCGCTGTAAAAGGCATCTACGCCATGTTCGGCGATTTCCGACAGGGTCCAGGCCAAGTCGGGCTGCTTCCACAGCTCGCCAACTTCGTAATTCGAACCATCGGGTTTATAGAACTTGCGCAGAGCGGCAGGGTTATTCTTAAGTCTCTGACTGCGGGACAAATCCGCTGCCAGATCGTAGGTGACTTTGATGCCGTCGCGCGCCAGGCGTATCGCCGGTTCCAAAACCTCGGCTAAGGTCATGGTGCCGTACTCTTCCACGATGTGAGCGAGTCCTGCTACCGACCCGGGAACCGCTGACGACTTATGAGAAAAGCGGTAGGTTTCATTGGGTACAACGTTGCCATCGTCATCGAAGTACATGTCCCGAGTCGCAGCAGCCGGCGCGGTTTCCCGAAAGTCGATGGCAATGGTCTTGTCCTGTTCTGCCACATGCACAAGCATAAAACCGCCGCCGCCAATGTTTCCCGCCCGGGGAAGGGTGACGGCGAGTGCGAAACCAAGAGCAGCACCGGCATCAATGGCGTTACCACCCTTGGCAAGAATCTCCGCAGCTATTTCACTGGATAGTTGGTTGTGGCTAGCCACCATGCCCCGCCTTCCGAGGACGGGATGATTAATGGCGCTGTATTCGAAGAGCGGCTGAGTCGAGTCTTGTTGGGCAAAGCTTTGGGAGCCTGTCGCAAAGATCGCGATCGTGGCCAGCGCAGGAATGATGGCAAATCTTAGGCGGTGGATTCTTTGAACCATGAACGTGTCCTGGGTTGGGGGTTAAAGCCGGTCGCTCTCAGGTGTATTTGGCCATATTGAGCCGAAAACGTCAGCCATAACTAAGAGGACGCAACGCGCACCATTCGCTTTCCTCGATTTTCGCCGTTGAGCAAGCCGACGAGGGCCTCCGGCGCATTTTCGAGACCATCTACAACGTCCTCGACAACCTTGATAGAGCCATTGGCAGCCCAGGACGCTAAGTCAGCGTCTGCTTTAGCTTCATGCTCCGGAAAATCAAAAGCGATGAAGCCTTCCATACGCAAGCGCTTCACAACAACCAAACCGGGCAAATTTCGAGGACCCGCAGGGTTTGAGGAATCGTATTGGGACACTGCGCCGCAACAGACAATGCGGCCCTTCAAATTCATGTGGTAGAGAACAGTTTCCAAAACTGTTCCTCCGACATTGTCAAAGTAAACGTCAATGCCATTCGGGCAATTTGCTTTTAGGTCCTTGAACAAATTGCCGGACTTATAGTTGACTGCAGCATCAAAGCCCAGTTCGTCTACAAGCCAGGTGCATTTTTCTTCGCTGCCGGCAATTCCCACCACACGACAGCCCTTAATTCTACCGATTTGTCCGACCAGCGTACCTACCGATCCTGCCGCTCCAGAGACAACAATGGTTTCTCCCGCTTGTGGTTGGCCGATGTTCAACAAACCGAAATAGGCGGTTTTTCCGGCGATTCCGCGAACTGAAAGTAAATGGCTTAACGGCTGGGTGTTTGGCACAACCTTGAGACTATCGCCTTTTACGAGAAAATAATCAGCCCATACGCCCTCCGTCTCGACAATGCTTCCAACCGCTATCGTTGTGTCCGTTGATTGCTCGACAAGGCCAATACAAAAGGTTGGCATCACATCGCCAGCGACTACTGCATCGCGGTAACTCGGCCCCCTCATCCAGGCCCTATTCGCTGCATCTAGAGACATATACAGCGTTTTAACCAACACCTCACCCTCGCTCGCCTGAGGCATGGGCGTCACTTGCAGTTCAAAGTGAGACGCCTTGAGCTCGTTCTCGGGAACACTCGTCAGAACGATCTGGCGGTTTTCTATAGCCATAGGGATTTTCTCATCACTCGCATACAGTGACCTTAGTGCAGGACCGGCAAGACTACAACGCGGCGCAGGCCGTGAGGGCACTCGATGGCCTCGTGGGCTACGACCTCAGGAAACACCCATGAAACCCCAGTGGCAGCACGCGATCCATCTCCGCCGTCATAACCGGCCCGGATGCCAGATCCGCTGACCGCAGCACGGCAATACCACTGCGCGCCTTGGCATAGTCCAGATAGCTATGCAGTGCATAGCCGCCCTCTGCACCGGGTACATAGAGCGGCTCTTCCACGATCACGCCCTCGCCATAGTCAAAGCTATCTCGCTCACCGCTTTGGGGGTCGACTCGCACAACCGCCGATGCCAGATTAGCTTCGGACTTATCTTGCCCCGCGGCGCCGAGCAAGGCCTGAGCCTCAAATGGCTTGCGGCTATCGTAACTGGGGAACTCCATTGCCAAGCCGAGACGCTCTTTGCGGGCGGCTAGTGAGCGCAGCGACACCGTATAGCGAACCAACTCAGGGTCATTGTGATACGGCCCCGACTCCTGCCGCGCATAGCGGCGCATCCCGTCTGTGACGATACTGCTGTCGGCATACTCACAAGCGGTAAAGTTGAGCGTGTCGCCCTCCTCCCAGCCGTTTCCAAAGTGGAAGACAAACGTGGGCGGTACCTCGACAGTTGCAGCGAGAGATAAATCGTTGCGATCAAAGATCAGTAGCTGACTCGCACGCGAGGCCTCCCAGTGGATGCGTCCCACAAAGCTTGAGCCCTCCCCCAATACCGCTGACGAGTTAAGCGCGATGAGATAACGCGGTGTGAGCACAAAGTCATGCATGTAACCGGCGAAATCCAAATGATGCAGACGGGAGTTCAGTAACTTGCCCTGAGCGCTGAGGTGATAAAGCACCAACATGGGCTTTGCACCAAAGGGCACCGAGCCTATGTTCCACATATCGCCGCGCTCATCCAGATGCGGGTGGGCAGAAAAAGGCACACCTTTAAGCTCATCACTAAAGGTCATTACTCCCTTTGTCTCTAGTGTCTGGGGATCAATCCTATGTGCAGAGCCCGCTTCCCAGAGCGCAACTAACTCACCCGCCAGAGGCTGAATATTGATGTTCGCAACGTTACCGTCTTCGTTGTTCCGCTGAGGCAATTGATCCTCAAAATTGGTGCCGGCACCCCTAAAAAGAAAGCGACCCTCTTTATTTTCCTGAGCGAGTTTCGCGGTTTTAACAAATCGACCTCGATGAGATACACCCTGCGGACTCAGATCGAAGGCCTGCACCATACCGTCTGGATCAAACCAATGTTCATAGCGCCGACCACCGCGTTGATACCGTGCTGGACCATTGCGGTATAGGCGCCCAGCACATTCCGCAGGCAGCTGGCCTTGAACTCGCATGGCCAAGGGAGGTAAATCCTCTTCCACACCGTCAAAACCGATGGACCAGGGCAACAGTTTCGCCGCCTGTGCGACGAAAGGGATAGTATGAAGAGCAGCAACCGCCGCCATACCTTGGAGAAATTCGCGTCGGTTCATGGTTAGCGCACCTTAATTTCAATTGCCGTATCGTTCTTTAGATCTACCGCAGCATCATCAAAGCTTGGCGGACCCATGCGACCCGCGTTGTTGCTAAATCCATAGCCCTCGGTAGGCATGCCAATGAGGTTGGTATCTAACTCACCATTGCTATTAGCATCATGGAAGAGCTTGATGGCATAACGCCCTGGAACCAGGTCATGCAGTGTTATGCGCACTGAATCGCTATCGAGACGCGATTTAGCTGAGACCACCGGTTGCCCCTCTCCAGCGTATGCCTCCGCAGAGTCGTAGAGCACCCACATCAGTTGACCGACGGGTTCGCTAACATTCGTAACCGAAAATGTGAGATCAGCCGCGATGCCGGGTGTCGTCAGCGCCATCATCAATCCTGAAATACAAAATAAACGTTGCATTTGCTTGTGCTCCTTAAGAAAGTCTTTGTTCGGGAGAGAGCATGCGCGATGTTGGGCGGTGACACAGGTGCGAAAAGTCATCAGTTCGCATTCTCAAAACCATGACCTTTGGCACGGTGCGTACCGCTCGTTTAGGAACTAAGCTGCACCTATGCAAAAAAAATTCTTAGCCTTCGACGACTATCTTCTTAACCTATCCGGACTACTTGCGATAGCAGTCTGTTGCTGGGTCAGCCTGCAGCACTTTGACTTCTGGCCGAACCTCGCCCTCTACATGGCCTTTGGCGCTGCGTTCGCAACTCAATCCTTTGCCGCCCCCTTGGGAGTCACACCTACAACCGCCAGAGCCTGCATCATTGCCATGCTGCTCTTGTCTGTAGCCGTGCTCCTACTAAATCGTGACACCGTCGCCCTAATACTCTCGGTAGTCTTAATGGCGAGTACGCCGCATCACTTTACGAGTCGGGACAGCTGGCTGATCATGGCTATGGCCAATCTTTGCTACGGGTTGGTATTCTGGCTTGCCAAGATCCCTCCTGAAACCTACCTCTATTCCGCTCTATCGCTGCTCGCACTGCAGGCATTTGCCATAACGTCGAGTTTAGCTAAGCAGCGTGAAGTGCTGGCGCAAGAAGAACTTATGCGAAAGAACAGTGAGCTCCTGGCCGCACGGGCCGTTCTGGCGAGCCAGAACAAAGCCGACGAGCGGTTGCGTATTGCGGGGGACCTCCATGACAGCATCGGCCATCGCTTGACCGCTCTGCAGCTGCAACTCGAAGTGCTGGCGCACGAGGTCCCTGTGGACCATAAAGCCCAGGTGGAAACCTGCCAGGTGCTAGCTAAGGACTTACTGGAGGAAGTTCGCTCGATTGTCAGACGCATGGCCGAGGACGAGAGCAATGACCTCCTAGACGCGATACGGGAACTGGAGGCGCTAACACCCGGCGTAGAGATATCAGTCGGCTCCCCGCTCCCAGAGTTAGAGGCCCCGCTGGCGCAACAGATGGTCTTTTGTATTCAAGAGGCGATACACAATGCGATTCGCCACGGTCGCGCCAATCGGGTGGAGATTCGCGGCGATGAAGACGCTCTGCGCGTCATCGACAACGGTCGTGGCTTGGCCAACGGACGAGCGACACCCGGCTTTGGGCTGCGCAACATCAACAACCGGTTGGCTGCTTTTGGGGGGCACGCAGAATTACTTGCAAACAGCGATAACGGTTGCCAACTGCAGTTGCACCTGAGCGGAAGCCATCCAGCGTGATCAGCGTTGGCCTGGTTGATGACCAAGTACTTGTTCGCGAGGGCATCGCCCGGCTGATCGAACTATCGAAGGAGGCGCGCACCCTGTGGCAATGCGAAAACGGAGACGCTGCGCTGACACAACTGCAAGAAGCCCCTGTTGATGTGCTGGTGTGTGACATTCGCATGCCGGGTTTGGATGGGATCAGTTTGGTCAAAAAATTGCGCGCTTCGGGGAATGCGCAGGCGGTGCTAATGCTCACGACCTTTGATGATCACCAGCTGTTCATGGAAGCTCTAGCTGCCGGCGCTAATGGGTTTTTATTAAAAGACGTATCTCTGGAAAAGCTCATCAATGCCATCGAAACCATCGCGGGCGGCGGCTTTATCGCTGAACCGCGCTTGGTCTCCCAGGTCAGTACAGGCATTGAAGACGCACCGCCAGCAAACAAAGAGATTCTGAGCAAAAAGGAGCGCGAGGTACTAAGACTAGTGGCCGGCGGGCTGTCGAACCGGGAAATAGCGGATGTGATTCATCTAGCTGAAGGCACCGTCAAAAATCATGTATCGCAGGTCCTGTCGAAACTTAACTGCCGGGATCGCACTCAGGCCGTTCTGTATGCGATTCATTGGCAGTTGATTTGATGCACGCTGACCCATTAACCGCTGTCGCGCGCAGAGTCTGGACTTCGAAGCATCCAAAGCAGAGGTAGGTGTCCCACTTGCGCAACCGGCCTGCTTTATTGGCGGAGAAGCCGATCCGGTACGAACGATGATCACCGGTATGGACATGTCCGCCGATCTTGAGCGGGGCTATGTGGATCTGCGCGTCACCGAGCTTGTCCCTGCGGCTGGCCACTGGCTGCAGCAGCAAGCCCCCGAGGCGACTAATGCTATTCTGGAGCGCTTTGTGCGTTCTTTGGCCTAGCCGCTGCACTATTGCGCGTACTTTAGTCTCGAGGCTCGGCTTAAAGAGATCGTTGTTCACAAGCACCAAAACCCGCGCGTTTTCGTCAGTTGTTACTGTTCACCACTTTGCAGCCTTGCCAAGCCTTTACGAGGCTCTATCGCTCATCTTCTTTCCACTGAATCACCGATGGAGCGAGGTCGGTCTCTTTGAAGCCTTTAAAGGCGCGCTTCCCCCTGGTACGACTCTACTAATTTACTAGCTGGGAACAGCTTGGCATTGCTTTGGGCAGAGGCAAAGACTCAGTGACCCCGCACATCGAGCGTGCAGGCAAAACTAAATGCGCCCAGCACTTTTCGGACTTCTGCTTCCACATCCGCGGGGGTAACACCTTCAACACAGCGGATCGTAATATGGGCGATGTTTCCCAGCTTGGAATCCGACTGTGGATCTACAGAATAGCTTTCCAAATCGTCCTGAAGCTGAACCAACTCGCGCTCCACCACCAGCTTAAGCTCCATAAGATTCAGCGTCGGCTTGTGAATCTTGCCCACGCCGGTTACCGGCAGGCTATCCAATATCGTAACCGCCTTGGGAACCGCGGCGCGTTCGCGTATGTTCTGACGGCAAAACTCCAAAAGCTCTGCTTCGGTAGTTGCGCTCACTGTGTCCACATAGGCCACCGGTACCTCCCCTGCATAGCTGTCCGGACGCCCGACAGCTGCCGCAAGATTCACTGCCGGATGGCTGGCCAGAGTTTCTTCAATGGTCTTGGGGTCAATGTTGTGCCCCCCGCGAATGATGAGTTCCTTTGATCGTCCGGTGAGCCAAAAATAGCCGTCTGCATCTTGCCGAGCAAGGTCGCCGCTATTCAGCCACACATCGCCATTGGAATCTGTCACAAACAATGAGGAGTTCTTGCTGCTATCAGTGTAGCCGGGGGTCACCGAGGGACCATTGATCAACACTGCACCCACTTCGTCCACCGCGCAATCACGCACAAACTTACCATCGCCGTCGATGATTCCTGCCTTAACCTGCGTGTAGGGAATCCGCAGGCCGATTGACCCAATACGAGGAGGGACTGCGGCTGGAGAGCACATCGTGCTGCACACCGTGGCTTCGGTGAGCCCATAGCCTTCGGCGATGCGAACGCCCGTCGCTTTCTGAAACTTGTTGAACAGCTCGACCGGCATCGGCGCGGCACCACAGCCGGCAACTTTCAAGGAG
>NZ_JBGCFU010000110.1:0-4946 GCF_045107095.1 Congregibacter sp. | reverse complement strand
CGCAGCGGCGGTGGGAACCATGCTCTTGCCATGCTGTTGCAGGATGGGTTCGTCGAAGTGCTCGCGTAAGCGAGACAGCGCTGCGCTCATAGCGGGCTGACTTACATTCACCCTGTCTGCCGCTCTGGTCACACTCTGTTCGTCCAGCAGGGCGTCTAAGGCGACCAGTAGGTTTAGGTCAAGGTTTTTGAAACGCATGAGACAACCTATAAGCAAACAGTATGAATATCGATCAGTATAAGCAATTTTTATTATTGTTTCTCTGGTGCCATTATTTTCGGCACTGTGACCAAGAGCGCGTGTGCGTTGGTCGGATCATTACTGACTTGTCTTTGATCTTGGGTAGACCTCAACCATTGCTTAGGGAAAATTAATGTTTAAGTACTTTCCAACTAACTATGTATGGAACCTCTCTGTAGACCTCGCGATTGAAATGGGTGCACGCATTGGCGAGATTGAAGCGATGTGTGCGCCGCTTCAGGAAGCCGCCAAGAAACCAGATGCACAAGGCGTGCAGGCCTTTCGTGATACCTGGGCCAAGATGGCCGATCAACTGTGTGAATTGGCCGAGGAGGATGAAGCCCGAGGTCGAATGCTCTCCGCGGGCGAAAAGTATGCTCGCGCCGCATCCTATTTAATCACTTGCGAGCGGCTCCAGGCTCACAAAGCACCGGGGCGACTGGAGCTTTACAAGCGCATGCTGGATTTGTTCGAAAGAGGCACCAGCCTTGCTGACGAAAACTGTGAGCGGGTAGAAATACCTTATGAAGGTAAGCATATTTCCGGACTTTTGGTGCGAGCAGAGAATAGCTCTGGCCGCGCACCGGTGTTAGTCCAGGTTAATGGCCTGGATTCAACTAAAGAAATGAAATATCGGGTAGGTTTGCCCTCATGGTTGGCCAAAAGGGGCGTGTCTTCGCTCATTATTGACCAGCCAGGTACCGGTGAAGCGCTTCGTCTGCAGAACCTTGTGGCGCGCTATGACTCCGAACATTGGGCGAGTCCTGTGGTTGATTGGCTGGAAGCCAGAGACGACGTTGATGCCTCAAGAATTGGTATGGAGGGCGTATCTCTCGGTGGTTATTTCTGCCCGCGAGCGGTCGCCTTTGAGCCGCGCTTCGCCTGTGGCGTGTGCTGGGGTGCCAATCACGATTGGCGGGATGTGCAAAAACGACGTCTGGAAAATGAAGGCGATTTCCCCGTCCCCCATTACTGGGCGCACGTGCGCTGGGTTTGGGGTGCAGAGGATATGGATGAATTCATGGCGATTGCCGAGAACGTTCATCTGGATGGTGTCGTGGAAAAAATCAAGGTGCCGTTTCTGGTGACACATGGTGAGAAAGACTCTCAAATTCCCTTGAAGTGGGCTGAGCGCACCTACGAGCAACTAAGTAACAGTCCTAAGCGAGAGTTAAAGGTGTTTACCGAGCGTGAAGGCGGCGTTCAGCATTCGAGCTTTGACAACAGTATTAATGCCGGGCAGTACATCGCTGATTGGGTCGCAGAGACGCTCGGCGGCCAAACCGCCAAATCCTGAGGAGATGAAAATGAATATTGTCGGACCGGATGCGCTTATCTTTGGTGTAGATGATGTCGAGGCCTGCACGCAGTTTCTACTGGACTACGGTCTTGATGCGGTAGGCGGTGGTCGTTTTGAGGCCCTGGACGGCACAGCCGTCATCATCGGGGATAAAGAAGACTCGTCATTGCCACCAGCCTTGCAGACCGGCAGCATGCTGCGAAAAACTGTCTATGGCGTTGCGGATCAGGCGACTCTCGATGCTATTGAAGCTGAGTTGAGTAAGGATCGAGAGGTGAAGACTCTGGATGATGGTTCCCTGGAGGCTGTGGACGACACAGGTTTCGTGCTGGGTTTTCAGCTTACGATGCGTAAACACCTGAACCTGCCAGCTGTAACAAGCAATGTGCCGGGCGCGGCGCAGCAGCGAGCGATGAATGATATCGGCGTTGCGCCGGACGCAAGCCCCAAGCCTGTTTCGCTATCCCACGTTGTTTACTTCGTTCCCGATTATGCCAAGGCCGAAGCCTTTTATGCAGAGCGTTTGGGATTTGTGACCACAGATCGATTTACTCACGTGGGCCCCTTCATGCGCCCGGCGGGCACGAACGATCATCACACCTTGTTCATGATTCAAACACCGCCGCATATGCAGGGCTGCGAACACTTTACCTTCCATATGGCAAGTGCGAGTGATGTGATGCAAGCGGGAACAAACCTGGTTAATCAGGGGTATCAGAGCTTTTGGGGGCCTGGACGCCATATCTTTGGCTCCAACTGGTTCTGGTATTTCTCAAGCCCTCTGGGCTGCAAGATGGAATATGACGCAGACATGGATCTGCATGACGATAGCTGGAGTGCTCGAGAAGCGGGAATGAGTGCCGACAACTCTCAGGTGTTCCTCATGGAATTTCGGGAAAAGTGGGCGCCCTCGGGGCCACCACCGCCCAAGCAAGGTTAATCGGCTTGAACGACGAAGCTTCTACAGCAAAAGGCATGGCTGCGCGTGAGTCAACGACGCAGCGTGTCGAACTTTGTCACATCTCGGAGCTTCGCGAGTCACGAGCCCAGGGCTTTGATCCATTTAGTGAAGGGCGGGCGAGCCTGTTTGTGGTTAAAAAGGACTCGTCCCTTTACGCCTATCGAGATCGCTGTCCGCATTACGGTACTACGCCGTTGCCCTGGAAGAAGAACGAGTATTTAGATAAGGCTGGGGATGTCATCGTTTGCGCCGCCCATGGCGCACGTTTTGATGTCACTACCGGCATCTGCATTTCGGGCCCCTGTCTGGGTGAATCTTTGTCTGCGATTGCGCTTCATGTCCGGCGCGATGGTCAGCTCCTGGCAGATGTACACACATAAGTTAGCAATGGAGAGAAAGCCATGAGTGATTCAGTTCAAAAGGTATTGATAGTCGGTGGTGGCTTTTCCGGTATGTCTGCGGCCATACAGCTGTGTAAGCAGGGCATCGAAACTCACTTGGTGGAGATTGACCCGGACTGGCGGGCGGAAGGCGCAGGGATTAGTGTCGGCGGCGCGACGCTGCGTGCTTTTCAAGCTTTGGGTATCCTCGACGAATTCCTGGAGCAGGGGAGTGTTCAGCCGGCACTGGAGGTCATTGCGCCTACAGGACAACTGATTCAGACCATACCCAACCCCCCTGTGGGTGACGACATTCCCGGTGGTGGCGCCATTATGCGGCCAGTGCTCGCTAAGATATTGTCGAAGAAGGTTATAGAGGCCGGCGCTAAAGTGCGTCTTGGCTACAGCTACAGTTCCATGGTGCAGGACGCCGATGGAGTGTCAGTTAAGTTTGAGGACGGCAGCGATGATCGCTTTGATTTGGTCATCGGCGCCGATGGGGTGTATTCCAATACCCGTGAGTGGCTGATGCCTGATGCACCCAGGCCGCGCTATACAGGGCAGGGCGTATGGCGCGCTGTCTTACCTCGCCTTCCCGAGGCTAGCAATACCATGATGTGGGTCGGACCGAAGCTCAAGACAGGTATTAACCCCATGTCCAAAGATCAGGCATATCTGTTTTTGACCGAAGATAAGGAGGTCAAAGAGCGGATCCCGGAAGAGCAGATGGTTCCCATGCTGAAGAAGCTGCTGGAGACATTTCCCGCGCCGCTTGTTCAAACAATGGCAGCGCAGCTTGACGACAGCTCACAGGTGCAGTGGCGCCCATTGGAGGGATTGCTCGTGCCGCTGCCCTGGTTCCAGGGACGGGTTGTATTGATCGGCGACGCTGTACATGCCACTACGCCGCACTTGGCCTCTGGTGCCTGTATCGGTATCGAAGATGCCATCGTGCTCGCCGAGGAGCTGGCTTCGCACTCCACTTTGAACAACGCGCTCACAGCGTTCGGAGAGCGGCGCTGGGAGCGCTGCCGAATGGTGGTAGAGAACTCTGGTCGACTGGGTCAGATCGAGATTGAAGGTGGTGACAAGCAAGAGCATGGCATGATCATGCGCGAGTCCATGCAGGCACTTGCCCAGCCTATCTGAGCTTTGGTCTGTTAGAAAAACTCATTCACCGAGCTAAACGAAAGGGTTTCCCATGCTAACTCTTTACCACAACGACATGTCCGTTTGTGCGCAAAAGACGCGCATGGTTCTAGCTCACAAAGGCCTGGAATGGGGGTCGAAGCATCTCAACCTGCGTGCTGGAGAGCAGTTCTCCGCGGAGTTTCGCAAGGTTAATCCCAAGGGCCTGGTTCCGGCATTGGTCCATGACGGCAAAGTGGTTTTAGAGTCCAATGCCATCGTGCAATATCTGGACGAAGTCTTTGCGGCCTCCCCATTACTCCCAGTAGATGCCGTTGAGCGAGCAGATGCTCGCGGCTGGCTCATCCGCCTTGATGCGGGCTTGCATGAGCATGTTGCCGTGATCAGTTTTTGCGTCGCCTTTCGTCACCAGATACTTGAGCGTCATGCGACGCCAGAGTCACTGCAGGAGTTTTTCGCGCAGATTCGAGATCCATCGCGCCGGGCTGTTATGGAAGATATTGTCACCAATGGTTTGGAATCTTCTCGATTGTTGCTGGCCGTTTTGGCTTACGACAAGCTTCTTAAAGATATGGCCACCTCTTTGCGGGCGAACGGTTGGTTGGTCGGGCGAGAACTGAGCCTGGCAGACTTCGCCTTGCTGCCTTACATCGAGCGATTGGAGCAGCTTCAGCTGTCGCAATGGTGGGAGTCTTATCCGGAGCTGGGTCGCTGGTTGGCCCGTTTGCGGGCTACGCCTGCCTACGAACTGGGCGTAGCACAGTGGTCAAATGCAGCGTACCTGCAGCTCATGAAAGAATCAGGCAGTGATGCCTGGCCAAAGATTCAGGCGTTACTCTAGGATTGATCCAGGCGGGCATCTGTTTGCTTTGCAATTTTATGCTGGTCCTCGGTGTTGCCGATTTTCCAATAACTA
>NZ_JBGCFU010000011.1:0-5938 GCF_045107095.1 Congregibacter sp. | reverse complement strand
GAACCAAGCCAATCATCGAGCTCCCAGACCAATGTGCGCATAGGTTGCAGGTAAATGAGAGGGCCGCACCTCAAAATACAGGAACAACCTATGAACAGCTTTAAAAATACCGTGGGATTCATCACTGGAGGGGCTTCGAGCATAGGACTCGGCGTAGCCCGGGCACTAGGTGAAAGAGGCTTGAAGCTCGTTCTTGCAGGCATAGAGCACGATGCACTTGCGGGCCGCGCGCAGTGATTTAGGCAGCCAGGGTATCCAGGTGCAAACAGAGATTCTCTATGTACGTGATGCGAACGCCTTTCGGGATGTGGCTGACCGAACATTAGCCGCACATTGCAAGCTCAACTTTCTTTTTAACAATGCAGGCGTGGGTGCGGGCTACGCCCTCTCGGGTAACACGCCGTTGGATGATTGGCGATGGGTCATGGACGTTAACGTAATGGGTGTTGTTAATGGCGTAGGGTGCTTTCTTCCGGCAATGCAAGAATCCGGCGAGCCAGGATATAGTATTAATACCGCATCGCTTGACGGACTCGAAGCGCAGCCCGGCGAAGGACCCTACATCACGAGCAAATTTGCGGTCGTGGGATATTCAGAAGTTCTGCAACTAGAGCTTGAGGGTTCTAACAATGATGCCTCCGTCCTATGTCCCGCGTGGGTGAAAACGCGTATCGCGCAGAGTCTGCGCAACCACCCGGATCCTGCTAGAGCTGCAAAGAACTATGAGGGTGAGGCCGGAGGCAGATACAGTCGAATCATTGAAGCTGAAGGGATAAGCGTGACGTCAGTTCGCGAACGCGTTGTTGCAGGTATGGCCGCTAAAAGCCTCTATCTGTTTACTCATCACTCGCACTGGCGGTTTCTTGAAGAGCGGATCTCTCATAATACAACGGATTGTCATCAGATCCTCCCGTCTAACAAATTCACTGGCAGTCACTCAGAGTCACTGATGGCTTCTCCCTATCTTTTTCACCATAAAACGAGGCGGTCAACCGTATGGCCTATGTAATTGCTGCGCCCTGTGTTGCAGATTATTCCTGCCTAGAAGTGTGCCCCGTAGACTGCATCAGTCCGGGACCGGAAAACCAAAATTTCAGTGATACAGAACAGCTCTATATCAATCCTGAATTGTGCATAAACTGCGCAGCCTGCGTGGAAGCTTGCCCTGTTATGGCTATTTATGAAGACGATAATTTGCCCGACAAATGGAAGCACTACAAAGACGTCAATCGAATGTATTTCATTCAGCGCACTGGCGTGCTGCGTTCATGAAGCCTACCTACAGGATCGCGGTAGTGGGCTCAGGTCCATCCGGCATGTACGCGCTGGAGCACTTGGTGAAAAACAGGCGTGTCGCCATCGACGTTGACTTGTTTGAGCGCCTACCCGCCCCATGGGGCCTAGTACGCTATGGCGTTGCACCCGACCATCCCGAAAAAAAGTTGATCACCAATCGGCTGTACCGCAATGTTATTAGCCGGGCCAATGTGCGCTACTTCGGCAACGTAGAAATAGGAAGAGACATCAGCAATACCGAGCTTGCGTCTTGGTATGACGGTGTAATTTATGCCAGTGGCGCTAACTCAGATAATGCGCTTGAGATACCCGGCGAGGAGTTAACCGGCAGCTGGCCAGCGAGAGAGTTTGTGGCGTGGTACAACGGACACCCCGACTACAGCCACCTCAAATTCGATCTTTCCTGCCCGCGAGCAGTGATTGTGGGCAATGGCAATGTTGCACTGGATGTTGCTCGCATCCTGACCCTGCCAGTGGAAGAACTTAGAAAGACCGATATCGCCGATCACGCTTTGGACGCCCTTGAAAGTAGCCGCATTCAAGAGGTCGTTATTCTTGGCAGACGAGGGTATAAAAACGGAGCCTACAACAACCCTGAACTTGAAGAGCTCCTCCACCTCGACAATATCCAAGTCCAAGTAGAAGACCCCGAGTTTTTCACTGATGACGACTCAGAGTTGCAAAAACTTGGCTGGGAGGCACGGCGCAAAGTTGAAACGCTGAGACAGCTACACAAGAAAAAAACTGGCGCCGTAGTAAAACGAATTATCTTTAAATTCCTTAGCTCTCCCACCGCATTACTTGGTGAGGATCGGCTTCAACACGTTCAGGTTAAACATAATTTTTTGGCGCACGTACCCAATGGGAGACAACGCGGAGCTCCCGAGCAAATCACTTCAATCGACGCAGGTATTTTGTTTAGAGCGACTGGATACCGTGGCACACCCCTTCCAGAACTTCCATTTGACGACAAAAAGGCTGTTATCGAGAACGCCCACGGCCGTGTGACCGATAACGGTGTGGTGATCAATGGAGTTTACTGCACCGGCTGGATAAAGCGTGGGGCACGCGGCGTCATTGGCACCAACAAGCAGTGCGCGGGCGAAACCGTGGCATGCCTGATTGATGATTTAAGCCTTACCAGCACAAGCCGCGCACTTTCTTCAGAGTTAGCACTCAGCAAGATAAAAGAACGAAAACCGGACTTCGTCACCCTTGCGGACTGGCTGACGATAGACCGCGCGGAAAAAGAAAGAGGCGCGTCACAAAAAAGGCCTCGCTCGAAACTGTGCACTACTGGCGACATGCTCAGGGTCGCTCGGGCAAATTCTACGGAACTGGGTTAGTACTAAAAGGCAGCTCATTCATGAACAAAGTAAAAAATACGTTTTGCAGAATCTGCGAACCCGCATGCCCGCTCAAGGCGCACTTCGATGACAGCGGAGACATCATCCAGCTCAGCCCAGACCCCGACCATCCCAGCGACGGGATACCGTGTCACAAGGGTCTATCCTATCTGGACATTCACCACTCGCCGGATCGGCTGAACTGGCCACTAAAAAGAACAAACCCTCGAGTCGAGCCAACGGGTAAATTTCAAAGGCTCGGGTGGGATGATGCCTTGGGAGAAATTGGTAAAAAACTGCGTGATTTACGCGATCAACATGGCGCAAATGCTATTGCCTTTTTCTCAGGTAACCCGGGCGTATTTGACTCACGCCAGTTCATAAACCAGGTAGGCCTAATCATGGGATCTGGCTCGAAAATGGTTTTCCACTCTGGCACTCAGGACATGACCAATAAAACTAGAGGTTGCTATGACTTGTATGGCACCAGCAGCCTCCCAATCCCCGACCTTACACACACAAGCTACTTACTGTGTATCGGAGCCAATCCAAAAGTGTCCCATTGGGCACTCATGTCTCAACCTAATGACGCGCTGGGTATTCTCAAAAAAATCAGAGCTCGCGGTGGCAAAACCGTGTTCGTTAATCCCCGTAAAACAGAATCATCAATATCGGAAACCGGTGAAACACTACAAATTAAGCCAGGAACAGACGTTTACTTTTTAGCCGCGCTACTCAATGAGATAGCAGAAAATAACGATATCGCTACCGAGCACGTAACCAAGCACGGCAAAAATCTTGAGGAGCTTCTAAACTTCGTAAGGCTCTATCCGGCTGCCAGAGTTAGCAAGCTAACGGGAATCGACGAGGCCGTCATCAAGCAAGTCGCTCGGGAATTTGCGGCGGCCGACGGCGCAGCAGCGTATGTTTCGCTAGGGGTCAATCAGGGCGGTCAGGGTCTGCTAGGTTACTGGCTAGCCGAAATGCTCAATTTTGTCACCGGCAATTTGGGGCGCAAAGGCGGCACCTTTACGCCAAACAGCGTGTTAAAGCATAAAATGGCCATCGACGTGACCCAATTACCCACGTTCGCAAGCTCGATAGGCGAACTACAAGTTCAACCGCCTGGCATTCCCTTACCCTCCGTTATTTTGCCCGATCTGATCGAAACCGGCGAGATTAAAGCCCTCATCGTATTTGGCGGCAATCCCATTCTATCCGTGGGCGGCGAGGTTAGACTCCGCAAAGCTTTTGAGAAGCTCGAACTTCTGGTGGCGACCGATATCATGCTCAACGCCACAGGCGAGCTGGCGGACTACGTGCTTCCTGCCACCGGTTGGCTGGAACGCGCTGATATAAATTTTATTGCCGATGGCATGCAGGGTGGCGTTCCCTATGTCCAGTACACGGACGCAATGGTGCCGCCAGAGCATGAGCGCAAAGAGGACTGGTGGATCAATGATCGGCTCGCCCAGGAGTTGGGTGTTCCCTGTATGCTCGACCGGGCTGATACAGAGGGATTTGACACGATTAATAATATGTTATCGGCAGCGGATCTGTCCGTCGCCAAACTCAGAGATATGCCACATCAAACTGCAACCAGACCCCCTGAGCCCTACTACGATTTTTATACAACGGGCGTTTTACATGCCGACGGCAAAGTTGAATGCTACCCACCCGCATTTGTGAAGGCCGGGCTGATAGAGCGCTGTGAAAACATTTTCAAGGAGCTAGAGGATGAGCCAGAGGGCCTTTTGAAATTAGGCTCTTTTCGCACCAACCACATGCACAACTCATGGATGACCAATTTGGAACGGATGAGACAGGGCGCCCTAGAAAGAAACCCGATCCACATGAACCCGGAAGACGCACGAGCGCGCCACCTTTTTGACGGTGATGAGGTTCGCGTTTTTAATCGCCACGGCAGTATCTCCACAGTTCTACATGTGACTGAGGACATGCGACAAGGAGCGGTCGCTATGACCCATGGATACACAGACGGGGGCAATCCAAATCTAACCATCGCTTCAGCAGCAAGGGGTTCAAATCCCAATCAACTCATGCCTTCTGCCGCAGACAGCTACGAACCATTGAGCAATATGTCGCGCCTAGGTGCTGTCAGTGTCGAAGTATGCAAGCTCTAAATCTTCAGTTGTCACAGGACCCATTATCGTGGCCTCGGCAAACGTTATCGGCCACCTCTCTTAGCAACGCGCTTTACAATTCCACCACGACGATCTCAAGGAAGTAGATAAGTATGGAACGATTCGATGGCAAGGTAGCAATCGTAACCGGAGGTGGCGCAGGAATTGGTGCCGCTGCCGCTGAACGATTAGCGTCGGAGGGTTGCAAAGTGATAGTCACAGGACGAAGGCTCGAACCGATTGAAAAAGTAGCGACTGCAATAGGCGGCTTAGCATTGGCGGGTGATGCTGCGGACAATGACCATTTACTCGCGGCAGTGGAACTTGCGGAAAAAGAATTTGATGGCCTCGATATATTGGTAAACAATGCAGGGACTGGCACGGGCGGTCCGCTTCTAGAACTGGAGCTAGACGAGTGGAAACGCGTTTTAGACCTCAACTTATTTGGCGCCATCAATGCAACTCGCGCTGCAATACCCGCCATGCGTAAACGCGGCGGCGGTTCAATTGTCAACGTGTCATCCGTGTCTAGTGTTCGTTCCCGCCTTGGTGGTGCGATTTACGAGTCCAGCAAAGCCTCACTTAACGCCATGAGCCGATCATTTGCCGTGGAATTTGCGCCGGAGCGGATACGCTCAAACTGTGTCTGTCCCGGTGTGGCTAGGACAGAACTGGCGGACTATGCCTACGGACTCGTTGCCGAAAAGAAAGGCGTTTCTCTAGAAGAAGTATATTCTGAGATCGGCAGCGTTTACCCTATGAGGCGCGTTGCCGAGGCAGCTGAAGTCGGGGCTGTTATTGCATTTTTGGCATCTGATGACGCCTCATTCGTGACGGGCACGGAATTAACTGTTGATGGTGGTGGTTCGGCTCTCAACGTGACGACCTTTGGAATAAAGTAACGTCGGTCAGGGTATATAGGACGGACAAAGGCCCTGTCGGAAGTAGACACCCTCTCTGACTGTGCCGGCTGGGTATGCAGCCGACAACCCCTTGGAGGGCCGCGTGACCGGGGTTTGTATCGATGGTCGACCTATCGAAGCCAAGCAACGCTACGAAGTAGCGACCGTAGAGTTCCTCGCCAAAGCCGGCGATGCTTACACCCAATTTGCTGCGGCGGATTCCACTGAGCTTTTGGACGTAACATTTGCC
>NZ_JBGCFU010000109.1:0-5284 GCF_045107095.1 Congregibacter sp. | reverse complement strand
ATTACGGTCGCGCGTCGTCGCAATTGGCAGAAGCGGCAGCGCAGCTGGCCACGTTGCGTAAGATGCGTAATCGCTCGGGTCGCGGCAGCTAAGCCAATTAGCATGGTTTACCCTGAAACCTCGGCAATGCCGGGGTTTTTTTTGTTTTAGGGCCGCAGGCTTAGGTCGAAGGCTCTATCCCTTCTTCAGGCTGTGAACCAGTCGGTATTACTCGCGTTGTAAACCACTGCCCAGTGGGTACTATCACCTCTCAGAATTTTGAATAAGGCCGGATCTCCGGGCTACCTCTATGAAGCTTGAAGTCGTTGTTTTGGCTGCGGGTCAGGGAACACGTATGCGCTCCAGTTTGCCTAAGGTGCTACATCCCTTGGCGAATCGGCCGTTGCTCTCCCATGTTCTTGATAGCGCACGCACCTTGATGCCCGTGCGCATACACGTGGTCATTGGTCATGGCTCGGAGTTAGTTCGTGAAGCGCTGGATGCCAAGGATCTTGTTTGGGTGATGCAAGAAGAACAACTAGGCACGGGTCATGCGGTTCTCCAAGCCATGCCGGGTATTGATGCAGACTCAACGGTACTCGTTCTCTATGGCGACGTGCCTTTGCTGCGAGCCAGCACCTTAGAGGGCCTTATTGATAACTGCCCTGCTCTGCTTACCGCCAACCTGGATGACCCCGACGGATATGGCCGCGTGCTGCGCGACAGTGGCGATCAATTGCAGGGTGTGGTGGAGCATAAGGACGCGTCTGATGAGCAGCGGGCTGTTCGTGAAATTAATACCGGGGTCCTCGCATACCCTGCAGCATTGTTGGCGGAATACTTACCACGTGTTGGCAACGCCAATGCGCAGGGCGAGTACTACCTCCCCGATATTTTGTCGATGGCAGTTAATGAAGGCCATTGTGTCGCCGCATTACGCGCTAATGAAGCCAGTGAGGTGATGGGAATCAATGACCGGGTTCAGCTTGCAGAAGCCGAGACCGTGTATCGTCAGCGCGCCGCTGAAGCACTTATGCTCGCGGGAGTTTCTCTAGCTGACCCTGCGCGTATTGATGTTCGAGGTAGTCTGAATTGTGGTCGCGATGTATTTATTGATGTGAATTGCGTGTTCGAGGGCGAGGTTACTCTCGGTGAAGGTGTGCGTATCGGACCCAGTTGCTTGGTGAGAAACAGCACTATTGCGGCGGGTACAGAAGTTCACGCCTTGAGTCATATTGACGAGAGCGATGTGGGTGACAACTGTTCCGTAGGGCCTTATGCGCGTCTGCGGCCTGGAACCACGCTTGCCAAGGGCGCCCGTATTGGCAACTTTGTAGAAATCAAAAAGGCGCTCATCGGCGAGGGCAGTAAAGTAAATCACCTGAGTTATGTCGGCGATGCTGAGCTGGGCGACGGCGTTAACGTCGGTGCAGGGACTATCACCTGCAATTATGATGGCGTTAACAAGCATAAAACGCGTTTGGGCGATGGAGTGTTTGTGGGCTCAAACAGCACTCTGGTCGCTCCTCTGGAGGTCGGTGCTGGCGGTTTTGTTGCTGCTGGCTCTACCGTAACCAGAGATGTGCCGGAAAGCGCGCTGGGTGTTTCGCGCGCTAAACAGCGAAATATCGACGGGTGGCAGACACCCAAGCAGCGGGCAGACGACGAAAAAAACCAGGCTCAGGGAGACTGATCCATGTGTGGAATTGTGGCTGCGACAGCGCGGCGTGAAGTATCAGAAATCCTACTCGAGGGTCTGAGACGTCTCGAGTATCGCGGTTATGATTCTGCGGGCATGGCATTGATCGATAACGAGCATCGATTACAGCTTCATAAATATCAGGGCAAGGTTGCTGCTCTTGAAGAGGCACAAGCGCTAAATCCGATTCTTGGTTGTACCGGTATCGCTCATACACGCTGGGCTACTCATGGCCAGCCTTCCGCTGCGAACGCCCACCCACATATTTCAGGGCAACGCGTGGCGGTCGTACACAACGGTATCATCGAAAACCACCAGGCCTTGCGCGAAGAACTTAAAGATGCCGGCTATGATTTTGTCTCGGCCACCGATACCGAAGTAATTGTTCACTTACTCCACAGGTCTGTGGAACAAGGAAATAGTTTGCTCGAGGCTATGCGGTCTACTGTTTCGCTTTTAGATGGCGCGTACGCTTTGGCAGCGATCGATACTCAAAACCCAGAAGAAGTTGTAGCTGCTCGATCGGGTAGCCCGCTTGTGGTTGGCGTTGGAATTGGGGAGCACTTTCTTGCGTCCGACACTATGGCCCTTCGCCAGGTGACTGACCGTTTTATCTATCTTGATGAGGGTGATCTGGTTGTCTGTAGTGCAGCCGGACTCGCTATTTACGACGGTGAGGGAGAGCCTGTCCAGCGAGAAATGAAGCAGATATCCGGCAACATCGAAGATGCCGATCTGGGTGATTTTGAACATTACATGCTCAAGGAAATCTATGAGCAGCCTCACGCGCTGGCGGCTACATTTGCAAAAGCCATCGATGGAAAAGTCGATGACAGTATTTTTGGAGAGACCGCTTCGGAGGCTTTTGCCAAAACCCAGGCAGTGCAGATCGTTGCCTGCGGTACAAGCTATCACGCAGGTCTCGTTGCTCGTTACTGGTTAGAAGATATTGCCGGGATTCCCTGCCAGGTCGAAGTTGCTTCAGAATTCCGTTATCGAAAACGTGTTTCTCATCCGGGCACGTTGTTGGTCACGATTTCTCAAAGCGGTGAAACCGCCGATACGCTGGCGGCGCTTCGTCATGCTGACCCCGAAGAGTTTGTCGCTAGTCTTGTAATTGCAAACGTGGATAACAGTTCTCTGGTGCGTGAGAGCGATATGGCATTTTTGACGCGCGCCGGTATTGAGATTGGCGTTGCGTCTACAAAAGCGTTTACGACACAGCTCGTCGCCTTTTTGATGCTTGCTGTGGCACTGGGTCGTCATCGAGGCTTGAGTGCAGAAAGGGAGCAGCAACTTGTAAGCGGTCTGACCGCGCTGCCGGATTTGGTTAAGCAGACCTTGAAGATTGACCCGCAGATTGAAGCGATGTCTGCTTCCTTTATCCAGAAGCACCACGCGCTGTTTCTTGGTCGGGGCATTCAGTACCCCATTGCTATGGAGGGGGCACTGAAGCTCAAGGAGATTTCTTACATCCACGCTGAGGCCTATCCGGCAGGTGAGTTAAAGCATGGCCCTCTCGCATTAGTCGATGCTGATATGCCCATTGTTGCCGTTGCGCCGAATGACGACCTTTTGGACAAGCTAAAGTCAAACCTTGAAGAGGTTCGCTCCCGAGGCGGCGAGTTGTATGTGTTCGCAGATGTGGATGCAGGGTTCAAAGATGAGCCTGGCGTTCATGTACTGGCTATGCCACATACTCCCGAGATACTGCAGCCGGTTATATACACCGTGGCGTTACAGCTTTTGTCCTATCATGTTGCATTACAAAAAGGGACAGACGTGGATAAGCCTCGGAACCTGGCAAAGTCCGTGACTGTAGAATAAAACACTCAGAGTGTTGTGATCGTGCGCACAGCGCTCTATGCATTGCTTACGGCGTTCTGTCTTGTCGGATGCAGCGACCCGGCGCTCAAGCCTTTATCTGGCGACGCCACGATCCTGGCTTTTGGCGATAGCCTCACCTACGGCACCGGCGCCCCATCCCGGTATTCATATCCCGCAGTACTTGAAAAACTCACCGGCCTGAAGGTGATTAATGCGGGTGTTCCAGGAGAACTCAGTGCTGAGGGTTTAGTTCGTTTACCCATGGTGTTGCAAGAACACACACCTGATATGGTTGTGCTTGTACATGGCGGCAACGATACCTTGCGTAATGTATCCCCCGAGCTCACGCAGGCTAAGCTTGATTCAATGATCCAGCTCATTCGTACAGAGGGCGCAGATGTCGTTATGCTCGGCGTACCCGGCCGCAACCTGACCCTGTCGGTACCAAGTTATTACGGTGAGATCGCTGATCGGCTTGGGGTGCCGATGGACGACACCGTTCTACCACGACTTATGCGGGATCGGTCGGTAAAGAGTGACGCTGTGCACTTTAACCAAGCCGGCTATCGACGAATGGCGGAGGCCGTTCAGACGCTATTAGCTGAAAGTGGGGCGATCTCTAACCGACATTTGTGAAGAATGCACAAAAAGGGGCCGTTGGCCCCTTTAGTAAAAATGCACCAATTGTTCGCGTCGCATGTTGATGCGGTCACTGAGAGGCGGCTAATCTTCAGCTTCAAACCAGCGGTAACAAAGGCCGGCTAACAGTGCGCCTCCCAGTGGAGCAAGCCAGAATAACCACAACTGTGAGATCGCCCAGCTACCCTGAAACAGCGCAACGCCGGTACTCCGAGCGGGGTTTACCGAAGTGTTTGTGATGGGAATGCTGATTAGGTGAATTAGCGTCAGTCCCAATCCAATAGCAATGGGGGCAAACCCTGCAGGAGCGCGCTGATCAGTAGCACCCAAAATAATCATAAGAAACATAAAGGTCATTACAAGCTCTGTAACCAATGCAGCGGTCAAACTGTATCCACCGGGTGAGTGTTCTCCAAAGCCATTAGATGCAAACCCTGCTGTAACATCAAAGCCTGCCTGCCCTGTCGCAATCACATACAGGATTGCCGCTCCGGCAACGCCACCGGCTACTTGCGCCGCTATGTAGGGTCCCAGTTCTGACAACGGGAACCTGCCTCCAGACCACAAACCGAGAGACACAGCTGGGTTGAGGTGGCATCCGGAGATGTGTCCGACGGCATAGGCCATGGTTAACACCGTCAAACCAAAGGCAAGGGAGACACCGAGAAGGCCGATTCCCACATCAGGAAATGCGGCAGCAAGTACCGCACTACCACAGCCGCCAAGTACCAGCCAAAAAGTACCGATAAACTCCGCTCCGAGCTTTTTAGTTAGTTTCATGAGCATCTCCCCTTATCTTTTATTGTTGAATGCTCCGCCATTGTAGAACATCAATGGTGCTCTGGTTGCGTTGGAAAGCTTGCGGTGCCAAGTTGGGTCTTCGATTAACTCCAGTGGGTACGAGTGTCCCACTGTCAATTAAGACTTCTCTATGTAGCTCAATGCCGTCATCGCATGATAGCTGGTGTTCTCGTAGGGTACTTTCACGGGCTGCGGATCTACTATTTCTATCGGCGTTTCTCTGGCCATGGCGATTTCGAGAGCCATCATCGTAATGTTCACGCTAAAAGACGTGCCCATAAACACGATTCGGTCGGCATTCAGCATTCGCTTCCTTGCTTCAGATATGCGGTACAGCTC
>NZ_JBGCFU010000108.1:0-12838 GCF_045107095.1 Congregibacter sp. | reverse complement strand
CAGCGTACTGACCACTAAAATTGCCTTAGTAGTTGCGGCGTCACTATAGCTGTGCGTAAGCTCCAGATAAAATTCGAACGCAGTCTGGAGTTTCGCGTGAGTTCTGATCGAGTAACGCACTTGCTTACTTTAGCCGCCAATATTGGCGTGATTATCAGCATCGGTTTCCTTGTGCTTGAGATGCAGCAAACCAGCGCTATCGCGACAGCGGAAGTCCGACTTGAGTACTCGGCTGGCTGGCGAACCGTTGATGAGGCTCGGCAAGATGAGTCCTTTTCTGAGTTAATCATCAAGTCGATTGAGATTCCGGAAGAACTTTCCTTGGAGGAGTTCATCCGACTGGACGCGTATTACACTGGCATTATCGATCAAATGTTGACTGCGCAGACTTTCAGAGCCGCAGGGCTCGTAGACGGCCCATTCGTTGACGTTGCAGAAAACATTGGTGCAATCTATTTCTCTAACCAGTTTGCACGTTCCTGGTGGGGGCAAGTCAGGTCTGACTGGTCTGCTGCGGGTGATGCTGATTTCCTGAAAATCGTGGACGAGGCAATCCTCGCGGGGGAACCAGGGCGCGCCCGAAGAGCTTATGAAAGCATTAAGGCTGAAGTCGCCCCCCGGGTAAAAAGCCCAAAGTTTTGAACGGTTGTTTCTGGGCAACTACTCGCCTTGGAAGCGTTGAGCCCGCCGCACTCTGACCTTGCGATTTAAGGTGGAAGCTGCCTGCTATAGACGACCGATTCCGCCTATTTTGAGACGTTGGCTTCAATCGGATACGACGAAGTCTTTTCATCCGAACCGGGCGTCGATAACGTGCAGTGAAAAACCTAAAGACTATCGCCAGCCCGATAGGGGACGCCCATCTATGAGTGGCCCCCTGATTTAAGATAATGCTGTATCTCACGAAGCCATTCTAGATTTTCTATAGCGTCAAGCAGGCCAAGCTGCTCCCACTCTCCGTAAATACCTTGTGAGATGTCTTCGAGGGTGCGATCTACAACCTCCCGATCTAAAAACCCCTCCTGATACTGGTAGTACTGTCCCTGCATTCCCCGCAAGATAAGCATATGCCAGGCGCGTACCCTGAAAAGCTCCACCTGGCTTAATGAGTCGATGCCTTCAGAATCAAACTTCACGATTATTTCAGCTAAGTCTTCTGAAGTAGCCAACTCGCGATGTATATCCTGCACATCAGAAATTCTGAGCTGGTTCGCCGACACCGCCGCAATACGGTTTGCTTGTTGAACTTCGTAGCCGAGTAAAAATATGCCGACAATCGCAACCAGTGCAGCACCAGTTTGAACATACTCGTTGATCTCGGAAAGCCTCATCTCTTACCCCTCAATGATTGTTCGCGTAAGCATAGACTCTAACTCGCAGCGCCGTACGATAGTGGTCAAAAGCAGCACTCAAAATCATAGGATTCTGCTCAGCGCTAAAGTCCGCCTTGAGGTGTTCTGAGACATGACACAAGCCCACTTTCGTCTAAGAGCGGTCATCCGCGAGCGGTCGCGTTTTAGGCCGCGATCGACCCTAAGCCCATGACATTATCTCTCATGTGGGCTGGCATCCAAGACGACCGTCGGGGCTCGCGCTGGCAACCCTGGGGACGCGATGCTAGGCTTCGGCCGCTACTCAGACTCTGCCCCGGGGCCCTACGTTCGGAGAAACCATGATGTCCACGATTCATGCCATTCGCGCCTGCCTGCTGATGTTGCTGTTCTCGATCCCTGCGTTCGCCCTCGCCGACGCCCACGAGAGCGGCGAATCGGCCGATGCAGAGATCCCCGAACCACTGAACTTCGTCACCGAACATCGCGCCCGTGTTGGCGGCTCGACCATCGAGTACACGGCGACTGCCGGTACGCTCGAGATGCTCGACGACGATGAGAAGCCGATCGCCCACTTCGGCTATACCTCCTACGTACGCAAGGGCGGCAATCAGGATGAGCGTCCGGTGGTGTTCGCCTACAACGGCGGCCCTGGCTCCGCGTCCATGTGGCTGCACATGGGGATCCTTGGCCCGCAGCGCGTGGTCGTTGAGGACCTTACATTCAACACGGTAGGGCCCTTCCGGCGTGTGAACAACGAGTACAGCGTGATTGACGTGGCGGATCTCGTAATGATCGACCCGATCGGTACCGGCTTCTCGCGGCCCGTCGGCGAGGCCGAGGGCGAACAGTTCTGGGGCGTCGACAACGACATCGAGTCGGTATCCGCGTTTATCTCCCGCTGGACCTCCGAAAACGGTCGCTGGGCGTCGCCTAAGTACCTGCTCGGCGAGAGCTACGGCGGTATCCGGTCCGGCGGAGTTTCTCTCGCTCTGCTTCGTCGGCACAACATCTCGCTCAACGGCGTGATCCTTGTCTCGCCGGGTATGGACATGGCGACGTTCGATCCGTGGCCTGGTAACGACCTGCCAATGGTGACCTACTTCACCACCTACGCCGCGACTGCCTGGTACCACCGTGCCATCGAAGACCGCCCAGATGACCTAAAGGGATTCTTGGCCGAGGCCGACGCTTTCGCCTACGGCAAACTGGCTCCGTACTTGCTCAAGGGCAACCGCGGCACCGACGCGGAGCGCCAGGACGTTCTTGCGGGCATGGAGCGCTTCACCGGCGTGTCAGCAGAATACTGGGACCGGGCCAATCTGCGCATCGGCGAGCAGCACTTCGCTAAAGAACTGCTGCGCGACCGTCGTCAGGTGGTCGGCCGTATTGACTCGCGCTTCGTCGGCGACGGCATCGACCACAACGACTCAACGTTAAACTACGACCCATTCTTCCCATCCGTCGGTCCAGGCTTCGTTGCCGCCTTCAACGACTACTACCGGAACGCCCTAGGCGTAACGACGACGCGCGAGTACGTGACATCAGCTGGCTTGTACGGCTCTTGGGATTGGAGCCACCAGGTGCCCGGCAGCCGCACGCAGCCAGTTGCCAATACCGCAGTGGACCTAGAACTGGCCATGAAGCAGAACCCCAATATGCGCGTACTCGTTCAGCAGGGCTACTTCGACCTCGCCATCCCGTTTGGGTCGGTGCGCCACTTCATTGATCACATGGATCTGCCTGAGCACTTGCGCGCGAACCTCGACCTTAAGATGTACGAGGCTGGGCATATGATGTACGTGCATCCGGAGTCGATGCCGCGCTTCAAGGCCGACCTGGCCGCGTTTATCGAGAAATGACTGATCGCCCTTGGCTAGCCCCTCAGGTACCGTTGATGAGGAGATAGAACCCGAAGCCCATTGTGGTTCGTCCCCAACGCAAGTAGCCATCTCTCCATGTGCGCGAGCGTTCAAGGCGTTGTTTTGCTGCAGGGGTGTTTGGGTTCTCGGAAGCGTACCTGTGAGCTTGGCGATAGTGGCTCCACTCAAACGCGTCCCATTCTTCATCGCTAGAAACCACTGCACATACCGCGTTTAACCCAAGCGACTCGGCGACGGAGACGTTGCCGCGGTGATCTTGATAGATACCTACAGGCTCGCCAATAAACTCGACATACTCGCTCTCGGGTGCGCGCTTCCAATAACTCTCACCAATAAGCGCTCGACCACCAGGTCTGAGCAACTGTGTCACTGCATGTATACAGGCTGGATAAGCTTTCTCTCCACTGCCAAACACGTGGGATGAACCGATGCAAATGACAACGTCAAAGGAGTTGCTTTCAAACGATTGCTCCAAGAAATCGCTATTTCGAAACTCTACAGCGCCGTTTCTAAGCCGTTCCGAGGCTCTTGTTGATGCTGTATCGATACAAGCTTCGTTAATGTCGACTCCAATGCCGCGCACATCGGACGCTTCCAGCAGGCGGATTAGAAACTCCCCGTCACCACATCCGATGTCTAACACCACATCGCCATTGTCGATCTCAAGGCATTCAATCAAATAGTCGGCTTTGTTGGTGCTAAGAGGGCTGTTGAATAGGCTCATGTTTCTGCAACCGTGAACTAAACATATGCACCATACCAAAGCCCCGATGGATGATTACTTCTGGCCGAAAGCGAAATTAGGGATCACCCAATCTGGCCCTCACAGACCCATCGCTATGAGGTGTTTCGAGGCGTCGTCACGGGCTGTTCCCACCTGGACACGCCAATCAAAAGAATGAAGATGTGAAAGTCTGCATCAAATATGGCGCGATTGAGACTCACGTTGAATCAGCTAGGGTTCCTCACCACACTCTAAATTTTGTCCGCATTAGGCGGCGTTTTGCTGCGGCGAAGCTTTCTCACAGCCGGGTCTTCGGTGACGGCGCAAAATGTTTTTTGTGCTAGATTGGCTACGTCATGAAAATCGCAAACTCGAGCTCCCCAGCGGGGCATGCGTGACCGAACCTCACAGATGGAAGCGGCTGCATGAAAGAAATCGGAACAGACTATCTGATCATTGGCGCAGGGGCGGTTGGTCTGGCCTTTGCCGATACTCTTATCGAACAAGACCCCGACTGCCATATCACCTTCGTAGACAAACATGCCAAGCCGGGTGGTCATTGGAATGATGCCTATGGCTTTGTTGCTCTGCACCAGCCGAGCGCAACCTACGGTGTGAACTCTCAGGAATTTGCCAGTGAGCAGGTTGACGATCACGGCCCCAACAAGGGCTTGCACTCGCTGGCCAGCGGTGCCGAAGTTCTGGCCTACTTTGAGAAAGTCATGAACATGCGTCTGCTGCCGTCGGGTCGTGTGGTTTACCATCGCCTAAGCGAATATCGAGGTAAAACCGACAGCGGTGAGTCGCGTGTTGTGGAGATCCTCTCTGGCGAGGAAACCAGAATTCGCGTGCGCCGTAAAACCGTCGATGCAACGTTTTATCAGACCTCTGTACCTTCAACTCACACGCGCAGTTTCAATACTACGGACGATATACATATTGTCCCTCCTGGAGAACTACCTAACCTTTGGAGAAACCCCACATCCCTTCCGCAGAACTACGTCGTTCTAGGAGCGGGTAAGACCGCCATGGATACCGTCATCTGGTTAATTCAGGCCGGCGTGAACGCGGACAACATTAGCTGGGTGCGGCCACGGGAGAGCTGGCTGTGGAACCGTGAGCATGTACAGCCTGGGGAGGATTTTTTCGAAGCTGTGATGGACATGCAGATCGCGACACTGGAGGCAGCGCATGAGGCTGCGGAGCGCGGCGCAGATAGCGCCGAGATGATGCGAATTCTAGGCGATCAGGGCTACTTCCTGCGTATCGACCCGCATGTTGAACCGCAGATGTTTCACTACGCAATAATCTCTCGGGGCGAGATAGAGATCTTGCGTCAGGTGAAAAACGTTATCCGCGAGGGTCGAATAACAGCTTTGTCGTCGGGAGCACTGCACTTTGGTGGCAACGAAGTGTCCGTACCCGAAGGCAGTCTGTTTATTGACTGCACTGCGTCTGCGGTACCGTTTTCCGTTAACGATAATGCAGGTCCAATCTTTCGCGGCGATACGATCGTGCTGCAACCCATGCAGATACCGCTGGTCGTTCTCAGCGCAGCCCTGGCAGCGTTCATGGAAGCCAACTTTGAGGATGATGAGGCGCGCAATGCGATGTCTGCGCCGGGCCCTCTCACCGACAAGCCGTCTACCTTTGCCTATGCGCAGATGATCAACACGATGAATCGCGGTCTTTGGTCACAGAACCCCAGTATCATGGGCTTTCTCGCCAAATCGCGTCTGGACCTCACCACTGGCACGGTCGTGGGGCTAATGGCCAAGGAAAGTCCCAAGCTCGCAAAACTGGCGCAGTTTCGTGAGGCCGCTCAACGCTGCATGCCCGCATTGATCAAATTGGGTACGCAGGCGAAAGGGGTGCATGAGGCGAGCTAAGCGCTGACCTCAACCTTGTGAGTGACACCGGAGTGAACAGTATGAGTGACGTCGAATTTCGAACAATCCAGAACGGAGACATCAATCTGCGTGTTGCGATTCAGGGTTCGGGCCCGCTCATCCTCTGCGTACACGGCTGGCCCGAGCTTTGGTACTCCTGGCGGCATCAAATGCGTCACTTTGCCGCTCAGGGCTACACCGTTGCCGCTATAGATGTTCGCGGTTATGGCGGTAGTGACAAACCCACCGCGGTCGAGGCCTACGCCCTGGCAGAGCTGGCAGGAGACGTTGCGGCGATCATAAACGCACTATCCGATTCGCCGGCAATCCTGTTTGGTCACGATTGGGGCGCACCTATTGTTTACTCGACAGCAATGTTACACCCGGAGCGGGTGGCGGCAGTTGCGGGATTGAGCATTCCCTTCCGCCCTGCCAGTAATGTTTTCCTGCTTGATGTAGCACGCCAGGTGTTTGCCGAGCGGTTTTTCTACATGCTCTATTTTCAGCAAGCCAATGTGCCCGAAGCTGAATTTGAAGCGGACATTCCAAAGGCACTGCGCACTACTTACTACTCAGCCTCGGCAGATGCGCCGCCGGGCTCTTTTACACCCGACAAACCCAGGGACTCCAAGTTTTTGGATGGCATGGCTTACCCCAAGCTCATGCCAGGCTGGATGAGCGATGCTGATCTACAGGTCTATGTCGATGCATTTACTGAAGGTGGTTTTCGCGGACCCATTAATCGCTATCGAGCGCAGCCTCTGGACTTCCAAGCATCCAAAGCAGCTGTAGGTGTGCCACTTGCTCAACCGGCCTGCTTTATTGGCGGCGAAGTCGATCCGGTACGCGCGATGATTACCGGTATGGATATGTACGCCGATCTGGAGCCGGGCTATGTGGATCTGCGCGTTAACGAGCTTGTTCCTGCGGCTGGCCACTGGCTGCAACAAGAGGCGCCGGAGGCAACCAATGCCATTCTCGCGCGCTTTGTGCGCTCCTTGGCATAGCCCCCTAGTTCTCCTTGTTGTTGGGCGGCACACCGCGCCGTAAGTAAGCACGGCGTTCGCGACTTTTGTAATCCGGAACTATTGGCGCGCTCACTCCTCGGCGCTAACCTCATAATGGAATACGATCAATGATCTCAGCAAGTTCCGTTTTCAACCTCAATGTGGCGCCGAAAAGTGAGTAGTGAAATACAAAAGCTAGGCGGTGTCGCCGCACTGGTGCAGCCTGCGTTGCACATAACAGGCTCTGCATTGTTCTTAACGGTACTCAACCCCTCGGGCTATGAGGGATAACTGGCAAACCAACGTTGTTTTCCTGAACAAGAAACTACGGGATGAGTACCAAAAGACGCTCGTCATGTTGCAGGAGCGAAAGTGACGGGCGACCGCTAATCACCTTAAGGAAATCGGAGATGAATAAACTTGGCGCAGGCATCGCGATTGGGACCGCTGTTGGGGCAGGGCTCGGAATCGCGATGGATAACCTTGGCGCAGGCATTGGTATTGGCATAGCAATCGGCGTAGCCATAGCCGCCTCAAGGCAAAAAAAGGACGAATAGACATTCTCGCTGAGTTGCTGCCAACGCTTGTCTCGGGCCGATAATAAAAGTTCAGCGTAAAGCGCGCTTTTTTTGACAAAACCACTTGAGACGGTCAGCGATATCGATCAGCCTATTCGTGAATGATGTTTTCCAAAGGGCTCTTATCGGTTGCGCCCCTAGCTAGGATGCTTTTTTACTAGAGTGATACATGTCATGAAAAGATTGCTTACTTCACTGGCGGCTGCGGCGACTCTTGCAAGTGGCGCTTCTATGGCTGTAACCCCTACAGGGCCAAACTTTAACGATACGGGCGATATTCTGGCGCGCTCTAAGCAGCACGCTGACATCGAGTATCAAATTATGGTGCAGCGGGCCACGCAGGCAGCGATTTATTACATGCCGGCCGTAGGCCAGGTGGATTTTATCAAGGCCACAAAGCGAGCAGGGGGGGACTACGGCACGGTTAACTTCGTAACCAGGCCATTCGGGTCTGAAAAGGGCTTTTTGACCGCCAATGACACCACTGCATATGCATGGGGTTCGATCTCCACCAAGCAAGGCGCGCAGGTTGTGGTGGTGCCGCCAATGACCGACAAGATTGATTACTTTGGTTCGTTCATCTCAGCGTGGCATGTCCCAATGATTGACGTGGGTTCTAAAGGTGCCGACGAAGGGAAGGGCGGAAGATACCTCTTCCTCCCGCCTAACTATGACGGTCAGCACGGAACGGAAGCAGAACTCGAAGCTCAGGGGTACATCATCGTTCCCGGTATGGACGGCCACGACGCCTCGTACTCGTTTCGTCCAACGCTGTTGAACGGCGCTACTCACGAAGACGCTGGTGATCACGCTAAAGGCATCAAAGTATATTCACTGAGCGAGGCCGTTGAGGGAAACATCGAACCTACTGAATATTTGGATGCGACAGAGCTGCCTTACGACTGTCTGCCTTACTACAACATGACCTTCATCGAAGACATTAACGACGTCGTCCAGAACAACCCCGTGCGCGAAAAAGATCGTGCTATTTACTCGACGTTACAAAGCATCGGAATTAAGAAAGGGGAGACGTTTAGTCCAACGCCGATCCAGAAGAAGGCAGCTCTTGAAGGTTTAGAGCTTGCCTATGCATATATGCAGAAGAAATTCACAACCGAGGGTGAAACTGTCGCGCCTCTTTGGGTGAAAGACGGAGAGAAAATGTCGGAGTGGTCATTCTGGAACTTTGGCCCTCAAGCACAGATGGGGTTCCCTTTCGAACAAGGCGACGAAATTCTTATCGACAAGCGTGCAGCTTCGTACTTCTATGTGACCTTCCTGCCAAACCAACTGGGCGGTGCGACTTTTTACCTCACCGGACTTCGAGACAGCGAAGGCAACTTACTAAACGGCGAGGACACCTATCGGCTCAATGTGCCTAACGATGTGCCAGCAAAAGACTTCTGGTCTGCCATCGTTTACAACATGGAAACCAAGAACTTTAACCGTGGTGTTGACCGAGTGGGTGCTTCAACTAAAGACCTGGATAAGATGGTTAAGAACGCTGATGGATCTGTGGATGTCTACTACGCGCCGAGCCTAGACGAAGTGCCAAAAGGCTTTGAAGCCAACTGGGTGACTACACATAGTGAAACAAACGCTAACGATTGGTTCTTTCTATTTCGACTGTACCGTCCAGAATCGAAAGACTGGTTTAAGACGTGGATGCTGAACGACGTCGTAAACATTTCGAGGCAGTAACTATCCCTGTAACTCCTACGAGGTCCCTGCGATGATTCTTCAAGGGTATATTGAGGTGCCGAAAAGTGATCTTGAAGGGATTCTAACCGAGCTTCCCAAGCATATCGTTCTCACTCAGGCAGAGCCTGGGTGTGTTGAGTTTCGGGTCATTCAAAGAATAAACGAGCCATGTGTGTTTGACGTTTATGAAGAATTTGAAAGCGCCGATGCGTTCGACGCCCATCAATCACGTCTTCGAGATTCAACATGGGCGAATGTCACCCACCGGGCTCAGCGACACTACCAGGTTTCGGTTGGTGACCCAGGCGGCTAGAGCCATTATCTTTGCTAAGTTCTGGGGGCTGAACTAAGCTCAAAGCTCAGAACAATAAAGCGACACCGTCGCGCAGAGAGAGCTTGTCATGTTCAAGGGTCTCGTTAGTTTTACCTTTGTTTGTCTTCTTGTTGCCTGTTCTCGAGAGCAGGGCGACGCACCCCCAGATGCTTCAGAGGCGACGCGAGGCACTGCTCCAGCCAGTCTCGACTCGGCCGATTTGGTTGCCAGGGCCGGTGCCCCTTTGCTTGAAGGACTCGGTGATTTCACCTATCCGATCTCTAGTAACGTGGCTGGCGTTCAGCGGTATTTCGATCAGGGAATGATGATGGCCGCGGGCTTCAACCACGCCGAGGGCGTGCGTGCCTTTCGCGCAGCCCAGCGATTGGATTCCGACTGCGCCATGTGTTTTTGGGGCGAGGCTCTTGCCATTGGCCCCAATATCAACGTCACGAGTAAGGGCAAAGCGATAATGATGCCTCAGGATCGTGAGGCAGCTTTTGCTGCGATCCAAAAGGCGCAATCACTCAGTAAGACGGCCACGGAGAAAGAGAGCGACCTAATAGAAGCTCAGGCGCTGCGTTATAACGGCGATCCTGAGAGTGAACGCGAACCCTTGGATTTAGCCTATGCCAATGCAATGCGAGAGGTGGCGGCAAAGTATCCCGATGACGACAACGTCCAAGCGATGTTCGCCGAGGCCATGATGAATACTATGCCTTGGAACTACTGGCTCGATGGCGAAAACCCTAGGCCGGAAACCCGTGAGGTTATCGATGCCTTAGAAACTGTGATGACGCGTAACTCTCAGCACCCGCTAACGCTCCATCTCTATATTCACGCGGTAGAAGCTGCCTCAAACCCGGGACGTGCAGAGAAGGCTGCAGATAGCCTGGCGACCCTGGTGCCCGGTTCGGGTCACCTCGTGCATATGCCCTCACACATCTATTGGCGTATTGGTCGTTACTACGATGCCTCTGAGGCCAACGTGCGTGCAGCCAAGGTTGACGAGGACTACATAGCACAGTGCAACGCCCAGGGTTTTTACCCCGCGCTATATTACCCCCATAACATCCATTTCCTTTGGGCCTCAGCGAGTATGGAAGGGCGCAGCGCTGTGGCCATCGAGGCGGGGCGTAAGGTCGCGTCGAATGTTCGACTGGAGCAAATTCAGCAGTTTCCGACGGTGGAGTTTTTTCAGACAGTGCCACTTTTGTCTTTGGTGCGCTTTGCCCATTGGGAGGAGATTCTGGCCGAACCCAAGCCACCCGGCGATCTGCCGTTCTCACTGGCTATTTGGCATTACGCGCGTTCTGTAGCTCTATCGCGGGGCGGCGATATCGACGGCGCCGAGGCTGAACTAGCTGCCATGGAGCCACTGATGGATAACGAGTCAATTTGGTTTCTTGACGGCAATGACTACCCGGCGAGTCAGGTGTTAGCTATTGCGATGGCTTTAGGGTCTGGAGAGCTTGCGCAGCAACAGGGCGATCTTGATGGGGCAATCGAGTTTTATGAGGTCGCCGTGGCGGCGCAGGATCAGCTGCCGTATACCGAGCCACCGTTTTGGTATTACCCCACGCGGCAATCTCTGGGTCACGCTTTGCTTGAGAAAGAAGACTTTATTGCCGCAGAGGCGGTGTACCGAAAAGATCTGAGTCAGTATCCCCGTAACGGATGGTCGCTGTATGGCTTGGCGCTGAGTTTGGAAGCGCAGGGCAAACAGCAAGAGGCCGCTGAGGTGCAAAAGCGCTTCTCAAACATTTGGAAGCGGGCAGATGTAGAACTCGTGTCTTCGGTGCTCTGAGACCGCCGTCGCCCTAAGAGTTTTTGCGCCTGCAATACTTTTCACGCAGGCAAAAAAAAGACCAGTCAGCTGACTGGTCTTTTTGAATTTGGAGCGGGTGAACAGATTTGAACTGTCGACATTTTCGTTGGCAACGAAATGCTCTACCCCTGAGCTACACCCGCAAATCTTGTCCCGCATGCCGCGGCCAAGAAGGGAACGAATCCCCGATCCCTGACGATATCCTACCTTAACTAGCGGTAGGGTGAAAATGGCGTCCCCTAGGGGGTTCGAACCCCTGTTACCGCCGTGAAAGGGCGGTGTCCTAGGCCACTAGACGAAGGGGACGTTACGCTCCTCGTCAGGAGGCGCGCATTGTATGGAGAGAGCTGATAATCGTCAAGCAAAAAGGCCCTCTTGATGAGCCATTTATGGACGTTCAGAGGATTTGAGCTTGTGTCGTGGTTGATAGAGGTCTTTTGGACGGGTTTTAGTCGTTTTTTTGGCTGAATTTTGTCCAAAAAGGCCTTATTGCAGTCCCTTTGCCGCGGCACGCGCCTCTGACCAGCTAAATTCCTGTCCACTACTGTCGGCAGCTCGTCGCTGATCATCTAACGCGGTAAACAGGTTTATTTCCTCATCTGGCATGAAATGCAGGCACTCCTGGCCGAGGTACCACAGCAGGTCTCGCGGAAACTCCTGTGCAAACTGTGGTGCGATCGTAAGTAAGCGATAGATCAGTCCCGGAGCTTCGTCCATTAGCTGGCTCATATTGGCTGCAAGCACGTCAAACTGCTGCGCAAGCTCGACGAGGGTTGCTCCCTCGGGAGAGGCCGCATAGTCCTGTAGTCGCTGGTTAAAGGACTCAAAGAGCGCCATTTGCTCGGCATGGAAGTCCGTATCGTTCATTTTCGTTTCTCGCTAGGCTCGTTGCGTTTACAATAGGAGGCTGACACTGGCCGCGCTCTAAAAGCCGCGCCGGTGAGGCAGCGTAGCAGCACGACATCGATCGTCGAGTGATGATCGTAACAGTCTGCTCCTGAGTCCGTTCCATCGACCGCTTCATACTGATCAGATTAACGAGGGCAGGATGCCAGAGTCCATCGCTGGGAGCACGCCAGCACTAAAAATCGATAACCTTGAAAAATCCTATGACAACGGTTTTCAAGCGCTCAAAGGCATTAGCCTTGAAGTAGAGCAGGGCGACTTCTTTGCATTGTTAGGCCCCAATGGCGCAGGTAAGTCCACGACCATCGGTATTATTTGCTCATTAGTGAGTAAAACCGCGGGACGAGTCGCGGTACACGGAGTCGATATTGACGAGGACTTCCCGGCGGCAAAGAAATTCATAGGCATCGTGCCTCAAGAATTCAACTTCAACATGTTCGAGAAGGTGTTCGACATTGTCACGAACCAGGCGGGGTTCTACGGTCTAACGCGTGCTCTGGCTTGCGAGCGGGCGGAGAAATATCTCAGAGAGCTGGGCCTCTGGGACAAAAAAGACGTGTCGGGTCGCATGTTATCCGGCGGTATGAAGCGACGGCTAATGATTGCTCGCGCTCTTGTGCATGAGCCCAAACTCTTGATTCTTGATGAGCCTACGGCGGGCGTCGATATCGAGATGCG
>NZ_JBGCFU010000107.1:0-26439 GCF_045107095.1 Congregibacter sp. | reverse complement strand
AACTTCCGTCTTATCTCTCTAAATTCGACGGGCGCTTACCTAAGTAAAGTTGAGAGATCCGCAGTCCTCGGGCAACTCCTAACCGACGCCTTTCCCGGTGCTGCGGCCATGGGCGTTCTCGACGCGCTTCGCCGCGTGCATCGTAGCGGTGTGGGGGAAACGCTGCCCGATGCGTTTTATAAGGATAACGATGTCAGCGGGTGGTTCCGCAATGAGCTGTCTCTTCTTCCCAGCAGCAACATCATGGCCATGTACGTCGACGTTACCGCCGATGTTACAGCGCGTAAGGAGCTAGAGGGAAGTGAGACACGCTACCAACTACTTACCGAGTCCATGGCCGATGGCATCTACGACTGGGATATCGCCTCGGGCAAGATGTATTTTTCGCCGGCCTGGAAGGCTCAGCTCGGTTACGCTGATGACGAGTTAGAGAATGCCTTGGAAACCTGGGACGGGCTGCTTCACCCAGACCAGCGCGATTCTATTTTTTTAGAGCTAACAAACTTTATTGACAGCGACATAGCGCTTTGGGACGCCGAGTTTCAGCTCCAACATAAAGCCGGGCACTACATCTGGATACATTCCCGTGGAACACCGGTGCGCGACCCGAAGACCCACCGGGCACTGCGGCTCCTTGGCGTCCACATCAATATAGATCGTGAGAAAGCGCAGGAGCAAGAGGTAGCCCTTCAGAGAAACGCCCTTGATGGACTAATGCTGGCCATGCCAGATCTGGTTTTTCTGGTGGACGCCGAAACGCGCATCCTCTACCAACAAGCTGGCGAGCCTCACGACCTTTACCAACAAGATCACGACTTTTCAGGCGAGCGGATGAGCGAAATCTTGCCCAAGGAAGTTGGTCGACCGATAGCGGCCGCCGTAACCAAGGCGGTCAGCAGCGATGAAGTCGTCACCATCGAGTACTCCCTCGTTGTTGACGGCGCCTTGCAAGACTTTGAGTCCCGCATATCACCTACCCGGGATGGTCGCGCGGCGATCATCGCCCGTAATATCACGTCGCGAAAAGTCGCCGAAAAAAACCTGAATGAGCGAATAAAGGAACTACGAGGGCTCTACGAAATTTATCGTTACGCGCAGAGTGTGACCGATACAGATTACTTTGCTCAAAGCGTTGCGAAGCAGACGGCATCAGCGATGCAGTGCCCCGACGAAGTGCGTGTAAAAGTATCCATTGACGATGGCGTTTGGGAATACGGCAGGGGCAACGGCAAGGGGTTAGCTTTGAGAAAGCCACTCAGCACAGCAAACGCTAACCGGGGCGCGCTAGAGATCACGTTTAGCGATAGCGCACCGCCCCTGGAAGAAGAGGAAGCCTTTCTTGACGGGGCGGCTACCGCGGTCAGTCTGTGGCTGGAAAACAGCCAATCGCTCCGGGAAGCAAAAATGTTAGAGCGAATGTTAGCGAGCACTGACAACCAGGTCGCAATTTTGGACGCTCAATTACGCTACGTGTTGGTCAACCCTGCCTATGCTGAGCGATTTAAAGCTAAGCCCAAGGACTTAATTGGTAGAACCGCTGCAGAAGTGCTGGGCGAAGAAGGCGCGAGGAAACAGCTAGATACCAAGCTATCAAAAGCTCTCGACGGATCTACAGTCCGTTTTCAGGAATGGCGGGACGGCCCGAAAGACCAGACGTACATGGACATTATTTACGCGCCCTACTCCGACGCCAATGATTTGCGGGGTGTTGCCGTAAGCATACGCGACGTGACACCGCTTTATGAAGCTGAGTCACAGCTGCGCCGTGCTGCCAGAGTTTTTAGCTCCTCGGCAGAAGCAATAATGATGACAACCGTCGATGGCACCATTACCGATGTCAATGAGGCGTTTACCCAAATCACTGGGTACGAACGCGAAGAAGCACTGGGACAAACGCCGCACCTATTGTCATCGCACTTACATGACGCAGAGTTCTTCAGCAACGTGTTCCAGGCCGTCGAGCGAGAAGATCGATGGCAAGGTGAACTCTGGAACAAACACCGTGATGGCAAAATCTTCCCCTGTTTGATGACCATTTCAGGGGTAAAGAACCTCGACGGTGAACTTGATGGTTACGTTGGCGTTCTCGCAGACATCAGCGCCATGAAGGACAACGAGCATCGACTGGAAGTTCTAGCCCATCAGGATACTCTGACGGGGCTACCAAACCGCGCTCAACTCATAAAGACAATGGATAGACGTATTGATCGCTCCAGCCCCGACTGCAACCCGTTTACCGTAATGTTTGTTGACCTCGATCATTTCAAGAATGTGAACGATACCTTGGGGCATAGCGCCGGCGACAATTTACTCCGAGAAGCGAGCCAGCGTCTTCTTCATGTTCTTCGAGAGCAGGATGTACTGGCCCGTATTGGCGGAGATGAGTTCATCGTAATCCTGCCCGGCATTCAAAGTCGCCAGAACGCCTCCATCATCGCAACAAAAATTATTGATGCCATGGCCGTACCATTCACAATCCGCAGCAACCGCGTGCTGGTAACCGCGAGCATCGGTATCTGTAGCTTCCCCGAAGATGGCAGGAACACGGAGGCCCTTCTGCGAAATGCCGATACTGCAATGTACAAGGCCAAAGCAGCCGGCCGCTCTACCTGGTGTGGCTACTCTCAAGAAATGACGAACGATGCCAGGCGGTACATGAGTTTATCGGGCGCATTGCGTGAAGCGATCGCTGCCAATGAGCTTGAGCTTGTGTACCAACCCAAATTTGATCTGCACTCACTGGAGTTAAGCGGGTTTGAGGCCTTGTCTCGATGGGAACATTCGGACTTTGGCGCGATCACACCAACCGAATTTATCATGATCGCCGAAAGCAGCGGTTTAATTATTGAGCTGGATAACATGGTACTTAGAAGTGTGTGTGCTCAATTGAAGCACTGGCTCGACGATGGACTTGAACCGCCGCGTATTGCTGTGAACGTCAGCGGCTGGTCGCTGCAGCAACCCAACTTTTTTGAAACGGTGTCGGGCATTATCCAAGACTACGGTCTCGCCGGAGATCGACTGGAGTTGGAGCTCACTGAAACAGCGCTGATTCCGAAGCCAGAGCAGCAGTCAGGCGTTCTTGATTCGCTGCGCAAACTGGGCGTCAGTATTGCTATTGATGACTTTGGCACAGGCTATTCATCGCTTGCCTATCTGCAAAAACTGCCAGTAACGCAGTTAAAGATCGATGCATCGTTTGTACGAGATATTGCTGTTAGCAGCGATGCCGCGGCGATCGCAGAAACCATCATAGCCATGGCTCGAGCTCTTGATTTTGGCATCATAGCGGAAGGCGTAGAAACCGAAGAACAGGCTGACTTTCTTCGCGAGCACGGCCCAATGGAAGTCCAGGGGTTTCTCTATGGTAGGGGGCTAAAGCCCGATGATGCTGCCAAGATAATCAAGGGCTAGCTTTGGCCTGGCTTGAAACACTCTATTGGCGTCGCACGGCCCGGGCATCGATAGCGACACCTTGTTTCGACCGTAAAACCTAGCTATCGAAACGAAGCGGCAAGTCAGGAACCTCGCAATCTTCCAGCCCCTGCCCCTGCATTAGCGCCATAAACCTGGGAAATGGCTTGGGATCAAACTGCGTGTAAGGCAGTAGACTGAAAAGAGGAAAAAATTTAAGTCGCCGGGGTGCATTGAGATCTTAGAAACGGCAGAATCGAGAACTCATGATGCGTTGCGAATCGCTGCCGCGCTCCATGCGGTAATTTTGACCGGGTAAGCCCCAAGAGCATGCAAAAAACCGAAATTGATGCCTCACTGCGCGATCGCGTCTGGCGCAGCCTACCGACAATAACACTCGTATTGTCAGGGCTGTATGTGTTTTTCACCGTGAGTCACAGTCTGTTGCTACAGCCTCCGATTAGACAGCCTATGGTGGTTATAGCGGGCAGTGCGGCGATCGCCTTCCTGGGCATCGCCACTATGGCCAAGCGTTTTCAGTCGTCGCGACGATTTGCACGGCCCCTGGCGTTTTTGGTGCTTGTGCTGCTCAGCATCAACAGCGCGACACACCTCCACCTGACTGGGGATATTGTCCAGTCAACCAATATTATGCTGATCATACTCGGGGCCTCTTTCATTCTGCTCTCCACAACTTGGTACGTCGTGACGCTGGTGGCCACATTGCTCGCCTGGGGAGCCGCCGTCTCTCCGTTGACCGCTGACCCATTGTTCACCCATTTTGCGTTTGCGATGGCAACGACAACTCTGACTTCCATCGTCTTTTACGTCATCCACATCAGGGACCTTGTCGAGAACCATCGATTACGAATCGAAAGCGAGCGGCAGCGCACCGAGATGGAACACCTGGCGACTCACGACTCGCTGACCAATCTCCCCAACCGTCGAAAGTTCATGGAGCGACTAGCCCAGGAGTTCGCCACTCTCAAACGACACGGACGCAAAATAGGCGTGCTGTATATCGACCTGAATGACTTCAAGTCCATGAACGATGTCCACGGCCACAAGTTTGGCGATAAGGTTTTGGTCGAGGTCGGGTGCATTCTCTCCGACTCGGTCCGGGAAACGGACGTCGTTGCCCGCCTGGGCGGCGATGAGTTCGCTCTGTTAATGACCGAGCTCGAGAACCCCTCCGATATCCGTCTGATTGCCGATAAGATTCATGATCGCTTCCGGGAGCCCAAGCATGTCCTTGGTATCTCAACGACGATCAAGCTCAGCATAGGTATGGCAGTCATGCCTGATGACACCGACGGATTGGAAGAGTTACTTCGCCTGGCTGACATGCGCATGTATGACCAGAAACGGTCAACTAAGCAATGACGGGGCCGGACCCGACTGCTCACCCTCGAACTCAATGCCAGATCTGAGATTGCACCCCAACTGCCCCAGCGATCTACTATCTCCAAAACAGTATTTCTGAACATGTCCGGGAACACGACTTGCCAATAAACGCACATACGACTGTGGCGCACGCTTGGCCGATCTGTTTACAGCGAGAAGTTGCGACTCAGCGCCCCGTTCACATCAAAAGCTCAGAAGTAACCAAGCTGGTTGCGCGTCAAATGGCGTAGCCAAAAGTAGCGGGTAGGTGAAAGGTAGGTATGTGCTTGCGAAGCCCTGGGGGGCCTCTAAACACTGAGATAATGGCGGAGCGGACGGGACTCGAACCCGCGACCCCCGGCGTGACAGGCCGGTATTCTAACCAACTGAACTACCGCTCCAGGGTAGACAACGCGTGCAACACTTCGCTTACTTCTGTCAGAAGTTTGGCCTTTAAAAGACCTTAAGCAACGTGGTGGGTGATGACGGGATCGAACCGCCGACCCTCTGCTTGTAAGGCAGATGCTCTCCCAGCTGAGCTAATCACCCGCGTTGGAGGGGCGCATTATAGAGCCTTGCCTTTGCCTGTCAACGGATTTTAACCGCACTGGTCAAATTGAGGATGCGCCGTGTTAACACAGCGGTTTTTCTCTATCGAACTGTTGTTTACTCATAAATCCTAACGTCCCTCTATCGACGTCTGAGGCCCCTACTGAAACGATCACCGCGCTCAAACTGATCTACCGTGGCTCTTACCCTTCACACAAAAAATGCCGATTCCAGCACTTTCAATTCGAGGAACATAGGTTGAACATACGCGACTTCGATTTTGGAGAAACTCAATGGAAATCTTTAAGGACTTTCACTTCGAGGCTGCGCACCGCTTACCGAAGGTACCGCCCGGGCATAAATGCGAGAGGCTGCATGGACACTCCTTTCAATTGCGCGTCTACGTGTCTGGCGAACCCGGAGAGTCAACGGGATGGATTATGGACTTTGGTGACATCAAAGCTGCCTGTAAACCGGTGATCGCAGAGTTGGACCATTACTACCTAAACGATATCGAGGGTCTCGAAAATCCAACTAGTGAAAACCTTTGCCGCTGGATATGGGATCGTGTGGTGCCCAGCTTACCGAGTCTATCGGCTATCGAGATAAGAGAAACATGTACCTCGGGCTGCATCTACCGAGGAACACAGTCAGCTTTGTGACAGAGGCATGACGGTAACGTTACGATCGATCAATGTGTAACTAGTCAAAAGGTTACCAGGAGTAGCACCTAAGAATTGTTATGCACAGCGATCACCGCCTTTTGCAAAATATTGAAGTTACGTTACATCGCGCAGCATCACCGTGAAAACATACCTACAACCCATTGTTTTATATATAAATTATCGCATTGTTCGAAAATTAACCAGCGCTACAAAACAGCCGGAACATAGGGGATTACGGGCATGCTAAACAAATTGTGCACTGCTTTATCCACAGGTTTTGTGGACAACCCGAGCGAAACCGATGTTTCAGCCAGCTTTTTCAGAAGGTGACCCGCCCATGAAAAGTAAACTCCACACCCAGGGCTGTCTAAGCAACTTTCGACACGGCTTCAAAAACCTATGAACTTTATGGAATGGCTTAGCCTTGCCAGCGTTTGCCTTGCTGGTGCCGCGTCACCAGGACCGAGCCTTGCCGTTGTTGTGAGTGCAAGCCTTAGTGGCGGAAAGCTCGGCGGACTCGTTGCCGCCTGGGCACACGCACTGGGTGTTGGGCTTTATGCAGGTCTCACTGTGCTGGGAATCAGTGCTTTGGTGACAGCGGATCAGCGGATATTCATCACGATTCAGACGCTGGGCGCTCTTTACCTTCTTTGGCTTGCGCGGAGTCTGTGGTTCAGCGTCCCAGCCGATGAGGCCAACGCTCAACCCTCCCCCGCTAAAACTCGCTCCACGGCGCGAGACGGCTTTGCTATAGCGTTTCTGAATCCTAAGCTTGCGGTTTTTATGCTCGCACTGTTCAGTCAGTTCGTGCATCCCGACGCGAGCACAAGCACAAAAGTTTTCATGGCGATCACCGCGCTGTTGGTTGACGGACTTTGGTACACGCTGATCACTATGGTGTTTACCCGCGAGAAATGGATAGCTGCACTAAGGGAAAACGCGGGAGGCATCGACAGGATCTTTGGACTGCTACTCGCAATCGTGGCCCTGGTGATTCTGGTGCGGTTGTTTCGGGGCATATAAGTTCGACGACAACCGGATAAAAAAAGCCCGATCGGAGCTAATCCCGAATCCTAGTGAACCGTCGGAACTTCTGCCACCAGCACAGCCTGGAGGCGAGGTCCCAGCATAATAATGTGCCCTACTTCGCGACCCACGCCGTCGCGACTGTATTCGAAACGATACTGACGCCAGACTCGCCAGATTCCGTTGCCATCACGACTCAGAGAGGTTTTGGACAAAGCGACCGACTGGTCAAGCAATTGGATATCTGCCAATTCAGACGAACGTTTTGCCGCCGCGACCGCTAACTCCCGCACACGCGTGCCGCTAAATATGTACCAGGCCAGGCCACCGAAAACGCCTACAAACACCAGATCCCAAATGCTTAAGGTCATTGTTGGCTTTCCCGTTCTTTTGGAATTTGATGAGGACTCGCGCGCAAGCTCTCTCGAAAAAACGCAAGAACCGCCGCATTAAACTGCTGGGGCTTCTCTGCGTGAAGCCAATGCCCAGTATCAGCGATGCCCTCAAACCTGGCCGCGGGAAAAAGCTCCGAGGCCCTGGCAATGCCCTGATCGTCGACATAATTTGAGTTCAGACCGTAAACGAACAACGCGGGCACATCAAAGGCTGAACCTGTCGGCGCCGCTCGGAATTCTTCATAGTTATCGCGCAATGCCTTTACATTAAACCGCCACACATAGGCGCCAGCTTCGTCCCGCTTCAAGCTGAGTGCCAGAAAAGGCACCAGGTTTGGCTCGGTCAACAGCTCTCGCATGATCTCGCCAGCCTCAGCTCTGGAAGCCGGCCTTGCGGAGTCCACCGCCTCCAGCGCAGCAAACACGGTGTCATGGGATGAGGGATACGTCACCGGTGCTATATCTGCTACCGCTACGGCATTGACATATTGCGGCCAGGCAAGGGCAAGCTGCATAGCGACCTTACCGCCCAAGGAATGGCCAAGAACGGCAACCGATTTCAAAGAGTGGCTCCCGATGTAATTGGCAACACTCCTCGCAAGATCGTCAAGGCTTGTCTTTGCTTGCCAGGGAGAGCGCCCATGGTTGAGAAGATCGAGTTGGTGTACCTCAAACTCAGGAGCCAGCGCACGGGCCAACCCCCCAAGGTTGCTGCCCATCCCAAAGAGTCCATGGAGCAGAATTATCGGGGAGCCTGCGCCACTCACCGAGGCGTACAAAGACTCTCCCGACGATAGATCGGAGCCAGACTGCTCTTCGTTTGCTGCCAAGTTTGTTACCATGCGCGCTTCTTATTAATCACACTGATATGTTACCGAAGAATATGCCAAAAAAGCTGCCACTCGTTGCTCTATCTACAGTTCTTTCAACCCTTCTTTTGCTCACAGCCTGCGCTTCGGGTGGAGGTTACAATCCAACGGTTTTCCCATTCGAGGTGGATAACGAAAAGCTCGCTGCGTCGCCGCTGAAGACCGTCGTAATTCCTCACGTCAATCTCGGCACCCCCTCTCGTAACTACCTTGCCGAGGTGTCGCCGCGTATCGACGCTCGGATCAGCAGTTACATGAAGGCTAACGGCTATAAGGTTCTTCCCCAGCGAGATTTCAAACAGCACTGGAACTCCGCCGTTCGCGCATTCGGCGACCCTGTTGATCCCACGACCGGTCGGGTCAACATGAAGACTTTTTCTCAAATCATGCAAAGCGTTCGTGACCGTTTTGCCGAGACGAGCGAGCTAGACGCCTTTGTTTTTACAGATCTGGTAGAGCTCGACGTGCCCTTTAATGTTGGCCTGAAACACATTGGCCGCTGGGACGGCGTATCCCGCCGACCCTCGATGCAGGGCCCTGGGACCGGAGTAAATGCGGATTTCGACTGGTCTATGACAGCAGCCGTCGCCTCACTACAGGTCACTATCTTTGATATGGATCTCAAGCGCTTATTCGTTAGCCGAGGCGGCCTGGACGCTACCGACGCCATCGATGCACGATCTTCGACCGGTCGCTACATCCGACGTCGAGCCATACTGGAGAACAACAACTTCATTGATGAAGGTATAGCATTGGCGCTGCACCCCCTCATTGAGATGGACAAGTACCCGGGCAACCCATAAAGAGCTGTCCGGGCAGGCAGTAGGAAGGCTATCGTTTAGTCGCTGCCACTAAGGACCCGTGACTAGCAAATATGCCTAGTCATCATAATTTGCGGCGCGTTTTTCCATTTGCGCCGCCAGCCCTTCTTGAAGATCTTGGACACTGAGCATGCCGGAATTCCAGGTAGCGACGTAGTTGAGACCTTCCTGAACACTGTGATCACGACTGAAAAGTAGCATTTCCTTGCTGCCGCGCACCGCCAGCGGCGCTTTGCTCGCAATCGTCGCGGCTATCTCTCGAACACCTGCAAGCAGTGCCTCCCGGTCTGCGAACACCCGATTGACCAAGCCAACCTGCTGCGCTTCCTCAGCCTTCATGTCTCGACCCGTATACGCCAGCTCACAGGCGACGGCGTAGGGAACAATCTTAGGCAGGCGTTGCAAAGTACCAACGTCAGCAGTCATGCCAATATCGACTTCACGAATAGAGAACCAGGCATCCGCCGCGGCGTAGCGCATATCTGCGCAGGTCACCATGTCGATTGCCCCTCCAATACAGGTATTGTGGATGGCCGCCAACACGGGCTTGCGACACTTCTCTATGGCAGACAGGTTGTCCTGCATTGCCAATACATTGCGGCGAAAAAATTCGGCGCGTCTAGCGGGGTCAGTGTTCTGACCCTGCACCTCCATAAGCATGTTCAAATCGATGCCCGCACAGAAGTGCTTGCCATGAGCTGCAAGGATTACGGCTCGGACTGAAGGTTCGCTGTCCAACCACTCGAAACATCCCTGAAGCTCTCGCCACATCGCGGGACTCATGGAGTTGGCCTTATCGCCGCGGTTCAAAAAAACCTCGGCGACATGATCCTTGACGCTTAAGTCCAGCGTTTCGAAAGTTGGCTGCATTACTTGTTCCTGCTGCATTTGCTACTCCCAGCATTTTTGGATGGTTATTTTATCAACGCTCAAAAAGGCGTAAATTTTTCTGTCTCGTGTCGTTCTCTGACTCGTGTCGTTCTCTGAGTAGTTCTCTGTGTCGCTGTATGGGTCTGAGTGTATGCAGGGCGCTTCACCAAGCCCGATGAAAATCATCAGACACCATCGTAGGTACCGCTTTGGGAGTGCAGTCCCGCGTCCCAATATAGACAAATCCGACAATTTCTTCATGGTCTGCCCCCCCCATGTCACGGACCAGCTGCTGGTCTTCAGCGAACGCACCGGTCCGCCACACCGCGCCATAGTCGAGGGCCTCGGCCGCAAGTATCAGACTAAACGCTGCGCATCCTGCCGATAAGCGCTGCTCCCAGGTCGGTACCTTCGGATGCTCGGTGAAAGACGCCAAGACGGTCAGCAGTAGTGGCGCTCTCAGCGGAGCGTTCAACGCCTTTTCCTGCGCTCCCTGGTCCGCGTCGGGATCCCGCCGAAGCAAGGAATCTCGCAGCAACTCCCCGAAGGCCTGTCGTCGATCCCCCTGAATGCTTACAAAGCGCCAGGGGCGTAACCGCGCATGATCGGGGCTTCGCATTGCGCACTGAAGCATTTCTTCAAGCTCCGCCGCGTCGGGGCCGGGCCCTCTAAGCCGCGGCATGGAATTCCGTTGCTGCAAAAAGCTCAGGCCATTAAATACCGTCGCCATAAGGTGCTCATCGCTAAATTTGGGAAGGCATGATAGCAGTCATAATCAGCGCGTATGCAGCTGCGATGAAATCTGTTTATGACCCGTATGGGAGGCCATCGGGAGGAGTCCCCGCGTAGATGTTCATAAATCCGCGATCACCGGTACAGGCATCTACGTTGTCTGCCCATTCGCACAAAGCAACGGCATCCGAGGAAACCAGCCGATGAGTGACATGATCGACGATCCAAAGGGGCAAACCGAGATTAGCTATGAGCGTTACAAGCGCCCTTCCGCTGCTATTAGCTAGCTGCAGGGAATAGGGGGTCAACTCAAGAAGAATCCGCAGCTTTGGAACGCTCGCCTGTAAAAGCGGCAATAAACCCTGCATAACAGCATACTCACTTCCCTGAGTGTCCACTTTCAGCAGATCAATTCGATCAAGACTCCCAGACAATAAGTCAGCACCACGACGGACCGTAATCGGCTCTTGCGAACGAATGCCATCACCCGGGTAAATCTGGTGATCGCCGCGGTTGTCGTCGTTGCGATGCAATGATCCGTCGCTGTCGCCATCTCCGAGCGCTAAGGGGAAAAGCTCAACATCGGCATTACAGTTATTGAGCTGGAGATTCTGCTGCACGAGCGCAACGTTATCTGCTGCGGGCTCAAACGCCAAAATACGGCGCGCCTGATTCTCATTCAATGCGCTGAGAATACTGAAATAACCCAGATTCGCTCCCACATCCACGACGATGTCACCCGGTCGCTGGGATGCAATCCAAAGCCTTGTCTCAAAGGGCTCCCAGACCCGCTGTGCATGAATCTTGCGCGATACCAGGTCGTCGTCGGGGCAATGGGTCGCGAGGCTTACCTCCCGTCTTAAGCCCACTATTGGGATTAACGGTACCCGGTGCTCGTTCTCACCAAGCACAGGGGATAGGCATCGTGTCAGTAGGCATAGTCGCCGTTACTACTAGTCTGCGAAGGGGTTGGACTGTACTAGCGATACGCGCTGATCCGCAATAGAGATCCCGTCTGTGTCAAAGCTTACGGCCTCGTCACCCAGAACGTTGTTATCGAACAGGTAGCGCGGAGACTCCTGCCCCGCCAGTACGCGTGACTCACGAGATTCCTGCGCTAGCTTTACAGACTCCTGCGCCTTCTCCCACTGCAACACACCCTGAGCGCCATGGCGGGCCTTGAGCATATCCATAGTCTGGAGCGGGCTCAGAATCGTAGCGGAAGCATTATTACCGCCGAAGCCTTTGGCGTTAATCAACGCGTAGCGCTGTTTCGATAAATCCAACGCCTGATGCTCCAAGCTGAAACTCAAGTTCTCGGTTGCCACGTCATCCGCCAAGGCGTCGGTGGTGGTGATGCCGGGCATCCATCCCTCCGTCCAAATACCGAGTGTTGCGGCGATTTGATCACCCGATGCCGCGGCTAGAGAATGGCCAACATAACTTTTGATAGCGCCTACGGGCCAGTCCTGGATACCAAAGGCACCCGCAACGCGGCTAAGAATCACTGATTCAGTCACGCGATTCTGCGGCGTACCGGTACCGTGTGCCTGAACTAAGCCACCTTCACGAAGCCCCTGCTCTCCCACGATAGCGCGAGCGCAGGCAGCGGCTCGGGCCATAGTCAGGTAGTTACCCACCCCCGGCCCGGAAATCGATTTTTTGAATCCGTCAGCGTTGATAAACACATCGGCTGCAGCACCGAGGATATTGGCGCCGGTCTCCAGTGCAAGCTTGTCGTCAAAGAGTACGAGAAACTGCGACGATTCTCCGATAGTAAAACCGCAGTTTTCCCCGAAGGGTCTGCAAGCACGGCGATGGTCCGGCGTATCAGTATCGCCCAGACCATCCAGCTGACGCAGTCCCTTGTCCGTGGCAAGCGCTCCCATGGCCGCATAACCTTCCATCACCTCAGGAGTTATCGGCGCCTCGGCTGCACCGACAAAAGCGACACGAGCGCGCCCAGAACGAATGTCATGTATCGCGTGACGCAAGTTGTAAAGGAAAGACGCACAGGCTCCCAAGGTAGCTCCCGTGGATCCTGCCGCTCCTAGCACGTAGGCGTTTACGAAGTCGGCGGGCATTTCTGCAAGGCCCAAAGGGCAGAACTTGGAGGTAACCCGGCTGCCGCGGTAACGAGCTTTGAGCATTCCGCCAGCGCCGTTGTCGTCCAGCTGCCCCATAGCGCTGCCAGCATAAACACTGATTTGATCCGGCCCCAAGGATGCCATTAACGAATCCCAGTCCATCCCAAGGTTTCCCAGTGCATCGCTTGCGGCATACACCGACATTGCCAAACCTCGTGGATGGTTTCGCGACTGGTACAGCGAGGCGGGATCAAAGCCGTCGGGCAATTGGCTAGCGACCTTCACTTCAAACTCTCGGTGAGTCGGAAGTAAGAACTGCTGCTCCCCCACGATTTGCACGCGAACATGCTCCTCGTCGTCTCCCGGCAAAAGTTGCCAGTCCTCGGGTACGGGTTCAGGCAGGTATCGGCGGTGCAGCTCGAAACTCACCGGGCTGCCATTGCTGCGGGTGGGAAGGCGCTGATTCCAGGCAACACTGGTGGGATCAAAGTGAGCGGGGCCGATCCGCCGAATCAGGGTTTGCTCGAGCAGCGATGCTTCGCTATCACTGGTCGATCCCGTGAGCTGACGCAGCGCGGCGATCATAGCCGCCCGACGATCCTCGCCAAGAGCACTCTCCACCATACGGGCATAGCCGTGATGCATTGAACTGCGACCAGCGCTGTTTACACCACCAAAACTCACAATAACCGGTAGAGCTTGTCCCACAAATACACCCGCATACATAAATGATGAGTCTCAGTGTAGGCAGCCAGGCTATTAAGTTATATTCTATTAGCGTCATTTTATTTATATATACGGACATATTTTTCATGCCCACAGCGGCTCTCATTCTTTACCCCGAAGCCCTCGCCACCAGCGTTACATTGCCAGCGGAGATTCTCCACGCAGCGGCTCAGATGTCGCAGACAACCCGAGGACGCGGTATTGACGCTCAGATCCAGCTCCTGGGGCTACAGGGAAAATCATCAGTCACCTTGGACTCGGGTCTTAGTTTGAATCTAGACGGCGATCTTTCAGATCTGCAGCGTTGTGACCTTGTGATACTGCCGGCAATTTGGCGACACCCCCGTCGCGTACTTCAGCATGCCAAAAACTGGCTACCCAAAATTGAGGAACTGCATTCAATGGGAAGCAGTATCTGCAGCGTTGGCACCGCCAGCGCGCTGCTTGCCGAAACCGGTTTGTTAAACGGACGTCCGGCGACCACGCACTGGCATGACTTTGATCGTTTTGAAAAGAGCTACCCACAGGTCAACCTAAAGCGTCGCCATCTCATTACCCAAAGCGAACGTCTCTACTGCGTGGGTAGCGTGAACTCTATCGGCGACTTCATGGTGCACTTCGTGGAGCAATGGTATGGCGAACGCATCGCACGGGCTGTAGAAACGCAGTTTTCCCCAGAAGCTCGGCAATCCTTTGAGACTGCCGCATTTCTCCAGGAATCCTCCGGCGCTCATCACGACGCGCTGATACGCGAAGCTCAGGACCACATGCAACTTCACCCGGCTGATGAGCACAGCGTCGACAGCCTTGCTGCCATGAGCGGATTGTCTGCCCGAAGCTTTGGCCGGCGTTTTCGCAAAGCCACCGGTGAGACCCCAATTCGCTACCTCTTGAATCTGAGGGTTCGTGAAGCTCGCGCGCTCCTGCAACACTCCGACCTGCCTTTGGCAGACATCGCCTGGCGCTGTGGATTTAACTCGTCAAGCCGCTTCTCGCAGGCATTTCGCAGCGCGACTGATCTGAGCCCGCGAGAGTTTCGGGAGGCAGTGCGCGGGAAACGATTTGTGACCACAAACGCTCCTAATGCTTGAATTTCGCAAACTGTCTAGGCTTGAGCGCCAAGGGACACTGTGGCTAAATCACGCCCCCTCTCGATTGCCAAGCCAAGGAATAAGGTCATGAGTGAAAAAAGCGTCATAATCGTCGACGGAGCCCGAACCCCCATGGGAGGACTTCAAGGCGCTCTTTCCAGTGTCCCCGCTCCACAATTGGCCGCTGTTGCAGCGAAATCTACTCTAGAAAAAAGCGGTGTAGAGCCCAACGCTGTGGACGAGGTCTTTATGGGCTGCGTGCTGCCCGCGGGCCTAAAGCAATGTCCCGCTCGGCAAACCTCTATCGCCGCGGGAATACCCGTTAGCACAGGTGCAGTCACAGTCAACAAAGCCTGCGGCAGCGGCATGCAGGCTACTATTTTTGGCTACGACAGCATCGTAGCGGGTACGAACAGTATTGTATTGGCAGGCGGAATGGAGAGCATGAGCAACGCCCCACACATGCTTCTGGGGGCTCGCAGTGGTTTTCGCCTAGGCTCTGCAACTGCAGCTGACCATATGATGATGGACGGTCTTGAAGACGCCTACGACGGATGCTCCATGGGAACCTTTGCCCAGGCGACGGCGGATCGTGAAGGCGTAAGCCGCGAAGATATGGACGCCTTTGCCATCGAGTCCCTGCGCCGCGCTAAGGCCGCTATCGATGATGGGTCTCTTGCACCGGAGATCGCAGCCGTCACCGTCACCAGCCGCCGCGGAGACACCGTAGTCAGCGATGACGAGCAACCACACAAGGCTAACGTTGATCGCATACCGACCATGCGCGCCGCGTTCGCTAAAGAAGGCACCATCACGGCGGCTACGGCCAGCTCCATCTCCGATGGAGGTAGCGCCTTGCTGCTGATGTCTGGCGACGAAGCTTCTGCTAGGGGTATCTCGGGCATGGCACAAATCGTGGCCCACAGCCGTCACAGCCAAGATCCCGCTGAATTCACCACCGCTCCGGGTGGAGCCATAAAGAAACTTTTCGACAAAACCGGTTGGAGCACTTCCGACGTAGACCTTTTCGAGATTAACGAAGCCTTTGCCATGGTGACTATGCTCGCCATGCGCGAACACGGCCTCGATCACGCGAAGGTGAACATCCATGGCGGCGCTTGCGCACAGGGGCACCCCATTGGTTCTACCGGCTCACGCATTATCGTCAGCTTGATGTACGCCCTTCGCAAGACGGGCGGCAAACGCGGCGTAGCTGCTCTGTGTATTGGCGGAGGGGAAGCGACCGCTGTCGCCATCGAGATGCTGTAAAAAGCCCGCACCTCGAATCATCAGATCAATCAGGAATAGTAGTTATGGCTCTTAGTAGCGTACCCGATCTTATCGAGGCCATCCGTCAGGGACGGATGGTTATTCTCATGGATGACGAGGATCGGGAGAACGAAGGAGACCTGATTATCGCGGCCGAGGCAGTGACGCCAGAAATCATCAACTTCTTTGCCAGCGAAGCCTGCGGCCTTATCTGCATGCCACTGACTGAAAAGCGAGCAAGGCAGCTACAGCTTCCGCTGATGGTTCGAGATAACCGCTCACAACACGAGACTAATTTCACCGTGTCGATTGATGCTGCGGAAAGCCGTGGGCCCGGGATCAGTGCTATACAGCGTTCCCACACCGTTCAGGTCGCCGCCGGCGCAGAGGCAGGACCAACAGATATCTGCCAACCCGGGCATATTTTCCCCTTGGTCGCAAAAGAAGGTGGCGTACTTCGGCGTGCCGGGCACACCGAAGCCGGTGTCGATCTAGCTCGCATGGCTGGCTTTGAACCTGCCGCCTTGATCGTCGAGATCATGAACGAAGACGGCACCATGGCGAGACGCCCGGAGCTGGAAGTTTTTGCCGAGAAACACCAGCTACCCATGGGGACTATCGCGGATCTGATTGCCTATCGTTCGTTGCACGAGCAATCGGTCGAGCTAGTGTCACAAAAGTCAGTGCAGACCGATCACGGCGATTTTGATCTTCACACCTTCAAAGATCTTGTGGACGACACTTTGCACTACGCCCTTACAAAGGGGGAATTGAGCGTGGATCGAGACACTCTCACGCGTGTGCAACCGCTGGACATGCTCCGGGATGTGTTCAGCACACAAATCCCCAATCGTGAAGGATGGTCACTAAATCGTGCGATGGCGCGCATCGCAGAAGAAGGCTCCGGCGCGCTCATACTCATCGGGCAACACCGATCAGTAGAAAGCCAGCTGGCAGATATTGAGGCTTTCCCCGATAGCCCCGCCACGGTTTCCAACGATGGTTCGGCAGGGTTACAGAACTACCGCATCATAGGCACTGGCGCCCAGATACTACAGAGACTGAATATCCGGCGTATGCGCCTGATGTCAGCGCCTCTTCGCTTTAACGCTCTCTCGGGATTTAATCTGGAAGTGGTCGACTTCGTCGCACCCTAAGCGCAGCCAATCTCAGGGGAGCATGTAACTGGTGGTTTGCGCTGGGAAGCCTAAGCTCCTCGCTTATCGATGCAACGCAATGAGCTCGTTAGCTTCATCTCTGTCGGTCGTGCAGCGGTTGGCGGGTGCTCCCAGATCTGGGTAGCCAAAGGACAGCCCAAACATAAGCCGCTGGTTCTGGGGAACAGAGAGTTCTTCGCGAATTGAGTCGGACAAAAAACCCAATGCGGTTTGAGGGCAGCTAGCAAGGCCGGCTGCTTCCAGCAACAGCATGACGGATTGAGAAAACATACCCAGGTCGCAAGCCTCTCGCTCCGAAAACCCTTCGGGCAAGTAAAAAAATCCGACATGTGGTGCATCAAAGAACGTGAAGTTACGCATGAACGCTGCCTGACGAGCATCACGATCATCTCGAGCAATACCCATGGCGCCGTAAAGTGCCTGCGCGGATGCGTACTGACGATCCTTAAAAATATCTGCGTACTTCCCGTCGTAGGGAAAATCCAAAGTCATCCGGCCGGCCGTGAAGTCTTCAGGCAAACGTTTGCGCAGGCGCTCAAGCACATCCCCCGACGCGATATGTAGATACCAGGGCTGAGTGTTGCAGTTGCTCGGCGCACGCAAGCTAGGAGCCAGCAGCTTGCGAAGCTCGTCGTCGGATAGGGACTCGGGCAGAAACGCTCGGCAGGAGCGGCGGTTTTCCAGAATGTCACTGAGCGCGAGTGGTGCTGTCGAAGTCATATCATCTACCAAGTCGTCGGGCCGGCGAGCATAGCGATTTGCGGGACGCGATGCCAGAAGTGTAAGAGTTCACCACAGACGAGAGAAAACGCAGTAAAATACGCCGCTTTTTGCGGTGCGCTGAGGTGCAATCCAGCTTAGCGAACCCATGTGCAGAATAGACCTATGACAGCATCGTCCTCTACATCCTCAGCATTGGCCTCTACATCCTCAGCATCGGCCTCTACATCCTCAGCATCGTCCGCCTCCCCTCCCACGCGGACCGTAGGCATCATTGGCGACGGGCAGCTTGGTATGCTGCTGTGCGAGGCTGCACCGCAGCTCGACCTGGACACCGTCATGCTGACGGGCGACCGTAATTGCGCTGCGGCCCAAAAAGCCACCCATGCAATAGAAGGCGCGATGGACTCCTCTGAGGCCGTCAGTGCACTCATTGATCAATGCGACGTCATTACCTACGAGCGCGAAGACATCCCTGAAGCCACCGTTACACAACTGAGGGAGGCGGAAGCCGCAGGGCTCGTAGCTTGCTACCCTCCCCTTTCTGCCATTGAGTTACTTCAGGACAAAGCAAAACAAAAGCTATGGCTCGCAGAATGTGAACTCGCCACTTTGCCCTTTGTTATCACTAACGGTGATGTAGCAGAGTTACAACAAGCAGGAGAAAAATTAGGCTATCCGTTTGTGCAAAAAGCGCTGCGAGGTGGTTTTGACGGCCGCGGTGTCCAGCTGATTCGAACAGAAGATGACCTCGGGAAAGCTTGGCCCGGGAGCACCATGCTCGAGAAGTTCGCCGGGGACTTTCGCGAGATCGCTGTGTTAGTCGTTCGAAGCCCTAAGGGTGAGAGCACCCACTTCGGTCCGGTAGACATGACTTTTGAAGAAGATTACTCGGTACTCGACACGGTAAGCGCTCCGGCGAACATCGATAAAGAAACAGAAGCTGCAGCGATAGCCTTAGCCTACAACGCGGTGGAGGCCCTGAACGGTGTCGGCGTGTTTGGCGTGGAGATGTTCCTTCTCGCCGACCGGCAAGTACTGATCAACGAAATAGCACCTCGAGTGCACAACTCAGGTCACTACACCATTGAGGCCTGCGCCAGCTCTCAGTTCGAACAACACCTTCGTGCTGTGGCAGGCATCGAGCTCGCTAGCAGCGCTCTTAAAAGCCCCGCGGCTATGCGGAACCTCCTCTGCACACCGGCCCTGAAGCAGGAGGATCTTCATCGCGACTCGTGCACCGAAACAGGAAGCGATAGCGCGACCATATACTGGTACGGAAAAAGCCCGGCGCGTCTTATGCGTAAACTGGGGCACGTGACCGCCGTTGCCGAATCCGCAGAAGAAGCGCTGACCGCAACAAACAACAATTGGAACAGAATTCAGGAAGAGGCTCGTTCGGCATGACTGCACGCGTAGGAATTATTATGGGCAGCGACTCGGATCTCCCGGTCATGCGCGCTGCGAAAGACATTCTGGACGCCCTGGATGTCGAGTGCGAAATGGAAATCGTCTCTGCACACCGTACTCCGGACAAACTCTACAGTTACTCACGAGAGGCAGAAGACCGCGGCTTACGTGTCATTATCGCTGGAGCTGGAGGCGCTGCTCACTTACCCGGCATGGTTGCATCGTTGTCTGTCTTACCAGTTATCGGCGTGCCCGTAGCTGCGACCAAACTTGCTGGCGAAGACAGCCTGCTATCCATCGTGCAAATGCCTGCAGGGGTACCGGTCGCTACGGTCGCCATCGACAATGCCACGAATGCGGGCATCCTCGCTGCGCAAATGCTGGCAACATCGGATAGTGGACTTCGCGACAGGATTCGCAGCTACAAAGAAAGCCTGCGAGATAAAGTTCTAGCTAAGAGCGTTTGATTTAGGGGCCGTTCCCCAAGCGCCGATAGCTGGGTAAATGCCAACCCGCCTGTATTGCTCCGGCACGTAAAATAAAGGCAGGCACCATCGCCAGCAACAGGGCAGCGCTGGGCTCCAAAAACGCGTTAGACACCAGTGCCACATACATCCCCGCGCCGACCAAAGCCGCCGTGACATAAATCTCCGCCCCCAACAACACTGACTCACGACCCAGCAAAGTATCTCGAATCAAGCCGCCGAAGCTGGCAGACATCACCCCCATAACGACGGCAACGATCCAGGGCGCGTCGTATTGCAAAGCCTTGGCGCAGCCCAGTACTGAGAACAACGCCAGGCCCATTGCATCAGCCCAAAGCAAGACTTTGCGCCGCACCGACAGCATGGGAGCGATGTACCAGGTCAATGCCGATACCGTGATGCAAACCCAGAGATAACGAACGTCGCTAATCCAAAAAACCGGTAGCTGCAGCAGCAGATCGCGAAGCGTGCCTCCGCCGACCCCCGTAATGGTGCCGAACAATACAAAGCCCAACACATCCAGGCGTTTTTCTGCAGCAGCTAGGGCCCCCGAGGCGGCAAACACGCCCACCGCGACAAGGTCACAGTAAGCAATGATGCCAGCGAGGTTCATAAACAGTTGCCGCGTTCGATTTCCTGATCTTGAGGAGCGTTACTCCTCATAGAGATCCAGAACAGCACCCCGGCTAGCCGGGGCCGCATTGTTGGCAAATTTGGCCAAGACTCCGCGGGTGTAGCGTGGCTGTGGCTTCACCCAGACGCTTCGACGACGAGCTATTTCCTCATCGTCAACGTTCAGCTGCAAACTCAGGGTATGGGCGTCGATGGTGATGGAGTCGCCCTCCTCGACCAAAGCAATCAAACCGCCCGCGTAAGCTTCGGGGGCCACGTGTCCGACGACCATCCCCCAGGTACCACCCGAGAAACGCCCATCGGTTATGAGGCCCACAGACTCACCCAAACCCTGACCAACGAGAGCGCCCGTAGGCGCGAGCATTTCTGGCATACCCGGCCCGCCCTTTGGCCCAAGATAACGCAACACAACAACGTCTCCGGCTTTCACTTGTCCCGCCAAAATTGCATCCAGCGCCGACTGCTCATCATCAAAGACTTTCGCAGGCCCTGTAATCACAGGGTTTTTCAGGCCGGTGATCTTGGCGACGGCGCCTTCCTCGGCGAGATTGCCCCGGAGAATCGCCAAGTGACCCTTGGCGTACATTGGGTTATCCAAAGTGCGAATCACCGAAGGGTCTTTGGGCACGGACGGGACATCGGCCAGTGACTCGGCAATGGTTTTGCCGGTAACGGTCATACAGTCCCCGTGGAGCAAGCCACCATCGAGAAGGATCTTCATTACTTGCGGGATACCACCTGCCCGGTGCAAGTCGATAGCGAGATATTGGCCACTGGGCTTGAGATCGCAAAGCACGGGGACCTTTTGACGCACACGCTCAAAGTCATCGATGGTCCAATCAATCTCCGCAGCGTGGGCGATGGCCAGAAAATGAAGTACGGCGTTAGTAGATCCCCCTGTTGCCATAATCACTGCAACGGCATTCTCCAGAGACTCTTTGGTCACAATATCTCGTGGCTTGATGTCCTGGCGAATCGCCTCGACCAGAGTTAAGGCACTTTGTTTCGCAGACTCTTTGATTTCAGACTCGACATTGGCCATGGTCGAGGAGTAAGGCAGGCTCATCCCCAAGGCCTCAAAGGCCGAACTCATGGTGTTCGCGGTATACATTCCGCCACAGGAGCCGGTGCCGGGAATCGCATTACGCTCAATAGCCAGAAGATCTTCGTCTTTGATACGACCCGCCGCGTGTTCACCCACGGCCTCGAATACACTCACAATATTCAAATCCTGACCGTTATAACGGCCGGGAAGAATGGTTCCGCCGTAGACAAATATCGACGGTACATTCGCTCGCAGCATACCCATCATGCCGCCGGGCATATTTTTGTCGCAGCCGCCAATGACCAGTACGCCGTCCATCCACTGACCGCCTACACAGGTCTCAATACAGTCAGCGATGACTTCTCGTGATACCAGGGAGTACTTCATCCCCTCTGTACCCATGGACATGCCATCAGAGATCGTGGGAGTGCCAAAGATTTGGGGGTTGGCTCCTGCCTCTCGAAGACCCTCTTGCGCCGCATCGGCGAGGGGCTGTAGTCCCGCATTGCAGGGGGTGATTGTCGAGTGGGAGTTGGCGATGCCCACCATAGGCTTTTTAAAGTCACCCTCCTCGTAGCCCATGCCATAGTACATAGAGCGATTAGGCGCCCGTTGAACGCCTTCGGTGATGTTTTTGGAACGACGATTGAGCGCCATAGAGATGTTCTCGGACAATGAATAAACAGGGGGCGGAATTTTAGGTCACTGCAAGCTATACGACAAACATTGGGCAAGGTTTATCGCCTATCATACGAAGCCTAACTACCGAGAATAATCCTAAATACTCATCCCACGCACTAGGAGATTTGCTTATGAACGGCGCCGAGGCTTTACTAAAGACTCTCGTGGAGAGCGAAGTCGAAATCTGTTTCGCCAATCCCGGAACCTCAGAAATGCAGCTGGTGTCGGCTATCGGACAAACGGACGCCATGCGCCCCGTACTCTGTCTTTTTGAAGGCGTAGTGTCTGGCGCTGCAGATGGCTACGCACGTATGGCAGACAAGCCAGCTGCCACCCTTCTGCACCTGGGATCGGGCTTCTCTAACAGTCTAGCCAATATGCACAATGCCCGCCGCGCGGGCTCCCCCGTGGTCAACATCGTCGGCGACCACGCAAGCTACCACCTGCAGTTCGATGCGCCATTAACATCAAACCTACCGGGCATCACGCGCTGGGGGTCCCATTGGACGGAGATTGCCAGCTCACCGGAAGAGCTGTCGGCCGGTGGCGCACGGGCGGTACAGGCGTCCATGCGCGGAAATGGGCAAATAGCGACCCTCGTTGCGCCGGCGGATCATGCATGGGACGCTGCGAGCGAGGCTGCTCCTGCACTCCCGAGACCCGAAGCACTTCAGGTGCCAGACAATCGCATTGCCCGCATCGCTGAAGCCGTTCGCTCTGGCAAAAAGACTGCGATCATGTTGGGTGGCAAGGCACTGCGCGAAGAAAACCTAGCACGGCTTGGCGCTATTGCCGACGCACATAACGTCACGCTTATGTGCGCGACGTTCCCTACGCGCCTGCAGCGCGGCGCAGGTCGAGCAAAAGTACAACGACTCCCTTACTTTGCAGAACAAGCAGCGGAAGCTTTGATGCCTTTTGAGCAGCTCATACTGTTAGGTGTCGCGGCACCAGTAAGCTTTTTTGCCTACCCGGAAAAAGAAAGCTGGCTAACACCTGAGCATTGCGAGCTATTTACGTTGGCCGAGCAAAGCGAGGATCTGAGCGGCACCGTGTCTGCACTGACAGCCGCGCTGAGCATCGAAAAAAGTGCCGAGGAAGTGTATGAGCGCAAAATACACGAAGTCTCCGACGAGACACTCAACCCCTTAACCATCGGGCAAATCATGAGTAATGAGATGCCGGATCACGCCATCGTTTCGGATGAGGGTGCGACTTGTGGCTTAGCCATGTTTCTTTGTACAGAAAATGCACCAGCCCATGACTGGTTAACACTCACCGGCGGGGCAATTGGCCAGGGCTTACCCGTCGCTTTGGGTGCGGCTTTAGCCTGCCCCGACCAGAAAGTGATTGCTTTGCAGGCAGACGGATCAGCGATGTACACCATTCAGGCTCTGTGGAGCATGGCCCGAGAGAATGCCGATGTCACAGTGATTCTTTTAAACAACAAGAGCTATGCGATTCTCAACATCGAACTCGCACGCGTGGGCGCGGGCGAACCCAACGATAAAACGCTCTCCATGCTCGACCTTTCCAATCCCGACATGGACTTTGCGAGCATAGCTACAGGGCTTGGCGTAAAAGCGACCCAGGCTCGAAACAGCAATGAGTTCCAAGCGCAGTTTGCCGAGGCCATGAGTACGCCCGGCCCCTGTCTCATCGAGGCTATTCTGTAGCTTCCCGGGGCGGTATGCTTCACAGCGAAACCACGACCACGAAAAAAAAGAGACCCAGATGTCGAGTATTGTCATAACCGGAGCCACCGCAGGCATCGGACGCGCAGCCGCCATACTGCTAGCCAGTAAACAGCACAAGGTGTTTGCTGCTGGGCGAGACAAAGACGCCCTGGCAGAGCTGAATGCTGGTTACGAAAACATTACAGCATTAGAAATGGATGTCACGGACGCAGACTCCGTATCCGCCGCGGCGGCTAAGGTTTTTGAAGCTCTTGATGGCAATGCTCCGGATGTCCTTGTCAACAATGCCGGATATGCGGCGGTAGGCCCCCTGGAGGCAGTATCTGACGATGAGTGGGAGCGGCAATTTAAGACCAACGTACTAGGCCTGGTGCGGGTGACGCGTGCCTTTGTGACCGGCATGCGAGAGCGCCGGCGTGGCCGCATCGTGAATGTCTCTTCTGTTGCCGGTCGTGTCACCCTGCCCTTTTTTGGCCCTTACAACTCCACCAAGCATGCTGTGGAATCGATCTCTGACTCCTTGAGACACGAACTGCGTCCCCATGGCGTAGAGGTCATTGTGATTGAGCCGGGAGCCGTCAAAACACGCTTCGGATCTTTAGAGCAGGAACAAATAGCACACTGGATAGAAAACGCGCCTGCTTATGCCGAGCAATTGCGCATCCTCAAGGCTTTCCACCACGACCTTCATGGTAAGGGCGCAGACCCTATCACCGTGGCCGGAAGCATCGTGGCTGCCTGCGAAAGTCATGACCCCACGCCGCGCAGCGTCGTACCATTTTTACCGGGCAGTGCATTTATTGCCATCAAGGCTTTGTTACCCACACGGGTATCTGACTGGATAGTGAAAAAGCTCACCGGCCTGCCCTAGGCTTCGGATTTGGATTTGGCTTTGGCTTTGGCTACTCGTCTGAGAAGGTCACGAGCTTTTGCCGTTCTCGATTGACGCGTAAATCAAAAATATCCGGGCGTGAGTAATGGCCTGAGGGATCAAAATTCTGTCGCTCTTTTCTTACCTCGCCCATATCAATAGTCGCGCTGACTACGGTCTCCTGTGAACCCAGGGGTTCGATGACCCAACTGCCGTCGGGCGCTGCTATACAAGAGCCACCATCACCTAGAACGGCACTCGCACTGCTCGCAATCTCAGTGTGATGCGGTATCTCAGCACTGATATCTTCTTTACGCATCAAGCCTGATACCGACAGTACATACATCCGATTCTCTTTGGCCATATGCCTTGTGACATCGATGGTGTTGTTCGTGTTGCCAGGCCAAACCGCCACGTGCAGATTCTCACCCTGAGCATAGAGAGCGCTGCGTGCCATGGGCATCCAGTTCTCCCAACAATTGAGTCCCCCCACCCTAAAGTCTTTGAGCGAGTGAACTCTCAGCCCATTGCCATCCCCTATACCCCAGGCTAATCGCTCTTCGTAGGTCGGCATGAGCTTTCTGTGTACGGACTGAATAACGCCTAATTCATCGATATACACCAGACTGCAATAGATGCTATGACCAGCGCGATCGCCCGCTCTCTCGGCTATCCCCAGGTAAATCGCAATCTGCTTTTCCTTTACCAACGCACAAATGCTGTCCAAATCTCCATGCTCGATACTCACCGCTTGCTGCAGATAATGCGCAAAGATTTTTTTTTGCATGGGATCGTTAAACTTAGCCCCACCCGTCAGGTCTAGCCAGAAGGGATACCCGGGCAGAAGAGTCTCTCCAAAACAAACGAGGGAGGCCTTTTGGGAGGACGCTTCCGAAATAGCGGCTTCGACCTTTTTAATAGTTGCTTGCTTATTAAGCCAAACCGGTGCGATTTGGGCGATTGCAATATTGAGCTTGTCTTCCATTAATTCAGACTTCCGTTGGTACAGGCAACAAGGATCAAGTCATGGAGCTATTGGTTTTTTCCAGATCCTGCACGAGGTAGCCAAGTTCCTCTGCTCTCTCTGTAAATAGGGCATGGGCATCGCGCAAACCCTGATTATAAAAATGTGGACCGAGATCCTTCGCTAAGAAATCGATGAGAAACTCAGCGTCAAAGGACCCAATCTCTTGATCAAGCTCATCCTTAAAATAGATCTTTAGCTTCGATACGAGCGCCTCCTGGGCGTCCTTTGACAGTGTTAGTTCTGACATAGGCCTTCTGATCGTGCGAGCGAATGAGGTTTACTCATCGAGCAGCCAATCACGAGCGGCATCAAACTGATCAAAGTCGAAGCTTTTTATCTCGGCTTTAATAAAGTGTGAGGCCACTTTCTCGGCAACACTCCCGATGGGTGAGTTCGTAGCAAAAGCGACACGAGACACCCGGGCGTGGTGATCCCTCACAAACTTTAAATGCGCAATCAGAGAGGCGAAGGAGTCCCAACCGGGAAAGGAATCCACGTGAATAATCAGACCGCAAAGATTCGCATTACGCTCGAGGTAGGGATCCACTGCCTTGGCGGCTTCTGTGAAGTCGCTCTTGGAAAGCTCACCCTGGGGCTCCAAAACTAGAACTCCAGCACGATCGTCAAAATCAACAGTTAGCACTTCGCTCTCCTCGCCCCCACCGAATCAATTGTGCTAAGCCCAGTTAACAGAGCTAGGACAATCAACGCCCCATATCTCTCTGTAGAGTTCTACTGCCCAGATAAAAGTGCAACGCTGCCCAAAGGTACAAACACTTGAAGAAGATCATCGAC
>NZ_JBGCFU010000106.1:0-42133 GCF_045107095.1 Congregibacter sp. | reverse complement strand
TGCATTCATCAGGGCGTGCTACAACTGATGACAATGATTGCGCCCTATCTGGGTGAAGAGCAAATGGACTTCTACCGAGAGTGCGAGTTTATTTTTGACGGCATGATGGATGCGACCGAGCAGTAGACAGTAGGACAGCTTGATAGGCAGAATCGGCCACCATAATTTTTTTTAGGCAAGGAGAGTTAAAGATGAGTATTTCTGTTGGCGACAAAATCCCCTCAGGCAAGCTTCAGGTTATGGGCGAAAATGGCCCGACTCCCGTGAGCACGGACGAGTTGTTTAGCGGCAAAAAAGTTGTGTTGTTTGCCGTGCCCGGAGCGTTCACTCCCGGGTGCTCCATGACCCACCTCCCCGGATACGTGGTTAATGCAGACAAGATCCTGGCTGCCGGTGTAGACACCATCGCCTGCCTGTCCGTTAACGACGCTTTTGTTATGGATGCCTGGGGCAAAGCACAGAATGCGGAGCACATCATGATGCTCGCTGACGGGAATGGCGACTTCACCAAGGCTCTCGACCTTGAACTGGATGGCCGGGGATTTGGCATGGGGCTCCGCAGCCAGCGTTACGCCATGATTGTCGATGACGGCACGGTGACTACCCTGAATGTTGAGCCTGGAGCGGGCGTTGACGTCAGCGCTGCAGAAAACATCATGGCGGCGCTCTGATCTGCCATGACAAGCCAACTGACACTGGAAACCCGACGAAACGCTTTTGACACGCTGCGCGTCGTCGAATCCACTCTCCCCGATGCCTTGGAGGCCGGGCAGGTGCTACTGGAAGTGGATCGCTTTGCGCTCACCGCCAACAACATCAGCTACTGTCATGTGGGCGATCTGTTGGGGTACTGGCGCTTCTTCCCCACCGGTGATGAGGCCTGGGGACGCGTACCGGCCATGGGTTACGCCACGGTCGTGAAAAGTGAGCACGCTGAAGTTAAAGTTGGCGAGCGGGTTTGGGGATTTTTCCCCATGTCGACACACCTGCTAATCAATGCTGGCCAATGCAATGAATACAACTTTTGCGACGTATCGGAGCATCGCGAAGGCCTCGCTCCGATTTATGCGCAGTTTCAGCGGGCTTCGAAAAACCCAATTTATGAAACATCGCGGGAGGAGCAGGACAGCCTTCTTCGCGGGCTCTACCTGACTTCCTGGCTGTGTGAAGACGCCCTGTTTGACAACGACTTTTATCTGGCGAAAGACTGCCTGATCACCAGCGCTTCCAGCAAAACCTCCATAGCCCTGGCACACGCGGTGCAGGCACGGGGAGCTTTACGCAGTGTCGGACTCACCTCTGCGCGCAACAAGGCGTTTTGCGAGGAGCTAGGCTGCTACGATGCCGTCTTTACCTACGACGAAATTGACGATTTGCCAAAGGTGCCCGCAGTGAGTGTCGATATGGCGGGTGACCGCACCGTCAACATGGCTTTGCATAGCCACTACGGCGACGAGCTTCGCTACGCCTGCCTTGTTGGTGCAACGCATCAGGATGGCCCTATGGGGGCGGGCGAAACACTGCCAGGACCACAACCAGAACTATTTTTTGCTCCAGCGCAGGCCGCGAAGCGCAGCAAGGAATGGGGCGCCAGCGAAATGGAAAAACGCATCGCAACAAGCTTTGTAAACTTCCGGCGCTTTGCTGATGACTGGCTCAAAATTCGGCATTTTGACGGCGATTCTGCCGCTCAAGAGGCGTTTTTGAAGGTGCTTCGAGGGGAAGCCTCCCCCGCTGAAGGTTACACCGTGTCTCTGCGCGCTGGCTGATCGTGAAACCAACAGCCAGCCATCCCCTTACGGATCAGGCTTGCCCGGGTAATTCCTCGGAAGCGGGTTGTCTGGCAGCGACAAAGTTGAGCAGCCCGCCCGCAGCGATAGCGAACAGGCAGTAGGCCAGAAAAAACCAGAAGCCCTGCTCCAGCTGCGCATCCATGATCAACAGCTCACCGACGTGATTCGATGCTCTACCCGCCATAAAGGCAATGAGCATCGCCATGACAAACACGTCCGCCATCGACCACTTCCCCAAGGCCGCATTCAGTTTCAACAGTCGCCTTGCGGAGCTTGCGGGTAACAACAGGGCGCAGGCCTGAAACAGCAGCTTTAAGACCGGAATCACCACGCTGAAACTGACGATCATCACGGCGACCAGAAGATTGCCGTTGTCGGCGAGCTCCTCAGACATACCCAAGATCGATCTAGTGCTTCGATAGGCCTCGACTCGGCCCTCAATCTGATCCAAGCCCATCATGCGCGCCATGGCATTTAGCATGTCACGGGTTTGGCTATTACCGCCCTCGCCCGCAATAAGGTCTATACCAAAGTCCGCTAGCTCGGACTTCTCGAGTTCTCCGCTGAGGGTCAAAACTGGCTGGGTGATACCTGGATAAAGAAGAGCCAGAGACATCAGAATCAGAGCAAGACCAAAAACTCGAACGCCCGTTGTCATAAAACCATTACTCCGTAACACACCAGGGTGATAATCGCTGCCGCAATAAAATTGAGCATAAGCCCCTCACGAGCCATCCGTGTGGTGGTAATCAGTCCGGATCCAAACACGACGGTATTGGGTGCCGTAGCCACCGGCAACATAAAAGCGCAACTTGCACTCATAGCCGCAGGCACCATGATCAACTCAGGCGGCAAAGAGGCGGCAAGCGCCGCAGCAGCCAGCACCGGCATCAGAAGCGTGGTACTAGCCGTGTTACTGGTGGCTTCAGTCATAAAGGTGACTACCAGGCAAACCACCAGAATCAGAAGGATAGACGGCATATTGGTGAGAGAAGCCAGCGCCTGACCTAAAACGTCGCTAAGGCCCGAGGCAACAAAACCCTTCGCCAAACAGATCCCGCCAGCGAACAACAGTAAAACGCCCCAGGGAATACGGCTGGCTCTATCCCAATCCAGCAAGCGCCCCCCTCGACCATTAGGGACGATACACATAACTACCACCGCAAGCAGGGCGACGGATGCGTCGTTGGCCTGGGGTAAATCCAACAACGCCCGCCAACCTCCAAAAGGTTCACTGCGCGTAACCCATGCCACCGCGGTAAGACAAAACACAGCAAGTACTCGACGCTCTTCCGGCCGCCAGGGCCCTACAACAGGAAGCTCCAGGCTCGCGCTGCGCTCAATCCCCCGAGTAAGTGACCATGCCATGGCGGGCACCAGCAGCACGACGACCGGTACGCCCCAGGTCATCCAACGCGTAAAGGACATCTCTTCGCCCGTGTACTCCTCAAATATCTGCATGAATATCAGATTGGGTGGCGTGCCAATGGGCGTCCCAACACCCCCCACACTCGCGGCATAGGCGAGGCCAAGAAGTAGAGGTACCGCGAGCCGCTCCTTATCTTTGGAGCCCTCGAGCATCGCAAGGGCGACGGGCAATAGCATCAAGGTCGTCGCCGTATTAGAAATCCACATGCTGAGTACAGCAGCGGCCGTCATAAATCCCAGTACCAGTCGCTGAGGACTTTTGGCGCCAAACAGGTGAATCATTCCCAGGGCGATACGTCTATGGGCACCACTGCTTTCCATTGCCTGGGAGAGCAAAAACCCGCCAAGAAGAAGCAAAATAAGCGGCGAACCATAGGCTTCCCCTACTTCAGCGGGCGTCAGAATGCCGGCGAGGGGCAACACCGCAAGGGGAATAAGCGAAGTCACAGGAATCGCGATGGGTTCGAAAATCCACCACACAATGCAGATAACCGCGACCCCCAGCACTACTGCAACGGACTGAGACTGACCCGTCTCCAAGGCCAAGAGCGAAGCGGTAAGCGCCAGGAGAGGACCGGCGTAAAAGGCAATAGCCCGCATCAGCCCAGACCCCGCTCGAACTCGAGGGTATACCGGTGATCTTGAGAGGTTTTGATCGCGCCGCAAGGACTAAAAAAGCTCATAGACGCCCATCGTGTCCCAGAGAGTGCGAGCTGTAAAGCGCCGCGCGCGCTTGGTCGCAACGCCCCAGAGAAGTACACTGCGCGCCATGCAAGAAAACACTCCGAATACGCTTATCGATCGCTTCGGTCGACGCGTCGACTATCTGCGTTTGTCCGTGACGGATCGCTGTGACTTTCGCTGTGTTTACTGCATGGCCGAAGACATGAAATTTGTCCCCAAAAATGAAGTACTCACTCTCGAAGAGCTGGGTCAGGTCTCGCAGGCTTTTGTCAATTTGGGTGTCCGCAAAATCCGTCTTACGGGCGGCGAACCGCTGGTGAGACACAACATCATGCAGCTGGTAGAACAGCTTGGAGCTATGCAGGGTTTAGATGAACTGGTGATGACCACTAACGGCTCCCAGCTCCAGCGCCTGGCCCAACCGCTGAGCGATGCCGGAGTAAAGCGCCTGAACATCAGTCTTGATAGCTTGCAGCCACGGCGGTTTAGACAGATCACCCGCGTCGGCCATCTGGAGCAGGTCATAGCGGGCGTAGACGCAGCCTGCGCGGCCGATTTTGAGCGGATTCGTATCAACGCGGTAATTATGCGCGGTGACAACGACGACGAAATACTGGATCTGGTCAACTTCGCCAAAGAACGAGGCATTGATCTCGCTTTCATCGAAGAGATGCCTCTGGGCCGTATCGACGATCACGACCGCGCTTTAACGCTGGCTGACAGCGATTGGCTCCGCTCTCAGATTGAAGAGCATCACAGCCTGTCTGCACTAGGAGACCCGAGTGGTAGCGAGGGCCCCGCAAGAATGTACTCGCTTGATGACAGCCGCAGTCGCATTGGCTTTATTTCGCCGCACAGTAATAATTTTTGCCACCTGTGCAATCGGGTGCGCGTGACCGTGGAAGGCCAGCTCTTGCTGTGCCTGGGAAACGAGCATTCCGTGGATCTGCGGGAATACCTGCGCAGCCCGGGCAGCACCACTGAGGAACTGCAAAACATTTTGCACGACGCCATGGCGATCAAGCCGGAGCGCCACTACTTTGACAACAGTGAAGAGCCGCAGATTCTGCGCTTCATGAACGCGACGGGCGGCTAAGCAGCCGCGTCGCACCAGCTTAGGGAGAGCCCAAGGGCCGTGGATAAAAGGACAGAACTTGCCTCTATGGAGGCGATTGAAAACGGCTTTGCAGAGCTCGGTTATATATGCAGTCCGCGAATAGCAACGGCGGTTTTTCTAGCGGCGCAGCTACGCAAGCCCGTACTAGTCGAAGGCCCCCCCGGCGTCGGTAAAACAGAACTCGCGAAGACCGCGGCAACACTTTTGGGCCTACCCCTGGTGCGCCTGCAGTGCTACGAAGGACTGGACGAAGCGAAAGCACTGTATGAGTGGAAGTACGGAAAGCAGCTTCTCTACACACAGGTTCTCAAGGAGAAGCTGGGGGATTTGTTGGATGGTGCGGAAGGTCTCGCCGAGTCTGTTGAACGCCTTCATCAATTCGGAGATGTTTTCTACTCTGAAGAATTTCTTGAGCCCCGTCCATTACTGCAAGCTATGGAGCAGCCCGACGGCGCCGTACTACTCATTGATGAAATTGATAAGTCAGATCATGAGTTTGAGTCGCTGCTATTAGAGATTCTGTCGGACTATCAGGTATCCATTCCAGAGATTGGCACGATCAAAGCCAAGTCGACGCCGTTGGTGTTCCTCACCAGTAACAACACCCGCGATATATCTGACGCCCTGAAACGTCGCTGTCTCCACCTGCATATTCCGTTTCCAAGCATTGATCTCGAGGAGCGTATCCTCGCCAGCAGAGTGCCAGAGGTACAGGACAGCTTGCGCCAGCAGCTGGTGGCCTTTGTGCATGCCGTGCGAGAGCTGGACCTTAAGAAGCAGCCAGCGGTTTCGGAAACCATCGACTGGGCACGCAGCCTGTTACTCCTCCACGCCGCGGAGTTGGAGCCCACGCTCGTACAGGAGACCCTCAATGTGCTCCTGAAGTTTGAGCAAGATATTGAGACTACCGAAGCGGAACTGGGTGCCATTATGCGTTCCATCGAGCAGGCCTCGGACAACACCTAAATGCAGTCCAGCCTGCTTCGCTTCATCGAAATTCTACGCAGTCACGCTTTACCCGTGTCTCCTGCAGAGACTTTAGATGCGGCCGCGGCAATGGAAGTCGTGGGTTACTCGGATAGAAACACTCTCCGCAACGCCCTTGCTTTAACCCTGGCCAAGAGCGACCGAGAAGAGCATACGTTCTTTTATTGCTTTGATCAGTTCTTCGACGAACAGGCCGCCGACTTCAGTACCGAAGGCGAGGCTGATACCGCGGAAGAAGGCGGTGAAGGCAGCGATAGCACCGAAGCTGCGACAGCAGATAGTCCGGATGCCGCTGGCAATGGTGCGGGACAGGCCGCCGCTGGGGGAGGATCCGCTTCCGATGCTGCAGAGCTTGAGGCAGCGGCAGGAAGCTCACCATCGCTGAAAGAACTGTTAGACGGCGAACTGCTGCCCGCTCTTCTCGAAAACCAACGGGGGGCGCTGAGTACCGCCATGCGCAGCGCAGCCCAGGATGCGGGCCTCAGTAAAATCCGGCTGTTCACTCAAAAAGGTCAGTACACTCGCAGAATCCTCGATACCCTTGGTGAGGCTTTAATCCGCGACGCAGTCATTGAGCTCGAGCGCGCTGATTCTCCTGCTATCGATACTCTTCGCCGCTACCGTGACGTGCTCCGGGAACAGGTTCGAGATTATGTAGAGCAGCAGTACCTCATGAACGCAGAGGGCCATAACAGCGCGTTCATGGAAGACATCCTGAGTAAGACCCGCTTATCCAATATCGATCGGCGCCATCGTGATCGGGTACAGGAACAAGTGCGCCGCATGGCCCGTCGTCTGGCCAGCCGCCACAGCGCCCGCCGTCGCCCCGTAAAGCGTGGACAGCTGGATATGGGCAAGACGCTACGTGGCGGCATGGCTCACGACGGCATATTGTTTAAGACGCACTGGCGCTCACGAAAGCGTGACAAGGCGCAGTTGCTGGCGGTATGTGACGTAAGCGGATCCGTTGCTGCTTACGCCAGTTTTCTGCTGATGTTTTTGTACAGCCTGCAGGACGTTCTGCCACGCACTCGAAGCTTCGCGTTCTCCAGTCACCTGGGAGAAATCAGCGATCTTTTCCGGGATGAGCCGCTGGAGCGTGCGATCGAGTTAGCCAATTGGCGCTATGGCGGCGCCACGGATTATGGGAGCAGCTTCCGTGACTTTTCTCAGCTGGCCCTGGACGACATCAACCGCAATACATCGGTTATCATTCTAGGCGATGCGCGTAACAATCGAGGAAACCCGGAGCTGGAGATCATGCAGAGCATTTACCAGCGCAGTAAACAAGTTATCTGGCTGAATCCGGAATCGCGGCGCGCCTGGGGTACCGGTGATTCAGAGATGCTGCGCTATCAGACCGCCTGCCACTACTGCGCACCCTGCAGCAACCTACAACAGCTTGAGCGAGTCGTTGACCAGCTGCTCAAGAGCTTGCGCTAGGACAGCTGCCGGTTTAGCGGCGCGCTATGACTCTCTCTCACGAACAAATCCCGCTCCCTTGCTCTCTTAAGCCCAAGGTAGAGGAACAGTTCTCTCCGACTGATGCGCCACTCAGTGCCGATACCCTCTCACCAGATACGCTGATTAGCTTTCTCGCCAAGAGCAAAGACACCGACAGCTCTCCTCTGGCAACGATCAAGCGTCGTGCAGCCAAACAAAACTTAAAAGCCAGCCTTCGGCCCGGAGACCACGCTGTATTGGTGTGGGTCTGTGAGGCTTTCGACGAGTGGGAAGACCAATTCCCGCTGGAGCAACCTCTTAAAGATCATATCCGGCGACTGCTGCCTTTAGCGGTGGCAATGGCGCTAAGAGAAGAGTCGTTTTACACCCCGGGTGCCCACGACCTCCATCGCTTGCTTGACGCACTACAAAACGGTGCGGTCGGCTGGCAGATGCGCCTCGATCGAGCAGGGCAAATGCTCGAGCAACGCATACAGCGTGCGGTCGAAAAGTCTCTGGAGTGGTTCAATAACGACCGCCTTGATATCGCTGCTATTACTCAGGAACTGGTTGCCGCCAACGAGCGAGACGCCGCGCGAGCGCAGCGGATGGTGCAGCGGCTGGCGGAGACCGAAGAAGCCCGTCTCAAGACCCTCTCAGCCCGACGAGAAGCTGCCAAAGACATCAACGCAGGCCTCGAAAAATTCGACCTTCCAGCGGCAATCGGAGAATTTCTAAAAGGTCCGTGGTACGACAGCGCACAGCTTGTGTTGGTAAAGCATGGAAGCGTATCGCGAGAATGGGATCAGATGCGCCGGGCAACGCTACACCTTATGGAGTCAGTACAAGCGCCGGAGGATTCGGGTGACGCCGGCCGTGATCGGCAGGAACAGATTCTCCGGCATTTACCTGGAGAGCTTCGACGCTGGCTATTGAGCCTTGAGCATGACAGCGACGCTACCGACAGTGCCATTGGACTCGTGGAGTACGCACACCTGCGTATACAGCATGGTCAGAAGCTTCAGCTGGTAAAAATCCCCGCTATTGAGATAGAAGAAGAGCCTCCCGCTCAGGAAGTCAGCAACGACGACAAACTCACTACGGGCGACTGGTATCAGTTTGAGGATGATGAGGGAGAGCTAAGAGCACAGCTCGTGCTGCAACTGGAGAGCGGACAGCATCTGCTCTTTGCGAATTTTGTAGGTTTAAAGGCCCTGGATATTTCGCGTCAGGCATTCAGTCAGCGTGTGAGTGACGGCTTTTCCGTGCTACTGGCTAATCGGGACAGCTTTAGCCTCAGCCTGGCTTCCGCGGTCGGCATCGATAGCGAAGATCGCTTGCGCCAGTTTATCGATCCCGGTTACCGCCCCCCCGAAGAAGAACCTGACACCCTTTCCACAACAGATTCTCATCCCGAACCCGCTGAGGGCTTTGAACAAGAGCCCGCTGAGGGCTCTGAACAAGAACCCGCTGAGGGCTCTCCTCCAGCTGAAGGCGCTCAATCACAAGCGGACCATGATGCCCATGAGGAGCGGCGGACGCACCCTGATCGGCGCACTCATGACGAGGACCGACGCGCTCATGATGAGCCATCGCATGACGAGCCCACGGTCGCGGCTGGGAGCGATGTCGATGCGCTCCCTCAAGAGGAAACTACTGAGCTGACTGAGGAGCCGCAGCCTGCACCGGACAGCGATAACGTTGTGGACAGTTCAGAGGCTGAAGATTGGTCGGAGGAGCTTCCTGATCTCAGCGATGCTGATGAATGGGATCCTGTGCTGGAGCCGCCCGAGGGGGCTGAACTGGACCTCACTCTGGAGCTGGATGAGCCTGATGCACCGCCTGGTGAGGCAGCTCTGGGTAATGCACCGACGGATCGGGAAACACCCGCAGTCGAGCAACCACAGAGTGCACCCGCAGCACCCGAGTATCAACCGGTAGCGGCACCGCCGCCACCCGTACCTCCGCCTGCTCCGCCACCTTCACCCGCAGTGACGCAAGCGCCGGCTTCAACGCCAACGTCAACGCCAACGCCAACGCCAACGCCAACGCCAACGCCAACGCCGCAGCCTCCCAGTTATGCGGCCCCGGAACCACCCCAAGCGCCCGCGCCTCCACCTCAGCCGCCGACACCGCCACCGTTGACCCCGGTGGCGTCACCTCCCGGGCAAAGCCCGGCTGCGAGTAAAGAGCGAGAGGTAGATGTGCCCATGGGGGCATGGCTCGGGTTTCATGACGGAGAAACCCCCATCATGGCCAAGCTTGCCGTGTTCGACCCCCGGCGTGACAACTATATTTTCGTCAACCGCAAAGGCATTGCCCTGCGAGAACTAAGCCGCTCTGAACTGCGAACGCTTATGGACCAAGGTCTTGTGGACATTCTGGAGACTCGCTCCTATTTCCGGGATGAAGTCGAAAGAGCGCGGGAGGAGGGACAATGACGGGCAACGACAAGCGACGTTTCTTCCGGCTTCCTGTCGCATCCCGGGTATTCATTGAAATCGAATCACCCCCACCCGGCAGCATAGGTCCCGGAAAAGTCGCCCGCTGCGATACCCTCGATGTTTCTCACAGTGGACTACGGGTACGCCTCGACGAGACCGTGATGGTGGGTGCCATACTGCAGATCGGCGTGGAGCTCCCGGGAGAAAGTGAGCCCTTCTACCTGGTAGGCCAGGTACGTTGGCGTATGCGTGACAAAGAGAATCCCGGTAGCTGGATCGCCGGATTTGAAGTGCTTAATGCGTTGGGATCAGACATAGAACACTGGGAAGCGGCACTCATGGAAATGGACGAACGTACTCCCGCTCCCTAGCGCCGCTGCCGCGCTCCTTGCTAACTCGCTTTCTGACCCGCTACCGCCTCACTTCCCGCGGCTTTGGCGGCATCAAAAGACTCCATTTCCGCATCCAGCTGACGGCTCACGAGTTCCGGAGAGCCGGTGCCTCGCGCCAGCAAGCTGTAGGCCATGGGTACCAAGAACAGGGTCACTAGAGTAGCGAGAGCAACTCCACCCATGACCACAACGCCGATCACACTGCGAACCTCATGCCCCGGACCGGAGGAAAGAACCAGCGGAAGTGCGCCCATCACGGTGGTAAATGCCGTCATCACAATCGGACGAAGACGTTTGCTAGCGCCCTCGATAACCGACTGCTCGTAGTCAAAACCAGCGTCGCGCATCTGATTAATGAACTCCACTATGAGAATTCCGTTCTTAGCGGCCAATCCGACCAGCATAATCAGACCTACCTGGCTATAGATGTTCAGTGTCGCACCGACAAGCTGAAGTCCCCATAGACCACCGAGCAGGGCGACGGGTACGGTAAACAGGATAATTGCCGGGTGCACAAAGGACTCAAACTGTGCAGCCATCACCAGGTAGACAATGAGCAAGGCAAGCAGGAAGGTGATGTATACACTGCCGCTCGCCCGATAGTACTCAAGGGACTCCCCTTTAAAGTCGAAGCTCGCAGTTTCGGGCAGCTCCGTGCGCACAACCTCTTGCAGGTATTCCAGGGCCTCACCCAGCTTGTAGTCATCTGCCAGAGATGCTGACAACGTGAAGGAGCGAACACGGTTATAACGATTCAAACTACCAGCGCCCGCTTCTTCTCTAAGAGTCACCATATTCGAGAGCGGGATGAGCCGATCGGTGGTGCTGGAGCGCACGTAAATGTTGTCCAGGTCCGACAGGGTGCGGGACTCCTCTCGATCACCCTCGATGATCACGTCGTATTCACGGCCCCCCATAATGAAGGTCGTTACGCGACGAGAACCCAGGAGAGTTTCGAGTGTGCGGCCAATGTCCGCGAGGCTAATCCCCAGATCACCCGCGCGATTACGATCCACCGAAACGCGGAGCTGTGGCTTTGTAGGTTTGAGGTCGGTATCGACGCGAAGCAGGCCAGGATTTTCGGCAACTTTTGCCAGCATGATGTCCTGCCACTCGGCCAGGTTCTCATAGCTATCCCCACCCACAACGAACTGTACAGGGTCAGCGTTCCCGCCTCCAAAGGAGCGCGGTGCGCGCACAAATACCCTGGCACCGGCGATATCTTTGACCCGGGCCTGGGCGTCTGCCGCTATTTCCTGAGAGGTGCGATCACGCTCTTCCCATGGTGCGAGCGCCATAATCGTGAAAGCCTGATTAAAGGACTCACCACCACCCCAACCAGGGGCGCGAATAAGAAGCCTGCGCACCTCCCCACTCTCGACCAGCGGCATTAGAAGTTCTTCGACCTGAAGCACCTGATCCACGGTGTATTCGAAAGAAGATCCTTCGGGGGTTGCTGCAATCATGTACAGCACGCCGCGATCTTCCGTAGGCGAGAACTCCTGCGGCACGCTGCGACTCAATTGCCAGGCCGCGAATACGCAGAGCAACAGCACAGGAATAAACAACCATGATCGCTCAACAAAGGGGCTGAGCAATTTCCTGTAGCGAAGCTCCATCGCTTCGCTGAGCGCTTCAACTTTATCCGCAAGACGGTTAGACACCTTGTCCTTGTTAAGCAACTTTGAGCAAATAACCGGGCCCAAAGTCAAAGCCACGAAACTGGAGAAAATCACAGCGATGGCCATAGCGACGGCAAATTCCGCAAACAGGCGCCCTACATTGCCCTCAAGGAAGGTAATAGGAATAAACACGGCGACCAGCACCAGCGTGGTTGCGATTACGGCAAAGGCCACCTGCCGCGAGCCACGATAAGACGCCACCAAGGCAGACTCACCACGCACCAGGCGCCGGTGAATGTTCTCAAGCACGACGATACTGTCATCCACCACCAAGCCGATGGCCAACACCAGCGCCAGCAGGGTCAGCAGATTGATGCTGTATCCCAATGCCCAGAGCATGCTGAAGCTACCAATGAGAGAGATTGGAACAGTGAGGGCAGGAACCAAAACGCTTCTGGGGTCGCCCAGAAACATGAAAATAACGATGACAACGAGCACTCCGGCAATGAAGAGCGTCGAAAACACCTCGTCAATCGCTGCGTCAACAAATACCGAACGATCAAAGCCTACGACCAACTCCATACCGTCTGGAAGTTGCTGGTTTACGCGCTTGATCTCTGCCTGCACAGCCCTGCCCACACTAAGCGCGTTGGCTTTGCTTTGCTTCACGATCCCAACGCCGACCATGGATTCTGTATTGCCACGGAACATACTTCGGGATTCCGCGCTGGAGAGCTCTACTCTTGCGACATCTGCCAGGCGGACGAGGTAGCCATCTTCTCCCCGTGCCAGCACCAGCTCACGAAAATCTTCTGCGACCTGATAACTGCGATCAATACGAACCACGAAGTCTCGCTGGGAAGACTTGATCGTTCCTGCGGGAAGCTCCACGTTCTGACTGCGAAGCGCGTTTTCCACATCGGTCACAGTAAGGCCGCGAGCTACCAAAGCGTTCCGGTCCAGCCAGATTCGCATGGAATAGATCTGGCCGCCGCCGATACGCACCCTCGCCACGCCATCCAGAACCGCAAAGCGATCCTCGAGGTAACGCCGGGCATAGTCGGTGAGCTCAAGAGCCGACATGTTCTCGCCCACCAGGTGCGACCAGAAGATCACCTGCTCGTCACTGTTGCTCTTGCGGGTTTCCGGTGGCAACGCTTCTTCCGGGAGGTTATCCAAAACGCCGGATACACGATCGCGCACATCGTTGGCGGCGGAATCGATATCTCGGTCGAGATTAAATTCGATGGTCACAGTGGACTCGCCGTCGTAGCTGGCGGAGCTCAAGGTTTTGATGCCCTCGATGCCTGAGAGACGGTTTTCGATGAGTTCGGTGATCTTGTTTTCTACTACCGCGGCAGAAGCGCCCGGATAGGAGGTTTGAACCGTCACGATAGGTGAGTCGATATCCGGGTATTCCCGCAAAGGCAAGCGGTCAAAGGCCAATAGACCAAAAGCCACGATGAGGGCGCTTCCTACAAGGGCCATTACCGGACGTCTAACCGCTACATCAGAAAGTAACATCAGCTTTGCACCACGCGAACGGGCATTGCGTTACCCGAGAGGCGGATCACGCCGTCCTGGACTATCCGCTCGCCTTCGCTCACTCCGTCAAGAATAACGACCCAGCCCGGGATACGGGCTCCAATTTTTACTTCACTACGCAGCGCCTGCTCTCCATCGACCTTCCAGACAAAGTGCCGCGCTGCCCGGCTTTGAATACTCTCCTCGGGCACCATAAGCACCGTGTTGGAGTCCCCCGTGACTTCAATCTCCATAAGGAGGCCTGCTCGAAGCAGACCTTCTTCGTTAGGGACGACTGCCCGTGCGGTGATGGCTCTTGCCACTGGATCTACCCGGCTTCCTACGGCGGAAAGCGTGCCCACAAAATCCTCCTTAAAAGCCGCGCTCCTGGCGATGATCGACATACCCGGTTGGAGGACTCCGAGATAACGAGCGGGGACTGTGAACTGCAATCGCATACGGCTGACATCGTCCAAGGTAGTGAGTCGCTGTCCGAAAGACACAAGAGCCCCCTCGCTAACTTCACGAAGCCCTAACACGCCAGAGAAAGGCGCAACGATCGTGAGATCGGCTATGCGTGCCTCTAACTCGCTGATTTGATGCCCTAAAACTTCAACTTCGGTTGTCGCTGAATCAAGGTCTGTCTGCGCCACCTGATTTTTTCGAGCCAGATCCGCTAGCCGCTCTACTTCTCGACGGGCATCGGCCAGTCTCGCGCTGAGCTCCCGCATAGAGGCTTGCTCGGATTCTTGGCGGAGCGTTGCCAGCGTCTGGCCTTTTTCTACAATCTGTCCGTCCTCAAAATTGAGGCCCGTGATGCGTTGCGCCACCGGAGCCGTAATATCAACCGATTCCCAAGCCTGCAGGGTCCCCAGAGCGGGAATTCGATCTCGGAAACTTCGGGACTCAACCTCCACCACGGTCACGGGGGCCGCGGGGCGTTGCCGACTCATGCCATCGTCAGACTGTCCGCCAAATTGCTGCCAGGCAAAGAAGCCGACAATTGCCAGTCCAATCACAATGACCAAAGATTTCATAGTTACCGCATAACTCCTGTGAAGTAGGAAGAAAAAGATGAGTGCACCGGTAGTTTAACATCTGAGGTCGGCGCGATAGACGGTGACCATACGCGACTGCCCTACCGTCGGATTGCTTTCCGCTGCGCTAACGGATCGCAGGTGGGACGGTGTATCATCACGTTCTACACGGGCGTCGCGTTTTCACGCCAGAAATCATCTCAAGGGCTAGCCCCGAAACGTCGTCGCAACTAATCGCGACGAGGAGACTGTTTTGAACTCCCATTGGTATCAACAACTGGCGGAACTATCAGAATCGCAGCCGGAAATGCTTCGTGGCATCTGCCGCGGCATCGAAAAAGAAAGCCTTCGAGTGGCGGGCGATGGTGTATTGGCCCAAACCCCTCATCCGCCCGTTCTGGGGTCAGCACTCACCCACGGCAGTATCACTACTGATTACTCTGAATCATTAATGGAGTTCATTACTCCAGTATCCAGCAGTATTGATGACACGCTAAAAACGCTCGAAGACGTCCATAGCTTTGTTTACAAGCACATCGGCAATGAACGACTTTGGAGCGCGAGCATGCCCTGTATCGTGGCCGGTGACGCGGGAATCCCCGTGGCACGCTATGGAAGCTCTAACGTTGGTCGCATGAAAACCGTTTATCGCTATGGCCTGGGCAATCGTTACGGACGACTGATGCAAGCCATCGCAGGAGTGCACTACAACTTTTCCATGCCTGAGTCCTATTGGACCGAAGCGCAAAAAGCCGATGGCGATGAGGGCCCTCTGCAGGATTACATTACCAGCCGCTACCTCGGTCTGATTCGTAACTTCCATCGCTGGTCATGGCTGTTGATTTACCTTTTTGGCGCGTCACCCGCTGTGTGCGCAAGCTTCATGCGTGGTCGGGGCGAGCATCATCTCGAACCTTTTGATGGCGAGGGCAATTCACTTCATCTTCCTCATGCGACAGCACTGCGCATGGGTGATTTGGGATACAACAGCTCAGCCCAGAAATCACTGCGTGCCTGCTACAACTCGCTGGATAACTACATTGCCACCCTAACCCAAGCGATTCTTACACCCCATCCTGACTACGCCGCGTTTAAGGGCAAGCAGGACGACGAGTACATGCAACTCAATGACAGCTTGCTGCAAATAGAAAACGAGTTTTACAGCACCATTCGACCCAAACGCCCCGGGCGCAGTGGCGAGACACCCCTGTCGGCCCTCCATGAACGCGGCATTGAGTACGTCGAAGTTCGCTGCATCGACGTCAGCCCCTTTCACCCCCTGGGTATCGATGGTGCGCAGATTCGACTCCTCGACAGCTTTCTTTTGTTCTGCCTGACGCAGCCAAGCCCAGCATGCGACGCGGCCCAGCAAGACCGCCAGGCCGCTAATCTGACTGCGGTAGTGAACCGCGGGCGAGAGCCGGGTTTGATGCTGGATACTGAGTCTGGCCCCAGAGCACTCACTGACTGGGCGGAAGAGCTCCTTATTAAAATAACGGCTTGCGCGGAGCTTCTGGACTCAGTTCACGGCAGCTCTGACTACGCCGCTGCACTCGCGGAGCAGCAATCGAAAGTGCGCGGTGACATGGAATTGCCGTCGGCGCGAGTCCTCCGCGAGATGCGTGAGAAAGGTATGCCCTACTACCGTTTTGCCATGGGCTATAGCAACCGTTGGGCAGAGTACTTTAAAGATGGCGGAATCGATGCGACAGCGGAGCAATCGCTGATCGAAGAGAGCACTGAGTCGCTGTCTCGCCAAACGGATATCGAAGCTGCAGATAATGTCAGCTTTGAAGATTACCTCGCCGCCTATTTCGATCAGTACAAAGTCCTAAATCACGGAGACTAGATGAACGCTCTGCTACAAATACGGCCTGTGTTCTTAGGCTTATTTTTACTGACCATTGCCTCCATGGCCTTTGCCCTCTTCTATCTGGAGCGGACTCTGGGCCTACCGCCCTGTCCGCTTTGCATTACTCAGCGTTTGTTCGTGGTTCTCGTCGGCGTGTTCGCACTCATGGCCGCGATACAGAACCCCCAGGGCTGGGGTCGTCGGGTCTATGCCACGCTGTGCCTTATCAGCGCAGCAGCCGGTGGCGCCGTCGCCATGCGTCACATTTGGCTTCAAAACCTTCCCGAAGAACTCGCACCCGCGTGTGGCCCCAGTCTGGAATACATGCTGGAGACTCTGCCGTTCTCAGAGACATTTTCTGTGGTCATGATGGGCGATGGAAACTGCGCAGAGACTGTCTGGACCTTTATGGGGCTCAGTATTCCAGAGCAGACTCTCGCTCTGTTTGTCGTACTCGCTGGGGTATCTGTCTTTCAGCTGGTTCGTTCTCCGAACGATTAGTTCAACGGGTTGCGTACGTTGGTTACAGAGCGAGCGTCCCACAACTTAGCGAGTGCAGTGACCGACGTGCGCGGCCCACAGCGACTATTCGGATAAAGCGACCCAAGCTCTGGCAAGTGCACCCAACACACCGCACGCGATAACCCGGCAAGTGGCCCCGATTCGCTGCGTGCGCTAGGAAGGGGGACGCTTACTTCGCAAATCAGCACCACTTGCCTCTTTGCCGTGCCACATCAATGGGCATCATCGACTCATTAAAGTGACTCTGGCACTGCCGCCGTTCGCTCGCAGGTCGGGCCGCGTGCGTTGGTTACGGAGAGAGCGTCCCCCAAATTAGCGAGCGCAGTGACCGACGTGCGCGGCCCGACCAACGTAGTCGTTTCATGCCAAGTCGGACTGTGAACGTTGGTCACGGAGCGAGCGTCCACCAATTCAGCGAGCGAAGTGACCGACGTGCGCGGCCCGACCAACCAGATACGAACTGATGACAAAAAAAGGGCCTCAACAAAGTTGAGACCCTCGATCTGCGTCACAAGGAGCCCGACCAAACGGGCTCTGAACGCTAAGTACTTAGCCTTCTTCGCCAGCTTGCGTAGGAATGCTCAGCAGCTCTACTTCAAAAACGAGAGCAGCATTTGGTCCTATACGCTCACCCGCACCGCCTGCACCGTAGGCAAGCTCTGAAGGGATGAATAGCTTGTACTTGGAACCAACCTGCATCAGCTGCAGTGCTTCGGTCCAACCACTGATCACCTGGCCCACACCAAAAGTGACAGGCTCGCCACGAGCGTAGGAAGAATCAAACTCCGTACCGTCGATCAGCGTGCCACGGTAATGAACTTCTACACTGTCTTCGGCAGTAGGTGTCGCACCGTCGCCCGCTTCGATGACTTCGTACTGCAAACCTGACTCAGTAGTCATCACGCCTTCGCGAGTGCTGTTCTCCAAAAGGAATGCGGTCGCCGCTGCAGCGTTGGCTTCAGCCATTGCCGAAGTCATTGACTCACGCTCGGCGTTTACGCGCTCTTGAAAGGCGATCATTTCGGCCTGAATTTCTTCATCGGTCAGGCGCTGAGGCGAGTTAGTCATAGCATCACGCAAACCTGCAGCGAAGGCATCGACGTCAACGGTCATGCCGTCATTCGCCATATTTCGACCAAGTCCCAACGCTACGCCGTAGCTCAATCGCTGGTTAGGGGTTTCTAGCTGTAGTTCAGCCACGGCAGTTTCTCCTGAGTTTTGTTGCTGACATGCGCTCAGCACAATCACGGCGCACAGCGCTACCGCGGACTTTAAAAATGTATTCATGGGTACTTCCTGTGAATTGATAGAGTTCGATGGAAACTGAACCTTGAGACAGAACCCACACAAGAGTGAGGTGTGTCGCAAACAGAGGTCCACGCTTTTCGAGGGCGCAAGTGTAAACGCTGTATGGCCGGTCTGCCACCCTCGGGCTGTGTCCTGGCAAGGGACACGCTACACTGCTCTCCTCTTCGAAAGGGCGAAAAAAACAACCTAGCCCCTTCGTCAGCGGATCAAAATCATGGCTTTTCGGTTTTTTGAAAAACTCGTACACCCATTTCCGGACATCCAGCCCGGTCGAGCACCCTCGTCCGTCTACCGCTTCTGTCTCCACCATTCCCGCGGATTGGAACCCTGGCTGATTTGCGTGTCCTTGCTGAGCATGGGCGTCGCCATTGTTGAAGTCGCCCTCTTCGAGGTCCTTGGGCAGGGGGTTGACCTACTATCTACTACAACGCCCGAAACGATCTTTGCCGCCGGCGGCCGTTCACTCATGGCGTTAGTACTGGGTTTACTGACTGCCTTTCCCATCATGGTCGCGCTGCAGTCGTTACTGCTGCACCAGACGCTAATGGGCAACTTTCCGATGATTGTGCGTTGGATGGCCCACCGCTACCTTCTCCGGCAGAGCCTGGGGTTCTTTCAGGACGAGTTTTCCGGGCGTGTCGCGACGCGGGTTATGCAGACAGCACTGGCCGTGCGATCCGTGGTGCTCATTACCCTCGATATTCTGGTCTACGTGACCGTGTACTTCCTTTCAGTTCTGTTTCTGCTCGGCAGCATAGATCCGCGACTCGCTATCCCGCTATTTGTCTGGCTGTTGATCTATATCTTCATACTTAAAACCATACTGCCGCGCATGCAGAGCGTCTCGGAGACCCAGGCGGACGCGCGATCAATGATGACGGGGCGCATTGCCGACAGCTACACAAACATTGGCACGGTGAAGCTCTTCTCCCATGCGCAACGGGAGTCCAACTATGCTCGAGAGGGGATGGAGGAGTTTCTGAACACGGTGCATCCCCAGATGCGGCTCGTGACATGGATGGAAACTACAATCACCGCCAACAACACGCTCATGCTGCTTTCGGTCAGCGCTACGGCCATTTATCTTTGGTTCGAGGGGGCGATCTCTCCTGGCTCAATAGCCGCGGCACTGGCGCTTTGTCTGCGCATCAACGGCATTAGCGAGTGGATTATGTGGGAGGTGTCGGCACTGTTTGAGAACGTGGGCACCGTTCGCGACGGCATCAGCACGCTCTCGCGAGATATTGGTGTAGAGGATGATCCCGATGCTTCGGCGCTCAACGTGCGATCAGGGCGAGTACATTTTCAGGATGTCATCTTTGCTTACACGCCCCAAAAACCCGTTTTCAACAAACTCTCTTTGGATATCGCTCCCGGGGAGAAAATTGGCCTGATCGGTCGCTCCGGCGCGGGTAAATCCACTCTGGTTAACCTTCTACTGCGTTTCTCCGACATTCAAAGCGGGAGTATCACCATTGACGGCCAGGACGTGCGACGCGTTACCCAGGAAAGCCTTCGCGCCAACATCGGTATGGTGACTCAGGACACGTCACTGCTTCACCGGACGGTGCGCGAGAACATTCTCTATGGAAGAGAGTCCGCCAGTGAAGCCGAATTGCTGACCGCCATCCATCGTGCCCGCGCCGATGAATTCATTGACAACCTAGAGGATCACAGTGGTGCTCGGGGCCTGGATGCCCAAGTTGGTGAGCGCGGCGTGAAGCTCAGTGGTGGCCAGCGTCAACGCATCGCCATTGCCCGGGTAATGTTAAAAGATGCGCCTATTCTTGTGCTCGACGAAGCCACGTCTGCGCTGGATTCTGAAGTCGAGGTCGCTATCCAGGAGAGTCTCTACGAGCTCATGGAAGGCAAAACGGTGCTAGCCATCGCCCATCGTCTGTCGACCATCGCTGCTCTGGATCGATTGATCGTGCTGGATGGTGGGAATATCGTCGAAACCGGGAGTCATGCAGAGCTCATCGCCAAAGATGGGATCTACAAGCGACTCTGGGATTACCAGTCCGGCGGGTTCCTGGCGCTGGACTAAGATTCCGTGACTGCAACTCGTAACTCGGTAAATACCTCTCCCTGCAAGCCGTAGTGCCTTGCCAGGGATGTCAGCTGCGCTTTGAGAAGTGTTACATCTATGCTTCCCTCAAACTCCAACGCAGCCAAATCCGACCGATCTTGCTCGAACAGGTCAGCGAGAAACTCCAGTTGCCTTCGTTCCGCCTGAAGTTCGAGTCCCTTGATAGCCGCATACTCCGCGCTCAGCTCTGGCTTTCCGCGCCATAACTCTCGCTGTTTTCGAAGAGGTAGAACAACCGCCTCCCGCCAGACCTGACAGCGAGTCTCGGCTCTCTGGAAATCTTCACTACTCAAAACGGTGTTCTGCTTTGCACACCATACTGCGTAGAGCATCAAGTTTACGTCGACATCCCAGCGTTCCTGGGCCTGTAAACAGGCAACCATTACGCCGGGTTGGGCATAAACATCCACAACAAACTCCCACAATCGAGATCGAATGCTGTCTGGTTCCTGCTTGTTTGTCTGTTCCCTTGCGTCCACGCCCAGTACACTCCCCGCCCGTGATTATCTTACGCGACCTTAGCCTCCGCCGCGCAGACCGTCTTCTCTTTGAAGAAGCGAACGCGAGCCTCCTCCCGGGACAAAAAATTGCTCTCACGGGCGCCAATGGCTGCGGCAAATCGAGTCTCTTTGCCATGCTACTTGGTGAGCTTCAGGCCGATAAAGGTGACATCGAAGGCCTTAAGGGACAACGTATTGCCCACATGGCTCAGGACGTCGCTGCCAGCGACTTAAGCGCTGGCAATTTTGTTCTGGAGGGTGATGCGCCCGTTGCCAAGCTACTCGGAGGCCTGAAGCTTGCCGAAGCCGATGACGACTTCGAAGCTGCCGCCAGTATCCATACGCAACTGGAAGCCTGCGACGGTTATGCGGCCGAGCGCCGTGCACTACAGCTTATGTTGGGGCTTGGCTTCGAGGATAGCGACGCAGAAAAAAGCGTCGGATCATTTTCTGGCGGCTGGCGAGTGCGTCTGGCTCTAGCGCGCGCATTAATGATGCCATCTGATTTACTGCTTTTGGATGAGCCGACAAACCACCTAGATCTCGACACCACGATTTGGCTGCAAAATTTCCTCAAAGCCTATCGCGGCACGCTCTTGCTCATCTCCCACGACCGCGACTTTATTGATGCAAGCTGTTCCGCCGTGCTGCATATCGAACAGGAACGTCTCAATAGTTATAAGGGTGGTTACAGTGACTTTGAGCGCCAACGGGCTTTGCGGCTTGAAGAGCAGCGGGCAAGTGCCGAAAAACACGCCCGTCGCCGCGCTGAAATCGAAGATTTTGTGCGCCGTTTTCGAGCCAAGGCAACTAAGGCCAAGCAAGCCCAGAGCCGCCTCAAGGAACTGGCTCGCATGGGTGAGATGGCCTTGGCCCACGAAGACAGTCCTTTTGAGTTTCGCTTTCCCGAGCCTCCACGAGGCCGCGACCCCCTCATCGAAGTTCGCGGTGCAAACGTAGGTTACGGCAACTCACCCTTGATCAGCGGCGCGGATTTCAGCCTGCGCAACGGGGACCGCATAGCGCTTCTTGGGCGCAACGGTTCAGGTAAGACAACTTTTCTGCGAAGTCTCTGCGGCGAACTCCCCCTGTTGGCAGGGGAGCGGCACAGTAGTGAAGGATGCCGTATCGCATACTTTGATCAGCAGCAGGTAGATACACTCGATCTGGACAGTTCTGCTTTGCTCCACCTGCAGCGACTGACGCCCGATGCCCGAGAGCAGACCCTGAGAGACTTCCTCGGCGGCTTTGACTTTAAGGGCAAACGAGCAGACGCCGAGCTACGCCCTTTTTCCGGTGGAGAAAAAGCGCGCCTGGCCCTCGCCATACTGGCCTGGCAACGCCCTAACGTTCTGGTTCTGGACGAACCCACCAACCACCTGGATCTCGACATGCGTCGAGCGCTGGAGATTGCTCTATTGGAATTCACAGGCGCCGTGATTGTGGTGAGTCACGATCGCCACCTGCTGCGCAGCACTGCAGATAATCTTTATCGCATCGCTGAAGGGCGCCTGAGCCTGTTCCAGGGAGATCTGGATGCCTACGAAGGACTTATCCTTCGGGGTAGCGATGATACCGGGGACAAGGTTCCCGCCAAAGCCGAAGGCGCGGACAAACAACGCAGCACCATGGATCGTCGCGATCAGCGACGAGCGGCGGCCGAGACCAGGGCGCAACGACGACCTCTAGAGCAAGCGATCAAAAAGCTTGAGAAACGCATGGAGACGATTCAAGAGCAGCTCTCAAATATAGAGGCCGCTCTTGCAGAGCCTTCAATTTACGAGCAGGAGGCCAAAGCCAAACTCACGGAATTACTCCGCGACCAGGGCGCGTATCGTGCTGAGCTCGAAGAACTAGAGAGCGACTGGCTTAGCCAGCAGGAATCTCTTGAGGCGATGATCGAACAAGGCTGAACTTTTCTGCGCGCGACAAACGCTTGACCTCGGCCTCACGCACCTGTGCCGCGGAACGGCTTTCTCGCTCTTCTACCCAAATCGCAGTCACAGGCCGACGCCCTCGGGTGTAACTTGCGCCCCCAACGATCTCGCCATTGTGCTGGCGAAGGCGACGAACAAGATCGCGGGTAACTCCGGTGTACAAAGAGCCATCCGCACAGCGGAGCATGTAGACCAACCAAGCTTCTGACGACGTCGCAGACTCAGGACTATCAGGCCTATCGGGGGACTCTTTGCTAGCCAAGGGCCCTACCCGCGGCGCCAGGTCTGATAGCGCTCAAGCCAGGCAAGGACCTTTTCGGGTTTGCGGGCCTTGCGCCACTCGCTCGCAAGAAATCGATTGGCCTCGCTCATCGTCGGATAGATGTGAATCGTGCCAAGAATCTTGTTCAGCCCCAGCCCGTGCTTCATCGCCAGCACAAACTCGGGTATCAAATCTCCCGCATGGGCGCTGACGATCGTTGCACCAAGAATCCGGTCGCGCCCCGGCTCAGTGAGAACCTTAACGAAACCTTCGTCTTCACTGTCCGCGATAGCTCGGTCCAGGTCGTCGATGCCGTAGCGAGTCACTTCATAAGGTACGTTTTGGGCTTTCGCCTCATCTTCACTTAAACCCACACGAGCCACTTCAGGGCTTGTAAAGGTAGCCCAGGGAATCACCGAATAATCCACCCGAAAACGCTTCAAATGGCCTAAAAGCGCATTGACTGTGGCAAACCAGGCTTGATGACTGGCGGTGTGGGTGAATTGGTAAGGACCAACAATATCACCGCAAGCGAATATTGTGGGTATATCCGTCTGAAGATAGTCATCGACTTCTATGGTGCCGCGGCCGGTCGTACGGATTCCCAGCTCTTCCAGCCCCATACCCTCGATGTTCGGTGTACGACCTACAGCTAGTAACAGTCGATCAAACTCGACAGTGATCGCTTCGCCATTGTGCATGCACTGCGCTGACTGTGCGCTATCCATGTTTGAGAACGATTGTGGCTCACACTGGGTCAGTATCCGTACCCCTTTCTTTTCGAGTCGGGCATGTACCAGTGCCGACGCGTCTTCGTCTTCCCGAGGCATGATCCTGGGCGCATGAGTCACCAGCGTGACTTGTGATCCCAGGCTCGCCATTGCCTGAGCGAGTTCACAGCCAATGGGTCCTGCGCCGAGCACCATAAAACGTTTGGGCAGCTCACGAATCTCCCACAAAGTGTCTGAGGTCAGGTAATCAAGGTTCTCAAGACCCTCGATATCTGGCACGCGCGCTCGGGCACCGCTGGCGATAATGATATGCCGCGAAGAAATACGCTCACCATTCACTTCGACTTCCCAAGGCGAGACGATTTTTGCATCTCCAGAGACACAGTCCACACCCAGTGATGTGAATCGCTCTACGGAGTCGTGGGGCTCAATCGCAGCGATCTTGGCCTGTACCCGCTCCATGACGGCCGGAAAGTTCACCGACACCTCTACCGGTGCCAGCCCGAACTCCGGCGCCCGGCGCATTTCCTCGGCAACGTGAGCGCTGCGAAGGATTGCCTTACTGGGCACGCAACCCGTGTTGAGGCAGTCGCCTCCCATCTTATGGCGCTCAATAAGCGTGACCTTCGCTTTAAGGGTTGCAGCGATAAGTGATGCAACAAGGCCCGCCGACCCGGCACCGATCACCACGACGTTGGTGTCAAACTTTTTGGGCTTTGTGAATCGAGCTAGCTGACGCCGGGACTTTAGCCGGCCAAGTATGCTGCGGGCGATAAAGGGAAACACGGCCAGCAACACAAAGGAGCCGAGCAGCGCAGGCGACAAAATGCCAGACAGGCTCTCAAGCTGACCAAGCTGGGTTCCGGCGTTCACAAATACCGCTGTGGCCGGCAGCATACCTAACTGGGACACCCAGTAGAATCGAGGGGTACTGATAGGCAGCAGGCCGGATATCAGATTAATCACGAAAAACGGAAACACTGGCACTAGGCGGAGGGAGAATAGATAAAACGCTCCATCCTTCGCAAAGCCCTCATTAAGTGCCTTAAGTTGTCGTCCGAACCGGGTTTGCACCCAATCACGAAGCAGCGATCGTGAGACCAGAAACGCCAGAGTGGCCCCTACAGAGCTTGCAAAGGACACCAGTAACAGGGCCGTCCAGAACCCGAAAATTGCTCCGCCGGCCAGCGTCATAATCGCGGCGCCCGGCAAAGACAGCCCCGTGACAGCCACATATAAGCCAAAAAAGATCATTGCGATCATCAGCGGGTTGGCATCGCGAAGAGTCTGAAGATCATCACTGCGCCCGCGCAGCTCCTCAAAACTGAGCAACGACTGTAAGTCGAAGTACCAGAAGGCAAAAAACCCTGCCAGCACTAACGCTATTATCCCAACCTTGACCGATTTACCTGCTGCCATCTCGAAGTAATCCTCTAATTTAGATGTCGGGACCAGACCCGAGTTAACCGTGCCGACACAAAGAGTCGTCGAGCAAAGCTTGAATATTTTCCTATCACCCCAATCTCCAAGATAGAATCACACGTATACGATCAAACTACAGTATGGAGAGACAACATGAGTGACGCTATTGTGCACGTCAGCGACGCAAGCTTCGAGCAAGATGTGCTGAGCAGCGACGTACCTGTCCTGGTGGACTTTTGGGCAGAGTGGTGCGGCCCCTGCAAAATGATCGCCCCGGTTCTGGATGAACTTGCCGGCGAATTCGCTGGGAAGCTAAAAGTCTGCAAGGTAGACGTCGATGCAAACCCGGAAGTTCCCGGTAAATTTGGCATTCGTGGCATTCCGACTTTGATTCTTTTCAAGGACGGCAACGCCGAGGCCACTAAAGTTGGTGCGCTCTCAAAATCGCAACTCGTTGAATTCGTGAACGAAAGCATCGCGTGATACACGGGCCCCGCTTACATAGGCGGGGCCATATTTTTCCTTATCTTCAAGAGAAAAAGCGCTAGACCTCCTTTCTGGAGCGTGCTACTTTCTTTTTGTCTGCGCGGCCCCGCGCGACCATAATAACTCCGCCACCCCTCTGTCTCTTCCGCTTAGCAGCGCTTCAGGCAAACCAAAGAAGCGTTCCTGAACCAAAGAACTCAGGTACCGGCGAACCCACTAACCTAATCTCTCTGGCTCATCTACCTTGTCTAGTACATCGCAAATCGAAACCGAATCGCAAAATTCCACTGATACCCCGCCGCAGAATGACGCGCCTGCACCCGCTGCCGCGCCAACCGAAGCGGTCGAGTCGTCAGATACCCAGACCGACGCGCCTCAGGCAGCGAATCCGGCACCCGCTAAAAACCAGCAGGGACGGGAGGGAGCCCAGGGTGATGCTGCGCCCAGTAAGCCATCGCGCAACCGGTCCCAGGGCCGTGGAAAGCGCAATAACAACAAACAGCAGCAGCCGCTGCCCGAGGGTCTGCGCTCTTCAGAGCCTATGAACCTCACTGACTTGAAAACCAAGTCGACGCAGGAGCTCATCGATATCGCGGCGACCATCGGCCTTGATAACCTGGCCCGATCTCGCAAGCAGGACATTATTTTCTCGATCCTGAAGCGTCACGCCAAGAGCGGCGAAGATATTTACGGCGATGGCGTGCTCGAAATACTTCAGGACGGCTTTGGCTTCCTGCGCTCCGCCGATAGTTCTTATCTTGCTGGGCCTGACGACATTTACGTATCACCCAGCCAGATCCGGCGCTTTAACCTGCGCACCGGCGACACCATCACAGGCAAGATTCGGCCACCAAAAGACAGTGAGCGCTATTTTGCTCTCCTGAAAATTGGTGAGGTCAACTTCAGCAGACCGGAAAATTCCAAGAGCAAGATTCTTTTCGAAAACCTCACACCTTTGTTCCCGGACGAGCGCCTAACCCTCGAAAAAGGTAACGGAAGTACAGAGGATCTCACCGGCCGTATTATTGATTTGGTCGCCCCTATCGGTAAGGGCCAACGAGGATTGCTGGTCGCGCCGCCCAAGGCGGGTAAGACCATCATGATGCAGAACATCGCGCAGGCGATTCTTACTAACAACCCTGAGACTTACATGATCGTGCTGCTCATAGATGAGCGGCCCGAGGAAGTCACCGAGATGCAGCGCTCGGTGGGTATCCGAGGCGCGGAAGTTGTGGCATCAACCTTTGACGAGCCCCCTTCACGCCACGTGCAAGTGGCCGATATGGTGATCGAGAAGGCCAAACGCCTGGTAGAGCATAAGCGGGATGTGGTGATTCTTCTAGATTCCATCACGCGTCTCGCTCGTGCCTACAACACTGTAATCCCTAGCTCCGGCAAGGTACTGACCGGCGGTGTCGACGCTCACGCCCTGGAGCGCCCCAAGCGCTTCTTTGGTGCTGCTCGAAACATCGAAGAAGGTGGCAGCTTGTCCATTATTGCGACAGCATTGGTAGATACCGGCTCCAAGATGGACGAGGTTATTTACGAAGAGTTCAAGGGTACCGGCAACATGGAACTGCACCTTGATCGAAAGATCGCTGAGAAACGTATCTACCCCGCTATCAACATCCGCAGATCTGGCACCCGTCGTGAAGAGAAGCTCACCGGTGAAGAAGAACTGCAGCGCATGTGGATTTTGCGCAAGTTGCTCCACGGCATGGAAGATTTGCCTGCGGTGGAATTCCTCCTTGATCGACTCAAAGATACCAAGACCAACGAAGAGTTCTTTATGTCTATGAAGCGCAAGTAGCGCTTCACTTCCTGAACTAATCGAGGGGCGTTGAAACGACCTTATGGCAGCACGCTACAGTGATCTCCGCGATTTTATCGCGGAGCTTGAATCCCGGGGCGAGCTCATACGCATAACCCGCGAAGTCGACCCCAATCTCGAAATGACCGAGATCGCGGATCGCACACTCCGCGCCCGCGGCCCTGCCCTCCTCTTCGAAAACCCCAAAGGCCACAGCGTTCCTGTGCTTGCAAACCTGTTCGGCACTGAAGAACGCGTCGCGTTGGGCATGGGTGCTGACAGCGTCTCCGCGCTTCGAGAGATTGGCGAGCTCCTCGCTTACCTGAAACAACCGGACCCTCCCAAAGGTATGAAAGAGCTTTGGGAAAAAGCACCTCTTCTGCGCAAAGTTCTGGATATGGGGCCTAAGCTGGTTCGCAACGCTCCCTGTCGTACGCATGTGCGCGAGGGAGACGACGTCAATCTCTATGACCTTCCGATTCAGACCTGCTGGCCCGGCGATGCAGGCCCCCTGGTCACCTGGCCATTGGTTATCACCCGGGGCCCGAACAAGACTCGCCAGAATTTGGGCATCTACCGGATGCAACTCATAGGCCGTAACAAGCTAATCATGCGCTGGCTGTCGCACCGCGGCGGGGCTCTTGATTATCGCGACTGGCAGATAAAACGTCCGGGAGAGCGCTATCCCGTGGCGCTGGCACTGGGAGCCGATCCGGCCACGACCCTTGGCGCGGTTACGCCGGTGCCTGACTCTCTATCGGAATACGCTTTCGCAGGACTCCTACGCGGCGCGAAAACTGAGTTATCAGAATGCATCACACCTCTTTGCAAAGACAACGACCTGCAGGTTCCCGCAACCGCTGAGTTTATTTTGGAAGGCTATCTGGAACCCGGTGAAGAAGCCGATGAAGGACCGTTTGGAGACCACACGGGCTACTACAATGAGGTAGAGAGCTTTCCCGTGTTTACGGTTACAGCGATCACAAGCCGCGAAGCGCCCATCTATCACAGCACCTACACCGGACGACCACCCGATGAGCCTGCGATTCTGGGTGTTGCACTTAATGAAGTCTTCGTACCACTGCTCATTAAACAATTCCCTGAGATCGTAGATTTCTATCTACCTCCCGAAGGCTGCTCCTATCGTATGGCGGTGGTGAGTATGCGTAAGGAGTATCCAGGCCACGCAAAACGCGTGATGCTGGGGATCTGGAGCTTTTTGCGTCAGTTTATGTACACCAAATTCATCATCGTTACCGATGAAGATGTTGATGTGCGCAACTGGCAGGATGTTATCTGGGCGATGACCACCCGAATGGATCCCCGGCGAGACAGCGTCTTCGTCGACAATACGCCTATCGACTATTTGGATTTCGCCTCCCCCGTGGCCGGTCTGGGTTCGAAGGTGGGCTTTGATGCTACCAACAAGTGGGAAGGCGAAACTGACCGTGAGTGGGGAGAACCCATCAGTATGGATGAAGCGGTCAGCGAACGGGTTGAAGCCATGTGGGAAGAGCTGGGAATCGGTATCGACCCTGCCCCTCGACGCCGCTAACGCCGCAAAGCCCTAACTCACTCTCTTTTCTTTCAACCCACCTTCTAACTCGTCTTTCAACTAACTCGTCTTTCAACCGATCTTTTAAAACGGGCGTCAATTCTCTATTCGATGCGTTTCCGGCAGGCTGTCGGCAACCACGTCATCAGGTTGAGGGAGTTCGGGCAACGGCTGGGCACGTAAACCCGTGCCCAAGCGGAACATTTCCGCCGCCGTTGCATGATCACCCACCGCTGTAAGCAGGCGTCCTAGCTCCAAACACACCTCCTCGCTGGGTCGCGCTGCATGACTGCGCTCCAGGTAATCGCGAGCTTTGGCCCACTGTCGCTCCACCATGGCCAGACGCCCCAAGCACAGCAAAAGCTCAGGATCATCCGCATGCTGGCGTAACCAGGACTCGGCGGTGGCTAATTGCTTCTGTGCAGTGTCGCGGTTGATACGGCCGTACAAATTAACCAGGCCCGGCTTCCAGTTTTTCTTAACACGCCGTTCGATCTCCTTCTCCACGACGGCCGCCTCGTCGCATGCCAGTAAAGAAGATAAGTAGTGAAGCTGCACTGCCTCATCATCTACCAATCGCGCGGGGTACTTCTTCCAGCGGGCCTTTAGAAGCGCGGCATCGCCGGTAACCGCCGCCTGCTCCAATAAGTCGTGGTGAATTCTCGCCTCAAGCTCGTCAAGCTCCAGAGCGCCGCCAATACGATATTTGCGAAGTGACGGCAGCAGAGCGAGCATCGCTTCAATATCCCCCAGTCCGTCGTAAGCCTTACACAGTAAATCGAGGACTTGCGGGTGTTTACCCGGGTTCTTCTTGGCAGCGTCCAAGGTTCGCAGCGCTTTCTCATACTGCCGATCGTTCAACTGCAGTTCAGCCTGAGTGAGGTCCACGGCTATCACCGCTTCCAGGTCGCTCTCTGCGGCCAGCTCAAGCTGGCGCCGCGTAGCCTCAGGCTCCCCAAGACGGTAGCTCGTGCGAGCCGCCATCAGATAGTTGAGCAGTGGAGATTCGCTGTAACGCGCACCGCGAAGCAGCTGCTTCCGGGACTTCGCCCAGTTTCCTTCAATAAAATTAACAATCCCGCGACTGGTGAGGCGAGCTGACTGGCGTAGTCGTCGCTCACCGGCCCAATTCAAAACATTGGCGGGGCTGGTAATTAAACGATGGAGAAAACGTAGCGAGGCATACATCAGTAATACAACCGTCGCGATGAGCAGGATACCTACCCAAAAACTGGTTTCTACCGTGTACCCACCATAGGCAATCAGCAGATAGCCGGGCTCGGTCTCAATCAGCGCTACGATGCCGACACCGGCAACAAGTGCCAGCAATGCAATGATAAACAGGCCGCCCATACCGCTAGTTTCCGCTGCGGGCGAGGCGCGCCTGCATCACGGTATCCAGAGCGTCCAGAGAAGCACTAAGATCTGGCAGAGTAACGGATACACGTTCGTCGCGAATGCGCTGAAGCTCGCTCGCCATCGCTACGGCGGATTGCTCATCGGCCTTGAAGAACTGGGTAACCCAGCCTTCAGCCCTCTCGAGGCTCTGCCTGAACAACAGTTCATTGCCCGAGAGCATCGCCACCTGCGCCTGTTCTAAAAGCATGCGCATATTCTGTCTTACTAAGCCTTCGTACTGGGGGTCCATAAGGGTTTCGACGGGGACGTCCCGACGACTTACGACGATGTACTCCGACAGTTTTTTCAACGCCATCTCGTAGCCCTCGGACAGCCGTGTCTGCCAATCCTCGGCGGTGACGGGTTCGATCTCTACGCGCTGATCAGGCAGCTCAAACAACACCAGGGCATCAGTCTGGCGTATCAGCGCATCGAGACGCAGGTACAGTCCTTGAACATCCAGCTTAGGCACGGCCTGGAGCGCCGCGATATCGGAAGCCACAGCAGAACGTAAGTCATGCAGATTGGTGTCGTCCAGGCCCCGCAAAATATTGTCAGCACTGCGCAACAGCGCTTCCGCTGACACATTATCTCCGGTCATGATAAGGCGTTGGTTAGCGAGGCGAAGCAGATACTGCACTTCGGCGATCTGCCAGCTTTCTCTGTCCTCGACCGTAAGGTCGCTAATTAGCTGCTGTTGCTCGCGAAGGGATCTCTCGAGATTGCCCAACTGCTCTTCCACCACACGCTTAACGCTGCCAGCGGCCTCGTTCGCAGTAGATTCGAGACGGCTCACCTGGCTCTGCTGGGTATCCAGAGTTCTCTGCTGTACTTCAAGCGCCCGCCTGAGATCTTCCTCGGCGCGTTGTTGGCTGGCCTGCATTCCTTCGATTTCAAGTTCAATCTTGCGCTGTAGGTTGTCACGCATCTGATCAAAGGTTGTTACGTCCTGACCCGACACTGACTCAAGGCCTTGGACCCGCTGCAACAACAGCGCTTCGCGGCGCTGTATGTCAGTGAACAGATAGAAAACCCCCACGGCCATGACAATAACAAGCAGCAAGGCCAACCATGCGATCGGTGTGGCGCCTGAGCGCGGGCTCCCTGCGGTATCGCTGACTTGTACAGGAGCCGCTGAGGCTGCTGGCGCTGGCTGAACAGGCGCCTGGGCGATCGGCGATACCGGCCTCGCGTGATCATTTTTACCCGTGGGCATGGACTCACTGCCAGCGGCGTCAGTACCGTCAGCCACAGCCTCGCTGCGCTCCTCGTCCTGATTTTTTTCTTCACTCAATGCTGTGTCTCCCCCAAATGCGCTTCGCGCCAGGCTGTCGCGGCCGCCAGCATGGCGGAATCAGACGCATTGTCGGCACATTTAACGTTTTTCCAACCAAGGATAAGCGCCTGCTCTGCGACGCGCTCCGACGGTACCAACAAGGTAGTCACCGCTAAGTTAGTGTGTTCCTCAGGTTGAAGCAAACCTGTCAATCGTTCTAAACCCTCTCCACTGCTAATCAGTATAAGAGCAGGTTCTCGTCCCAATACCAGCTTTTGACATTCCAGCGCGTCGTGGGCCGCGTACCCTCGTCGATAGCACTCCAGAGAGTCTACCGTGGCCCCGCGCGCGCGCAGCTGCTCCTCAAGAAATCTGCGACCTCCCTCACCTTTTACGATGAGTACGCGCTGCAAACGCAGATCAGAGAGGCCGGGCATAGCGAGAAGCCCTTCGCTGCTCATATCCTGCTCCGGACGACTAACCTCCAAGCCCTCCGCCTGAAGACACATTGCAGTGCTCTCGCCCACTGCCCAGAAGGTTTGTCCTGCAGGCAATTGTGGCCAGTAGTCCTGTATTTGCGCCATGCCCAGACGCGCTGCATTGGCACTGACAAAGATCACATGGGTGTAGAGATCCAGATCGAGAACTCGCTGGCGCTGCGCACCGGGCAGTGGATCAAGGGCATCAATTTGCAACATGGGCATATGCAGCGGCGTGAAGCCAGCATCGCCCAATGCTGTGATCAAGCTATCCGCCTGCCCTGCGGGCCGAGTAACCAGTACCCGTAGGTCAGCGGTCATAGACCTCGGCGAGGATCTCTGCCGCACCTGCATCAAGAAGCGACTCGGCAACCGAAATGCCAAGTGCTTCGGGATTTTCACGACTTCCACGGGCCTCAGCTCGAAGGGTATTACTGCCATCGGGACGACCGACGAGGCCGCGCAGCCAAAGCTGGTCACCTTCATGAACGGCATAAGACGCGATAGGGACTTCACAGCCGCCCTGAAGACGACGATTTAGGGCACGCTCGGCGAGCACGCGCTCAGCTGTGGGCCCATGATGAAGCGGAGCGAGAAGCGCTCGCGTAGCGGCGTCGTCACTGCGAATCTCAATACCGACGGCTCCCTGCCCGCCTGCGGGCAGAGACTCAGTCACCGGAATACGCGCGCGAATTCGCTCACCCATTTCCAGGCGAATAAGTCCTGCGCAGGCCAGGATGATGGCGTCGTATTCTCCCTCGTCGAGCTTACGCAGCCGAGTGTTGACGTTTCCACGCAAAAACCGCACCTCAAGATCCGGACGGTTTGCGCGCAGCTGGCACTCGCGACGCAAGCTCGAGGTACCCACTACTGCCCCGGCGGGCAAAGCGTCGAGATTTTCGTAGCTGTTACTAACAAAGGCATCTGCAGGCTCTTCCCGCTCACAAATTACCGCAAGCTCCAGGCCCTCGGGAAATTCCATGGGTACGTCCTTCATGGAGTGCACTGCAATATGAGCGCGACCATCCAGAAGAGCGGTCTCCAGCTCTTTGACAAACAAACCCTTTCCCCCGACCTTGGCCAGCGGTACATCAAGAATTTGGTCGCCTCGACTCGTCATGCCGAGAAGCTCGACACTGATACCCGGATGCGTCTCCAGCAAAGTGTCACGAACAAAATAGGCCTGCCAGAGGGCAAGCGGGCTTTCTCGGGTAGCAATTACGACGTCAGCAGGCATGAAAACTCAGTAGGGCCAAAAAAAGCTAATCATAGCACTCAGAACTAAAGACTCACCCCGTCAGCGCGGCCTTAATATCGCTCAGATGCCGACGACTCACTTGGGGCCGCTCCGCCACACCTGTAAGTTCCACCAGCCAAGCCTCGTCTGACCGAAGTAAGCGTGCGATATGCGCCCTGGCAACCAGGGCATTGCGATGTACCCGCAGGAATCGGGCCTTGAACTCAAGTTCTAAGTCCTTAAGGGAATCATTCAAAAGGATGTCGCCAGAGGGGGAGCAAGCGCGCACATATTTATCTTCAGCCAGAAAGCATCGAACCTCCGCCACCGGCAAAGTCTCTACGCCCCGATGGCCGGCGCTCACCACTTCCTCGCGCCCAGCGCCCGCCACCCCAAGGGAGTCAAGCTGAGCGCGGTTAATGCGCACGGCGGCCTGCAGTGCTGCTTCAAGCTCTTTCTCACGGACGGGTTTGAGCAAATACGCAATGGCGTGATTCCGCAGTGCTTCCAGAGCATATTCGTCGTAAGCAGTACAAAAAATGACCGCCGGCGCTGCGGACTCATTCAGGAGCTGTCCCGCTACCTCAACGCCGTCCATTTCAGGCATACGAATATCCAGCAATAGAATCTGTGGCTCTTCGGCACGCACTTGAGCGATAGCCTCGACACCATCGGCGGCCTCAAAGCACTCAGCCTCCGGGCGTAGTTTTTGAAGCAGGCGCAACAGTCGCTGGCGCGCCAGAGGTTCATCGTCGACCACGAGAATCTTCACGACGCGAACTCCCGCTCCAAAGGAATACTGATCATCGCTCGATAGACATCGTCATCAGCGCCTACCCGTAACGAAGCGACATCACCGTATTGCGCTTCCAATCGTTGGCGAATGTTTTCGAGGGCCATGCGATTGCCCCCGGAACGATTAACTACACGCTGAGGTACCGGGTTTTGTATCTCCACGCACAGCAATGAAGCTTCTCGCCATGCCCGAATACTGACTTCGCCCCCTTTCGGGAGCTGCGAAATACCGTGATAAACCGCGTTTTCTACCAGCGGCTGCAACAAAAGTGCGGGTAAGGCGGTTTCCTTAAGTACATCATCTATCTCCCAGCGCACGGATAGCCGGTCTCCCAGACGGAGCTGTTCGATCTCAAGGTAGAGCTCACAGAGCCGGCATTCCTCTCCAAGACTGCTATCGCGGTCCCCCGATGACAAAGCGGCGCGAAACAGCTCGGCTACGTCCTCGATTGCTTGCTCCGCGCGATCTGGCTGCACAGCGATCAGGCTTGCGATGCTATTGAGGGTGTTGAACAGGAAGTGAGGTCGAATTCTCGCTCGCAGGGCATCCAGGCGAAGCTGTAGCTCACTCCGTTGCTGAAGCGCCACTCGCTGCTGTAAGTAGGCATAGCGAAGGACCGTCGCCGCCAGAATCAGAGCCAGCAATGCATTGCGCAACACCCAGTCGACGAGCCCCCCGCTTTGGGGCCCCAAAAGGGGATAGAAGCGATACACCACAACGCTGGATAGCGTGCTCACCGCGAGCACCAATCCCAAACAGACGCTGGTCGCTTTCGCCGGGGACATAGGCAGCAATCGGGCACGCAAGCGACAGATGATTGCAATACACAGCAGCGCGTTCCATTGCACAAAAAACGACCCGGTACCGAGCGCCCGCCAATCAAATGCTGCCAGCGGACCCAGAGCCAGAACGTGCAGCAGAACGACGAGCTCTGCGAGGAGCACAGCCAGAAACACCGCTTGAGGCGCGCAAAGATCAGGAATGAAGAAACCGTCGTTGCGCGGCGCAGCATTATCCGACCCTGGGGGCCTGGGGTGCTGCATGCTAGACCTCCTGTGTGGCTGCCAGTAGTGAGCAACGATTACCAATGAATCGCAAGAAAACGCGATTAACGCGCTGATATACTTGCACGCCTTTCACACCGGGACAAGAAGCTTTCCCGCTAACCAACCCGTTTATAGGAACCCTCATACTATGTCGGATCAAAGCGACAATCCCAGCCTTTGGGGCGGCCGTTTCAGCGAGGCGACGGACAGCTTCGTGCAGCGGTTTACCGCTTCGGTGAGCTTCGACCAGCGCATGGCCGAACAAGACATTCGCGGATCCCTGGCGCACGCACGAATGCTCGCAGACGCTGGCATACTCAGCGCAGAGGAACTCCAGGCTATCGAAGATGGCCTGGCGAGTGTTCAGGCAGAAATCACCAGTGGCGACTTCCCTTGGTCTATCGAGCGCGAAGACGTGCATATGAACATCGAAGCACGACTCACCGCGCTGATTGGAGACGCCGGTAAAAAACTGCACACCGGCCGCTCCCGAAATGATCAGGTGGCGACAGATATCCGCCTCTACCTTCGGGACGCCATCGATGCGATTGGCAAGGAACTTACGCGACTTCAAGAAGGTTTAGTGGGGCTTGCAGAGACTCACGCGGCGACGGTCATGCCGGGCTTTACACATCTGCAAGGCGCGCAGCCTGTGACCTTTGGACACCATATGCTGGCGTGGAATGAGATGCTGGAGCGCGACTACTCGCGTCTTGGAGATTGTCGCGATCGTATGAACCAATGCCCTCTGGGCGCGGCCGCGCTGGCAGGCACCACCTTCCCCATCGATCGGGAGCAAACGGCTTTGGCATTAGGCTTCACGCAACCTACACGAAACTCACTGGATTCTGTTTCGGACAGAGATTTTGCTATTGAGTTTACGGCAGCTTCAGCACTGATCCTTACCCACCTCTCACGCATGAGTGAGGAACTGGTCCTATGGACATCTGCGCAGTTTCAGTTTGTAGAGCTTCCGGACCGTTTTTGTACCGGCTCCTCGATCATGCCTCAGAAGAAAAACCCGGACGTCCCGGAGCTGGTGCGTGGCAAGACCGGTCGGGTAAACGGGCATCTCGTGGCGCTGCTAACGCTTATGAAGTCACAGCCCCTCGCCTACAACAAAGACAACCAGGAAGACAAAGAGCCTCTCTTCGACTGTATCGACACGGTCCTGGATTGCCTCCGGGCATTCGCGGACATGGTGCCGTACATTGTTCCTCGCAAAGAGCGCCTTCGAGAAGCAGCAAAAGCCGGCTTCGCCACGGCGACGGATCTCGCAGACTATCTGGTTCGCAAAGGCCTTCCTTTTAGGGATGCGCACGAGGTAGTGGGAAAAGCCGTGGCTGAAGGTGTGAGGCTGGAGAAGGACCTCTCCGATATGCCCCTAGCCACGCTTCAGGGCTTTAGTGCTCTTATCGAAAGCGACGTATTCGAGGTCCTCACCGTAGAGGGATCCGTAGCCGCACGAGATCACCTTGGCGGCACAGCGCCGAACCAGGTAACAGCAGCTGCAACACATGCAGGACAGCGACTAGAGAGTCGCTAGCAAGGGTGGCAGGCGTTTATACTCTTGTCCTTTTGTGCGCAGCAGAAACGGGACACTTCATTGATAACAGGTAGCCGCGAGGGATCACCCTCTGGAACAGCATTATTCCGATCAGGAACTCTGGCGACAGCTTTACTCCTGACGCTGACGAGTTGCGGTCAAATGGGTGGGCTGTATCAGCCCGAGCCCGAGGCCCCACAAAGCCAGCAGTTTGCTCCCAAGTCCTCACCGGAAAAAGAGAACGCACCCACCGGACAGGGAGGCTAAGCTGCCATGGGTTTCTCTTATCGTGACGGACGGCTTTTTGCCGAAGAACTCGACTGCGAGGCACTAGCGCAGGAGTTCGGTACTCCCTGCTACGTCTACTCCCGCGCGGCGATGGAAGCCGCGTTGGCCGAGTATCACGATGCGCTTGAGGGCTGCGAGCATCTGGTGTGTTATGCCGTAAAAGCGAATTCAAACATCGCCGTACTCGATACGCTTGCCCAAAAAGGCGCTGGCTTTGACATTGTCTCTCTCGGTGAGCTTGAGCGGGTGCTCGCTGCCGGCGGCGACCCAAGTAAAGTAGTGTTTTCCGGCGTCGTAAAGCGTCCGGAAGAAATGCGCCGGGCTCTGGATATCGGCATACGATGTTTCAACGTTGAGTCAGAGGCAGAACTTGATGTCCTGCAGAGCGTGGCTGCCGAGTCCGGCAAACGCGCCCCCGTTTCCGTAAGGGTTAACCCCGATGTGGATGCTCGAACTCACCCCTATATTTCTACAGGCCTCAGAGAGAACAAATTTGGTGTCGCTACCGATGTAGCCATGGAAATGCTGCGACGGGCGCAAACGCTTTCCCATATCGATGTTGTGGGGCTCGACTGCCATATCGGCTCCCAGCTCGTCGATATGGCGCCGCTGCTGGATGCCTTGCAGCAGTTATTGAGCATGGTCGATACCCTTGAGGCAGAGGGAATACACATTCACCATCTGGATCTGGGAGGTGGAATTGGCGTGCGCTATCGCGACGAGGAGCCCCCAGCCGTCGCAGACTACATCGCCGCTGTGCGCCAGGCTCTGGGTGACCGTAATTTATGCCTCGTGTTCGAACCGGGACGATCCATCGTTGCCAATGCCGGCGTACTGCTGACCCAGGTGCATTACACCAAAGACACGGATGCCCACAGCTTTGCGCTAGTAGACGCCGCCATGAATGATTTCATTCGTCCTGCGCTCTATCAGGCCTGGGTAGATATTCAAACGGTTGCTCCCTGTGATGCGCAAACCCGCGCGTGGAACATCGTCGGTCCGGTCTGTGAGACCGGAGACTTCCTGGGTAAAGACCGGGAGCTGGCACTGGCAGCGGGATCGGTGCTGGCCATTCAGGGCGCTGGCGCCTACGGCTTTGTCATGAGCTCAAACTACAACACGCGGCCTCGGGCTGCGGAAGTTATGATAGATGGAGACACATCCTGTTTAGTCAGGGAACGGGAGAGCATTGACGATCTGTTACGCGGCGAACGCCGCTTGCCGAAATAGGTCCTCTGTTAGAGTCGCAACAATAATATGCCGGTTAAATTTACAAAAATGCATGGCGCGGGTAATGACTTCGTCATGATCGACACTATCAGCCAACGGATAAAGCTGAGACCGCGAGACATTCGCAGAATAGCTGACCGCCGTCGGGGAGTCGGTTGTGATCAGGTTTTACTAGTGGAACCGCCGGGCCAGCCGGAAGCCGATTTTCGCTATCGTATTTTTAACGCAGACGGCAGTGAGGCTGGACAATGCGGCAATGGTGCGCGTTGCTTCGCTCGTTTCGTTCGCCACCGTCGACTCACGCACCTTACGAAAATGGTTGTCGAAACCGGCAGCAGCTTAATGACGCTCACAATCCGGGATAACCACGAAGTCGAAGTCGATATGGGTCCCCCCGTATTCGCCCCTTCTGACATACCCTTTAACCGAGATCAGGAAGCAAGCGAATACGAGCTTAATGTTGCACAGGAGCAGCTACGTGTGGGCGCTGTATCCATGGGAAATCCCCACGCCGTGCTGCGTGTCTCGACAGTTGATGATGGCAGCCTGGAACGACTTGGAGAGTCTATTCGCAGCCACAGTGACTTTCCCGAAGGAACAAACGCCGGGTTTTTAGAAGTTGTCGACCGACAGACAGTACGACTGCGAGTCTTCGAACGCGGCGTAGGAGAAACCGAAGCCTGTGGCTCCGGCGCCTGCGCAGCGGTGGTCTATGGCCGACGCATGGGATGGTTGGACGACAGAGTGACAGTAGAATTGACCGGGGGTAAGCTGACGGTGCAGTGGGCGGGTGAGAACAATCCCGTACTTATGACCGGCCCCACGGCGATCAGCTTCGAAGGTACTGTCAGACTCTAGCCCGAATTTAACGGGAGATTTGTTAGCTGCCCCTCTGAGCATTACTTCGCAGAAGGGTTAATACGCTTTTCTACTTGATCAAAAGAGGCATACAAGCGCGTGGACGAAGACGATATTCGAGATTTTCTGGTTCAGAACCCCGACTATTTTCAGAAGAATCCTGAGCTTCTGGGTTTGCTGCAAATCCCTCACTCGACAGGTGCTGCGGTTTCGCTGGTCGAGAGACAGGTAAGCGTGCTCCGCGATCGCAACGTCGATCTGCGACATCGCCTGCGCGACCTGGGGAGTACCGCGAAAGACAACGATCAGATGTTTGCCGATACACGGGAACTGGTCCTTGGCCTATTACCCGCACAAGGCCCTGAGGAACTTGAGTCAGCGCTCATCAAAGTGCTCCGAGATACTTTTGATATTGAGTACGCCAGCCTCACACTTTTTGATGATGGGGATGAGCATTCTGACGCCGTGCGCCGCGTTCCTGAATCTCAATTGAAAGGGAAGCTCGGCTCACTGCTTGTTCGGGGCAGCGCCGGATGTGGTGCCTTGCGCGCCGACGACTTCGCATTCTTGTTTCCGGGAGCCCAGTTAGTCGGCTCAGCTGCCATTGCCATCATTGAAGATAACGGGAAAGCGCTTGGCGCCCTTGCCGTAGGCAGCTCCGACGCCGGCCATTACGATAGCGATATGGGCACACTGTTTTTGGAGTTCGCCGCCGAGGTTGTCGCAGGACTACTCGCGCGTATCGAACGGTCTTAAAGCATGTCGGGCAGCGCCTCTCAAGCGGCGAGCCTGGAACAGCGCAGCGCGGCCTTTCTCGAATATCTGCGCAGCGTGCGCAGGCTCTCTCCGCACACAGTCGCAGCCTACCAACGGGATCTGAATAGCTTTCTGGAGTTTAGTGAGGCGCAGAGCTTACGGCTGTGCAATGACGTTCAGGAGAGTCACGTTCGGCAGTGGCTCGCCCAAGGACATCGGCGGGGGCTCGCGCCCAACAGCCTGCAGAGGCAGCTATCCGCTCTACGCGCCTATTTTCAATGGGAAAGCAAGGATACGGGAGAACGACGTAATCCTGCGCTTGCTGTTCAGGCGCCACGAAAGCGACGGAAGCTCCCGGGAACTCTCGAAGCGGATCAAGTAGGGCAGTACCTGCGCGCTGACGCAGACGATCCTCTGCAGCTTCGCGACCTGGCAATGGCTGAGCTGTTCTATTCATCCGGGCTCCGCCTTGCGGAGCTGCGAGCGGTGAACATCCATGATATTGACCGCGGCCAAAGCCTGATTTCGGTGACCGGCAAGGGCAGTAAGACGCGTACAGTGCCGGTAGGCGGCGCAGCCATCGCCGCAATCGAAGCCTACTTACCTCATCGCCCTGCGCCCTCAAGCAGTGCCGACGAGAACGCGTTATTCATCAGCAGCCGCGGCCGGCGGATCAGTGAACGCTCCATACAATCCCGTGTCCAACTGTTGGCCGAGCGCAACGGTCTCGGGCGCGATGTGCATCCTCATATGCTTCGACACTCTTTTGCCAGCCATTTGCTGGAGTCCAGCGGAGATCTGAGGGCCGTGCAGGAACTGCTGGGTCACAGCGATATTTCCACCACCCAAATCTATACCCATCTCGACTTTCAACATCTAGCCAAGGTGTACGACGGAGCCCACCCCAGGGCGCGCAAACAAAAGGATGACGACGAGCAGTGACGATCAAGGTAATAACGTTCGATCTGGACAACACGCTCTGGGACGTTGAGCCGGCGCTATTGCGAGCTGAAGAAGCACAGCGGCAGTGGTTCCTTACTCATCGACCAGGGCTTATGGAAGGCATCAGTCACGAAGACCTTTGGGATTTGAAAAAGCGCGTTTGGAAAGCTCACCCCGAACTTACCCACAATGTGACCCAGATGCGCCTGCGCTACCTGCAGGAGCTTCAGCTGTCTGCAGGAATTGAAGAAGACAGCGCAAAGGAAGGTGCCGAACAGGCTTTTGCGGTGTTTTTACAGGAGCGACAGCGCGTCGAGCTATACAGTTCAGCCTTGAGTGTACTAGAGGACTTAGCGGAACGCTTTCGACTGGGGGCACTGACCAACGGTAATGCAGACGTCTATAAGACCGATGCCGGGGAGTATTTTGATTTCGCATTTCTGGCAGAGGAGATTGGCGCCAGCAAACCTGCTCCCGACATGTTTCATGCCGCGTTGGACGCCACCGGAGTCCAAGCGAACGAGATACTGCACGTCGGTGACAATCCTGATCACGACATACTGGGAGCCTTGCGGGTAGGTATGCATACGATATGGTTGAATGCTGAGAAATCGCCCTGGCCCGTTTCAGAGGAGGAAGAACACCTCGCTCCCCACGGAGTCATTGAAAGTATTGGCGAGCTGCCCAAGGCCGTGGCAGAACTCGAACGACGCTTGGAAGCGGATAACGAAAACTAGCCCGTTAATTATCGAATCGATCGGCACCGTAGACGGGACATTCCTCCACGGGCGTGGGCTCAGGCCCACCGATAGCGCTGATTACCGCCAGCCAGCACTCGTCAAAAATCGAGCAATAGCAGTAGCTGAGACTTACCCTGCCAGCGTAGATTGCACCCTGCATCCCTTCTACGGTTGGCCGATCACTGGTATGAAAAGAAACCAAGCTATCCCCCGGTGACAGCACGCGACCTGTGACATCACTGCGACCATAACGCACGTTCTCTGCGACCTTGGCATCAAGGAACGCTGCGAGAACCGCCCGCCAGTTACGGTAAACCTCACCATCGATCAACAGCTGCATTTCCCGCATTCGCGCCGGCCCTACACCTGCGTTAGTCACCTCTAAAGAGAATTCAGCTTTATCGTCCTGAACGAAGTCTCTAATCGTCACCTGTACATAAGGCCAAACCGTCGCCGCGGTCTGCTGTCGTACTGCCTCAGATTCGCTCAGGGCCGCATAGAGAGCAACACCGCCGGTGAACACGCCGGCTAAAGACAATAGTGTCTGCCAGAAGGTCAGGCGTAGAAAAGCTCTCTCGATACTCGCAAAACCACCG
>NZ_JBGCFU010000105.1:0-41683 GCF_045107095.1 Congregibacter sp. | reverse complement strand
CAGAGACTTCTTCGACCTGGCTCGCGGGGTTCTCCTTGAGAATGGATAGCTCCCTAATCGCTTCGTACAATTCGTGATCGTGCTCGTTAGCGATCGCTTCCATACCGACTTCACCGAATCGCTGCAGGAATTCGGCATAGTCAACGTCGATAAGAAACGGCGCATGCCCTGCAGACTCGTGAAGGATATCGGGAGCCGGCGTATAAAGAAGATGCTCAACACTGCGCATCTCAAGGGCAATCACCAGGACTTTTAGTGCCTGAAACTCCATAAAGATCGCTGGTGGAATGAAGCCATCAACGACCACTGCACGCCACCCGAGCTTCGCCAGGCAGGCGTTCATTTCGTCGATGGAAGGTATATGGCCAAGAGCGATACCCGTTCTTGCGAGACCCTCTAGATAAACAGGATGGGCAGTCTCAGCAAGCCCCCGCGTTAAAGCAGTCATGAGAAACCGCCATACCGCATGATCGCGAGCCGTATACTGACTCTCAGGGTCCTGCACCGTGACGAACGGGCGCAGATGCGCTGGCAAACTGGCCACAATCTGTTGCTGACTCACAGAACTAGCACTCACCGTGTAGCTCCTCCCATAACCGCCTTCATCTCCGCCGGCATCTTCGCGTGCTCCTCAAGCCTTTGCAGGATTCTCGCGAGATCTCGACGATCCCCATCCTCGAGCACCCCCAAAAAATCCTCCTCCCAACGGAGAGCCAGCGGTGCAATAGACTCAAACAGTCTTGCTCCCTCCAGTGTCAGACAAAGCTCATTGACCCTCGCATCGTCCGGGCTCAGATAGCGCTTGAGCAAACCCCGCGCCTCAAGATCCGCCACCGCCCGGGACACCATGACTTTGTCGAGATTGCCCTGCTGAGCAATAGCTTTGCTGCTGAGGTGTGGCGTTTCGTGCAGCAACGCCAGGATGCGCCACTGCGGCACAGTGATATTAAAACGACGTCGATACACCTCCGCAAAGGAAACGCTGATGTGTTTGGCGAGACGATCAAACCGGTAGGGCAAAAAACCCTCGAGCTGAAAGAACTTTTTCATACCACTTCCACGCGCTAGATAGTTTCATATGAAACTAGTATGCTGCCGTCCTGTCAAGAGCAAAGGAATATTGATCATGAGTCGGCAGTGGTTTCCCCATGTGATTCGCGAAGGACAGCATTCGCGACAGGCGCATTGCGATCTTCCCGAGGGCACCTATGAACGAGAAATGGGTCGCGAGGGATTTTTTGGTCCGGCAAGTCATATCCACCACAAACATCCACCGACCGGATGGATTGACTGGAAAGGCCCCCTGCGCCCCTATGCTTTTGATCTCACGCAGCTCGATTCCTTGAGCGAGTCCCCCTTCACTCAGCAAGCTTTGTTAAGCAACAACGATGTCACCTTAAAGTTTTGGCGCTGCGCTAGCGCCATGACCCACTTGGTTCGCAATAGCGATGGTGATGACCTGTTGTTTATCCACAATGGCAGCGGCTCGCTCTATTGCGACTACGGACAACTTGATTTTCGCGACGGTGATTACCTGGTAATCCCCCGGGGTACAGCTTGGCGTATGGAGCCTACAGAGCCCGTGGAGTGTTTGATCATCGAAGATCGCGACGGCGCCTACCAGTTACCCGATCGCGGAATGCTGGGACCAAACGCTGTCTTTGACCCAGCAATACTCGAGCACCCCCACATCAATGACGCATTTCTCGCGCAGCACAGCGAAGATGAGTGGGAAGTGCACATCAAACGCCACGATGAAGTCAGTATCGTCACCTTCCCTTTCAATCCGCTCGACGCAGTAGGCTGGCACGGGAACAACACCGTTCTTCGCTTGAACTGGCGAGACATACGTCCGGTGATGAGTCACCGCTACCACCTCCCGCCTTCCGCACACACAACATTCGTAGGCGGCGGTTTCGTGGTCTGCACTTTTTGCCCGCGGCCGATCGAAACAGACCCCGGCGCGCTAAAAGTCCCGTTCTATCACAACAATGATGATTACGATGAGGTGCTCTTCTATCACCGCGGAAACTTTTTCAGTCGCGACAACATCGAAGCAGGCATGATCACCTATCACCCTTGCGGTTTTGCGCATGGCCCGCATCCGAAAGCCCTTAAGAAATCGCAAACTGATCCTGCCAAAGAAACCGACGAAGTGGCGGTAATGATAGACACGCGTCGCGCCCTTAGCATTAAAGACATCGCGCAAAGCGTCGAAAACCCAGACTACGTTAACTCCTGGCGCAGCCAGGGCGCCTAAACGCCTGCACGGAATAAAGGAATTCGCTTATGAAACTCGCATCTTACAAATCCGGTCGCGACGGCGCTTTGATGATCGTTGATCAAACACTCACGACCTGCTGCTCCGCAACCCAAATTGCATCAACAATGCAGGAAGCGTTGGATGACTGGGACAGCGTCGCACCCAAGCTGGAAGAGCAGTACAAACTACTCTGCGAGGGCAAACACCACGGCGCGATGCCCTTTGATACGAGCCGATGCGCAGCGCCTTTGCCTAGAAGCTTTCATTGGGCCGATGGCAGTGCCTACGTAACCCACGTAGAGCTGGTAAGAAAGGCGCGCGGCGCAGAGCTCCCCGCATCTTTCTGGGAGGACCCCCTCGTGTACATGGGCGCCTCCGATGCCTTTATCGGACCCGAGGATCCCGTTGAGGCTGAAAGCGAGGACTGGGGCATCGATTTCGAGGGAGAAGTCGTTGTCATTACTGATGACGTGCCCGCTGGCACAACAGTGGAGCAGGCAGCGAAGCACATCAAACTTGTGGGGCTGGTTAATGATATTTCTCTGAGAAACCTGATTCCCGGCGAGCTGGCAAAGCAGTTTGGTTTTTACCAATCCAAACCCTGGACTGCCTTTTCACCCGTGCTGGTTACACCCAGCGAACTAGGATCAGCTTGGGACGGTGCGCGCCTCCACCTCCCTCTGCGCGCAACCTATAACGGCGACTTGGTAGGAGCGCCGAATGCCGGCCAGGACATGACCTTTGATTTCCCGACGCTTATAGCTCACTGCGCAAAAACCCGTTCACTCATGAGTGGAGCCGTCATTGGGTCCGGGACGGTCTCTAACGTGGGATCAAAAGACGGATCCTGCTGCCTTGCAGAAATTCGTTGCCTTGAAACCATTCGAGACGGCAAGCCCAGCACACCGTTCATGAGTTTTGGTGACCGTATACACATCGAGATGCTGGACTCCGAGGGAAATTCAATTTTCGGTGCGATCGATCAACACGTGGTGCGCTACCAGCCCAAGGGAGACTAGCCCATGGAGCTTTACAGCTACTTTCGCTCTACAGCTGCGTACCGCGTAAGAATCGCTCTGGGGTTAAAGGAGCTAGAGCATGAACTAACTCCAGTGAATCTAGTCATGGGCCAGCAGCGCGAGCAGGGGTTTCTTGCAGAAAACCCTCAAGGCTTGGTACCGGCGCTAAAACTGGATTCTGGCGAAGTCCTGGCTCAATCGAGCGCAATCCTGGAATGGCTAGAAGAAGCCCACCCAAATCCTCCGCTTTATCCCCAAGACCTACTCGCAAAGACGCGCATGCGCGCACTCTGCCAGCACATTGCCTGCGATATACATCCGCTAAATAACCTCAGGGTGTTGCGGTATTTGGGCGAAACACTAGATCTCGAACAAAGTCAGGTCGACAATTGGTACGCACACTGGATTCATCGAGGCTTTAGCGCGATTGAAGAAACAGTGGCCAGTTTCAAAGCGGGATTTTCCATGGATGGGTATCCGGGAATGCTCGAAGTTTTTTTAATACCGCAGGTGTACAACGCCTATCGCTTTAAGGTCGACCTCAGCGCCTTCCCTCACATCGTCGCCCTCGATCAACGCTGCCAGACATTAGCGGCTTTTGCTACGGCTCATCCGATCCGACAAACTGACACTCCTCAGGAAGAACGCGCCTGAAGAAACCCTTTCAGCCTACGCAAGTCTTCCGGGGTATCAACATCAAGAAGCACCCCGGGATCGTCCACCTCCACTGCCACGCACCGTGCAGCGTTTTCCTCGAGTAACTTGCTTGCTCCGCGATCGCCTGAGAGCAATTTAATCAGCGGCAGGAATCGACCACCGAACACCACGGGGTGTCCTCGTTTGGCTTCATAAACCGGGTACACAATGTGCTCACTGTCAGCATGCTCCAACAAAGTCAAAACCGTGCTCGGCAGCAACGCAGGCATGTCTGCCAAGGCAATCACCAGTTTAGAAACATCACCAATTGCAGCAGCGCTTTGGGCAAGCGTACCTCCCATCCCCTCATTCGCGCGACCGCATCGTAGACATTCGACGGACTTCTCTCGCAAATATTCCTCGAGAGAATCATCTTCACCACGGGCTGAAAGACAAACCAAAACCTCAAGATCGACATTCGTATATTGCGAAATAGTCTTCTCTATAAGCATTTTTTCTTCATCTATTATTTCACGCCGCTTATCAGAACCGAAACGACTTGCACTACCCCCCGCTAGCAGAAGTACCAGTGAACTCTCGCGTGAATTCTGTTTCGAGCCTCTATTCATAGCTAAATCCGCAATATTTCCCACTGAAAAGCCCCAAATTACTTTGCATTTAATTCCCAGGAAATGGGGATTTAGCCCTTGCGATAGCCTCGGAAAGCCTTATGCTGTCAAGCGCGGGGCAAGTATTTCGCACACACATAACGTGACTGGGCATAGGGATCATTACAAGGGGTGTGATCATGGCAGGAAAGTTTGAACTTAAGAAAGGTAAAACTGGAAAGTTTTCCTTCAATTTAAAATCAGGAAACGGACAAGTCGTATTTACAAGCCAGACTTACGACAACAAACGTTCGGCAACCGCGGGCATAGCTTCTGTTAAGAAAAACGCGAGCAAAGATACAAGTTACGAGCGTAAGACCTCAACGAAGAAGCAGCCTTATTTTGTAATGAAGGCGACAAATGGCCAGGTTATCGGCAAGAGCCAGATGTACTCCAACGCGGTAAGCATGGAGAAAGGCATCAAGTCAGTCGGCCTGAACGCACCTAGCGCTGACACTGTCGATTTGACTGTAGAAGCGCCAAAGAAAAAAGCAGCTCCCAAGAAAGCCAAAGCTGCACCCAAGAAGAAGGCCGCTGCAAAGAAAGCTAAAGCAGCACCTAAGAAAGCCGCCAAAAAAGCTGCCAAGAAAGTTGTAAAGAAGGCTAAGGCGGCACCGAAGAAAGCTAAAGCGGCAGCCAAGAAAGTTGTAAAGAAAGCAAAAGCAGCACCGAAGAAAGCTAAGGCGGCTGCAAAGAAAAAAGCTCCAGCGAAAGCTAAAGCCAAGAAGAAGTAAGTCTTCGGCGGCAGCTGACTCTCAGCTGCCGCCCTATTCACCGTTTCAAAATTTAGTCGTTTCTAGCTCTTCTGCACTTCGTCCGTCTTTATTACTGCATTGGTGCATCAGTGCATCATCATAATCGCTGAACAGCGCGAAATTCGGCAGTAATAAAAGAGATCCGGGGGGCCGCAGGGTACGGCCCCCCGGGGTTCCGCCAGGGGTAGCGGGAACGAGGTAGATCAGTTCGTAGATGCAACAGCCGATGCGGTAACTCTAGACAGCGCGCGTGAAAGTGACTGCTCGAAGCAATCCTCATTGCGAGCTGCTTGGGAGACACCGCCGGCTCGGCGGATATCACTGTGGCCGCACACCTTTTCAGCGGCAGTCGCCAGTCGATAATGCAGTGCTTTTTGGCCTGCTACGGAATCCAGATCCAGATCCGAGTAGCTCACCGACACCTGCGCAGATGCACCGACGGAATCGGCGATGACTTCTGTTGTGCTCTCGGCATTAGCCTGAAGCGCGGATACGGCAAATAAACCTGATACTACAGCTGCGATGCCTACTTTCTTGAATGATTTCATGATCAATCTCCATACTCTATTTGATTGGCCAGAGGCCGGATTCGTTTGCGGTCTGCGCCCTTCATCGCCATCCCACGCACTCAAGTTAAGACAACAGGCAACACGCCGATAGGCTGATTCGTCGAAACGCGATGAACCATCGACGAATCGATGGAATCCAGCGGTTAAAGGTTTGCGTAACTCTTACTGGCATCGCTATGAGTGCGCACCATTCAGCAGCGCAGCTTTAGCGGTACAATGTTCGGTTGAGGACAAGTGATAAGCAGTGCGGATACAAATAGTGAGCGACGCGGCTGAAGCGGCGCTCTTCAGCAAAAGCGAGTTTAGTTAATGAAGTATTTAGGCAGTCCAGATTTTGATCACGCCCAGCGGGGAAGTATCGGCGTGCTCGTTACAAATCTGGGCACGCCTCAGGCACCGGAAAAAACCGCACTTCGCCCCTATCTGAAACAGTTTCTCTCGGACCCGCGGGTTGTAGAAGTCCCCAGATTGCTGTGGTGGTTCATTCTCAACGGCATCATCCTCAATGTACGGCCCGCGCGATCAGCTGAAGCTTATCGAACGGTCTGGACTGATGAAGGCTCACCCCTGCTGATCCATACGCGCAACCAGGCTACAGAGCTGCAAAAAAGACTTAACGCTGAGCACGACGGTGAAGTAATCGTGGACTTCGCTATGCGTTACGGACAGCCATCCATCGCTAATGCCTTGCAGTCTCTCAGGGATCGCGGTGCCCGCCAGTTGGTGGTACTTCCGCTCTACCCCCAATATAGCGGCCCCACTGGGGGATCGACCTTTGACGCCGTTGCCGAAGACTTCATCAAGAGACGCTGGATTCCAGACTTCCAGTTTGTTGCCAATTACCACGATCAGCCAGGCTACATCAGCGCGGTTGCTGACAGTATTCGACAGCATTGGGAAGCTCACGGTCGCGCTGAGAAGCTGTTGTTTTCCTACCACGGAGAACCCCGACGCTATCTCGATGAGGGCGACCCTTATCACTGTCATTGCCACAAGACCACAAGGTTGGTCGCAGAAGAGTTGGGACTAACGGAAGACGAGTATCTAAGCGCGTTTCAGTCGCGATTCGGGCGCGAGGAATGGCTCAAACCCTATACCGATCATACTCTCAGAGAGATGGCAGGTAGTGGCATCCGTTCGGTACAGGTGGTGTGCCCGGGGTTTTCCGCAGACTGCCTGGAGACCATAGAGGAAATCGGCGAAGAGAACCGAGACTATTTCCTTGAGGCCGGAGGGGAGCGCTACGAATACATCCCCTGCCTAAACTCCAGTGAGGGGCATATAGACTTTCTGACGGATCTGGTAAACGAGCGCATAAGCCCCTGGCTACGCGCAAAGTCTTCGGTCGCAGCGGCTCTTACAGCGACTATGGCCGACGCCATGAAGGCGCGTTCAGCGGCCTGACGATAAGTCCGTGGGTGACGTGTGCTTATGATCAGGCGTCGAGTTAGCCATTCCGTACGCCAACAATATCCCCAGCAAAAAGACTGCAGTTAGCTTAACGCGATCATGGCTATGAAACTGCACCTCTGGCAGAAGGTCACTCAAGGCAATACACACAAAAGCGCCGGCGGAGAACGCCAGTGCGGAGGCGATCACGACTTCAGCACTAGTACCGAGCTGAGTGGCGTAGAAATAGAACAAAACTGCACCCAGAGGACAGACAAAGGCAAATAGCAGGTTCGCCTTGGTTTGCGCCGATGTTGTGGTCTCAGACGCTTTCATAAGCGCGACGATGGACATCGCATCGAGCGGCTTGTGTAACAGAATGGCCAAAAACACACCAAAGCCAAGAAGCTGTTGCTCATGCCCATGAGATCCTGACAGCAGTGCAGCCCCCAGAGCTACGCCGTCAATAAATGTATGAAAGGTTAGCCCTGTCAAAACGCCCTTCCAACTAACGTCAGGCGGAATAATAGGCTTGTGGTTGTCGTCCAGGGTCAGAGAGTGTGCGTGCGCATGATCGTGGTCGTGATCACACGACACCTGCGCTTCAGCTGAGAACTCTGGTTGATGAAAATGCAGCATACGAAGCATTAGCAGCATCACGATGAGACCGAGCATCGTCCAGGACATTACGGTGGTCAGCCCGTGATCTATGCCAAGAGTCAGAATGGCATGGGGCAAGAGGTGGAAGAACGCCACTCCCAGCATCAAGCCCGACACCAGGCTCATCGCCAGCTGTGTCCGCGTGTGAGTCATGGCTACGCGCTGGGTCAAAGCACCGCCAGCCAACGAAAAAATGATCAGGGCTGCTCCATAGGCGACAAGTAGAAGCATAGGGGACATCAGAGCAGCACCAAATTATCGCGATGAATCAACTCCGGCTCACCACCATAACCAAGGGTTTCAGCGATTTTCTTCGAGCTCAGTCCTTTTATTTGAGCCACCTCTTCAGCGCTGTAATTGCTCAACCCACGGGCAACCTCCCTGCCCTGCTGATCGCGACACAGAAGTACGTCACCCCGCGAAAACCCGCCACTAACGGATCTAACGCCCACGGGAAGCAAGCTGCGGCCCGAGGTTTTCAGTACGTTAACGGCACCGTCATCAATTTCGACAACGCCCCGAAAAGTCACGAGGCTCGCCAACCACTGCCTTCGGGCATTTTCAGGAGCACTTCCACTTTCCAGCCAAGTGCCGAGGGGCTCGCCAGAGGCAAGACGCGCAAGCGGCTTTACCTCGCGCCCACTCAAAATCACCGTCTCTGTGCCAGAGCGCGCGGCAAGGCGAGCCGCTCGAAGTTTAGTCATCATTCCGCCGCGCCCTAACGCACCACCCGTGCCTGCCACGGCATCAAGGCCTGGATCATCTGCACGAGCATGCTGAATTAGCTTCGCCTGCGCATGAGTCCTCGGGTCTGCATCAAAAAGCCCGTCTTGATCGGTCAGCAACACGAGCACATCAGCATCTACAAGGTTTGCCACCAATGCAGCCAGCGTGTCGTTGTCGCCAAACCGAATTTCATCGGTCACCACGGTATCGTTCTCGTTGATAACCGGCACCACGCCATGGGATAGCAGTGTCTTCAACGCCGCGCGTGCATTGAGATAGCGATCTCTTGCGAATACGTCATCGTGACCCAAAAGAATCTGAGCCACCATCAGTCCGTTGGCGGCGAAGGCCTCTTCATAACGACGAAGCAGAGCAGACTGCCCCACAGCTGCCGCAGCCTGTAACTCGTGGAGTTCGGTAGGCCGCTCGGTAGCACCAAGACGTAACAAACCGGCCGCGACTGCCCCACTGCTTACCAGCAGAACCTCGCAATCCCTCTCCCGCAGTTCAACCAACTGCGCAACCAGCCCTTTGATAATGGTCTCATCGATACTTCGGCCATCATCGGTTAGTAAGGCGCTTCCAACCTTGATGACCCAGCGCTTCGCAGACGCTGTCCAATGGCGTGCCTCGACGCTCACGGCGCGTACTCAATCTCCACGTCATGATCGTCATCATCCTCATCCTCAGAACCGGATTCCTCTTCGCCCCGGCGCCGGGACCGAAGGAGATTGACCCGCTCACGCGCTTCTTCTTGCATCGCATGCTGCGCTTCGCGCTCCGAGAGCACTAACTCCGGATCCTCGGCTTCTTCCTCGGCACACCGCTCAAGGTAGTCCATCATGTCCTGACACAGGCGATCGGTACCGTCATGAGCGAGCGCTGAAATCGTGTAAACCGGCGCCTCCCATTGCAAGGTGGCAATAACTTCAGCGCGAATTGCCTCCACGGCTTCATCATCAATAAGATCGGTCTTGTTCAACACTAGCCAGCGCTCCCGCGCGGCGAGTGTAGGACTGAATCGTTCCAGTTCGCGAACGATGGATGCCGCGCTCTCCGCAGGGTCACTGCCATCCATGGGTGCCACGTCGACCAGGTGCAACAATATTCGATTGCGAGTGAGGTGTTTTAAAAAACGAATTCCCAAGCCCGCGCCATCTGAAGCACCTTCAATCAATCCAGGGATATCCGCGACTACAAAACTTCGCAGAGCATCAACTTTGACGACGCCTAACTGAGGCACCAGGGTAGTAAACGGATAGTCAGCCACTCTCGGGCGCGCCGCTGATACTGAGCGGATGAATGTGGACTTCCCCGCGTTGGGCAGACCCAACAAGCCCACGTCAGCGAGTACGTTTAACTCGAGCTTGAGCGCACGCTGCTCGCCCTCACTACCGGGGCTGGTCTGTTGGGGAGCACGGTTAACGGAAGACTTAAAACGCGTATTGCCCAGGCCGTGGAATCCACCCTGAGCAACCAGCAGGCGATCACCCACGGCCACCAAATCCCCTAAAGTTTCACCACTATCTTCATCAAGCACTGTGGTACCCACTGGCACCGGCAATTCCAGGTCGTCTCCGCCCGCGCCGGTACAGTTGCGACTGCGGCCTTTTTGGCCATTCTCGGCCCGATAGACTCGCTGAAAGCGATAGTCAACCATGGTATTGAGGCCCTGATCAGCAACCAGATACACACTGCCGCCGTCGCCGCCATCTCCACCGTCGGGACCACCGCGCTCTACATATTTCTCGCGCCTGAAACTCAGGCAGCCGTTACCACCGTTACCGGCGAAGACGCGAATACTGGCTTCATCTACGAATTTCATGATTGCATTCTATCTTGCGTTGGACCGGACCGGAGCCTCGATCGAAATATTTGCCATATCGGCACTTGGTCGAAGCGAACGAGCACAAGTGACAGACAAAAAAAAGCCCCGGATGAAACCGGGGCTTCTCACTACGCTATCGGTACCGCCTTAGGCGCCAACGATTCGTACAAACTTACGGTTCTTGTTGCCGCGAGTGATGAACTCAACCTTGCCTTCGATAGTCGCAAACAAAGTGTGGTCCTTACCCAAACGCACATTCTCTCCAGCATGGAAACGCGTTCCGCGCTGACGAACGATGATGTTACCGGCCTTAACCTGCTCGCCACCAAAACGCTTTACGCCGAGACGCTTGGCATTTGAATCACGACCGTTACGAGTACTACCGCCTGCTTTCTTGTGTGCCATTTGTCAGTCTCCTTACGCGCTGATGCCGGTGATACGAACTTCAGTAAACCACTGACGATGTCCAGTCTCTCTGCGGTAGTGCTTACGTCGATTAAACTTGACGATCTTCACCTTCGCGTGGCGGCCTTGGGCAACAACTTCCGCCGTTACTTTAGCGCCGTCAACCAACGGGGTGCCTACCTGCATGTTGTCACCGCCTACCATCAACACTCGATCGAATTCGATGGTGTCGCCAGTAGCCGCTTCAATTTTTTCCAGCTTGAGGGACTCTCCCTCGGTAACACGGTGCTGCTTGCCACCACTTTCTATAACTGCGTACATCTTCCTTCTCCATTGTTCGCCCTCCCGCAAATTCACGAAAAACCGACGTCTGCTGCGAATCGTAGGCCCTTAGGGCCGCGCTCATAGCGGTAGTGACAATCGGCAACACTGTTCTCACAGTGGGCAGGGACGGGCACAAGTATCTGTATTAAAACGAGTTTTCGTCTCCTAGGTGCAGAGAAACTCATCGACCCATAAGCTTGGCTAAACACCGCGGTGCCAACCACAGAACTTTGGGGCGCGAGATTGTACTCAAAAGGCACCCCAAGCTCAAGAAGCATTTCCGGCAACATGGAGGCGCGCGAGCTAGCTTTTGACCAAGCCCTAAACTTCGAATCCTTGACACTCTAGCGGCCTACACCTAGCATCCGCGACCAATTCTCGGGGTCAAGGTTCTACCCACCATGCAAGAAGTCCGCGCAGTCGTTAGCGCAGAACTAGACGCGGTCAACGCTGTGATTATCGATCAGCTGCGTTCTGACGTAGAAATGGTCGAAAACGTCGGCCAGTACATTGTTGACGCTGGCGGAAAACGTCTCCGTCCGGTGTTGGCGCTGCTGTCTTCTGCCGCGTTGGGAGGCATAAGCGACGTACAAGTTCGCTTTGCTGCGGTGGTCGAGTTCATCCACACAGCGACCTTGCTCCACGATGACGTCGTCGATGTATCTGAACTGCGTCGTGGGCGCCCTACGGCCAACAGTACCTTTGGAAATGCGCCTAGCGTACTCGTCGGGGACTTTCTGTATACCCGCGCATTTCAGCTCATGGTCGCCTTGGGCAACCATGAGCTACTTAAAATGATGGCGGACACCACGAATACTATCGCCGCGGGTGAGGTATTACAGCTTATCCGTGCCGGAGATCCCGCAACCAGTGAGGCCCAGTATTACGACGTAATCGATCGTAAGACCGCGGCTTTGTTCGCCGCAGGATGTGAAGGCGCAGGCTTACTTGCGGGAGCGGATGCTCGAAAGGTGGAACAGCTGGGTGTTTACGGCCGCAATATTGGTATCGCGTTTCAAATTGTCGATGACTTGCTGGACTACGAAGGCGATCCGGAGATCACTGGAAAGAACGTGGGAGATGATCTATCTGAAGGCAAGCCTACCCTGCCGCTGATTCACGTTATGCGCGAGGGCAGTGAAGCGCAAGCGAGCATGGTACGGGGCGCTATTCAGGCAAAGGACAGAGAAAAACTTCCGGAGATCATCCAAGCTGTGAAAGACTGCGGCAGTCTGGACTACACACGAAATGCGGCTATAGAGTGCCGAGACAAAGCTCTTGACGCCCTGGTGGATTTCCCGGAATCACCCGCGAAAGAAGCTCTGATCCGCCTCGCAAAGCTGTCCCTCGAGCGCTCTCACTAAAGCTTTCCCGAGCACCCCGAGCAAAAATCAGTTCGCGTCGATAAGTGCCAGTAATTCCCGGGTTTTCGTTTCCATCAACGCAACATCTCCCCGAGACTCTACGTTAAGCCGTACGAGAGGCTCGGTGTTTGACATGCGTAGGTTGAAACGCCACTCAGCGTATTCGAAACTAAGCCCATCAACGGCCTCAAACGTCAGAGCTGACTCCGCATACTGCGCTTCCACCCTGGATAACACCTCTGCAGGATCATCGATAGAGCGGTTGATCTCACCACTGCAGGGATAAGCCGCCATGCGTTCTTCGACCATCGCTGCAAGAGACAGATCTCGAGCGCTGATTAGATCGGCTACGAGAAGCCAGGGAATCATCCCGCTGTCGCAGTATGCGAAATCACGGAAATAGTGGTGGGCGCTCATCTCACCGCCATAAATCGCGTTCTCGAGGCGCATCCGTTCCTTGATAAAAGCGTGGCCAGTTTTACTCTGCACGGCCCGGCCGCCCAGCTTATCGACCACCGCTCGAGTGTTCCAGGTGAGGCGGGGGTCATGCACCACCGGCTCACCCGGATTACGTTTGAGAAACGCTTCCGCGAGGAGGCCCACCAGGTAGTATCCCTCGACGAAGCGACCGCTCGCATCAAAAAAGAAACAGCGGTCAAAGTCACCATCCCAGGCAATACCCAAGTCTGCTCCGTGCTCGCGAACCGCCGCGATAACCGGCTCCCGGTTCTCTTCGAGCATCGGGTTAGGAACGCCATTGGGGAAGTTACCGTCGGGAGCATGGTGCAACTTAATGAACTCAAACGGCAGATGGGGCTCAAGAAGATCCACCACCTTCCCTGCTCCGCCATTGCCGGCTTCTACAACGATTTTCAGGGGCTTCAAATTTGGCACATCCACGTAGCTCAAAAGATGCGCTACGTAGGCTTCTTCCGTGTTAAGAGGCTTAAGCTCTCCTCGAGTGTCTGCAGCGATAAACTCATTTTTCTCTGCCAGCGCTTTGATGTCGAAAAGACCCGTGTCTCCCGAGATAGGCTTTGAGCCCTCTCGCACAAACTTCATCCCGTTGTAATCTTTTGGATTGTGGCTTGCAGTGACAGCAATACCACCGTCCATGTCCGCGTGATGAGTCGCGAAATAGATTTCTTCGGTACCGCAAAGACCGATGTCGTAGACGTCCACACCCTGGGAAAGAAGACCGTCCGTAAGGGCTGCCTTTATCGCGGGACTACTAAGACGGATATCGTGACCCACAACGACCTTCTTGGGTTTGATGACCTCTGCATAAGCACAGCCAATACGCCGTGCGATATCTTCATTTAGCTGACCGGGGACCTGACCACGAACGTCATAGGCTTTGAAACAGGTGATTTCGTCCATAGTGCCGCTCAACTCTCTTTGAGGTAATGATTCTGATACATGTGATTTGTCGCCTCTACGAAGCCCGGGACGCTACCGCAGTCAAAACGACGACCTTTAAATTTGTAAGCCATGACGCAACCGCGATCCGCCTGAATCTGCAGCGCATCCGTGATCTGCACCTCGCCGTTCGCACCTGGCGGTGTCTCACGAATGATGTCAAAAATATCCGGTGTCAGAATATAGCGCCCGATGATTGCAAGATTGGACGGCGCCTCTTCGGCGCTCGGTTTTTCAACCATCTTGTCGACACGATAGATGCCATCCTTGAGGGACTCTCCGGCAATCACCCCGTATTTGTGAACTTCCTCAGCAGGCACTTCCATGATCGCAACAATTGAGCAGCGAAACTGGTTGTACAGCTCGGCCATCTGCGCGAGCACGCCAGGCCCGTCGTTGATACATAAGTCGTCGGACAGCACCACACCAAAAGGTTCGCTACCGATGAGTGTTTCACCCGTGAGAATGGCATGACCCAAGCCCTTCATTTCCCGTTGGCGAACCATCGTAAAAATACCTTGATCCAGAACATTACGAATACTGTCCAGATAAACCTCTTTAGTGGTACCGCTAATCTGATGCTCTAGCTCGTAGCTGATATCAAAGTGATCGGTGATAGCGCGCTTACCGCGACCAGTAACCATCGCGCAGGTTGTCATGCCCGCTTCAATAGCCTCTTCCACGCCGTATTGAACCAGGGGTTTGTTAACGATAGGGAGCATTTCCTTGGGCATACTTTTGGTAGCCGGGAGGAACCGCGTGCCGTAGCCCGCCACTGGAAACATACACTTATTGATCACGACAAACTCCTGTTGTATTGGGTGGTGTACATGGAACAGTTTGAGCGGCGGCAAACAACACTTGGGCCGCAGGTCAAATCAGGAGCTACGTCCGTAGACATCCTCAAAACGTACGATGTCATCTTCGCCCAGATAACTGCCCGACTGGACTTCTATGAGCTCTACGGGAATCTTCCCCGGATTCGCGAGCCGGTGTTTGTGACCAAGCGGGATATACGTCGACTGATCTTCAACAAGCGTAAAGACTTTGTCTTCGCAGGTGACCTCGGCTGTACCGTGGACCACGATCCAATGCTCTGCGCGGTGATGATGCATCTGCAGGGACAAGGTTTGCCCCGGGTTCACAACGATACGCTTAACCTGAAATCGATCGCCCTCAATGAGAGACTCATAGCTACCCCAGGGACGGTAGACCCGCTGATGCAAAGAAGCCTCGGTACGACCCTCAGATTTGAGACGATTAACGATCTGCTTAACGTTTTGCACTTCATCTCGGTCAGCTACCAATATCGCATCGGGTGTTTCCACTACGATCAGATTCTTAATGCCAGTGGCGGCGATTAGACGCGATTCGCTACGAAGATAGCTGTCAGAACAGCCTTCAATCATGACATCCCCGAGAAGAACGTTCCCGTGGCTGTCACGCTCTGATACCTGCCACAAGGTAGACCAAGCGCCAACATCACTCCAACCGCAATCCAGAGGAATCACACCGCCTCGCTGCGTCCGCTCCATCACGGCGTAATCAATACTGTCTGAAGGGCAGGCTAAAAACGCATCTCGGTCCGGACGCAGAAAATCAAGGTCAGCGCTGGCGTTCGCCATTGCCCGCTCACAGGCCGCGTAGATTTCGGGTGCGTGGGCTTTGAGCTCGTCAAGATAGGTTGCCGCAGAAAGCAGGAACATGCCGCTGTTCCAATGGTACTGCCCGCTATCGAGGTACTCTTTTGCCGTTTGCGCATCGGGCTTCTCGACGAAACTATCGAGAGCGAAGAGGCCGGTGTCATCGCTAGCACCCAATCGCAGGTAGCCGTAGCCGGTCTCAGGCGCATCCGGTACGACGCCAAAGGTCATCAATGCACCCGACCTCGCTTTACCCAGACCCAATTTTACGGCCTCGGTAAATGACTCGGTATTCCTTATCACGTGGTCCGCCGGGAGCACCAGGAGTATCGCCTCGGGCGATGTAGACAGCGCCTGAAAGGCCGCCAGAGCAACGGCGGGTGCAGTGTTGCGTCCTTCGGGTTCCAGGATTATTGCCGCAGGATCAACGGAAAGCTGGCGCAGCTGCTCTGCCACCATAAATCGATGCTCGTCATTACAGATGACCAGTGGCGAGGCGCTCTCGAGCCCAGAGGTGCGAGCCATAGTGTCCTGAAGCATCGAAAGCTCACTGGCAAGCGCCAAAAACTGCTTTGGATAAGCCTCGCGCGAGACGGGCCACAGGCGACTGCCTACGCCTCCAGACAGTAAAACAGGTATCAACATCTACTCAGTACCCCAAACATTCAATTAAAGGAACAATCTTGTTTATTCCGCGCGCTCAAACTAGCTCGAAAACGGAAACATCTCAACGACATAAGGCCTTGTTCCTGCATAGTTTTTTGTGGCAACGGGTGGACTTGTGAGGTGCATCCATTAAACTAGCGTCCCACGACCGTAGGCAACAATGAATAGACTAACCAATTAGTGGGCGCTGGCAAGTGCAGGGTTCGCAAAATGCGATTCATCATGCAGTAATCGCCGACTGCATCACACCGCGATTCAAAGCTTTTATGGCAGAAGACATGCCTGAAGAACTTTCAGACACACTCGGTACTAATCGCCTTCCAGTAAACTCTTTGTTTACACCACTGTTGAATTGTTTACACCGCTGTTGAACCCAACACTTAACCCACTCTTAACCCAACACTTAACCCAACACTTAACCCAACACCGCGGACGAAAAAATACCATCATGACGCCTCAATCGAGCTACACCAAAGACGAACTTATTGCCTGTGGTATGGGCGATATGTTCGGCCCGGGAAATGCCCAGCTACCCGTGGGCAACATGCTGATGCTTGACCGGATTACCCACATCAGTTCTGAAGGTGGCTCCAAAGATAAAGGCCAGATAATCGCCGAACTCGACATTCATCCCGATCTTTGGTTTTTTGATTGTCACTTCCCCGGCGACCCGGTAATGCCCGGCTGCCTGGGGCTGGATGCGATGTGGCAGCTGGTGGGGTTTTTCCTGGGGTGGCGCGGCAATCCTGGGCGCGGACGCGCACTGGGCTCCGGAGAGGTAAAGTTCAGCGGACAGGTTTTACCTTCAGCCTCCAAAGTTTCTTACACCATCGATATCCAGCGGGTTATCGAGCGTAAACTGGTGATGGGCATAGCGAACGGCATCGTAAGTGTCGACGACAAAGAGATTTATCACGCGTCTGATCTACGCGTCGGGCTTTTTCAATCTACCGAGAGTTTTTAAGTCATGCAGCGACGAGTAGTAGTCACAGGTTTGGGCATTGTGTCCTGCCTGGGTAACGATGCAGATACTGTGACCGAAGCGCTTCGTCATGGGCGATCTGGCATTAGCACGAGTCAGTCGCAAATCGACGCCGGTATGCGCTCGCACGTTTCTGGCGCACCCGAGATAGACTTCAAGGAACACATCGATCGAAAGCAGCTCCGCTTTATGGGCGATGCAGCCGCGTATGCCTACATCGCGATGCAACGCTGCATAGCAGACGCAGGACTCAGTGAAGCGGAAATTTCGAACGATCGTACGGGCATCATCGCAGGATCCGGGGGCGCTTCTTCAGCCAGTCAAACGGAAGCCGCGGATATTCTCCGAGAGCGCGGCTTACGTCGTGTAGGGCCTTATCGGGTCACACAAACCATGGGCAGTACGGTTTCTGCGTGCCTGGCTACACCGTTCAGCATTCGCGGTGTGAACTACTCTATTTCTTCTGCATGCTCCACCAGCGCGCATTGCATCGGCAACGCAATGGAGCAGATCCAGCTAGGCAAGCAGGACCGTGTGTTTGCAGGTGGCGGCGAAGAACTCCATTGGACAATGAGCAGCCTGTTTGACGCCATGGGCGCCCTGTCCACCAAGTATAACGACACACCCGAGCGGGCATCCCGCGCCTACGATGCAGACCGCGACGGTTTTGTCATTGCGGGGGGCGGTGGCATGGTCGTGCTCGAAGCGCTGGAAGTAGCGCAAGCACGGGGAGCAAAAATCTACGCGGAGCTCGTAGGCTACGGAGCTACGTCAGATGGCTACGACATGGTAGCCCCTTCTGGAGAAGGTGCCGTGCGCTGCATGCATCAAGCACTTTCCACCGTTGACGGCCCCGTGGACTACATCAACGCACACGGTACAAGCACCCCCGCTGGCGATATTCAGGAGCTCAAGGCGGTGCGGGAAGCCTTTGCGGACAAAGGTCGCACGCCCGTCGTCGGCTCGACAAAATCTCTTTCGGGGCACTCATTAGGTGCAGCGGGCGTGCAAGAGGCCATCTACAGTCTTCTTATGCAGCAAGCCGGTTTCATAGCTGCTTCTGCAAACATCGAAAATCTGGACCCGGAAGCCGAGGGCATGCCCATCGCCAGAGAGCGCCAAGATAACGTAGATCTTCAGCGAGTCATGTCTAATAGTTTTGGCTTTGGCGGCACCAATGCATCACTGGTGTTCCAGAAGTTTCTGGGGTAAGGCCTGACTTAATGGTCGGGCACGTAGACTAAACAGGTCTCACCGCTCAAGTGGGGTCCTTAAGTGTGGTACTTAAGCGGGGTACTAGCGGGGTACTTCAGTACAACAGGGCGTCAATTCTCAGTGTTTGAACGAGTTGTCCTCGCTCAATAGTTTTCCCGATAGGAACCACCGCCAGAGCATCGCTCGCAGACACTGAACTCAGCACACCCGAACTCTGATTCATGTAAGGGGTGACCCAAACCTCGCCGTCAGTTTGACGCGTCGAGACGCGCAGAAATTCCTGCCGAGTACCGGGCTTAGCAATAGCGAAGTCGGCCTTTGCGGGTACGACTGACGGCGCCTCTTCAGACCGCCCTTGCAGCGCACAAATATACGGTCGAGCGAGCAATAGAAAGGTCACAAAGGCGGAAGATGGGTTGCCCGGCACACCCATAAAAGGAGTCTCGCCCACCCGCCCAAAAGCAAAAGGCTTACCGGGCTTTATGGCAATGCGCCAAAGGGCTATTTCACCAAGCGCACTTACGGCGTCGCGGACGAAGTCGGCCTCTCCGACAGACACACCGCCACTACTCAGTATCAGGTCTGCCTTATCCGACGCCTCCGCAAGCGCGTCTCTGGTGGCATCTGCAGTGTCCGCGACGATTCCAAGGTCCAGCACATCGCAGCCCAAAGCCGAAAGAAGACCCGAAAGCATAGGCCGATTACTATTGTAAATCGCCCCGGAAGGCAGTGGCCCGGACCCGGGCTCCCTCAGCTCATTTCCTGTAGACAGGAGCGCCACCTTCAGTCGCTTGAACACCGAGACTGTTGCAATACCCTGAGAGGCGAGCAGCCCCATATCCTGTGGCCTGAGCCGTCGACCCGGCGACAACAGCAAACTACCTGACTGACAATCTTGTCCTTGCCGCCGAATGTGCTGACCCGCCGAAACACCGGTGGGAACGTCTATGGAGTCGCCGACAACTTGCACGTCTTCCTGCATGACGACTGCATCGGCTCCACTGGGTATCTCCGCGCCAGTGAAAATTCTCGTTGCGCTGTCAGGCTCCAGGCTGCCAGCTACATCACCCGCCGCAACACGTGAACGTACTGGCAGTCGTCGACCGTCATCGCTGGAGCGCAGGGCATAACCATCCATAGCGCTGTTGTCTGCCGGAGGCACATCTATAGAGGCGCGCTGTTCACCAGCTAACACTCGTCCCAGTGAGTCATTCAGCGAGAGCTCTTCAGTACTCGGTTTTACGGCAACATCGGAAAGCAGTTGCTCAAGTGCATCACCCAAAGGCATTAGCGGTTTCACAGCAAAAATCTATTTGCTGCTAAGCACGGTTACAAAGTTGCAAGGTCGGTGACGACTGTCCAACTGATCTTTCAGAATCCCATTCCACGCGGTGCGGCACGCTCCGGTAGAGCCAGGCATACAGAAAATAGCCGTACGATTCGCCAGACCCCCAAGAGCTCGGGACTGTATCGTTGAAGAGCCAATCTCATCGAGAGACAGAGCGCGAAAGACCTCGCCAAATCCCTCAATGGTCTTGTCGAACAAAGGGACCACCGCTTCTGGCGTTGAGTCCCGACCGGAGAAACCTGTCCCTCCCGTCACAAGAACCGCATGCACGCCAGCGTCAACAATCCACTGCGACAGTACCGCGCGGATTTGATAAATGTCATCGGGTACAAGCGCTCGTTGAACTATCGAATGCCCTTGTTCTGTTGCCGCCTCCGCAAGAAAATCGCCGGAGGTATCATTCTCGGGTCCGCGCGTGTCGGACACGGTTAGTACCGCTACTCCAAGACCTACAAACTCACTCTCTGAAGACATAGTTAGCCCTTGGACTCCTCTACCGCACTACTTTCCGCATACTCTTTGACCGTGGAGTTCATAAAGCCACGCCAAGGCACCTGCTTGATGGCAAAGCTGTCTCGAAGTCGACTGCAGTCGAACACTCGAGTCTCTACGCTTTCCTCAGGGCGCTTTTCCTCAGCACCAATAACGATATCTCCCGAGTCACGGTACTGACTCATCGCGGCGAGGGCCGCCTCGGCAAAAGCGTACTCCGTCGTGCGATCGCCTGAACTGTAATGATAGACACCCTTGGCATCTGCTCCCACACTCAACTGATCAAGCATCGCGACCACAACCCGCGCGATGTCAGCACAAGCGACCGGTGAAAAAACATTTCGATCATCAAACGTAGCATGGCGCTCGATAGCCATCCTGAACAACATCCGAGTCAGAAGATTGTTATCGGTACTCGCAAACAAAGGACCGGTACGAAGCACAATGGCAGACGGGGCGGCCTGCATGACGCGGCTCTCAATCTCCATGATCTGGAAACCCGGCTCATCAAAGGCATCAGGCGCATCAAACTCTCTTAAAGTCCGCGTCCCCTGCCCCGCAAACACCCGATCGCTAGAAAGAAGGAGATAGGGTATGGAGCTGTGTTCACAAGCCTTTGACAGCCAGTGGGCCCGTTCGATATCCAAAGGTTGAGGCACTTCGTCTGTGGCCACCTGCCAGGCGAGCCGGAGATCAACAACAGCTTGCGGCTTATCTTTACGCGCAGCTTTTTTTGCCTGCCGCTCGCTACGCCACCGCGCTGCAGCAGTATTCAATGGCAACGCCCGATGACGCCCCCATTGCGCAAAAACAGCTTGAATCGCCATGCCCGCAGGGTTGTCCGCGCCTATTAAAAGAACATCCACGGGTACCTAGGCAGTCCTTAAGCGACTAAGAGAGTTAAGAGAACAGCACACCGCTGGTCTAGAACGGTATATCGTCGTCGATATCGCCCATCGCAGCTGGCTGGGGCGCCGCTGCAGGGCTGTTTTGAGACGGCGAACTAAAGGTGGAGCCGCCACTCGAACCACCCGCTTCAGGATAGCTCTGGTCATAGCCTCCGTCGTTACTCCCACCGCCACTTCCCCCGCGGCTGTCGAGCATCTGCATCTCACTGCCGACTATCTCTGTGGTATAGCGGTCCTGACCTGATTGGTCCTGCCATTTACGTGTACGGATAGCGCCTTCCACATACAATTTTGAACCCTTGCGCAGATATTCAGCAGCGACTTCGGCGAGACGGTTAAAGAACACCACGCGGTGCCACTCGGTACGCTCCTGCTGCTGCCCGGTTTGCTTGTCCTTCCAGGTTTCAGAGGTCGCCAAACGAACGTTGGTTACCGAACCACCCGAGGGCATAAAGCGCGTTTCTGGATCAGCGCCCAAGTTTCCTACAAGAATCACTTTATTGACGCCGCGCGATGCCATATTGCTATTTCCGAATCTGTAAAAAAGGGCCGATCAATATAGCAATCCAACTCTGGAATTGCGACAGCATAAACGCTCAAGCGGCGCTGGCAGCACCTTGAGACCGGGGAGTAGGACTCATGCGCCATATCAGCACTAGCCAAAGCGCGGCAGCTAGCAAAACCAACCAAAGGAGCCCCGAAAGACCTGCTGAGCCATACACCAAGCCCCCGGTAGTTCCGCCGACAAACGCTCCGAGAAACTGGCAGGTCGCATAAATGCCCAGTGCCGTGCCTTTGCCATGGGCAAAAACGGCCTTGCTCACCAGCGAAGGCAGAGCCGCTTCAAGATAGTTAACAGCGGTAAAGAATCCACACAAGGCAATGTAAAGCAGCAAGATATTGCTCCCCAGAAACAGAGCAGCCAGGGATGCCGGCATCATGATGACGGTGATCTTCAGCGCCAAACTAGAACGCCCTCCTCGCTCCGACAACCGCAGCAAGGGATACATGCCTAGTAATGAGATAACGAGCACCGGGAGATAAACCTGCCAGTGGGAGTCTCTGGGAACGCCCATACTCCCTTCTATGACCGCCGGAACCACTAGAAATGATGCTGTCAGCATAAAGTGCAAAAGAAACACCGAGCCATTCAGACGTTGCAACACGGGATCCGCGAGCACCGGACGGAACATGTTGCGGTTCGCTCCAACACTCTCGTGACTCCGCGTTTCTGCCGACGGTATACCCAGCAGCACGATGGCCATGCCAAGCACCGCGAGAGCCGCCGTCATCCAGAACACGGCGGCGAGACCACCCCAGGCAGCCAGTAGTGGCCCGCAGATCAGCGCCAGCGCAAAGGATAAGCCTATGCTGATACCTATCACCGCCATGGCTTTGGTGCGCTGCTCTTCGGACGTGAGATCAGCAGCCAGCGCCATAACAGACCCGGAGATTGCCCCCGCTCCCTGCAGAGCGCGACCGACAGCGATCACCTGCACGCTATCTGCGAGAGCCGCGACTACGCTACCGAGGACAAACAAGGCCAACCCACCAAGTATCACGGGTTTCCGTCCAATCTTGTCGGACAGCCAGCCCAAGGGTATCTGCAGCAAAGCTTGCGTAGCTCCGTACGCTCCCAGGGCAACGCCGATCATGAGCGGCGAAGCACCCAACATATCCGCGGCGTAAAGTGCCAGCAGTGGCAAAGCCATAAACAAGCCGAGCATGCGGAAGCTGTAAAGCAACGCCAAAGCAGCGACGACACGCCGCTCCAGCGCTGTCATGGGATTAGTTGTAAGCAATACTGAGGTACCTCGCGAATGTCGCAAATGGTAACAGCTTTTAAGTGACGCTCGACCATCCATGCCGGGTTCAAGGGCGTATATTTAGGCAGTTTTCTTACTTACCTTTTGTTCGCTCAAAGCCGCCACCTTATACTGTGGTGTTTTTGCCCGTCACTTGCGGAAGCCAGCATGGATACAATTCAACTGCGTGGAGCGCGCACGCACAATCTGAAGAATATCAACCTTGATATTCCTCGGGACAAGCTCGTGGTCATCACAGGACTTTCGGGGTCGGGAAAGTCATCTCTGGCCTTCGATACACTGTACGCCGAGGGTCAGCGACGCTACGTGGAGTCGCTCTCTACCTACGCCCGACAGTTCCTGAGCATGATGGAAAAGCCCGACATTGATCATGTGGAGGGCCTATCACCAGCGATTTCCATCGAACAAAAATCCACGTCGCACAATCCCCGCTCGACCGTGGGAACCATTACCGAGATTTATGACTACCTGCGCTTACTTTACGCCCGGGTAGGTAAGCCTCATTGCCCGACTCACAATCGCCACCTCCAAGCGCAAACAGTCAGCCAGATGGTCGATACAGTACTTGCACAACCAGAAGGTGCGCGCCTGATGCTGCTTGCTCCCGTAGTGCGAGAGCGCAAAGGTGAGCACCATCATGTGTTTGAAGAGCTGCGCGGTGCGGGTTTTGTCCGTGCCCGAGTCGACGGCAGCGTTCGAGATTTGGATGACCTTCCGGACCTGGACAAAAAGAAAAAGCACAGCATTGAAGTCGTCGTAGATCGCTTTAAAGTGCGTGAAGACCTTAAACAGCGCTTGGCAGAATCCTTTGAAACAGCGCTGGAACTCACCGATGGTCTAGCGCTGGTCGTGGACATGGATGGCGAAGCAGCTGATCTGGTGTTCTCGGCACGTTTTGCCTGCCCCGAATGCGGTCACAGTATCAACGAGCTGGAGCCGCGGCTGTTTTCCTTTAACAACCCTGCCGGCGCCTGTGGAAGCTGCGACGGCCTCGGGGTAAGACAATTTTTTGATCCGGAACGCGTGGTCTTGTTTCCAGAGGCGAGCCTTGCTGAAGGAGCCATACGCGGTTGGGACCGAAGGAATGTCTACTACTTTCATATGCTGACTTCTTTGGCGAGTCACTTCGGCTTTGATATTGATACACCTTTTGAAAATCTCTCGTTAAAGCACCGGAAGATCATTCTGGAGGGCAGCGGCAAGGAAGAAGTGAGCTTCTCCTACGTGAACGATCGAGGTGATGTTTTCAAGCGCTCCCACGCTTTTGAGGGAATCATCCCGAACATGGAGCGGCGCTACCGTGACACAGAATCACAGTCGGTCCGCGAAGACCTGTCGAAATTTCTGACGACTGCGCCCTGCGCGGAATGCGGCGGTAGCCGACTTTGCGAAGATGCACGTCATGTCTTAGTCGATGGAAAGAATCTACCGGCAATAACCGCGCTGCCCGTAGGTCAGGCAGAGGACTACTTCGCCGCCCTGGATCTTGCGGGACGCGATGCTGAGATTGCCGAAAAGATTTTGAAAGAAATCCGCGCTCGCTATCGATTTTTAGTGGATGTGGGCCTGAACTACCTGAGCCTCGATCGAAGTGCCGAAACGTTGTCTGGTGGTGAAGCTCAGCGCATTCGACTTGCCTCACAAATCGGCGCAGGGTTGGTGGGTGTGATGTATATCCTCGATGAGCCCTCTATCGGTCTCCACCAGCGGGATAACGAGCGTCTGCTACGAACACTCACCCACCTTCGAGACCTTGGCAACACCGTGCTCGTGGTGGAGCACGATGAAGACGCCATCCGCATGGCCGACCACATTATCGATATAGGCCCGGGCGCTGGCGTCCATGGTGGCACCATTGTTGCCGAGGGTGATGCCCAGGCCATCATGGACGAGAAAAGCTCTCTCACAGGCGCCTATCTCTCCGGCGAGAGATGTATTGAGATACCCGAGAAGCGCGCCGTAATGGACGAGAAGCGGTTGCTGCGTCTGAGCAAAGCTTCAGGGAACAATCTGCAGGATGTCGATCTTGAAATCCCCGTGGGACTGTTAACCTGCGTTACAGGCGTTTCTGGATCGGGCAAGTCTACGCTGATCAACGCAACGCTGTATCCCTTAGCGGCAACGGCCCTAAACGGTGCGACAACGCTTACCCCCGCCGCTCACGAGGCGATGGAAGGACTAGAACATATCGACAAATGCATCGATATTGATCAGAGCCCCATTGGGCGAACGCCGCGATCGAATCCTGCGACCTACACCGGGATATTTACTCCCGTGCGAGAGCTTTTCTCAGGCACACAGGAAGCGCGCTCTCGAGGCTATAAGCCGGGCCGCTTTAGCTTTAACGTCAAGGGTGGGCGTTGCGAGGCCTGTCAGGGCGATGGCGTAACCAAGGTAGAGATGCACTTCCTGCCAGATATCTATGTGCCCTGCGATATCTGTAAAGGCCGACGCTACAACCGCGAGACCTTGGACATACGCTACAAAGGCAAGAACATTCACGAAGTGCTCGACATGACGATCGAGGACGCGCTGGAGTTCTTTGAGGCCGTGCCGACTATTGCACGTAAGCTGCAAACGCTTATGGACGTCGGTTTAAGCTACGTTCGGCTTGGCCAGGCCGCCACCACCCTCTCAGGCGGAGAAGCCCAGCGCGTGAAACTGTCGCGAGAACTCTCAAAGCGAGACACGGGCAGAACCCTATATATTCTCGACGAGCCGACCACCGGTCTGCACTTCGAAGATATCCGCCAGCTATTGCAAGTGCTCCATCGACTGCGCGATCACGGCAATACGGTGGTGATCATCGAGCACAATCTGGATGTCATCAAAACGGCGGACTGGATAGTCGACTTGGGCCCCGAAGGTGGTAGCGGTGGAGGTCAGATCATCGCAACCGGCACGCCGGAAGCGGTGGCCAAGAATAAAAAATCCCATACAGGGCACTTTCTTAAGCCGATGCTTGGAAGCAAGACCGGCAAGAGTAAAGCGGCTTAACTAGCGCTTGGCGATCCACACACCGAAGCTTCTAACAACGCCCCCGCCGCTGCATGCCTGTTGTGAAGCAGTCAGGAGCGCTCCGCGCGACGCGTAACAACAGGTGTGGTGTTGTCCGCGACACCCTTGCCGCTAGCTAGACCTTAACTATCAGGCACAAAAAAGCCGGGCAAGAACCCGGCTCCTAGTAACGCTTTAAAACGATCGTGGCTTATTCGTCGCCAGCGTCGTCGTAGCTCTCTGGCTCTGGACGGTCAACAAGCTCGACGTAGGCCATCGGCGCCTTATCACCAGTACGGTAACCGCACTTGAGAATACGGATATACCCACCAGGACGAGCCTGGTAGCGAGGTCCCAGTTCGGTGAAGAGTTTGCCTACCGCTGCCTTATTGCGAACGCGATCGAATGCGAGTCGACGATTTGCGACACTGTCGTTCTTCGCAAGCGTGATCAAGGGCTCCGCGTATCCGCGCAGCTCCTTCGCTTTAGGCAAGGTTGTTCTAATCAGCTCGTGCTCAACCAAAGAGATGGTCATGTTACGAAACATGGCTTTTCGGTGTGAGCTGTTGCGGTTTAACTGACGTCCGCTTTGACGATGACGCATTTTTCCAGTCCTTTACTCGGCGTCTCTCGACGCCCTGTTGTCTTTTGTGTTCGTAGCCTTAGCGGCGCAGAGAATAACCAGAGGCTCCTCTGCAAGCCCTATCAGGCGCTGAGCACCTTCTCATCATTTCTCAGACTAGCCGGTGGCCAGCTCTCAAGTCGCATACCCAGGGACAAACCGCGTGAAGCAAGCACGTCCTTGATTTCGGTAAGTGACTTCTTACCCAGATTAGGTGTCTTAAGCAGCTCTACTTCGGTGCGCTGTACCAAATCACCAATGTAGTAGATGTTCTCAGCCTTCAGGCAGTTCGCAGAACGCACAGTCAACTCGAGATCATCGACAGGACGCAGAAGCACAGGATCCACCTCATCTTCAGCGTCGTTAGTCACTGCCTGAGTCTCGCTCTGGAGGTCGACAAATACGCGCAGCTGGTCGTTCAAAATGGTCGCAGCTCGACGAATAGCCTCTTCCGGGTCAATCGTTCCGTTAGTCTCGAGATCGAGAACCAGCTTGTCGAGGTCAGTTCTCTGCTCAACACGAGCGGCTTCTACAACGTAGGACACACGCAGTACCGGAGAAAAGGTCGCGTCTAGCTGGAGACGGCCAATTGAGCGTGTTTCTTCTTCTGGATTCTCCCGAGCATCAGCCGGAGAGTATCCTCGGCCGCGAGCAATCGTAAGCTTCATGTGAACCGCTGACTTGCTGTTCAGAGTGCAAATCACGTGGTCGGGGTTGCAGATCTCGATATCGTGGTCAGTCTGAATATCAGCTGCCGTGACGGGACCTTCGCCTTCCTTGCTCAGGACCAGCTCAGCTTCGTCCTTACCGTTCATGATCAAGGCAACGCCCTTGAGGTTCAGAAGGATCTCAATAACGTCTTCCTGCACACCCTCTATGGCTGAGTACTCATGAAGAACGCCATCAATCTCGACTTCCGTGATTGCACAGCCTGGCATTGAAGACAGGAGGATGCGGCGAAGTGCATTACCCAACGTGTGTCCAAAACCACGCTCCAGTGGCTCAAGAGTTACTTGAGCGCGCGTCTTGCTCTTCTCAGCAACGTTGATCTTGCGAGGAGTCAGTAAATCTTTAACTGATGATTGCATTTATGGCACCTGTATATGTGTTCGGAACGATCGGCTCTGGATACTCATTGAGTGGCGCTTAGCGCCACTTATTTACTTGGAGTACAGCTCGACGATCAGGTTCTCGTTGATCTCAGAAGATAGTTCCTGACGATCTGGGGCGGCCTTGTAAACTGCCTCTAGCTTCTCGACGTTTACGTCGATCCACTCAGGCTCTCCGCGCTGCGCTGCAAGTGCCATGGCAGACTGCACACGCAGCTGCTTTTTGGCCTTCTCGCGCAAGGAGACCACATCACCGGCCTTAACTTTGTAAGAAGCGATGTTCACAACCTTGCCGTTCACCAGAATCGCCTTGTGGGCGACCAACTGACGAGACTCGGAACGTGTAGAGCCAAAACCGATGCGATATACGACATTGTCCAAGCGGCTCTCGAGCAGCTGGAGAAGGTTTTCACCGGTAGCACCCTTAAGACGGGCCGCTTCCTTGTAGTAGTTGCGGAATTGCTTCTCGAGTACGCCATAAATACGACGAACCTTCTGCTTCTCACGTAACTGAACACCGTAGTCGGACAAACGTCCGCGACGGGCACCGTGCTGACCAGGAACAGACTCCGGCTTACACTTGGATTCGAGCGACCGAACGCCACTCTTCAAAAACAGGTCAGTGCCCTCGCGGCGAGCGAGCTTACACTTTGGACCAATATAACGAGCCATAATCTTGCTCCCTCTTAAACGCGACGCTTCTTGGGCGGACGACAACCATTGTGTGGGATCGGCGTCACGTCAGTGATATTGCTGATCTTGTAACCACAGGCGTTAAGTGCACGAACAGCAGATTCACGACCTGGTCCTGGACCTTTCACCTGTACATCTAAGTTCTGGAGACCGTACTCTTTAGCAGCTTCACCGGCGCGCTCTGCTGCAACCTGGGCTGCGAAAGGCGTGCTCTTACGTGAACCACGGAAACCTGAACCACCTGAAGTGGCCCAGCTCAGGGTATTACCCTGACGGTCAGTGATAGTAATGATGGTGTTATTGAATGACGCATGTATGTGCGCTATTCCATCAGCGATGGTGCGCGTGATTTTCTTGCGCGTGCTCTTGCCACCTGGCTTAGCCATGTATCTAATCCTGCTTAATATCAACACTGCACAGCGGTGCAGCTACACTAATTAAGGATTCGCAGTTCCTTTCCGGCCTTTGACCGGCGCGGTTTTAACGGCGAATCGGCTTTCTTGGTCCCTTACGGGTGCGCGCATTGGTTTTAGTGCGCTGTCCACGAAGAGGAAGGTTACGACGGTGACGCAGGCCACGGTTACAACCCAGATCCATCAATCGCTTAATATTCATAGAGACTTCACGACGAAGATCACCTTCGACGGTCAACTCACCAACCTTATTACGCAGTACGTCCAGCTGATCTTCTGAAAGATCACCCACACGAGCGCTTTGTTCTACGCCACTCGCCTCGCAAATACGCTTAGCTTGGGTTCGCCCTACACCAAAAATATAGGTGAGGGAGATTACGGCGTGCTTGTTGTCGGGTATGTTGACCCCGGCTATACGAGCCATTCACTTATCTCCGAAAAACTGTGTACGCGCATCGTGATCGGCAACCAATGGCTGCTGCGACGCGAGATTGCGAAACCCTGAAAAAAGGCGCGCGATTTTAACGATTTCGTTGCCAGAACGCAATGCCTGCAACCCTTAACCCTGTCGCTGCTTGTGTCGCGGATCTGTATTGCAAATCACGCGGACCACGCCCTTACGACGAACGACCTTGCAGTTTCTGCAGATCTTCTTTACGGATGCTCTTACTTTCATCTTTTTACTCCCAAACAGACCGAGTTCTTAGCGAACTCGCCCTGCGTTTCCATAATTCTTGAGATTGGCTTTTTTCATCACTGAATCGTACTGATGCGACATCATGTGACTTTGAACCTGCGCCATGAAATCCATGACTACAACAACGACGATCAATAGCGAGGTACCGCCCAGGTAAAAAGGTACGTTCCACGTCACTACTAAAAACTGCGGCAACAGACATACCAGTGCGATGTACGCTGAGCCAAACACGGTTAGACGAGTCAACACACCATCGATGTAATTGGCTGTCTGCTGACCGGGGCGAATACCAGGAACAAACGCTCCGGACTTCTTAAGGTTGTCTGCCACTTCCTGAGGATTGAACATCAGGGCCGTGTAAAAGAAACAGAAGAACACGATAAAGATGGTGAACAACAAGATATTCAAGGGCTGGCCAGGGCCAATTGCCACCGCCAGATCCTGAAGCCAATCGGCGCCGCCAGACTGTCCGAACCACTGCGCAATCGAGGCTGGGAACAACAAAATACTGCTCGCGAAGATAGCCGGAATAACGCCCGCCATGTTCACCTTCAAGGGCAGGTGAGAACTCTGCGCCTGGTACATCTTGCGGCCCTGCTGCCGCTTGGCATAGTTCACCGTGATCCTGCGTTGCCCGCGCTCGATAAACACGATCATATAAATGACGGCTATCGCCAATGTCAGGATCAGCAAGAGCGCTAGGATATTAATCTCGCCCTGACGAGCCTGCTCCAGAGACTGACCAATAGCCGACGGCAGACCCGCCACAATCCCTGCAAAAATCAGTAGTGAGATGCCGTTACCAACACCCTTCTCGGTAATCTGTTCACCCAGCCACATCATAAATACTGCGCCGGTTACCAAAGAGGTGATCGCGATGACAAAGAACAAGAGGCCGGAGTTGTAGCTCATGCCCTGGTTTGCCATACCTACGGTCATTCCCGTCGCCTGTACGATCGCCAAAACGACCGTCAAATAGCGTGTGTACTGGCTGATCTTCCTGCGTCCGGACTCCCCTTCCTTCTTGAGCTGCTCGAGCTGAGGGGTTACAGCGGACATCAACTGCATGATGATGGATGCAGAGATATAAGGCATGATCCCGAGCGCAAGAATACTCATGCGCTCCAATGCACCACCGGAAAACATATTCGCCAAACCGAGAATCGTGCCCTGATTCTGGTTGAACAGCGCCGCTAGCTGGTTCGGATCGATGCCCGGCACAGGAATGTGCGTACCGATGCGGTAAACAATTATGGCGACCAATACAAAACGAAGGCGAGCAAAAAGCTCGCCCAGTCCGGCTCGGTTTGCTGAGGGTAACTCGGCCATCAGTTTTTCGTTGTCGCTCCTAGATCTCTAGTGTTTACTGCGCTTGGCAAAATTAGTCGAAGACTCAGTCTTCGATCTTGCCACCCGCCTGCTCGATTGCCTCGCGGGCACCCTTGCTGGCTGGTATACCCTTGAGCGTCACCGCCTTCGTCAGTTCACCGGAAAGGAAAACGCGAACACGCAAAACGTCATCACGAACGATGTCGGCGCTCTTCAGTGCTTCCAGATCAATAACTTCAGCATCGACCTTGTTAAGTTCACCCAAACGAACCTGCGCAGTGGTGCGCGAAATACGTGACGTAAAGCCGTACTTCGGCAGACGCTTCTGGAGTGGCATCTGACCACCCTCAAAACCGGGTGCCACTTTACCGCCCGAACGAGACTTCTGGCCTTTGTGTCCACGGCCGGCAGTTTTGCCGACACCGCTACCGATACCACGGCCGACGCGCTTGGCTGCTTTTCGCGAACCAGGAGCGGGGCTCAGGGTGTTGAGTCGCATTGTATCGCTCACGCCTGTTCCTCCACGGTCAGCATATAGCTGACTTTGTTAATCATGCCGCGTACCGAGGGAGTGTCTTCCACTTCCACAGTGTGTCCGATACGACGAAGTCCCAAACCCGCTACGCAAGCGCGGTGATTCTTTAACCGCCCGTTGCTGCTCTTGGTCTGAGTGACCTTAATTGTTGCCTTAGCCATGAGTCGCTAATCCGTGTTGTTACAAAAAACTGTTGTAAAAATGCTGTCGCAAATACTGTCGAGAGAACCGCGCTGTTTAGCCGTAGATCTCTTCGACACTTTTACCGCGCTTGGCCGCTACAGACTCGGGCGAAGCCATATCACGAAGACCATTGAACGTAGCTCGTACAACGTTCACGGGATTTGTTGACCCGTAGCACTTAGCCAAAACGTTATGGACACCCGCAATTTCAAGGACCGCACGCATCGCACCACCGGCGATAACGCCTGTTCCTTCGGAAGCTGGCTGCATGTAGACCTTAGATGCTCCGTGCCGCGCTTTAATCGGGTACTGAATCGTACCGTTATCAAGGTCAACCTGAATCATGTTGCGTCGCGCTGCTTCCATCGCCTTCTGAATAGCGACAGGCACTTCCCGCGCCTTACCACGACCAAACCCGACACGACCTTTGCCGTCACCAACCACGGTGAGAGCAGTGAATCCAAAGATTCGGCCACCTTTGACTACTTTTGCCACACGGTTTACCTGAACCAGTTTCTCCTGGAGGTCACCGTCTTGCTGCTTCTGATCGTTAAACGCCATCGTCTATATATCCTAGAATTCCAGTCCGCCTTCGCGCGCGGCTTCAGCCAGCGCCTTTACTCGCCCGTGGTACTTAAAACCACCGCGATCAAAAGCGACCTTTTCAACACCGGCCGCTTTAGCACGCTCCGCCAGGAGCTTGCCAACAGCTGACGCTGCATCAATATTGCCTGTTGCTCCGCTACGCAGACTGCTGTCCAACGTAGAAGCGCTCGCCAGGACCGTGTCACCAGTAGGCGCAAACACCTGCGCATAAATGTGACGCGGAGTCCGGTGTACGCTCAGACGGTTGGCACCTTGGGTGCGCATACGCTGGCGCGCCTTGCGGGCGCGACGGAGACGCGAATCGTTCTTTGCACTCATCTCGATGTCCTGTTACTTCTTCTTGGCTTCCTTACGTCGGACATGCTCGTCCGCGTAACGAATACCTTTACCCTTGTATGGCTCTGGTGGACGGAAGCTACGGATCTTCGCCGCTGCTTCGCCCACTGCCTGCTTGTCTATTCCGCTAACCACGATCTCAGTCTGAGTCGGTGTTTCTGCACTGAGGCCTTCTGGAAGCTCGAAGTCCACAGGGTGCGACAGTCCCACCGTCAGATTTACTGACTTGCCGGACGCCTTTGCACGATAACCAACGCCATTTAGCACCAGTTTCTTCTGCCAGCCTTCGGATACACCCTTGACCATATTGTTTACGAGCGCGCGAGTCGTACCCGCCATCGCCTTGGACTTATCAGTCTCGTAAGCAAAAGTCACGGTGCCGTCTTCCTGGGCAATGTTTACGCCTTCATAAAGTGACAGAGACAAGGAGCCCTTAGCGCCCTTCACCTGTACCTCACGATCAGCAACGGTCAATTCCACGCCTTTCGGCAGGGAGACTGGATTGTTTGCTACTCTGGACATACTTCGCCCTTTCTCTTTGTCTTCTGCCCGTACCCGAAAGTACCGACAAGTCTTTTAACTAACTCAGCTCGCACCCAGGTCTTTAGAAGACCGTGCAGAGCACCTCGCCACCAACACCGGCAGCGCGAGCCGCACGGTCTGTCATGACACCGCGCGACGTTGAAACGATAGCTATGCCCAAACCGCTTCGAACAGTCGGCAACTCATCTTTGTTTGAGTAGCGACGTACGCTGGGGCGGCTTACGCGATCGATCTCTGCGATCACTGGCTTTCCATCAAAGTACTTGAGCTCCAAACGCAGGCGCGGCTTTACACCATCTGCGTGGGCTTCGAAGCCGGCAATGTAGCCTTCTTCTTCGAGGACTTTGGCAACAGCAGCCTTGAGCTTTGAACCGGGCATGTCGATGCTGGTTTTACCGGCCATCTGCGCGTTGCGAATGCGGGTCAACATATCCGCTAATGGGTCTTGCATACTCATGTTTCTATTCCTTCTCGGCTTCGCTTACCAGCTGGCCTTAACCAGACCGGGGACGTCACCGCGCATAGCGGCTTCACGGAGCTTGTTACGACACAGGCCAAACTTGCGGTACACGCCATGCGGACGGCCAGTTATCTGACAACGACGCTGCTGTCGTACTGGGCTCGCGTTGCGAGGCAGCTTTTGCAGAGCGACCTGCGCGTCCCACTTCTCTTCGTCGCTGGCGGTGGTGCTAGCCAGGACTGCCTTAATTTCTGCACGCTTCGCTGCATAGCGGGCGACAGTACGAGCACGCTTGTCTTCACGCGCTATCATCGACTTCTTTGCCATAACCCGAATTACCCTTTCAGCGGAAAATTGAATGCACGAAGCAAGGCGCGACCTTCGTCGTCCGTTCGTGCAGTCGTAGTGATCGTGATATCCATACCTCGAAGACTGTCTACTTCGTCGTAGTTAATCTCAGGAAAGATAATCTGCTCGGTAACGCCCATGGCGAAATTACCGCGGCCGTCGAAGGACTTTGGGCTAATGCCGCGGAAGTCACGAATACGAGGGATCGCGATGCTTACCAGACGCTCCAGAAACTCATACATACGCTCACTGCGAAGAGTGACCTTGCAGCCAATCGGCCAACCGTCGCGAATCTTGAAGCCGGCGATAGAGCGACGAGCCAGGGTCACTACAGGCTTCTGACCCGCAATCTTGGTCATATCCGAAAGTGCGTTCTCCATAACTTTCTTGTCGCCTACGGCCTCACCAACACCCATGTTTAGTGTGATCTTGGTAATGCGCGGAACTTCCATCACGTTGTCCAAGCCCAGTTCTTCTTTGAGCTTAGCCGCGATCTCGTCCCGGTACTTATCTTTCAAGGTTGCCATCTGCTTGTACCTGTTCCTTGCCCTTAGGCGTCTAGGGCCGCGCCACTAGACTTGTAAATTCTGACCTTCTTGCCGTCGACGACACTGAAGCCAATACGATCTGCTTTGCTGGTCTCGGGGTTGAAGATTGCAATGTTCGACACCTGAATCGCGGCCTCACGCTCGACGATTCCGCCCTGAACACCCGCTTGAGGGTTGGGCTTGGTGTGCTTTTTAATCATATTGACGCCAGTCACAATCACACGGCTGTCATCTACGATCTTGCGCACTTTTCCGCGCTTGCCCTTGTCCTTGCCAGCGAGCACGATCACTTCATCGTCACATTTTATCTTCAGCATTGTTCTCTACTCTTTAGTGCTCACTGCACTGCTTACTGCGCGGCAGCCCCTCAGGGCCGCCTGCCCTCAGATTACTTCCGGTGCTAGGGAAATAATCTTCATGAATTTTTCGCCACGAAGCTCGCGGGTAACTGGCCCAAAAATACGCGTACCGATAGGCGCTTCCTGGTTGTTCAGCAACACCGCAGCGTTGTCGTCAAACTTGATCAGCGAACCGTCGGGGCGACGAACACCTTTCTTGGTGCGAACGACCACGGCAGTCATAACCTGACCTTTCTTCACCTTCCCGCGGGGAATGGCTTCTTTAACGGTTACCTTGATGAGATCACCAACGCGCGCATAACGACGCTTGGAACCACCGAGCACCTTGATGCACATAACCCGGCGTGCGCCGCTGTTATCTGCTACTTCCAAATAGGATTCAGTCTGGATCATTGCGCGACGCTCTCCCCTTTCTCTACAACCTCAACGAGGTTCCAGGTCTTGCTCTTAGAGATAGGACGAGTCTCAGCAACCGTCACCAAATCGCCAATACCACACTGGTTGTCAGCATCATGGGCGTGTACTTTCGAAGAGCGGGTCATGTACTTACCGTACATAGGATGACGAACGCGACGCTCGATAAGCACAGTGATGGTCTTGTCCATCTTGTTGCTTACTACTCGACCAGTTACGGTCCGGGTTCTTTTCTCAGCTGACATCGCTATTCACCTGCCTTTTCGTGCAACACGGTTTTAACTCGCGCGATGTCGCGCTGGTTGGCTTGCAGCAAGTGCGTCTGGCTCAACTGACCAGTCGCCTTTTGCATACGCAGCTTGAACTGCTCCTCTCGGAGAGCCAGCAGCTGCTCGCCTAGTTGTTCTGCGCTTTGCTCGCGCAATTCGCTGCCTTTCATCACATCACCGATCTTTTAACAAACGCGGTGGCAACCGGAATCTTCGCCGAGGCAAGCTCAAAAGCTTCCCGGGCCAACTCTTCCGACACACCCTGTACTTCGTAGAGAACCTTGCCAGGCTGAACCTGAGCAACCCAGTACTCTACGTTACCCTTACCCTTACCTTGACGAACTTCCAAAGGCTTGCCAGTAATTGGCTTGTCTGGAAATACGCGAATCCAAATCTTTCCGCCACGCTTGATGTGACGAGTCATAGCACGACGAGCCGCCTCGATCTGGCGCGCGGTGATGCGCCCACGACCGGTGGCCTTCAGCCCGTACTCGCCAAAGCTGACTTTGCTACCACGATGAGCAAGACCGCGGTTACGGCCCTTCATCGTCTTGCGAAACTTTGTACGTTTTGGTTGCAGCATTCTTCTAAACCCTTAGCTTTTTTGGCCGCTTAGCTGGCCGCTGCCTTACGGCCGTTGTCAGCCTCATCAGCACCTAGCACCTCACCCTTAAAGATCCAGACTTTGACGCCCAGGATTCCGTAGGTGGTTGCTGCCTCATATGTTGCGTAATCAATATCCGCACGCAATGTGTGCAAAGGAACTCGACCCTCGCGGTACCACTCGGTGCGAGCAATCTCAGCCCCGCCCAAACGGCCACTCACCTGGACCTTGATTCCCTCAGCCCCCTGGCGCATCGCATTTTGAACGACGCGCTTCATTGCGCGACGGAACATTACGCGTCGCTCGAGCTGCTGAGCCACGTTCTGTGCTACCAAACGAGCATCTAGATCGGGCTTGCGAATCTCTTCGATGTTGATGTGCACGGGCACACCCATCTTTTCTGTCAATACCTTGCGAAGCTTGTCGACGTCTTCACCTTTCTTACCAATCACGATGCCGGGACGGGCCGTATGAATGGTTATTCGCGCTGTTTGCGCAGGCCGCTCGATGACGACTCGGCTTACGGACGCATTGTCCAGCTTCTTTTCGATAAAACTACGCACGTGCAAATCGGTAACCAACTGCTTTGCATAGTTCTTGCGATCCGCATACCAAACTGAGGTATGGTCCTTGACGATGCCAAGGCGGATGCCCGTGGGATGTACTTTCTGACCCATGTGGTCCTCTCCTGATCCTTTAGCTTTCGCCGTCGGCGACTTTTACGGTGATGTGGCAGCTGCGCTTAAAAATACGATCTGCGCGACCCTTGGCTCGCGGACGCAAGCGCTTCATCGTCATGCCTTCATCGACAAAGACAGTCGAAACTTTCAACTCGTCAACGTCAGCACCTTCATTGTTCTCAGCATTAGCAATTGCAGAGTTCAGCACCTTGCGAACAATGTGTGCTGCCTTCTTGTTGCTGTACTCAAGCACAGACAAGGCTTCTTCTACGGGCTTTCCGCGAACCTGGTCTGCAACTAGCCGCGCTTTCTGCGCAGAGATGCGTGCACCTTTTAATCTAGCTGAAACTTCCATCAATCCGATTCCTATTCCCGGCCCGCGCTTAGCGCTTCGCCTTCTTGTCCACAACGTAGCCCTTGAAAGTACGCGTAACCGCGAACTCGCCAAGCTTGTGGCCCACCATGTCCTCGTTAACCAATACAGGCACGTGCTGTCGCCCGTTGTGCACGGCAATAGTCAATCCAACCATATCCGGAGATACCATGGAGCGACGCGACCAAGTCTTGATAGGTCGGCGATCGTTAGCCTCCAGAGCCGTCTCTACCTTCTTCAGAAGGTGCAGATCGATAAACGGGCCTTTCTTTAATGAACGTGGCACTGTTTTGTTCCTCTAATCCTGTTCGTCCAATCCCAAAGGGCGCCGGCGTTACTTCTTGCGCCGGCGACGCACGATGAGATCATCAGTACGCTTATTCTTGCGGGTCTTGTAACCCTTAGTCGGTGTACCCCAAGGGCTAACCGGATGCCGTCCACCAGAGGTACGACCTTCACCACCACCATGAGGGTGATCAACGGGGTTCATGGCTACACCACGAACCGTCGGCCGCACACCGCGCCAACGCGCAGCACCAGCTTTACCCAACTTACGAAGACTATGCTCCGAGTTAGACACTTCACCCAAGGTCGCCCGACAATCAGACAGCACCTTGCGCATCTCGCCGGAACGCAGACGGATAGTCGCGTAGCGTCCTTCGCGAGCAGCAAGCTGTACCGAAGCACCTGCTGAACGTGCAATCTGCGCGCCCTTACCTGGCTTCAACTCAACCGCGTGCACTACCGACCCCACAGGGATGTTACGCAGAGGCAAACAGTTACCAGCTTTAATTGGCGCTGCGGAACCTGACTGCACAGCATCACCAGCCTTCAATCCCTTAGGAGCGATGATGTAACGACGCTCTCCATCGGCGAACAGAAGAAGTGCGATGTGCGCGGTACGATTGGGGTCGTACTCGATACGCTCAACCTTTGCAGGAATCGCGTCCTTATTGCGCTTAAAGTCGATAACCCGGTAGTGCTGCTTGTGCCCACCGCCAACGTGACGCGTAGTAATACGTCCGTTATTGTTTCGACCGCCATTACGTGACTGCTTCTCAAGAAGCGGCGCGTAGGGTGCACCTTTGTGCAACTCCTGATTGACGACGCGAACCTGGTGACGGCGGCCCGCTGACGTCGGCTTACTCTTTGCAATTGCCATTTGTCCGCTCTCCCTTACTCAGCTGCCGCGAAGTCTATGTCTTGCCCCTGGGCAATTCGGACATAAGCTTTCTTCCAGGTTGGCTTAGTGCTAAACCCGTAGCGATTACGCTTCATCTTGCCCTTGACCTTAAGAGTCTGGACATCCTCAACGCTAACCTTGAACAACTGCTCCACTGACTTGCGGATCTCGCTCTTGGTCGCATCAAGTGCAACTTTAAATACGTACTGATTATTGGCATCGGCAACAATCGCTGCCTTTTCCGACACATGCGGGCCCATCAGCACCTGAAATACGCGCTCACGGTTCATGCCAGCATCTCCTCAATCTTTTTAACGGCGTCCACAGTCACCATAACTTTGTCATGGGCCAGCAGACTTACAGGGTCGATCGCCTGAACATCGCGAACATCGACCTTTTGCAGATTGCGCGACGCCAGATACAGGTTCTCGTTCACCTGATCAGCAATCAGCAGCGCACTGTTTACGCCATAGCCATCCAACTGACTGACCAACAGCTTTGTTTTTGGCGCATCAAGATCCAAAGTCTCAACTACAACGAGGCGATCCTGACGAGCAAGCTCAGACATGATCGTCTTCAGGGCAGCGCGGTACATCTTGCGATTCACCTTAACGCTGTGATCCTGGGGCCGCGCGGCGAACGTTACGCCACCGCTACGCCAGATTGGCGAACGGATGGTGCCCGCACGTGCACGACCAGTACCCTTTTGACGCCAAGGCTTCTTACCACCACCACTGACATCAGAGCGTGTCTTTTGAGCTCGCGTACCCTGTCGGGCGCCGGCAAGAAAAGACGTTACGACCTGGTGTACCAGATCTTCGTTGTATTCGCGCGCGAAGTTGGCATCTGACACTGAAAGCGTGCCTGCCGACTCATTCCCGGGCTTTAATATACTCAGTTCCACCTAAATTCCTCCCGCGCTCAGCCTTTAACGGCTGGACGTACGACAACGTCCCCACCGGGTGCACCAGGTACAGCACCTTTTATCAGGAGCAGATTACGCTCTGCATCTACGCGCACGATCTCAAGACCCTGTACCGTTACGTTGGCGTTACCCATCTGACCTGACATCTTCTTACCTTTGAAGACGCGACCAGGGGTTTGGCACTGGCCAATAGAACCAGGCGCACGGTGCGATAGTGAGTTACCGTGGGTAGCATCCTGCATGCTGAAGTTCCAGCGCTTGATGACGCCCTGAAAACCTTTACCCTTGGACTTGCCAGCAACATCCACTTTCTGGCCTTCTTCGAAACGCTCTACAGTCAGCTCGGAGCCAACTTCAAAGCCTTCTTCCTCGGCAGATAGACGGAATTCCCATAAACCACGACCAGCTTCAACACCGGCCTTGGCGAAGAGACCCGCCTCGGATTTGCTTACCTTGGCAGCCTTTCGGCTACCCGCAGTTACTTGAATCGAACGATAGCCATCGCTGTCGTTATCTTTGATCTGAGTAACGCGGTTTGGAGAAACCTCCACTACGGTTACTGGTATAGATGCGCCGTCTTCAGTAAAGACGCGCGTCATGCCGGATTTCCGGCCGACTAAGCCAATAGTCATTTTGCCAACCTCACAGTGTACGGGGCTTTCACCCTCTATGGCCGCCCAGTCCTTCACCATGAAAGTTTGGGCGTTACACACCTCGCACCGTTGTTACTGGCCGAGGCAGGTCTTGCTACGAATTGTCGTTAACCAAGACTGATTTGTACTTCCACGCCCGCCGCCAGGTCGAGCTTCATCAATGCGTCAACGGTCTTCTCTGTTGGCTCAATGATGTCGAGTAGGCGCTTGTGAGTACGAATCTCGTACTGATCACGTGCGTCCTTGTTTACGTGCGGTGATACCAGCACGGTGTAACGTTCTTTGCGAGTAGGCAGAGGAATGGGGCCTCGTACCTGTGCGCCGGTCCGCCGAGCTGTTTCAACGATTTCCTGAGTCGATGTATCGATCAGGCGGTGGTCAAAAGCTTTCAGGCGAATACGTATGCGTTGATTCTGCACGCGATCAGTCTCCAATCTTTTCAAAAAACCAGAGCCCCGCGGTGGGGACCCCGACAAATGGAGCGCGAATTCTAGGTATGAGCACCCCAACTGTCAAGGAATATTCTATGAAATATCAACAGTCGGGGGAAGAAGTTAAAACGTGGCTACCGCCGCAGCAGAGGATGCCCCGCAGCGCCTGAGGCTTGGCGAAACTACTGGGTAATCATACGGTAGAGCTCATCTTTCAGATGCAAGCGCTTGAGCTTGGCCTCCTCTTCAGTTTGCGTCGTCACGGGAGTGACTTCGGTTTCCATGTTCTCAACCTCCTTGGTTAGATCATGGTAACGCTCGAAGAGCTTCCTAAAGTGAGCGTTGCTCGTCTTTAGATCATGAATACGCTCTTTGTGCTCGGGAAACTCATGGACCAGATCATGGTGTATTACTGGCATATCACATTCCTCAACTAGTCTATTGGTCAGAACCTATTGCCATGAAACTTCGAATTCATCGCAGTATAGCGTCAGCTTAACGTGCGCCTTTCGTCCAACACCATGACCTGTGTCATGATCAATACAGGATTAATCGAAGATTACCCGCAGCTGGCGGCTAGTATTCAAGGAGAATGAACAGTTATGGAACGCTCACACTCTGTAGTTATGGGTTACCTGCTGTGGATCTTCGGATTCATGGGGGCTCATCGCTTCTATTACGGGCGACCTATTACCGGGACAATCTGGTTCTTTACCTTTGGACTGTTCTTTGTCGGCTGGATTATCGATTTGCTGCTGATACCGGGGATGAACGATGATGCCGACAGACGCTATTATGAGGGCGATGTCGACTACAACATCAGCTGGATACTCCTCACATTCCTGGGGGCCTTTGGCATCCACCGCTTCTACATGGGTAAAGTCTTTACCGGCCTTCTATATCTTTTCACCGTCGGCCTGTTTGGCCTGGGGATTCTGTACGACTACTGGACGCTGAATGAACAGATCGATGAGATCAACGAGTGAACCTCTGAGCGCTCGCATCGATCGTCAATGTCAGGCACAAAAAAGCCCAGCTGATCAGCTGGGCTTTTTTGTATTACTTTCCGCGAACTACTTACCGCGAATTACGTCGGCATTACTTCGCTCGCTGCTTGCGCTTTTACGCTCGTCTTACTCGATGATCTTAGCGACAACTCCAGCACCAACAGTTCGACCACCCTCACGGATAGCAAAACGCAGGCCTTCTTCCATCGCAATCGGTGCAATCAACGTCACAACCATCTGTACGTTGTCGCCCGGCATAAC
>NZ_JBGCFU010000104.1:0-31029 GCF_045107095.1 Congregibacter sp. | reverse complement strand
CCATGGCCTGGGCGGCAGAGCATCTGTCTCCCGAAACCAAGCGACGGCTGCGAGGCCAAATGCGCGCCCAGCTTTCAGAGGTGCGCCCTTTGCGCGAAGATATGCGCAATGCTCAGATGGCGGTGCGCGAAGCGGCTGCCGCCGAAGAGTACGACCCTCAGGTCTTGGCGCTGGCGTTAGAAAGGTCTCGGCAGATCAGCGAGCGTTATCAGGCCCTGATTCACAGAAACTTGGTAGAAGTATCGGCAGAGTTACCGAAGGATCAGCGTATTGCTCTGGCTAGAGCGGCATTACAGCGAGGGCAGAATGCAAAAATGCCGTCACGACCACCACAACATAATCGGTGATCGGGACGGCCAAGTTCTCAGTGAACCTGATGTTTCTGCTTTAGAGCTCGATATCTACTGAATAAGAGACCACGACTTTGTACTCGTCGTTGTCATAGCCGCCATCCGCGGCTGGGCCGCTCACGTTGGTGTCGGTGAACATGAAGCCGAAGCCACCTTTTGAAAGACTGATGTTGTAGTCGTAGTAACCGCCGTCTGAGCCGTTAAAGGCTTCAGCGAAATCCCCGTCGTGGTAGCCAACGTGTAAGCCGATGCCAATGCCATCGCCTACTTCAAAGCCGTAGTCAGCAGAAACGTAGTACGTGCTGCCTGCACCGAAATCCTGACCAATGCCCTCGTCAGCCTCTGTGTTTGTGAGCACGTAAGCTGAAGCGCTGAAGCCGCCAATGCCAACGGTTGCATAAACTTCGCCAAAGTCGAAGTTAGCTTCTTCGTCATAGTTGTAATAGAGGTAGCCGACGTCCCAGCTGATGCTGCCTGTCTCAAAGGCGTAACCTGCGTAGAGGTCGTGCTCGTAAGAGTAAACGTCTGAAGGGCCATAGTTAACGTTTGATACCCAAGTGCCGACGTAGAAGCCGCTGTCCGTGGCGTAGTCGATACCACCCTGAACCGCAGAGTTGTTTTCAGTCTGTGTGAGACCACGCCAGATATAGTTGTTGGTCACAGAGGCATTAGCGCTCAGCTCCCCAGCCTGTGTCGGTGCGGCGATTGCTGCACAGCCGGCCAATGCGGTCAGCGCGGCAACACGCTTCAAATTTTGCATGTTTTGCATGGATATCCTCTCTACCCTAAAAGTTGTGTTCGGTGCGGTGGTGTGCGGAACGTCTACGGACCACGATTCCCTCGCCCGAGGCACTGTCAGCAAGAACTAGACCAGAAGTGAAATAACGCGGGATTGCGGCGGCTTATCTGCAGTAGGACCCCTAAGTTGCTTACGTTTGGTTCGCACAAAAGAGGCAGCAAGCTGCTTTGTGGAGCGTTGTGCTCCATTTTGGTGCGCTGCTTTTGGTAGCTTAGAACGGGGTTTAGAATCATCCGCGCTCCGCTATACTTTTATGCCCTGCCGATGGAAATAGTCCTATGCGAGTTGCCCTGACCCTTACCTTGAGTTCACTGTTCCTGCTGCCGATGGCGAGCTATGCGGACCCCTGCTCTGATGTTGTGACCGATACGGTCGCGGAGATGCGAGCCGGTGCCGACGGATGGTGGAGTGAGGACATAGAAGGCCTGGTTCGTGCTGCTGCGGGCTCAGCCTGTATAAAGGCGCAGTCCACACGCTATCAGGCGGCTGGAGTTAGCACGGTGGAGAGTGTTGCTGTAGACGCTTCAAATGTTCCAGCTCCCAGTTCGAGTGAGTCGGTGGCTCAGGCGGAAGCCGAGGCGCAGACCGAAACTGCCGAGGTCTCTGACGGGGGAGATGAGGAAGACGGTAGCTGGAGTATTGGCGGTCTGACGATTCGAAGCATGTCGGGATCTCCCTCTCAGAAGCCCTACGAGCGAGCACGTCAAACCAAGAAAGAAGAAGAGCAATAAAGAAAGGCGTGGGGTTATGCCCTCACGCCTTTTAAGAAACCAGTCGATTTACTGAGCCATCGAGCCGGGGGGGAAGCCCTCGAGAATTTCATTGACTATTTCTGTGAGTGATTCATCAGGGTTTCGGCGCATGCTATCGGTAATGCGTTTGGTAGCAACGCCATGCCACGCAGGTTTGTGCTCTGCTACGTCGTAGATGTCGATGGCCAGTGTGCCCTCTACGTACTGTTGGACGTCAACGTTTGATCCGCCGCCATATCCGCCGCCGTAATAGGGCGCCCCCCAACCCCAGCCACCGTAGTAGGGACGATAAGGCTCCGGATAGCTATTCACTTTGATTTTGTCTCGGGCTCCTGAGGTATAACCGATGGCAAAGTCGGCTTCTTCCGCGTTTGCGACGATTCGGAAACCTTTGGCATTCAGAATGTCCTCAGTGATGCGCATTAATCGGCCCTCAAGCAACGGCGACCCTGGGGGCGAACCTTCTGCACGCATCACAGGATGATCGCTGATGAACGCGAAAGTCCTGTAGTTCGAAAAGTCGACACTGGGATCGTAATCAATCACGGGAGGGTTGGAGCTGCAGCCTGCTATAGCTACTGCGATGGTTGCGACAATCGCCAGAAAGGTTTTTTTCATAATTGCGGACTCAAATTTTTGCTTAGCGCGGGGTTTATAAAACGAGTACACAATATCACGCGGGCTCAGACACGAAAACGCGTGGGTTTGAGTTTTCAAGTTGGCGGCTGTGGTCTAGGCTAAGGCCTCAGGCTTTTCAAAATCAGAATAACGGACAGTGCACTATGAATTCGGATATGAACATTGGTCAGTTTCTCGCAACCCGAGCCAGATTGAATCCGCAGGGGGAAATGCTCTTCGATGTTAAAGCGGAGCGGCGATTTAGTTTTGAAGAAGCGAACGCTCGGGCAAATCAGCTCTGTCATGCGCTTGCGGGCATGGGGCTGGAGCCCGGAGATCGTGTAGCTCTGCTGGCTTACAACGGCCACCAGTTCGTCGAGAGTTTTTTTGGCCCCGCCAAAATGGGCTTAGTAATAATGCCATTGAATTGGCGCCTAACTGCCGATGAGTTGGCGTTCATTCTGAAAGACGGCGGCGCAAAAGCGCTCATTTTTGATACTGACTTTACGAACCTTGCGGCAGACCTTCATGGGCGAGGCGCAGTGGGCAGCGATGTTGAGCACTGGATTGCCATTGGCTCCGAGGCACCAGACTTCGCGCGTCACTATGAGCGGCTACTGGCACCTCAGCCCATCGATGAGCCTGCAGAGCTCGCGGTTGCTACCGACAACCTTTTCATTATGTACACCTCGGGAACCACAGGACTGCCCAAGGGGGTCGTGCACACGCACGAGACTGTATTCTGGGCCATTATTGCCGTGGTCAACACGGGAGACATCCGCGGAACCGATCGGTATTTGCTACTGCTGCCCTTGTTCCACGTTGGTGCTCTCACTCCTATGATCGCTGCGGTGTACCGCGGCAACAGTTTGGTCATCTTGCGAGACTTTGATCCTTTAAGAGTTTGGCAATTGTTCGAATCCGAGCGTATCGATACGAGTCTTGCGGTGCCCGCCATGCTTAACTTCATGCTACAGGTGCCGGGACACGAGCAGTTTGATCGCTCCAGCGTGCGAAACATTATTTGCGGCGCTGCACCGGTCCCTGTGGCAACGATTAATGCGTTTATTGATCTCGGCATTGAAATTCATCAGGTCTACGGCCTCACTGAAAGCGGTGGTCCCGGTTGCTTGATCGTCGGTGAGGATTCCCTGAGCCATGTGGGCTCTGCGGGTCGCGCGTTTTTTCATACCGAGACAAAAATTATCGATGGACAGGGCGAGACAGTCGCCCCAGGCGAGGCCGGAGAGATTCTTCTTCGGGGGCGTCACATCATGAAGGAGTACTGGAACCGTCCCGATGCGACGGCGGAAACGCTCCAGGGCGGCTGGTTGCACACCGGCGACGTCGCCACCATGGATGCTGAGGGCTTTGTCACCATTTGTGATCGCAAGAAAGACATGATCATTTCTGGCGGAGAGAACGTTTATCCAGCTGAAATCGAAAATGTGCTGATGCAGCACGACAAGATAGCGGACGCAGCGGTCATCGGTCTGCCCAGTGAGAAGTGGGGTGAGAGTCCGTTGGCGATTATTGTTACTGCCGAGGAATCTTTAGACGAAGCGTCAATCATGGATTTTTGTCAGGGCAAGCTCGCACGGTTCAAACAGCCCACAGCGGTGCGCTTTGTAGACGCCATTCCCCGTAATCCCAGTGGCAAGATTCTTAAAAGACTGCTTCGCGATCGGTTTTTGGCAGAGGGTTCTCTGTAGCCCCTCATGCCGCTAGTTGTCCGGCACTAGGAGCGCAGCTCTCAATCTAAACCATGACTGCTCTGACCCCTCGAAGCTATGCTGCCGCCGTTGATTTTCTTGTCTCCAAAGACCGGGACCTTGCAGCGATTGTAGAGCGCTATGGTGCGCCTAAGCTTCTGTCACGCGCTCCGGGTTTTCCAAGCTTGGTGTACATTATTTTTGAGCAGCAGGTGTCTCTCGCTTCGGCGAAAGCGACTTTTGACAAGGTGTCTAAGCTGCTCCCCGTCTTTGATGAATACAGCTACCTCGGACTTTCAGACATCGCATTGCGAAGCGCAGGGGTGAGTAGGCAGAAAATCCGTTACACCCGATTGGTAGCCCAGGCGATACTCACCGGGGATCTACCTATCCGATCTTTGGGTCGGAAGGACGATGCCACGGTTAGAGAGCTCCTGACGGCGATTACCGGTGTTGGTAACTGGACGGCTGACGTATATCTGATGGTGGCTTTGCGGCGACCAGACCTTTGGCCTGTGGGTGACTTGGCGCTGGTGAAAGCGACAGCGATAGTGAAAGGCGTAAAGGGCAAGCCGGACAAGGATTGGCTCGAGAGCTTGGGCGAGCGCTATCGTCCCTACCGCAGTGTCGCGACGGGCATTTTCTGGAGGCACTACCTGAATAGCTAGCCTTAAAGATATATACGCGCAGCTTGGTGCTTTGGGAGCTGCTGGCTATGATGTACTCACAAGCTACAACGGTTCTAAGCTATGCGAAAAGCACTGAAATTCTTGCATACCATTGGCGGCATAGGCCTTACGGGTGCCCTTGTTGTTCAATTATTGATGCTGCAAAACATGCCCCCCGTAGATTCACTCCTGGCCTATGCTACCGCTCGCGGGCAGATGGGTCTTATCTCCCAGTGGGTGCTGTTTCCTTCCCTGGCTATTGTGCTGGTTAGCGGCTTGCTATCGATGGCTTGGACCGATGCCTTTCATGGGCAAGGTTGGGTCTGGATGAAGTTGGCTTTGGGTATCTCTGTTTTTGAAGGCACATTGATTGCTGTGCAGGGTCCCGCTGTCCGTGAAGCGTCCCGGGCGGCTCAGGCCTTGGCCGGAGAGTTTGATCCGGCTCTATTGGGCGTAACGGCCATGTCCGAATGGAAATCAACACTGGTCATCCTTGGTGTCGCCATTGCGAACGTGGTGCTCGCCGTCTGGAGACCTCGGTTTGGCAGCAAAAAGACAGCGGCGTCAGCATGAGTAAACGTTCGAGTTTGTGGGGTGCTGTTGCGCTGCTCCTTGGCTGCGGACTCTTTCCCTCAGCGTGGTCAGCCACAGCCCTACGTTTAAATCCGCCGGATAATCAGCAACTCAATTTTTCGGCGCTCTCTGCTATTGTTTACGAAGAAACGGGAGTTCGCCTTGAGCCGAATCCCAGTTTTGCCGATGGTGAAGACCCCATAGATTCCTTACTTGATGGTTCCGCAGACTTAGCCATCGTAGAGAACACCCGCGCCTTCCAGCCGGGGTTACGCAGTATCTTGCCGCTTTATCAAAGCGTGGTGCATCTCGCCGTACGTAAGGATCTGAGTATCGGCGATTATGTCGGTAGCGAGCGTTCTCTGCAGCTGCAGATCTACAACAATTCGCATACCGCTCGGATGGTGCTCGATCTGCTGTTTGAACGTGCTTCGGAGCTCCCGGATCGCTATGAATTTTGGCGGCCCGGGGACCCCGGAAGCCCGGATTTACTTTTTTATGTGGGGCCTATTAATCCGCACAACACGGCGTGGTTTCCCGAGGGTTTTACTCTCGTGCCACTGTCGAGGTTTGACGCGGCGGGCGCAGAGTTCTACATCGACGGTATTAGCTTTCTTGTACCGCAGCTCCGTTCTACGCGTATCCCTGCCTTGACCTATTCATTACCGGGAAATGAAGAAGGGATTGATGCCCTGGCGGTCGACATGTTGCTGGTAGCGAAGAAATCTACGGATCAATCAGCTATCTATGAACTGACACGCGTGCTAATGGAGCAAAAGCCTCGCTTCGCCGCGGTCGAACCAACACTCTTTCGATGGATGGGGGCTGATTTCAATGCCAGAGATCTCACGTTTCCTCTGCATCGAGGCGCGCGGCAGTATTTCGACCGCGATGAGCCCGGGTTTTTAGAGCGCTATGCGGATTCACTCAATTTCCTGGTTTATCTTGTTGTATTGATGTTCACCGGAGCGGTGGCGTTTGGACGCTGGCGGGCCCGTCGTCGAAAAGACCGTATCGATGGCTTTTATGTTCGTGTGCGGAACCTGCGACGTGCGGCAGGTTTCGATGACCCAAAGCGACTACTGAGCGAACTGGAGAAGATTGAAGACGAAGCTTTTACGGGACTAATCAACGAGCGCCTGGCTGCTGATGATAGCTTCAGGATTTTTACTGAGCTGGCCGAGGGCTTACGTGGGGAGCTAAAGATTCACATCGCGGACGATCGCGCTACTGAACCAGACCAATAAGCTCCTTAAGTTCGGTATGCGGGTCGCGCGCAAAGCGTACGCAGTTTCGCCCGGCTTTCTTTGCGGCGTAAAGCGCCTCATCCCCAGCGGCTAGCATGGCCTTCGCGTCGTGCCCGGTGTCTTGAACACTCGACACTCCGAAGCTTGCAGAGATGGCGATGCTGTCGGCGCCTGCACTTCCGATGGCTTGTCGCAAGCGCTCAGCCAGGCGGAGCGCTGCAGAAGCGGGTGTATCTGGCAGAATAAGGGCAAATTCCTCACCGCCTATACGCGACACGATGTCGATGCGGCGGGCCGTTTCGGTCATTACACGAGCGACGGCGCGTATCACCGCGTCTCCGGCAGGATGACCGTAGTTGTCATTCAGGGCCTTAAACTCGTCGATATCCAGAACGATTAGAGATAGATCCCTTTGGTAGCGCTCAGATCGTGCAACCGCGATTGCCAATTCGCTATCGAAGGCCCTGCGGTTGAGAATGCCGGTTAAGCCGTCGGTGTGCGCCAGGCGATTTGAATCATTGAGTGCATCAAGCGTGACGCTGACCAGAGTGAAAAGACCAATGCCTGCGAAGATGATAGGGAGAAAACCGAGAAGCGCGACCCATGTTGCGGTGGGATCGAAGCGCGCGCTGCTCATACCAAGCAGCATGCCGGCAATGACCGCAGGCAGGATCAATGTCATCCAGGCTATTAACGCCCAGTCTCCAATGTTTTTTTGACCGCGCTTGCGGTAAGTGCGCCACAGGCTAAAGATCGCACCGATAGAGATCGACAGGGCGGCGAAGGGTACGTGGGCGCTGCGATCAAAACCCAGAAAGAGCACGCCGAGCACCGGCACTATCCAAAGTGCGAATAGTCCGCCCATAAACCAGCGATTGATGACATAGCCAGCTCGAAGATTAAAGCCACACCACAAAGCGAGTATGCCTGCAGCGCCCGTGCTGTTGAGGAGCAATAAGCTGAAGTCGGCCTTGGCCGTATCCTGAGGCAGAACGGCTGTAAGTAACCAGGTGAGCGCCAGTGCCCCAAAAGCAATGGCGAATACTTTGGCAGCGCTAAAATTCGCGCTTTGCCGGGCTAGCATCAGGTTCGCGGCGGCTATCAGTGCGCAGATAAGCACAGTGACTATGAGAGAATTAGTATATGGGTCTGACGCCATGGGAACGCTTTGTCATTATTGAATCGCGCTGGATAATAGCGCGGAATCTGCAGCATCAGGAGACATGGAATGTCGACCGCGCCTCAAATTTTCACGCAACGCCTGTGTTTGCGAGCACACTGTGAACAGGATCACTCCGAGGCGATCAAGATTTGGCAACACCCGGAGGTATACCGCTACATCACGGGTTCAGCACTGAGTCCTCAAGAGGTATGGATGCGCTTACTGCGCTATGGCGGTCTTTGGGACATGCTCGACTATGGCTACTGGGCTCTGGAGGAGCGAGCGACCGGTAAGTACATCGGGCAACTTGGCTTTGCGGACTTTAAACGGGGTCTGGTGGGTTTTGACGGACACTACCCAGAGGCCGGATGGGTTTTGCACCCGGACGCCGCGGGGAAGGGCTACGCAACAGAAGGCATGCAAGCCGCTTGCGACTGGCTTGATCAGCAGGCTGGTCGTGACAAAAGTTTTTGCATCATCTCTGAAGACAACGCGCGCTCGGTGAGCGTCGCAAAAAAGCTTGGCTATCGCTATATATTAGATACGCTGTTTGGTGAAGAGAAAACAGCGGTGTACTTCCGAGAGCGGAGCGTTCGACTTGTGTAAAGCGTGCTTGGTGTCTGCCTATAGTCTGCTTGATGCGTGTGACTCACGCCTAACTCATGCCTGACTCAAGCCAATAGCCGGCGCAGATTTTAGCTGCTCCAACATTGCGGCCATTTTTCCATGGAGCATTTGCATGGCTTGTAGCGGCCGAACCATAACCTTGAACTCGCAGATAAGTCCGTTTTCTGCAAAGCTAATAATGTCCACACCATTGATGAGTATGTCGTCCACAGTGCACTCGAATTCCAGCACGGCGTGCTCTTTTGTGACGACTTCTTTGGTGTAGTGGAAGGTCTCGTTGAACACGTTCATAGCGCCCGTTAGGTAAAGTGCGGTGATTTTTCGCCCCCTTTGGGGTGTGTGAACTACAGGAGACAGGAACACGCAGTCTTCTGTGAGTATGTCGCTGAGGCCATCGTGGTTCTGATTGAGCACCATGTCGTGCCAACGTTGCAGTGTATTCATAGGAGTAATCCCACGCTTCAGAGTGTACAGTTCAGGGTATGCGATACCGGGAACCTCAGGGCCTTACTGTATAGATTCTAAGGCGCTCAGTAAAAAAGTGGTTTTCACGACCGAGACAACACTACAAGCAAAGTACGGTGGTGCGCGTGACACAAGAAGAACTGGCGGCGGATGAATTAAAACATCGAGTGTTTCTCGAGCGTTTGAATATCTTCTACGAAAGTCTCTCCGTCTCGGTATTCGCGGTGGTTCTTGTCACTCTGTCCTTGGGCTATCTGCTCTGGACTCCCGAGAATAGTACTTCGGTGCTCAATTGGTGCGCGGCCACCCTTACGATCGCTGTGTATCGTATCACCTGCACACTTCGTTTCCGAAAGAGCTCAGAAGAGCAGCGGGAAGCTTCGGCGAAGCGCTGGTACTGGGAGATGATGCTTGGTGTGCTGCTTTCAGGGCTGGCCTGGGGCGCGGCAGGCTTTTTGCTGTACGACCCTCATAATATGCTGAACCAGTCGCTGCTGGCGTTTGTTATCGCGGGCATGTGTGCAGGTGGGATTGTGAGCCTATCCGCTTTTATCGAAGCAAGCGCTACCTTCATCGCAACGTCGCTCCTTCCGTTTACCGTCGCTTTGCTGCTGGAAGGGTCTTCCGAAACCCAGGTGATGGGAGTCATGGCGGTACTGTATCTGTTCATGATGATCTCCTTTGGTCGAAGGGTGAACCTCACGGTTATCGGTGGCCTGGAGATGACCTATTTGCGTTTTCAGGCCGAAGACACAATCGAGCGTCAGGCGCTCTTTGACGAGCTCACCGGCTTACCGAATAGGCGTCTGCTTCAAGATCGTCTTGGCCAGGCCCTTGCCCGCGCGAAGCGGAATAACACGCAGGCGGCGCTTTTGTTTCTGGATCTCGATTTTTTCAAGCGTGTTAATGACTCCCTCGGCCACAGCGCAGGTGACGAACTTTTGGTGGAGATAGGTCGGCGACTGACTGATTTTTTGCGTGAAGCGGATACGGCGGCGCGGCTAGGCGGTGATGAGTTTGTTGCTCTGCTGACAGACATTGAAGGCGGTAGCGAGCACGTGGTGTCGGTGGTTCGTCGCCGTGGTGAGGCTTTGCGCAGTGCTATCGAAGCGCCGATCGACATTCAAGGTAATGAGGTTCACATCACCGTCAGTATTGGTGTCAGCCTGCTGCCTGACGACACCCATGACGTGGATGACCTGCTGAAGCATGCTGACACCGCGATGTACCGGGCGAAGGATGACGGGAGGAATACCTTGCGGTTTTTCGTACCGGAAATGCAGGCCTCTCTGGCTCAGCGCATGGATATGGAACGGCAATTGCGCGGCGCACTCGACGCCAATGAGGGGCTGGAGCTGTATCTGCAGCCCCAATACACCGAGCAGAATGTGATTTGTGGAGCAGAGTTACTCCTTCGATGGGAGAACAATGGGCAGTTCGTACCACCCGATGTGTTCATTCCCGTCGCCGAAGACTCGGGACTCATTTATCGGTTGGGTGACTGGGTCATAGAAAGTGCCTGTCATATAGGTGCGCGTTTGCAAGATGATCTGATTGATCGAGAATTTTCCCTCGCGATCAATGTGAGTCCTCGACAGTTCAGGCAGAAAAACTTTTCTGAGAAAGTGCTGGAGGCCATTCAAAACCATCACCTTCCTCGTGGCCTCATCGAACTCGAGCTTACCGAGGGACTGTTGATTGAAGACGTGGATGACACGGTCTCCAAGATGCTGGCGTTGCGTCAGAGTGGTGTTCGGTTTTCTATCGATGATTTTGGCACAGGGTATTCATCTTTGCGGTATCTCAAGTCACTGCCCCTCGACAAGCTCAAGGTAGATCAGTCTTTTGTCCGGGATGTGCTAACGGATGCCGGTGACGCCAGTATTGTCCGCGCCATTGTTTCTATGGCGAGGACCCTGGAGCTCGAAGTCATTGCGGAGGGAGTGGAGACCGAGGAGGTAAGAGACTTTTTGATAAGCGCCAACTGCATGCGATTTCAGGGCTATCTTTATTCTCGACCGCTGCCTTTGAATGACTTTCGAAAGCTTCTTGCCATGGAGTGTGATCGAGTCTCTGCCTAGTCCGAAGGGATTGGGGTGGCAAGACTAGCCAGACTTTCACGGATAGCTCCGGGTGCGCTGGATATCTTCATGAACGTTCCCATGCCCAAGTCAGGAAATGCTAAAGCAATGCGAAACTTGCCTGCGAGCGCGTAAACATCGGCGCCGGACACCAAGAGTCCATAGGGTAGGTGTGCTGTGTGTTTGAGTTCTGCATTGTCAGTGGTTGCCATGACGGCTGTGTCGTTTCCGTCGCCGCTGCCAATACCCACGCCGAACAGCACTTCTTCTCTACCAGGGATCGCAACTTCGAATACCGGGCTTAGCTTGTTTTGATTGGTTACAAGATTTTGGCGCACTGTCGCGAGCGCCTCAGCGTGACTGTTAAAGCTAGCTAAGAGATCATGATCTTTGAGTTTCGGCATCATCATCATGTAACGATAGGACGATAGTTTTTTGCTGCTGAGTCCCTTTTTCGACCCGAAGGCCTCTCCTTTGCCTAGAAGCTCGCCGAGCGCTTTTTCGACCGTCTCGAGAGACCCCACCTGTAGTGCCGTACCCCAGTACTGAGGATTTGCATAGCTTAGCTGGACTTCTTCACCTACCTGAGTGAGTCCTATACGAAGCACGGCGGCGTAGCCGCCAAACTCCCGAGTGGCCGCGGCGGCGAGTAGTTCAGGGTGCGTGACAGCGATCACTGCAGCATCGGAATAAGGACTGTATTCACCCACAATTTCGAAGCTGCTGTTTTCGAGCAGCGCTCGAGTCTCGATAAGGCTGGCACTCAGGGTGCCGGTATCAGTGCTAGCAAGCTTGTAGGGGCGAAGTAGGTCTTCAGCGTGGGTGAGGGAAGTGTAGAAGAGGAGCATTGAGAGAACGGCGTGCGATAACTTGGACATAGCAAGTGCTCTTTTAGTATTAATTTATACTAATACACTAATATATATCTCGCCCCGTGTATACGCGTGGCAGCCAGCCACCACTATTACTAACCGCGACTGTACCTAGCCACCGAAGGTATCGACAATTTGTTGCACACGGCGGCCATGGCTGCGGTCACCAAGCACTCGTAGCAAGCCCCCCAGTTCCAAGCGCCGAAGATAATCCGGCAAGTAAAAGAAGTCAGGTGACTCTTGGGCAAGAAGATCAAAGTCCGCAATGTCTTTAAGTCCTCCGTAGGCGACAGCGTCACCGACGCGACAGGCAAGATAAAGAATAAGATCCTCCCGTTGCTTGTCGCTGCTCCTCTCATTGCTGTCAGGGGCCCAGGTTAGGGGCGTCAGGGAGTGCCGTAGCGACTCGCAGAGATCCTCAGGCAGGCTCCACTGGCGGACAAGCATCGAGCTCAATACTGCCGAATTCGCCATGATGTCGTGTTGCTGCGCTTCGACTCTGCTCAAAAGGTCGGTTTTTGGGGCATAAATCACCGAAAGCTCCGGCCGGGCGGAAATCAATGCCAGATCGCCAATGTTTACGAGCAGTGCACGTGTGGCGTGTATGGATGGATGTTCAAGATTTAGCGCGGCGGCATAGGCCTGGGCTGCCGCACTGGCAACGTAGCTGGAGCGCCAAATCCGCATGTAGGCTGCTTTCTGAACATCCGTTTCAAAGGTCATAACCTGGCCAACGGCACTTTGGAGCACCAGGCCCCGAACCATCGTGGTGCCGAGATATGTGACGGCGTGCTCGATACTGGACATGGGACTGCTAAGCGCAAAAGCTGCCGAGTTCACCACACGCAGTACGTCTGCCGATAATGTTGGACTGGAAAGTATCGCCTCTCGAAGCTCTTCCGGGTCATCGAGGCCGCTGCTTAGCCGTTCAACTAGCGGCGGAGGTTGTTTTAGCGTCGCTACCAAAACTTTTATATCTTCGAGCTCTAATTCGTTGAGATGCTCTTCCATCACCAGAAACAGATCTGCCAGAGTTTCCGGCGCTTTGCGCTCGGCGAGGGACTCCAGCGATGCCATATCATCCTGAGACGGCTTCGGGGGCGCTGAAACCGCCGCGGCGGGTGCCGGCGCGGGGGATTTCGCAGGAGGCGCCGGATCGTCTGTCTTCGCGCCTCGCTTAAACCAACTCATTCTCCACTCCCGAAATAGTATTGCTTCTGATTATTGGGCAGCCATGTACTTAAGCAGGTACTTACTTAAGGATGAATGCCCGCCCAGCGCCATGAACAACTGCTCGAGGCGACCTGGATTGGCAAAAACTGTGCTGAGCAACATCCATGCTGTCGACGAGATAGTAAATGAAGAAAAGCTCCGGTGCACTGCGATGGTGGTATTAGAGGGCTGGGGTGGTGAGGGCCAAATGCAGTCATCGCTAGTCGATACTGAGCGTTCTAATTACCGCTGCTTTAGCCCTCCCAATACGTGCGGTTTTCCTGTACCCTTCGCCAGCTAATTTTTGCCCCCCAAATTTAAACCCTTGAGAACCATCATGGCTGACTTATCGCTTTACAGAAATATCGGCATTTTCGCGCACGTAGATGCCGGCAAAACCACAACCACTGAGCGCATCCTGAAGCTCACCGGTAAAATTCACAAGACCGGTGAAGTGCACGACGGTGCCGCTACCACGGACTTCATGGAACAGGAGCAGGAGCGCGGTATTACCATTCAGTCCGCTGCGACGACCTGTTTTTGGAAAGACCATCGTCTGAACATCATCGATACTCCTGGGCACGTTGATTTCACCGTTGAAGTCTATCGCTCACTAAAAGTATTAGATGGTGGCGTGGGTGTATTTTGTGGTTCTGGTGGCGTAGAGCCCCAGTCAGAGACAAACTGGCGTTATGCCAACGAGTCAGAAGTCGCACGAATCATTTTTGTAAACAAACTTGATCGTATCGGTGCCGACTTCCTGCGTGTTGTCGATCAGGTAGAGAACGTACTGGGTGCAAACCCGCTGGTGATGGTGCTACCTATTGGTCGCGAAGATGACTTTATCGGTGTTGTAGATCTCCTGACTCGCAAGGCTCATGTTTGGCCGGATCCGGGCAATCCAGAGAAGTTCGATATCACCGATGTCCCCGAAGATATGGTGGACGAAGTTGAAGAGTGGCGCGAAAAACTCATCGAGACTGCGGTAGAGCAAGACGACGATCTGATGGAAGCTTACCTGGAGGGCAATGAGCCTTCTATGGATGACATCAAGCGTTGCATCCGCAGCGGTACTCGTAAACTGGACTTCTTCCCGACTTATTGTGGTTCGGCGTTTAAGGACAAGGGTGTTCAGTTGATTCTGGATGCTGTTGTCGATTACCTGCCTAACCCAACAGAAGTTGATCCGCAGGATCTTACCGACGAGTTGGGTGAGGCCACAGGTGAGAAGGCGCTGGTGTCTACCGAAGAGCCTCTGCGCGCACTGGCCTTTAAGATTATGGATGACCGTTTTGGCGCCCTGACCTTCGTGCGCCTGTACTCCGGTGTTCTGAATCGTGGCGACACGATCCTCAACTCTTTTACCGGCAAAACAGAGCGTATCGGCCGTATGGTTGAGATGCATGCGAACGATCGTAACGAGCTGGAGCGGGCGCAGGCTGGCGACATTATCGCCATCGTGGGTATGAAGAACGTTCAGACGGGTCACACTCTTTGCGATCCCAAGCACCCTTGTACGCTGGAAGCGATGGTGTTCCCAGAGCCTGTGATCTCTATCGCGGTTGCACCTAAGGACAAGGCAGGTGCCGAGAAGATGGCTATCGCAATCGGCAAGATGGTCGCCGAGGATCCTTCTTTCCGTGTTGAGACTGACGAAGACTCAGGTGAAACCATTCTCAAAGGGATGGGCGAGCTGCACCTGGATGTGAAGGTCGATATTCTCAAGCGTACTTATGCCGTTGAGCTTGATGTTGGTAAGCCTCAGGTTGCCTACCGCGAGACTATTACCATGGAGATCGATGACTCCTACACGCACAAGAAGCAGTCTGGTGGTTCCGGTCAGTTCGGTAAGATCGACTACCGCATTCGTCCGGGCGAGCCTGGTTCAGGTTTTGCGTTCTCAACATCTGTTGTAGGCGGCAACGTTCCTAAGGAATTCTTCCCTGCAATCGAGAAAGGCTTCAAGAGCCTTATGGGCGAAGGTACGGTAGCAGGCTTCCCGGTACTCGACGTCGAAGTCGAAGTTTATGATGGCGGTTTCCACGCTGTTGACTCTTCGGCTATCGCCTTTGAATTGGCGGCCCGCGGCGCGTTCCGTCAGTCTATGCCAAAGGCTGGCGCCCAGTTGATCGAGCCCATCATGAAGGTTGATGTATTTACTCCGGACGATCACGTAGGTGATGTCATCGGTGACCTTAACCGTCGTCGTGGCATGATCAAGGATCAGGATGCCGGTGCAACGGGTGTTCGTATCAAAGCGGAAGTACCTTTGTCAGAGATGTTTGGATACATCGGCACGCTGCGCACAATGACATCGGGTCGTGGTCAGTTCTCTATGGAGTTCTCGCATTACCTCCCTTGTCCTGCAAACGTTGCAGAGACTGTGATTGCAGAAGTTAAAGAGCGTAAAGCCAACGCCTAATTGCGTGGTGTTGACGAAAAGGCCGGCATTAGCCGGCCTTTTTTTTGGCTTTTTTTAGCTATTGGGTAGTTCGATGAGCAGGGTGGCGACCTCGGCTGTTTTATCCCTGACGGTTAAGACTCGGGACCCGGGCTTTCGTCCTTTACGGACTTCTGACACATTGAACCCCGCTTCTGTTAATCGCTTATGACTCGCTTCCGCGTCATCAACTCGCCAGGTCAGTCCGTAAAAGCGGTCTTGCTCTGATTCATTGCCACGGGGTTGCTTCTCCTCAGATGGCGATTCCTGAGTTTCTAGACTCTCGAAGACCTCGACAATGAGGTCGCCGCAGCGAAAGAACATCAGGCGAGCTTTCCACTCGCGACGGCTCATATCCATACGCATGTCCAGAGCCAGTTGAGACCCTAGTAAGAACGCAGTGCCCTCCGAGTTCTGCGAGGCAATGACGACATGGTCGAGTCCACCGCCCAATTCACTGTGGTTGCGCCGATCGCTTCTTATCTTCTCTCGAAACGATAGCTGGATGCCTCGCGTGGCATCTTGTGTCGAGACTCGCAGGGTCTGCGGCTCCTCAGAGTTGTCAGCTGTCGCTACAAGGCTTTCCGTTGACGGAATTGCTACCCGCTCAAGGCGTCGATGAAGTCGCTCAAGGCTGTCGACCTCAAAGCACATGGCCTCCAGACCTCTGGGCTGGTCAGAGGCAACAAGGTGCACCGCGACATTACGGGTCTGGAAAACGGTACGTTCACTACCGTCCTCGTTTCGATGGCGCACCGGCGGTGTATCAAGGAGTAGCGAGTAGTTTTCTGTCTCGTTCTCAATGTCTGCCACGCTGATAGTTAGGTGGTCGATTGCCAGAATAGGGGAAGTCATCAATTACTCCGTGGGGTGCTTTTCTCTAGAAACGGAGTTTCACACAAAACTCCCTGTTCTTAGGACTGATTCTGATGATCAAGTACGTCAAATTTTCGGCACTCTTCAAGGATTACTTTGGTAATGCCCTCGGGCGGGGTTACAGTGGTCCCAATGAGTGAATCAGCAACCACAACTGAACACGGTCTGGCCCTGTATCAGCGCGTGGGCCTCTTCCTGGGGCCCGCCCTATGCGCGACGATGCTAATCGCTGGGTCTGAACAGACTGCCATGCCCGATGCGGCGTGGAAGGTCTCCGCCATCGCAATCTGGATGGCCATCTGGTGGGCCACAGAAGTGGTGCCTGTGGCCGCAACGGCTTTTCTGCCCTTGGTTACTTTTGACCTATTGGGGATTGCACCCATGCGGGAGGTCGCAGAAAGCTACGCGCACCCCATTATCTACCTCTTTCTTGGCGCCTTTATGCTCGCCATCGCGGTCGAGAAGTGGTCCTTACATCGACGTATTGCTCTTTGGATTCTGGCTCGAACCGGCACCGACGGAAAGCGCCTGATTCTGGGTTTCATGCTGGTGGGCGCTCTGTTGTCGATGTGGATGACCAACACCTCAACCACCATGATGCTCCTGCCTATTGCGGCGTCTGTCGGGGCTTTGATAGCCGAGCAAGCCTCGCAGGGTCGGGAGCGTTTTGTTCGGGAATTTCAAATAGCCTTGATGCTCGGTCTTGCGTATTCCACCACCATCGGGGGCTTGTCGACGTTGGTGGGTACTCCTCCGAACGTGTTTCTCGCGGGGTTTTTACAAGACAGCTACGGCATTAGCATCGCCTTTGCTGACTGGATGATGATAGGCGTGCCGCTCTCAGTTGTGTTGCTGCCCCTAGGTTGGTGGATTCTCACGTCTCTCGTGTATCGCGTCGATATACCAGCAAGTGAAAGCACGCAGGAGATTATTGCGCAGATGCAGCGCGAGATCGGTGTGATGACCGCCCCGGAAAAGCGCGTGGGACTGCTGTTTTTGCTTGTCATACTCATGTGGATGTCTCGCTCGGCGATATCTGGCCTTCCTGGATTTGGAGGCCTGAGCGACAGCGGCATTGTGATGACCGCGGCGCTGCTGTTGTTTGTTATCCCCAACGGAAGCACCAGTGGCGGACCTTTAATGACCTGGCCTGATGTCAGCCGTTTGCCCTGGGGTGTTTTGATTTTGTTTGGGGGAGGTCTCAGTCTGGCCGCACAGGTTTCGGGGTCGGGCTTAGCATTGTGGTTAGGCGAAGGCTTGTCGCTTTTGGGATCGATGGGACTTGTGGTCATTGTGCTGGCCGCAGCGGGTCTCGTCGTGTTCCTGACAGAGTTAACAAGCAATCTCGCTACGGCCGCGACTTTTTTGCCAGTGGTTGCGGCAATCGCTTTGCAGTCGGGAATCGACCCGCTGGTGCTGTGTGTTCCCGTGACATTGGCGGCGAGTTGCGCCTTTATGTTGCCGGTGGCGACACCGCCAAACGCGATCGTTTACTCCTCGGGCGTGTTGCGTATCCCGGATATGGTTCGTGCCGGGTTCATCATGAACCTTGTTGCACTGGGTTTGCTCACCATCGTTGCCGTGTGGCTGGTGCCTGCCGTTCTTAGCTGACGGCACAGGCGTGGCTTCGTGACCTATGGCAAACTAGGAGCATGATAAAACAACGCTTTTTGTACCTTCTGCCGCTGGTCTTTTCCTTTGCTGATGCTCAAGCTGATGACGCAGCAGATTTAGCCAAAAAACTGGCTAACCCCATTGCTGCGCTGATCAGCGTGCCCATTCAGGCCAACTACGATGAAGGCTTTGGTATCGACGATGGTTCGGTACTTCGCGTGAACGTACAGCCGGTTATACCTCTAGAGCTTAACGAAGACTGGAATCTGATTTCCCGTACGATTCTTCCGATCCTTGATCAGAGCGACGTGCCCCTGTCGGGACAGGGAGAGTCAGGGATCGGTGACGTAGTCCAAAGCCTGTTTTTTTCTCCTAGCGAGCCAAGCGATAGCGGGTGGATACTGGGAGCGGGGCCGGTGTTTTTGATGCCCACTGCTACCGATGAGGCATTGGGAGCTGAAAAGTGGGGTGCTGGTCCGACGGGCATTGCCTTGAAGCAGGCCGGACCTTGGACCTATGGGTTTTTGGTAAACCATATTGAGTCCTTCTCGGGTTCGGGCGATCAGGATGTGAGTGCCAGCTTCCTGCAGCCATTTCTGACTTACATCACCCCTTCGCAAACCACCTTCGCACTGAACACCGAGTCTACCTACGACTGGGAGAACGAGCAGTGGTCTGTACCTATCAATGTCAATGTCTTACAACTGATGCGCGTCGGTGGACAGGCGTTTCAAGCTGGGATAGGTGCCCGTTACTGGCTAGATAGCCCGCGAGGGGGGCCTGACGGCTGGGGGCTGCGCTTAAGCTTCACACTGTTGTTTCCAAAGTAACTCAGATTTTGTAAAGACTATCGGGAGTATTGATACATGGCAGACAGCAGCAGCGGACGCGATGATCCCCGATTTCGCCAGATCAACAGTTTCCGCGACTACTTCGATGTGGACCTGGCTCGCACACACACTTTTTCGCAGAGTGAGGCAGCCTCGAGTGTCGACAATGAGTTGCTGGAGTCCCAGCAGGCGGCCTTGCTGTCGGATGGCTTCATTATTCTCAAGGACTTGGTCAGTGCTGAACAGCTCGCGCAGCTGCGTAGCGAGGCAAACCATTGGCTGGATAAGCCGGGGCGAAACTCCTTTGAGGGGGAGCGCACGCAGCGGCTCTATGGTCTTCCGGAAAAATGTCGCGCCGCCGATGACTTTATCACTCATCCTTTGATCCTCGCGCACCTTGATCGTTTGTTAAAACCTAACTATCTGTTGTCTCAGGCGCAGGTCATCAATATTTTGAGCGAATCGCCTGCTCAGCCGCTTCATACAGACGATGGTTTTTACCCATGGCCCAGCCCTAAGCCGGTGCTGAGCGTGGCGACAATCTTCGCCATCGACGACTTTACCGAGGATAACGGCGCGACGGTGGCCATTCCGGGGAGCCATTTATGGGGTGAAGGACGCTTTCCAGAGGACAGCGATACCCGGGTGAAGGCGGTGATGCCCGCGGGCTCCTGTATTTTGTTTTTGGGGAACCTGTGGCACGGCGGCGGAGAGAACTACTCCGGTGAAAGCCGCATGGCCTTTACCGGACAGTACTGCGAGCCCTATTTACGAACGCAGGAAAACTATTTTTTGTCGGTCTCAAAGGACACCGCTGCAGCTGTGTCCGAGGACATGCGTCGTCTTCTGGGCTACTCCATTCACCCGCCATTTATGGGCATGGTGAACGGCATGCACCCGAAGCGAGAGCTATCCCTGATGGACTCCCAGGGCGAGTCCTGAGCTAACGTTTTAATCGGTTTTTGATGCTGCGTACCGACAGCCATACGATGGCCAAAACTACCGGCGCGGTGACACCCGTGAGTAAGTCGGGATTGATGCTTAAGCCCAGAGATTTTCCCGACTTAAACAGGTAACCCAGTAAGCCCACCGCATAGTAGGTGATGGCGAATATGGAAAATCCTTCGACCGACTGTTGTAAACGTAATTGAAGATTCGCCCGCTCGGCGAGGCTCTCAAGGATCGCCTGATTCTGCTTTTTCTGATCCATGTCCACCATGGAATCCAGCAGTTGCGTGGCTCTGGTTACCCGCTGTGCGAGCTCCTGCGTTCTGCGCTCGGCCGCCTCGCAGGTACGCATGGCTGGCATCAAAGTCTTTTGCAGGAATGTGGTGTAACGCGGGGCGCTATCTCTTTGTACTTCCTTAAGCTCGGCGATGCGCCTCTCGACAATGCCGTTGTAAGCTCGCGCCGCAGCAAATCGATAAGCGTGGGCCGCTGCGACATGCTCAACCTTTGCGGCGATACGAGTGATGCGCTCAAGAGAGCGTTCCAGCGCAGGATCGGCGTCGCGGTGAGCGATTTGTTCGATCACTGCATCAAGGGCGGGCTCTAGTTCACCCAAGGTGCCCATAACGTCTCTAGCGGCGGGCAGCCCAAGCATTGCCAGCATGCGGTAAGTTTCTATTTCGAGTACCCGTTGAACTTGTCGAGACAAGCGCGCCTCGCTGAGCTCGGAGTCGATGATGACGATGCGCGAAAACCCTTCTGCATCCAGACGGAAGCTCGACCAAATTTCACCTTCGCCGTCGGAGATGGAGCCGCCGTAAATATCCTGGCGGCCCAGCAGAGCGCGAACGCGTTGTTGGCGACTCTCTTGTGGTGATTCGTCGCCGCAAATTACTTCAATGTGTACGCCAAGAAATAGCTGATCAACAAGTTTCGATCGCATGCCAGCGTCCAGAAAACTGATAGCCGGCGCTGCAAAGGGCGGCTCTGCGTTGCCTGCCACAAGTAAAGTGTAAGAGTCGGCCTCGGTATGGCCCTCCCACTTGAGTAGACAGTTGCCTACATGCACGGAATGGTGCCGGCTATCTTTGCTGGGCCTGCTTTGGCCCTGAGATTCGCAAAATTCGGCAAACTGCTCTCTTCGCTCATCGAGGCTTGTCTCCCCACGGAGACAAACCATATGGGAGCAGCGGAGAGGCGACGGAAGCGTCAGCAGGGGCCGCGCGTGCCATTCATTACTCAGAGCTACGCGCCCGTTCAGCGTGTTTATCGGTGCGTCCGTATCGGTCAGGAAATTCGTCATAGTGTTCTGTCTCGACCTGCGATCAACAGCTAATAGGGTAAATACGCAAGTTCTCAGGCCTTGGTTGCAAACTCAGCGTAGCAAATGCCAAGTAGTGCTTGCAGTTGCGCAACGTGATCTTTTGTCGCCTGCGTCCCGTGGGCGAGCGTTTTGCCCCGATATACGCGCCAGCGCTCATAGTCGTCGGGGAGCACCTCGGCAAGCAATAACTCGAGCTTGGAAACAGGCTCTATCAGCGCGTAGTGGCGTTGGTTGATGCTGGCGGCTCTCGCTTGAATCTCTTGAATGAAAAACTTGTTTACTACGGTGCGCACTATCGGCGCGGCAGGGCCAATGGTGTTCGCCGTGCACAGCGGACCTTTGGCGATACTTTTGACTATGAGTCCATCGCCAGCGGCGAGGTGGGCTGCTTGATGCGACAGTGCCGCGAGGAGTTCTCCACCGTCGCCTTTCGCTACCTCTGAGAGTGCGAGCTCAAAGGCAAGCTCATCGGCCTGAAAATCGCCGGACATCCAACGCATTGCATCAGCAGTGATCTGCTCAAGGGCGGTAATCGCTAGGCTGCTGGTGTTCACAGGGTAGTCTTCGGGAATGGCGGTAGCTCGCCAAAAATCCCGGTACTCCCTGTTCCCTAAGGTTGCGTTGAATATGAGCGCTGGTAGCTGAGATTGTTTGAGAATCGCGGTCTCCTGAATCAGTTCAGCGAGCTCGCCTCGTCCATCAGATCTGAGGGTTTCGATACACGCGGGTGCGTCACGCAAGAAGGCTAGCTCCAGGAGCAAACGCTGAGATGTTGGTGCCACGCGCCCCAGGCTGCTGTTGCGGCGGGCAATAGTCTGCTGCAGAGCGCAGCCGCGGAGGCGGAGGAAGTCCAATCCATCCAGTTTACTCCCCGGCAAGCTTATGCGAAGGGACTCTGCACGAGGAGGCAGGAGACCTTTTGGCATTTCTACTGGTGGCGCATCAAAGCCGAGGGGCCGCGCCAGTCGTTCCAGGTAGTTCTCTAACTCAGAGCTTTGCCCGCCGCCCGTGCAGCCTGCTACAAAGAGTATCTGAGCCGCAACAATAAGCGGCCTAAACTTTGTGACGGTCAGAGAGGCTACGCCGAGACGCCGAATGGGTTTCAGCTTAGCGCGGCGCGACTGCGCTCCAGCCATGCCAGGAGATTGTCACACCCTTCGGGGATCGATTCCTTAACCCAGCTGGCGGTTTCAACTCCCACGAGGAGGTCGATATCTGCAAAGGTAATGGAGTCGCCGCAGAGGAAGGGCTTATCGCCGAGTTCGGCATCGAAAAGTTCCAGGCTGCCTCGGAATCGCTTGCGACCGCGCGCCTCCAGCTCCGGTATTTGTTCAACATCCAAAGGCCCCGGAAGTGCTCGGTTTTCAAAGGCTGGACTGCGGTTGCGTAGCATCTCCGCGAATGCTTCAAAAATTGAGACAAAGATACGATGGTCCCAGCTGATAACCAGGGCCCGCTCCAGCGCCGTGCTGCCCATCAGCGGTTTGTCGGGGTAAAGAGCGTCGAGGTAATCGCAGATGGCAATAACTTCTGTGAGCATAACGCCTTCGTCGGTCATCAACGCGGGCAAGGTTCCCAAGGGGTTAATCGCCAGAAACTCAGCGTCGCGGTGCTTGTTTTCACGCATATCAATCTGAGTCGTGGGCAAATCCAGGCCCTTATAGGCTAGAAACAAGCCGAGGCGTCGTGGGTTGGGGGCAGAATCATAGGTGTACAAGTGCATGAATAGGCTCTCGCTGGCGTGTGATGTGATTATTCGAGGTTGCGAATGGTAGCAGAGGCCGGTGCTTTTGCTGAGCTTGCTTTGTGTAGTATGTGCTTTGAAGCCGCTACTCCTGCGGCTATAATGCGCGCCCACGAAACGGAGGGTTAATCGTGTTGACGCGAATTTTATTGTTAGGTCTTTCACTGGGTTTGATTGCAGCGGCGCAAGCAGTAGAGCTTACTGATGAGCAGCGAGCAGCCATCGAAGCGCGCATCGCACCGGTGGGCGAAGTCTGTCTGCAAGGCGACAGCTGTGGCGGTGTTCCCACAGCAATGGGTGCCATGGGCGCACCGGGAGCTGTTGCGGTCATCGATGGCGAGGGTACCTACAATACTGCCTGCCTGGCTTGCCATGCTTCTGGTGCGGCCGGCGCGCCTATTGTTGGCGACGCAGCAGCCTGGAGCCCACGGATTGCCAAGGGTATTGATGAGCTCTACAACAGCGGCATCAATGGCCTGGCAGGGACCGGCATGATGGCGAAAGGTGGTCGAGCAGATCTGTCCGATGAGGCAGTGATGGCGGCGGTAGACTTCATGGTTGAGAACAGCCAGTAGGGACGCGGTTCCTGGGCTTTCTGTGCTAGCTAATGTTTAGCCGCCTTCTTGTAGGCGACTCACAGACGACTCACAGACAGCTCACAGGCACCCGTGCAAACACTAAGCCGTTACGATTTATCGTAGCGGCTTTTTTGTGCCCGTAGAAATTTAGTCTTGCGCGTATTCGTGGTTCATTACTGATTCACCGTATCTCTATAACCCAGCGCTTCTTTTACAGCTGCGGTAGTCACTGATTCTTCTTCTCTCAAATCAGCAATACTTCGTGCAACGCGCAGAAGCCTGTGTATCGCCCTCGCAGACAAATTTAACTGCTTCGCGCTTTTTTGAATAAGTTGCCGTTCTTGTGGGCCGCAGGCGCACTTTTCCAGCAGTTCGGATCCTTTGAGCATGGCGTTGCACTTGCCCTGACGCAGATACTGCCTCTTTCTAGACTGGACGACGCGTTTTTGCACTGCGGCGGAGCTCTCAGTTGAGTGGGGGGCGAACAGGTCCGCAGCGCTTTCTCGATCAACACGTACCTGCAAATCCATGCGATCCAGAAGGGGGCCGGACACTCGCGCGCCGTAGCTTAAACGCTGGGCCGCACTGCATTTACAAGGCTTTTTGCTGTCGCCGGCATATCCGCAGGGGCAGGGGTTCATCGCGGCAATCAACTGAAAGCGCGCCGGATAGCGGATGCTGCAGGTGGCTCTAGCTAGCCGGATCTCGCCGGTTTCCAGAGGTTCTCGAAGCATATCTAAGGTATGGCGCGAGAACTCCGGTAACTCATCGAGAAACAACACTCCACCATGTGCCAGAGAGATCTCCCCGGGCGCAGGAATTGAGCCGCCACCGACCAGTGCTGCGGCGCTAGCACTGTGATGCGGAGCGCGAAAGGCTCGCTGTCGTTTTCTGTGAGCTTTGCCTTGGAGGTCATAAAGTGCGCAAACGGTCAGCCACTCTGAGTCGTCCGGGGGCGGCAAAATACCCGGTAAGCAATTAGCTAGAAGACTTTTGCCGGTGCCTGGAGGGCCCGATAGCAGAAGGTTGTGGCCGCCGCTGGCGGCAATCTCCAGCGCGCGTTTGGGGACAAGCTGGCCGCTGACTTCTGCCATGTCTGCGTCCACTTTCTCCGCAGTCTGGCTGATTGCTTGTGCCTCCGGTAAAGGCGCTCGACCACGCAAGATTGCGCAAAGTGATAGTAGGTCCGTTGCGTAAACAAGTCGTGCATGCGGCACGGCTTTGCACAGGGACGCGGATTCCAGTGACAGAACGATACGACGCTTGTTCTGGCTCGCCGCCATTGCCGCAGCGACAGTGCCACGAACGCTTCTGAGTGTGCCGTCAAGAGCGAGCTCTCCCACACACTCACTACCGAGCAAGCTATCTTGGGGTAGTTGCCCGGAGGCGCACAGAATTCCCAAGGCGATGGGTAGATCAAACCGTCCTCCACCTTTTGGGAGATCGGCAGGAGCTAGGTTGACGGTGATCCGTCGATCCGGGAATTCGAAGTGGGAGTTTAGGAGGGCGCTGCGAACCCGGTCTTTGCTTTCGCGGACCGCTGTCTCGGGCATTCCTACAACGGTAAAGGCGGGAAGTCCGTTTGAGAGGTGAACCTCCACACGGACCAATGGAGCATCCAGTCCCTGGTTGGCCCGGGAGAGCACTACGGCATAGCTCATGAGGGATTCATGGTTTAGGCGTAGCCCGCTCATGGGCCAGCGTTAATGCACGCATCGCTTTTTCCTCTTCCTTGAGTAATCGCGCGGGCATCCTTGCCCGACGAAGGCTTACTTTGGATCTGAAGCTCTGATTTAGAGCTAAGGCATTATTTTAGAAAAGCTGGGGCTCTATTTTGAAGCTAGTGGTCTCGAAGCGTCAGTTCGCTGCTTGTTTTTCCAACTTGTCGACCAGGTCATTCATTGACGCTAACTCTGATTCAAGCGCTGCCACCTTGCCGCGGGTGCGCTCAAGAATCGCGGTCTGTGCGTCGAACTCTTCGCGGCTGACAAAATCGAGCTTGCGCAGAGCAGACTGAATCAGCTGCCGAGCATTTTTATCCACCTCGTCGACCAGGCCGGCGGGACCGACCAATTCGTTGACTTGCTGCATAACATCACTAAGTGGGGGCGGTTTGAGCGCCATAAAGTGTACTCCTGCTGATTACTGCTCCAGTGTAGAGGATGGCGCTTTCGGTTCACAGCTCACGACAGTGCACCAAAATGGATCTAGGCTCTATTTTGGTGCGTTATTTTGCTGGATCAAGCATCAAATAGCGGCCTTGCGATACCCCAAAACGGCTAAGACACTGATTATTCAATAAAAATGACGGGTGGCATATCCATTGCTCATTCCTAGGCGGAACCGTCGTGCTACCCGTAAAGTGGTGCAATAAGACGATTAAACGGCGAGCCGAATGGCGCAAATTGAGCGCCCTTGTTCAGTCAGGAGAACTACATGAAGTTAATCACGGCCATTGTGAAGCCATTCAAGCTTGATGACGTACGCGAGTCACTGTCAGAGATCGGCGTGCAAGGCATCACAGTTACAGAGGTCAAAGGATTCGGGCGACAGAAGGGTCATACCGAGCTGTATCGCGGCGCCGAATACGTCGTCGACTTCCTTCCCAAAGTAAAGATCGAGGTTGCCGTTGCTGAAGGCATGGTAGATCAGACGATTGAAGCGATCACCAAGTCAGCGAACACCGGCAAGATCGGTGACGGCAAAGTGTTTGTTTCCAGTTTGGAGCAGGTGATCCGTATTCGCACCGGCGAAACCGGCGAAGAAGCTATCTAACGAGCGCCTTTTCAAACGCGCTACCCAATCCCTGAATTCAGCACGAGAGATTTTTTCATGGAAAACCAAATTTTTGAACTGAGCTACGCACTGGACACGTTTTACTTTCTCGTGTGCGGTGCGCTAGTTATGTGGATGGCGGCTGGCTTCGCCATGCTCGAAGCCGGGCTGGTACGATCCAAGAACACCACCGAAATTTTGACAAAGAACGTCGCGCTATTTGCGATCGCCTGCACCATGTACATGGTCGTGGGCTACTCAATTATGTATCCGTCGCTCGGCGCTAGCCTCCTCGCGGGTATCACCGGCGATGGCGTAACGGGAGCCGAAGAAGCGGCGACTTACGCACCTTCAGCCGACTTCTTTTTCCAGGTGGTGTTTGTTGCCACAGCGATGTCTATCGTGTCTGGCGCGGTTGCGGAGCGCATGAAGCTCTGGTCGTTCCTGATCTTCGCGGTGGTCATGACCGGTTTCATCTATCCTATGGAAGGAAACTGGACCTGGGGCGGCGACCCTGTATTCGGTATGTACACTTTGGGTGACCTTGGTTTCTCAGACTTCGCCGGCTCAGGCATCGTTCACATGGCTGGTGCAGCAGCAGCTCTAGCAGGTGTGCTGTTGCTGGGCGCACGGAAAGGTAAGTACCGAGCTGATGGATCAGTAGTAGCCATCCCGGGTGCTAACCTGCCTATGGCTACTTTGGGAACGTTCATTCTTTGGATGGGCTGGTTTGGTTTTAACGGCGGATCGGTTCTGGCGACCGCTAGCGTCGAGAATGCGAACGCGGTAGCTGTGGTGTTCATGAACACTAACGCAGCTGCCTGTGGCGGCCTCGTAGCGGCCCTGCTTACAGCGCGCATGCTCTTTGGTAAGGCAGATCTGACCATGGCGCTGAACGGTGCTTTGGCTGGTCTCGTAGCGATTACTGCCGAGCCTTCCACCCCAACACCTCTGATGGCGACGGTTTTCGGTGCTGTCGGTGGAATCCTGGTGGTCTTCTCCATTATCACTTTGGACAAGTTCAAGATTGACGACCCTGTAGGCGCCATTTCGGTGCACGGTGTCGTAGGTCTGCTGGGTCTGCTCCTGGTGCCTCTTACTAACGATGGCTCAAGCTTTAGCGGACAGCTCATCGGTGCAGCGACAATCTTCGGTTGGGTCTTTGTAACCAGCTTCATCGTCTTCTTTGCGATCAAAGCTGTTATGGGTATCCGGGTTACCGAGGAAGAGGAATACGAAGGTGTGGACCTCTCCGAGTGTGGTCTTGAGGCTTACCCGGAGTTCGTCTCAGCCAAGTAATCAACAGTCTTGCGGGCGCATTATTGCAATGCGTTTTTTTGGGGGCCCTCTGGGCCCCCTTTTTTTTGCGCCAAACTTCTCCGATTCCTTGTTTCTGAATGATTCTATCCGGCTAGCTGACACGATCTACTGCACTCGCTGAGTAGGGGGACGCTACGCTTCGGATGTCATATCAGCTAGCTCAGACTGCAGCAGAGCGGGTGGTGTGGTCAGGCTAGCTGACACGATCTACTGCACTCGCTAAGTTGGGGGACGCTCGCTCCGTAAATCATGCCAGCTAGCCTTTTCTCATCGGCTGCTGGCACTTTGTTGGCCTCAGCGGCTGGTTCAACCGCACGGAGGGCTGGAGACCTTGCCTACGAAGTGAGCGTCACCCTACTCAGCGAATGAAGTAGGTAAGGTTCCCAGCCCGAGTTTGCTGGATATCAGACACAAAAAAGCCGACGTAAAAACGTCGGCTTGATACTGCGATCTACCCGTTTAAAACTGGTACTGCAGCCCTACGGACGCAGTGCGCGGCTTGTTGGGCCGGGCGCCTTCTGGCTGGCGTGACACGATGGATCGCTCGTCAAAGACGTTCTCAAACTTCACGAACACCACAGCATCATCGGTTAATGCGTAACGACTTATGAGGTCGGTAACGAGGAGGTTCTCAGTCTTGTTGAATGGGTTGCTATCGGTGTTACAGCCGATGGTGACGCAGGTTTCGTCGACATACTTGATCACCGCGTAGCTGTCCCAGTTCATTGCGGTCTCAAGGCCCAGGCGCAGGCTTAGCGTATTCTCAGGAACGGCAGCAAGGCTGTCCCCATCTTCAAAGCCTTCTTCATCATTGTCCCGACTGATGGCCGCATCCGTGTAGGTATAGGCGAGGTCGATGGGCGCGTTCATATCGCCGAAGCTTAGTACTGTGCTTGCCTGAAGTTCCAGGCCTTGAATCACTGCTTGGCCCGTGGTGAAAGCACCGGAGGTGGAGCCATTGCTGCAGGGGTTCGCGTTAGAGCAGTTCTCTGTTTTGTTATCAAAATCGCTGTAAAAGGCGATGGCCTCGAGGTACCAGCTCCCTGTGTAGCGCACACCGGCTTCCCAGTTAACGCTGGTCTCCGGTTCTTCAAAATCCTGCGCTCCGCCACCCAGAGGCGAGAAGCCACGGTGTACACCGGCAAGTGCCTGCCATTGGTCGCTCAGCTGGTAGGTAAAAGACGCTCCTGGTAGCCACTCGCTGGAGTTGTTGCTGCGACGGCTGGGGTCGGTCTCGCGCTCAGGGTCCGAGAACTGACGTCGGCTGCTATCGACCTCTTCGTAACGGAGCGCAAGGTTTAGATTCAGGGCGCTGGTGAGCTGCCAGCTATCGGTAAACCATGCCGATAGTGCCTCGGCGTCTTCCAGACGGTTGTCGCCGCCTGTTGGCTCAACCCGGCCTGTATTAATCAGTTCGCCGTCAACCTGATCATAGAGATCTATGGGCTGAAAACGATCCATTTCGTCTTCGTGAATACGCGCACCATAGCTGAGCCTGTGATCGCCAATTGTCTGATCCAGGTTGAGTTCTATGCCCCGAGACTCATAGTCACGATTGTTGTGTTTGTAACGGAGTCCAAAAGCATCGGCTTCGCCATCGAGTATGGCCTGCGCAGCAGCGTCTCCGGCGTTCGCTGCATTCACAAAGGAGTTGCCACCGCTAAGCTTGAACCAGTCCCTGGAGAAATTGTTTTGGTAGGCCAACACTGAGAGGTTGAGCGTATCGCTTAGCTCGAGCGCATAGCGCAGACTAAAACCTGCGTGATAGTTGTTCATTTGGTCGATGGAAGACAAACCGTAGCGACGATCTTCATTCGCCGCAAAATCGACATCTGTCAGACCAAGGTATGTCTCATCAGAAATTTCGTCAGAGTACTGCGCTTTAAACAAGAGCGACTGGCGATCACCCGTCCACGCGAGCTTCACGACGTAGTCCTCGATGTCATACCCACTGTCGCTACCGCGATCGATTTCTTTGAAGCCATCGCTGCGGCGCTGGGCGGTCTCTACAAGAAAGCCAAACTCTCCGTACTGACCGCCTACATTCGCCAGCAGATCCTGCTCACCATTCTGACCTGCGCGCAGATCCAAGCTGCCGCTTAGAGTTTCAGGAATGGGCGTTGAGACCAGATTAACCACGCCCCCTGTTGTCTGGGGCCCATAACGCAGGAGCGGCGCACCTTTTAAGACCTCGACGCTGTGCATACGCATTGCTGTCGGGAAGTAATAGGCGGCAGGGTTTGAATAGGGAGCTGGCGCAATCATCACGCCATCTTCCATTAATGTGATTTTAGATGAGCGCTCCGAGGTCGCGCCTCTGATGCCGATATTTGGCCTTAGGCCGTAGCCATCTTCTTCGCGTATGTAGGTGCCAGGTACGGTTTTTAGTAGCTGATTGATGTCATTGGCGAACTCGATTTCAAACTGCTCTTCGCTTACCAGCGCCGCGGAACCCGGAAGAGAGCGGACTTCATCTGCGTTGGCAAAGATGAAGACTTCCTCGACCGTTGAACGGCTATCGGCCGTAGCGTCGGCTTCTGCTGCCTGGGCCGTTGCCAGTAAGGATGCGGATAGTGCAATCGCCAAAGGCGTGAGGCGAAAGCGGTGGTGCTGAGGGATCATTGTTGAGTTCTCCAAACAGGACTCGGAGTTAAGTGCGACGAAGAAGGGAGGATAGTAACGAGGAAATGTTAAACTGACAATAAATAATAATCATTCTCGTTAAGGTTTGCATTTTAGGCCTTGTCATTTGCTCGATAGGACCGAAATTCACCGGCGGGCAAAAGAAAGGTCGCGTTCGCAACTCAGTTAAGCGCTTGCAGCCGCATGCCCTGAGTCCCTATCATCGACTATCACCTCTTCATTAAAGCAGTGCTGCCATGAAACTGATTACCGCGATCATCAAGCCCTTCAAACTCGATGATGTCCGATCCGCACTCGCTGAGGTCGGCGTTCAGGGTATTACCGTGACGGAAGTAAAAGGCTTTGGTCGGCAAAAGGGTCACACCGAGCTGTATCGTGGTGCCGAGTACGTCGTGGACTTTTTGCCCAAGGTAAAGGTCGAGGTCGCCGTTGGTGACGAACAGTTGGATACTGCGGTGGAGTCTATTGTGTCCGCAGCGGATACCGGCAAAATCGGGGATGGCAAGATTTTCGTATCAAGTCTCGAACAGGTTATCCGCATACGAACGCGGGAAACCGGCGAAGACGCTATCTAGGTTCCGCGCTTCGCGGTTCACCCTCGTATGAGCAATCCGCAGAATCAGGAAAACCAAAATCCGGGGGGCAGCAATGTTCCCGCCGGTGGTTTTGCGAGTATCGAGAGAGCTTTTCTACGCCTGACCTTCTGGCAGACACTATTGTCTTTAGCCGGCGTGTTCACCGGCGGTGTTGCTCTCTATGCGGCCCTGAGCGAATCTGAGGCAGTACGACAGCAGACCGC
>NZ_JBGCFU010000103.1:0-23748 GCF_045107095.1 Congregibacter sp. | reverse complement strand
AAGCAGCACGGCGATGGTAGCGGAGAAGCCTTTGAGATGGATACAGAAGGTTCGTTAGAGTGGCTGTCCAAGCCTACGGTCGTCAACACGACTGTTATTGCCGACAAGCAAGCTGATGATACGCCTTTCATTACACGCTTTAAGGACAGCACCGGGGGCTTCTTCCACAACATGGTGATGACCGTTTCCGGTGATGCAACAGGTACTTTCGATACCTGCGCGCAGATCGAAGACGGCGCAGAAGTCAACATCAATATGTCTTTGGTGTTCAACAATTGGATTCAGGATTGCTCTAACGAGCCTGGCGCGGGAGGCATGTTGTCAAATGAGCCTTCGGTGGATAACGACTCTATAGTTATCGCTGCTGCGGCACTTGACGATATTCTTGCGTCCCAAGCTGCTGCTGCTTCAGGCATTACGGCTATCGACTGGGATGCCATAGGCGCCGCATTCGATCTTCCCAGCACCGCCGCTGGCGATCCTCAAGACTTCGATGCTAGCTTCTTTGAGCCGACTACCTACATGGGCGCGGTAAACCCTGACGGTTCTGACCCCTGGTGGGCTGGCTGGACGCTGGACTTTGGTGCAGGCAATGCGATGCCTCCTGTCGTTGAGGGATGCCCTGAGGGCACAGAAGAAGTTGAGTCGGGTGTATGCCGTCTGAATGGCACTTACCTGAGTGATCTGACCCTGACAGCCGGTAATGTGTACCAGCTTGATGGTCGCGTGAATATCGGTAACGGTAACTGCCTGCTGACAGACGCGACCACCTGTCAGGGTGGTGCTGCTCTGGTGAACGCAACTCTGACGATCGCACCCGGTGTGTCGATCGTTGGCTTACCCTCGGATGATCCACTGTCGGCAGCGGTGCTGCACATTACACGTGGCAGTGACATTAACGCTGTGGGTACGGCGGTGGCGCCCATCGTCTTTTCTTCCGCTGACGATGACATCGCCGGTCCCGGCGAATGGGGTGGTGTGCAGGTCAGTGGATTTGCACCGCACAACGCGTGCGACTCGACTCCTTGCAACGTTGACGGAGAAGGCGAAGCCGGCTTCATCGGTGGAGACAACGCTGCGGATGACAGTGGAGTGATGCGCTACGTAATCCTTGCGGAGAATGGCGTAGCCATTAACTCTGACGGCGATGAAATCAACGCACTGAGCCTGAACGCGGTCGGTTCTGGCACTGAGTTTGACTTCATCCAGATCTACGAGACCACCGATGACGGTGTGGAGTATTACGGCGGTACCGCTAACGTGAAGCACCTGGTAGTCGTGAATGCCAATGATGACTCTGTCGATTGGGACGAAGGCTATCAGGGCAATATGCAATATGTTCTTATCAAACAGCATGGCCAGGGTAGTGGTGAGGCCTTCGAGATGGATACAGAAGGTTCCCTCGCGTGGTTGTCCAAGCCAACAGTTGTAAACACCACTGTGATCGCAGATAAACAGGCTGAGGACTCTCCCTTCATCATGCGGTTCAAAGACAGCACGGGTGGCTTCTTTCACAACATGGTGATCACGGTCGCTGGTGACGCAACGGGTTCATTCGATACCTGCGCGCAGATCGAAGACGGTGCAGAGACAAACATTAACACTGCGCTTGTGTTCAACAACTGGGTCCAGGATTGTGCAAATGAGTCTGGCGATGGTGGAACACTGTCAAACGAGTCAGGTGTTGGTAACAGCTCGGTAGTTGTAGAAGCAGCGGCTCTGGATGACATCCTGTCATCACAGGCAGCGGCGGCTTCAGGCCTGACACCCATCGACTGGGATGCTATTGGCGGATCTTTCGCTCTACCAAGCGTGTCTGGTGGTGATCCTCAGGACTTTGAGGCGGATTTCTTTGACCCCACGGATTACAGCGGTGCGGTTAATCCCGACGGCTCTGATCCCTGGTGGGCTGGGTGGACCGTTGAAGGTTCGCTCTAAACAGATTGTGACGTGAGTGATTGGGCGGCCTTCGGGCCGCCCTTTTTGTTTTGGCCTCGCGTTTAAGCTTTAGGGCTTAAGAGGTTTTGGGATGCAAGATTACGTTGAGGTTTCTGTAACCCTTCACGAATACCGACAAAGTGCGGTCTGGTTCGCCTACGACCTCCACACGGTCGAAGCGCGCCAGGATTTCTTCCCAGAGGGTGTGAAGCTGCATCTCTGCCAGGCGATTGCCCATGCATCGGTGAATCCCAAAACCAAACGACAGGTGTTTGCGCAGATTTTCTCGGTGAATATCGTAATCGTTGGGGTTATCGAAGAAGCGCTCGTCACGGTTACCCGAGACGTACCACATCACCACCTTGTCGCCTTTGCGAATTGTCTGGCCACCCAACTCAGTGTCTTCCAGCGCTGTGCGGCGCATGTGGGCTAGCGGCGTTTGCCAGCGGATGGTCTCCGAAACCATGTCAGGAATCAGACTCGGATCAGCCTTCATTTCAGCAAACTGCTCAGGATGTCGGTCAAGGCAAAGGACGCTGGAACTCATAGTACTTCGCGTAGTGTCGTTGCCGCCAACAATAAGCAAGAGCAGGTTGCCCAGATACTCCATGGGCTCCATGTCTTTAGTCGCTTCACCGTGCACAAGACGAGAAATGAAGTCATTTGAAGGGGGCTCTTTTGCGCGCTCATTCCAAAGACCAATAAAGAACTCCAGACAGCCAAGCATTTCCTGCTTCCACTCATCTTCGGTCTCAACCATTCCTTGCCCTGGCAACGTCGTGGTCATGTCGGACCACCAGGTGAGCTTGCTGCGCTCTTCGTAAGGAAAGTCAAACAGCGTTGCTAGCATGCGTGTGGTGAGTTCGATAGAAACGCGCTCTACCCAGTTGAAGGGCTCACCAACGGGTAGATTGTCCAGTACGTCCTGAGTACGTTCTCGAATAATCGGTTCAAAGTAGCGCAGGGCATCGGCACCGACCGTGGGGCTTACGGTCTTGCGCTGCACATCGTGCTTGGGTCGATCCATGGCGATGAACATGGGTAACTGAAAGTCGTCATCCTGATCTCGAATCGTAATAGCGGGCTCAGACGAGAAAATCTTGTGGGAGGTGTCGACCGTCATAATGTCTTCGTAGCGGGTAATCGACCAGTAGGGGCCAAATTCGCTCTCGGCACAGAAGTGAACGGGGGCTTCGTCGCGGAGACGCTTGAACCACGGCCAATGCACATCCGCCTCAAAAAGGTAAGGGTTGGATACGTCCAGCTTATCTAGGGGCACTGAGTAGGGATCAACATTGACCTGCTCGGGATCGTGCTCGGGTATCTTTGGGCTGGTAGGTGCCGGTGCGTTCATAGTGACATCTCGTTGTTTTTAGTGATGGCCCTGATTGTAAGCAAAGTATCGTCGATCGGCCATGCCCCTGAGTGGCGCTTGGAGAACGCTTTTTGCGGCAAGTTTTTGCGATGGGAAGCGTAAAATTTGGCGTTCATGACGGTTTGCAGGGTTCTATGGGTTTATCATTGATTGAATCAGTGCATTGAGCTCGGACGGATAGACGATGACAGCGGAAGAGAACGGCAGACTAGTCTGGGATGCTTTGAGAGAAGAGCAGGAGCGCCTTGGGGATGTGCCTATTCTCGCGCTCTTTGACGATGACAGCGATAGGGCCGAGAATTTCTCTCTGGATGCCGCGGGTCTGCATCTCGATTACTCCAAAAACCATGTGTCAGAAGATGCCTTACAGCTGTTGCTGCAGCTCGCCAGTTTCTGTGAACTGCCAGAGAAGATTCAAGGCTTGTTTGCCGGCCAACGCATCAACAACACTGAGGATCGAGCCGTTTTGCATACGGCGCTGCGCGACCGCTCGGGTCGGTCGGTATGGGTAGATGGTGTTGATGCCTGCGCAACTGCCAGCGCGGAGCGGGACCGCATGCTGTCCTTTGTGGATGACGTTCTTAGCGGAAGGCGGCTGGGTGCCACAGGTAAGCCGCTTACGACGGTCGTCAATATTGGTATTGGGGGCTCAGATCTAGGCCCAGTCATGGTTGTCGAAGCATTGCGTCCCTATTGGATAGAGGGGCGGCGTGCTTTTTTTGTATCCAACGTTGATGGTCAGCATATGGCTGACACGCTGATGCAACTAGATACGGAAACAACCTTGTTTATTGTGGCGTCCAAAACCTTCACGACCCAGGAAACGATGACGAACGCGCGTAGCGCTATGGACTGGTTCCTGAAGCATGGCGGAGATCAGGACTCCGCGAAGAATCACTTTGTTGCCTTATCCACCAATGAGGCTGCTGTGGCCGCCTTTGGCATCTCAGCGGAAAACACTTTTGGGTTTTGGGATTGGGTGGGAGGACGCTATTCCCTCTGGTCATCTATTGGTCTTTCTATTGCCCTTCAAGTAGGTTCGGGTCATTTTCTGCGTTTACTCGACGGAGCCTTTGCCATGGACGAGCATTTTCGCCATGCGGATCTCGCCGAAAATATGCCCGCCCTGTTAGCGTTGATAGGGATTTGGAATCGTAACCTTGAGGGTATCGGAGTTCATGCGGTCCTTCCTTACGACCAGCACTTACATCGACTTCCTGCCTATTTGCAGCAGGCCGATATGGAATCCAACGGCAAGTCTGTGTGCCGCGACGGAGATTGGAGCGCCCTTAAGACAGGTCCAGTGATTTTTGGCGAGGCGGGTACCAACGGGCAGCACGCGTTCTATCAGCTCTTGCATCAGGGAACCGAGCTGGTGTCCTGTGATTTTATCGGTGCAGTCAACTCACAAGCGGAGTTAGGCGACCATCACCCAAAGTTACTGGCGAATCTTTTGGCCCAGCCCCGCGCGCTCATGTGCGGAAAGTCGCTGGAGGAGGTTCGGGAAGAACTGTCCAGCGAAGGACTCAGCGCGGACGCTGTCGAAGTCCTAGCGCCTCACAAAGTCTTTGAGGGTAATCGCCCTAGCAACACGATACTCATGGATCGCTTAACACCAGAGACTTTGGGCGCACTAATCGCACTTTATGAGCACAAGATTTTTGTTCAGGGCGTGATCTGGGGCATAAACTCTTTTGACCAGTGGGGCGTGGAGTTGGGTAAGCAACTCGCTAGCGAAATCCTGCCGCGTCTTGCGGGCGGTGCGAGCGATGAAACTACAGTGCTCGATCCGTCTACCGAACAACTTCTGCAATGGATTCGCAATCGACGAGGCTAGATTTGGGGTCAGAGTCAGAGTCACAGGAGCGTCAGGGGGGGCTGTAGGCTACGTGCTTTGCAAGGCGCGCTTTACTACCATCGTCGAATTGTGAGGCTCACCGACCATCGTTAGTCTGCAGAGAGATCACTTGAAGGATTCCAAAGCCATGACAGCAAGTGTTGACTGGATGCAGGAAGCACAAAACATCCACTGGTTCGATCCGCCTACGCGTCTCCTGGATGATTCGCGGCCGCCGTTCTATCGATGGTATCCGGATGGTACAACCAACGCCTGTTACAACGCGCTGGACTTACACGTCGCGAACGGCAGGGCGGATCAAGCCGCGTTGATCATCGACAGCCCGGTGACCAATTATCAGCGCACTTACAGCTACGCGCAGCTGTTGGATGCCGTAGCGCATTGCGCGGGGGCTATGGCCGCGAATGGCGTGGGCAAGGGTGACCGTGTGCTCATTTACATGCCCATGATTGCCGAAGCGGTAATAGGCATGCTCGCCTGCGCTCGCCTTGGCGCAGTGCACTCCGTCGTGTTTGGTGGCTTCGCCAGCAATGAGTTGGCTGTGCGCATCGACGATGCCGAACCCTCACTGATTCTTTCAGCATCTTGCGGTATTGAACCCAGCCGCGTGATTGCTTACAAGCCGCTGTTGGACGAAGCGATTGATCTTGCCAGTCACAAGCCTGACTGCTGCATTATCGTTCAGCGTCCAGACTTAGTCGCAGAGATGTTACCCGGGCGGGATATTGCCTGGATGGATGCAATGGCTGATTCCACCGCCCATGATTGCGTTCCTGTGCCGGCTAATCATCCGCTGTACATTCTCTACACGTCGGGGACTACGGGGCAGCCAAAGGGCGTGGTTCGAGACACAGCCGGTGGCATCGTCGCTTTGAAGTGGAGTATGCAAAGCATCTACAACGTCGCACCCGGTGAGGTTTTCTGGGCAGCGTCGGATGTCGGTTGGGTCGTCGGACACAGTTACATCGTTTATGGGCCTTTGTTTAGTGGTAACACCACGCTTTTATACGAAGGGAAGCCTGTGGGTACTCCCGATGCCGGAGCGTACTGGCGCGTGATCGAACAGCACAAAGTCAGTGTGCTCTTCACAGCACCCACCGCCTTTCGAGCCATCCGTAAGGAAGACCCCCAGGCGAGTCTCATGGGTGGCTATGACCTTGGGAGCCTCAGGGCCTTGTTTCTTGCCGGGGAGCGTTGTGATCCGGATACCCTGCATTGGGCACAGCGGCAGCTAGAGGTGCCGGTCATTGATCACTGGTGGCAGACAGAGACCGGTTGGCCTATTTGTGCGAACTGCCTTGGTATTGAGGCCTTGCCCGTTGTACCGGGCTCGCCAGCCCGAGCTGTCCCCGGTTATGACGTGAGGGTGTTGGGCGAACAGGGAGACCCGGTGGAGACCGGTGCCATTGGCGCTTTGGTGATTAAGCTGCCGTTACCTCCGGGTACCTTCACCACCTTGTGGAATGCCGATGACCGCTATGAACAGGCGTATTTCTCGCGCTTTCCCGGGTATTACGAGACGGGGGATGCCGGCTACATCGATGAGAATGCTTACGTGTTTGTCATGGCCAGAACCGACGATGTAATTAATGTAGCAGGACACAGGCTGTCTACGGGGGCCATGGAAGAAGTACTGGCAGAACACCCTGATGTTGCGGAGTGTGCCGTTATTGGCGTGAAGGATGCGCTAAAAGGCCAGCTGCCTCTGGGTCTCATAGTCTTATCTGACGGCGTCACCCGGCGCGAGGCCGATATCGTTGCAGAGGTTATAGCTTCCGTGCGAACAACTATTGGCCCCGTGGCGGCGTTCAAGCGGTGTTACATCGTCAAACGCCTTCCCAAGACTCGCTCAGGGAAAATCCTCCGAGCGACGATGCGCAGTATTGCCGACGGCCAAGCGTTTAAGGTGCCGGCTACCATTGATGACCCGGTTATTCTTGACGAAATAGCCGCGCTAATCACAAATGGATAACCGCTCTGCGTTACCGGCGAACGGCGGCGGGCTTCGCTCATGATCGGGATAGTCACCGCCTTTGCTTAGCGGTGGCTTTTAGGGCGCTAGAGAGCCAATTTGCTGTCATATTCTTGTCATTTTTGTGACACATAAGTGTCACATTTCACCGTTATTGTGCCCCCAATCGAATCTATAGAGCTTGCGGCTATGAATTTTCGCAGTGCATTTTTACTTTCTCTAGTGATGGGGGTGTTGAGCCTTCCCACTCACGCGCTGACCCTTAGCTCTGTGGAGCTTAACGCAGCGGCACATCTTGGCTGTGTGTTGGCCGATGATGCTCTGGGCTACCTCAATGAAGATCAGTTCAATTCGCGTTTTGACGAGGCGGTGGGTGATCTCTCTGAAGCGCAGGTTGATGTCATTTATGCCAAGGCTCTGGGCTACATAGATGGCTTACTGTTTGGTCTTTCGTCGGGCGAGATGGACGTCGCGAATAGTCGTTTAGAGACTTATAGCAACAGTGAAGCCTGTGCTTACGGTGCCCAAGCGGTGAGTCGCACAGTCTCTTTGTAAATTTTTTCCCAGGTCGGTGATCCGACTGCAGCGGGGGCAGCGTAACAAGGGTCTGTAACGACTACTCGTTACGGCAGACACCATCTCTCCCCCAGATGGATGTATTTGTTTAACCCGGCCTCTTGGCCGGGTTTTTTTTGCCTCCGATCTGACGTTCTCAGGGTACTACTGATCCCCGGCGCGCCTTTGTGCGTAACCGAATCAAGCTATTTCATCGGACTACGCTATGCCTGCTATTCAGCGGATCGTCATTATCACGCTCTTTTCTGTCCTCACTGCCTGCGGGAGTATCTCTGTTGACGATTACGCGGGTGCTGCGCCAGAGTTTAAGCCCCAATCGTTCTTTGATGGACCTCTCATCGCCCGTGGCGTGCTGAAGAACCGCAGCGGCTTGGTGATCCGTCGATTTAGCGCGGACATCAAGGCTCATTGGACAGATGGCGTCGGCACGCTGGAAGAGGATTTTGTCTTTGATGATGGTGAAGAGAGCCGACGCGTATGGACGCTCACGCCATCGGAGGATGGAGGATTTGTAGCGACTGCAGGCGATGTCGTGGGCGAGGGGCGTGCGAGTGTTGCTGGCAACGCGATGTTCCTCGACTACGTGCTTCGTGTGCCCTATGGCGATGGAAGCATAGATCTCAGTATTGACGATCGGATGTACCTGCTGACTCCAGAAGTACTTATCAACGAATCCCAGATGCGTAAGTTAGGCTTCCGTGTGGGTGAAATTGTGTTGACGATAGAGCGCTTGGAGCCAGCCGCCTGATGTCTATGCGTCTAATGCAGGCCCTCGGGTTGGCGGGATTGTTTCCTTTTATTGGAGCGGCCCTCGGGGTGATGTTCCTCGATGACCTGCTGCTGGCATTGTCCCAGCGAACCTTTCTGCTCTATTCCACGGCGATACTCTGTTTTCTGGGAGGTACCCTTTGGGGGGAAACACTTCCTGAGCCAACCGTAGGGCAGGGCGCAGCAATTCTCATCAGTAATGGCATTGTTTTGTTTGCGGTGCTTGCAATGCTGACCGCACAGCCGTTAATCGCGGCGGTAATGCTGATGCTCGGTCATTTGGCCCTGCTGTGGTACGAGCGCCAGTTGCCTGATCGTGTTGTCTGGTACACCCGCATGCGCAGCTGGCTGACTTTGGTTGCGGTAATCACCCACGTGATGTTCTGTATAGGATTGACCCTAAGAGCGTCTCCCTGACCATTGCTCTCTGGCCGTATGGATTGCGGATTCCACATTGCGAAGGCTAGACTCCATACTTCACTAGCTCTTCGGTGCCAGAATCCATGAAACTTTGCGACAGTGCATTAGAGGCCGTGAGCGCAATTGGGAGCGGCGAGTTCATCTGGTCGCACTCGATGGCGGCTACCCCCGTGCTACTCCTTGACGCGCTGGCTGAGCATGTAGTCTCTCATACCGATATCACCCTCATGCAGCTTCACCTTGAGCACGCAGATAAAGTGACAGCTCCCGAGATGGAGGAGCATCTTCGCCATCGCTGCTTTTTTGCCGGAAAAGAAACACGTAAGTTGATCAACGAGGGACGCGCGGACTATGTGCCGATGTTTCTCTCGGAGATACCCAAGCTTTTCCGTAAAGGTGAGCAGCGCGTGGACACCGCTCTTATTCAGGTATCGCCACCAGATCGTCACGGCAACTGCTCCCTTGGCATTTCCGTGGAAGCGACCAAGGCCGCCTGTGACGTCGCGGAAAAAATCGTCGCCCATATCAATCCGCTGATGCCCCGCACGCACGGTGACAGTTTTATCAATGTGCGGGACATACACAGCGCTTTTCAGCTGTCTGAACCCCTGATTAACGTGAGTGGCAAAAGCAGCTCTGATATCGAAAACCAGATCGGCGCTCACGTGGCAAGTTTGGTGGAAGATGGCGCGTGTCTGCAGATGGGGATCGGGGCGATTCCCGACGCTGCCTTGCGTTGCCTTGGGGGTCATCAGAATCTGGGCGTGCACACAGAGATGTTCTCTGACGGGGTGCTACCTTTGTTGGAATCGGGGGTCATTAACAACGCGAATAAAAAGATAGCCAAAGGCAGAAGCGTGACGGGCTTTGCCATGGGCAGCGACGAACTTTATGCCCACGTTCATGACAATCCTGAGGTAACTTTTCTGGATATTGAGTTTGTTAACAATCCAACGGTTATAGCCAAGAACGCGCAGGTGACGTCTATTAACAGCGCACTGCAGATCGATCTCTCGGGGCAAGTCTGCGCCGACTCTATCGGCCATCAGATTTATTCTGGCGTTGGTGGACAGGTCGACTTCGTCCTTGGAGCGACCTACTCTTTACACGGTAAGTCGATTATTGCGCTTCCCAGCACGGCGCAAAAAGGGGCTCTGTCGCGGCTAGTGACCACGCTGGCCGCGGGCGCGGGGGTCGTTACTACTCGCGCGCAGGTAGACTATGTGGTCACAGAGTTCGGGGTGGCTCAGCTTCGAGGACGATCACTGGGGCAGCGGGCGAAGGATCTTATCGCTATTGCGCACCCGGATTTTCAGGAGGCTCTGGCTCGCGAGGCTCGGGACACGCTAAAGCTAAAGCTGGTCTAAGAGCGCGGCGGGTCGCGCGCTGCCGGCTATGAAAAGCCAAAAAACTGACTAGTCATTCATCTAATTCTTTATCCCTCTTAGGAGAACCTTTATGCAATACATGCACGTTGTAAAACCCGGTGGCTTGGATAATTTAACGGCCAGCGATACTGGATCTGCGGCTCCAGCCGCTGGAGAGATACAGGTGCGTGTACATGCGAGTTCGCTTAATTTTCACGACTATCTTGTTGCAGTGGGCATGCTGCCTGTGGACGAGGGGCGAATACCCATGTCTGACGGCGCTGGCGAGGTGACAGCGGTGGGAGTGGGGGTTACTGAGTTCTCTGTGGGGGATCACGTTATGAGTTGCTTTTTCCCTAATTGGGAGGACGGAGGCGCAACGATGGATCGCCTCCTGGGTGTGCCCGGAGACCACGTAGACGGCTTTGCCAGCCAAACTGTGACTATGTCAGCGAAAGCGTTTACCCCCATGCCGAAGCACATGAGTTTTGCTGAGGCGGCGACCTTACCCTGTGCGGGTCTTACCGCCTGGAGAGCGTTGGTGGAAGAGGCGAACCTGAAAAGCGGCGAATGGGTGTTGGTTCAGGGCACGGGTGGGGTCAGTATTTTTGCCCTTCAAATCGCCAAATACATGGGGTGCAAGGTCGTCGCCACGTCTTCCAGTGAGGCGAAGCTTGAAAAGCTTCGGGCGATGGGTGCCGATGAAGTCATTAATTATAAGGAACAACCCGAATGGGGGCGTGTGGCAGCTGAACTCACCGGTGGCGTAAGTTTGGTTGTGGAGGTCGGCGGACCCGGAACGGTTACTCAATCCGTGCGAGCGCTGCGGGTCGGTGGTGTGATCAGTATGATCGGTGTGCTTACAGGACTCGCTGGTGAGGTGCCTCTTGCTGAGTTTTTTCAGCGCAATGCCGTGATGTCTGGAATCACCGTAGGTTCTCGCCAGCATCAAGCCAACATGACAAAGGCCTTCGAAGAGTGGGAGCTACGCCCGGTTATTGATCGTAGCTTTGAGTTAGCAAAGCTTGCGGACGCGTTTCGCTATCAGGAGAGTGGTCAGCATTTTGGCAAGATTGGTGTGGACCTGAGCTAGCTGGCGCCCGTAGGTGAGCTATAGCTCAGCCTTTCAAACAGGGCACGTCAAGCGTGCCCAGATATTCTCCGAGCAGTCTCCCGCCCGGCCTTAGCGTCGGTCTATTTCGTCGAGCTCAAGATCCACGTTATCAAAGGCGTCGCCTTTGTTAAGGCGGATATGCAGAGACACATTGTTCTTGGAGTCAGAGTACTCCACCGCTGTCTCCGCGGATATGGTGCCTTTTTCATAGAGCTCAATGAGCGCCTGATCAAAGGTGCGCATCTGATACTTGCTGCCTTGCTCGATGGTGCTCCTCAACTCAGTCAGGTCCTGCTTGGTAATCAGGTCTTGTACTCTTGGAGTGTTGACAAGTACCTCCATGGCCGCACATTTACCGCCGTCAACAGTAGGTACAAGTCGCTGCGAGATAATGCCCCGTAGATTTTGCGCAATACGGACAACTTCATTTCCCTGATCTTCGGGCGGGAAGAAAGTCATCATTCGTTCCAGAGCAGATACAGCGTTATTGGCGTGGAGCGTGGTAAGACAGAGGTGGCCCGTGTTGGCGAACTTCAAGGCAGATTCCATTGTCTCCTCATCCCGAATCTCACCCAGCAGTATGACGTTCGGTGCTGAGCGCATGGCGGATCGAATTCCGGTGCTATAGCTGTCTGTATCCACGCCGATTTCCCGTTGAGCGACTACGGAGCGTTTATGGGAATGGAGATATTCGATAGGATCTTCCAGCGTAAGAATGTGCCCCGCGGCATTTGTATTGCGATGATCAATCATCGCAGCCAATGATGTTGATTTACCGGAACCGGTAGCACCAACTACAACCACAAGGCCATTTTTCTCCATCACAAGATCGTTCAGCACGGCGGGTAGGCCCAACGCTTCGACCGTGGGGATTTCATTGCGGACGTAGCGGAAAACCAGTGATGTTTCACCGCGCTGACGGAAAGCAGATCCTCGAAAACGGCCAAGGTTTGGAACTCCAAGGCTGAAGTCGACCTCACCGTGCTCTTCGAACTCCATGATCTTTTTGTCCGAGGCGATGGTTCTGAAAATGTGGTCCACCTGCCCGGGCTGTAACTGGTCCCCAAGCCAGGCAAAACCAAACGGGCCCTTGATCAGTATTTTTGCGCCCGAGTGGAAGTAGATGTCCTCGCCGTCCTTATTGACCATAAGGGCCAAATAGGGGGCGATCTCGAGATCCATGTCGCTCATCAGTGCTACCTCGTCTTCTACTGAGCAGTCAGTATGGCATTGCTGCCGTGGCGCGAAAAGCGTTCTTTGTCCCCTAGGGAGCTGGCTCGCCATATTATGGCAAACGCCTCTAAAGGGCTGCATGAATTGCCTGGGGGACCACGGTCATCCTACAGCATCTAATGTTCACGACAGCACGCAGTGATTTACTCACGCGGCGCGGCCCCTTCAGTATATTCACCAGCCTTGCTCCACTGAGCGCGTACGGTAACCCTCTGCTAAGGTTTGTTTAAAGTACTCTTTGATCGTAGCTCACTAGCGACTGTATTCGTAACGACTCGTAACGACTCGTAACGACTCGTAGCGACTCGTTGAGAGAGAGTTCATGGACTTCGTAAATAGTCTTAGCCTTACGCCAATTTACATAGCCATTCCAGGATTGCTCTTTGTTCCGATTACAATTCGGATTGGCGCTTAGCGGCTCAAACCCAAGATATCTCTTGGTAACGGTGACGACCCGGGACTGTTGAGATGGGTACGCGGACAAGCCAACTTCACCGAAACCGTACCGATCTCGTTGTTCCTTTTGATTACCATGGAATTGAAGAAAACGAGACCAAGTGCCGGGTCCGATTTGGGTTGTAAGCGGTGGTTTTAGTTTCGGCGTCTGTGGGTCGGCTTTTGGCCAACAGGTGACAACTAATCTGGTAACTGATCAGGTTTTGGATACCCTAGCGAAGCGTCCACGTGCTGGACAAAAATAGAACCCCAACCTTGGGAGTCGCGCACCATGGGCCAAACGAATGCTGGGTCGCGTGCCGCAACTGAAATAAACCAGCGATTCCATTCAACGAAAAGTCCCTCGGACAAAACGCCGGCGTCATAGCTCATATAGAGCCTCTCCCATGCGACGTAGAGCAACTCAACGTATCCTTGGAACCGCAGCATTTCGGAAGGTGAGAGCTGACTGGCATCGGTATATCCTTTATGCAATATCGAGGATAAATCGCTACTTTCAATTACCAAGTACCGTCGTCGAGTGGTGTACGACAACAGCTCTGCCTGAATATCGGCTTCCGACTCCAGGGTGCTCTGATTTATTTCGAGACCGACGTAAATCAAAGAGATCACGACGGCACCTGCGGAGATTATCTCCGCTATCGCAACCCAAATATTCAGTCTGTTGGCAGTCACAGGTTCATTCCTACATTAATTTTTGTTGGAAGCGCCGATCTTCTTTTGGGAGGGATTTGGCGGATTTCCTCAACCCTAACATGCCGCCGGCAGCTTAGGGTCGATAGCGGCTGTCTCATCGACACCTTCGTGAACGTCCGCTGTTGATGCCTCGCCAGCGGCCAACGTCAGATTCTGCGGTGCGCGAATGTTGCTTTTGATATAATCCAAACTCACGGCGGTACTCTTACCTATAAGCACAACCAAAAGTACCACCAAAATTTCCCGCCTGTAGCTCAGCAGGATAGAGCAGCCGCCTCCTAAGCGGCAGGTCGCAAGTTCGACTCTTGCCAGGCGGACCAATCGCCCAGGGCCTTGATTGCCATAAGGCCTCGGAATGCACTGAGGCTTTTCATGAAACCGTTATTCCTCGTTCTTCTGCTGACCCACTGTTTTGTGTTCTCCCAAGCGGCGAAATCCGAAATAACCATGCTGAAGCCCGACCGTGTGTTTGACGGCAACGAGCTGCACGATAACTGGGTTGTACTGATCTCTGACCAGAGCATTCTTTACGCAGGACCAGAGGGTGAAAAGCCCAAGGTCGTGATAGATGACACGCGGGTCCTTGAGGGTCAGACCTTGCTCCCGGGGCTTATTGAGGGCCACTCACATGTCCTTTTGCACCCCTACAACGAGACGCCTTGGAACGATCAGGTTCTCAAGGAGTCCGAGGCGGAGCGGGTGGTGAGAGCGGTTAATCATGCTCGAGACAGTCTCTTGGCGGGCGTCACCACAATGCGCGATCTGGGGTCGGAGGGCGCGGGCTACGCTGATGTGTCCGTCCGTGACGCCATAGATAACGGTCTGGTGCCAGGCCCAAGACTGATCGTTGCCGGCCGAGCTATTGTGGCGACCGGTAGCTATGGACCAAAAGGGTTTCACGAAGGCGTGACGGTACCTCTCGGAGCTGAGACCGCAGATGGCTTTGACGACTTGATCCGAGTAGTGCGCAGTCAGATCGGTCGTGACATAGATTTCGTCAAAGTCTACGCAGACTACCGCTGGGGTCCCGGTGGCACTGCCGCTGCGACCTTCTCTGTTGAGGAGCTCAAGACCATCGTTGATACGGCACGCAGCAGCGGCCGAGGTGTTGCGGCGCATGCAGCCACTGCTGAGGCGATGCGCCGCGCGGTGCTTGCGGGCGTCGAAACCATCGAGCACGGTGATGGCGCGACTCCAGAGGTACTGCGCCTCATGAAGAAGAACGGCGTCGCGTTATGCCCAACCTTAGCCGCGGGAGATGCCATTTCCCAATATGGTGGTTGGGTGAAGGGAGTCGACCCAGAGCCTGCGCGAATTAGCCAGAAGCGTGAATCCTTTCAAGCGGCCTTGAAGAGCGGCGTGGATATTTGTTTTGGTGGTGACGTCGGTGTCTACCCGCATGGAGACAACGTTCGTGAACTGGAAATGATGGTCGATTACGGTATGTCAGCAACCGATGCGCTTCGCGCCGCCACTTCCGGGAATGCTGATATCTTTCATCTCGATGACACTCTGGGACGGGTTGAAGAGGGATTGCTTGCCGACTTAATCTCAGTTCGTGGTAACCCGCTCAGCGACATTTCGAAGCTTCGAGAAGTAACTATGGTTATGAAGGGGGGCGTTGTTTACACCCCGTGATTCTGTTCTTGGGGTTGAAGTGTAGATCTCAGCGCTGAGCGTTAAGATTGCCCTCGAGTACAGGAACAGTAGCAGGCACTTCTGTTTTAGATGTTACTGCGGCGCGGGTACGTTGGACGCTCCCGATGTCATCCAGAATGAGTATCCCTTTGTCAGTCTGATCAAAATCAAATCGAATGCCGTCGATCTCTGCCAGTAAGAGCTCTGGGTGCGCCGCCCTGAATGCCTCAAAAGGAATCTCGACATACTGCAGTACTGGCTCCCACACGGCGTTGTACTGTTCTTTATTCTGCTTTTTGTTCTTAAGGTATTGCACACGGACCGGCGGAATGAGCTGCGCAAACTCCGATACCGCCAAGGTCGCGGCTTGTGATCCATTGGCGAGTAAGCTGACGCTGAAGTTGGCTATGGTCGGGCTCTTTGAGCCGCCGGATTGAGGAGAGTCTCCGTCGGTAGGTAAGTCTGGCAGTTTTTCTGTAGAACCACTGACTGCAAACACCAGCGAACGCTCTTCACTCGCAAAGCCGTAATCAAGCCCACGGATAGCGTAGCTCGCGTCAGCTCCATTCCATCCAATAACAACCGCGTTACTACCCTGAAGCCGTTTATCCCTATGCCGCAATGCCTCCTCTCGCCACACTGCGAGGTTTAGCCCCGCAATACGGGCATCGCTATGACTCGCAGTGGCTGTGTCTATGTCTTCTTCAAAATTGGCGATGCTCATAAAGCTTGAGTCAGCGAATTGATGGACGTAGGTCTGCGCGGGGAGCCACGTAGCTAAGGATCTCGGGTCTTTTAGGTAATCAATAAAACTTTCGTCACGGTGCAGAGACGATTCGAGAAACGCTGAGATATAAACCTTTGCAGCTTCCCGCTGTTCTTCTCCGGGGATGATGGGAGCCGTGTTGAGTGTCCAGGAGCCCGGTGCAGAGTAGTCGTAACGTCCCCAGCCAGAATTAAACTGGCCGTGATTGGCACCATGAAGATAGACTCCTGCCTTAAAATGATAGTCCGCGTTGCTGAAGCTGATGCGGTTCATCTGGCGAAGTCCGTGGTAAGCCGGTTCGTCGCTGTCATAGCTGCCATGGATACTGAAAAAGTCGACGTCGCGCAGCTGTACGCGACGGTGATAACGCTGATCTACCTGAGCAATAGCTACCAGCGCTCGAACATTAAAGCCGTAGTCAAAGCTGACGGTGGCATCATCAGGGAAATGACTCAGTCGATTGAAGCTATGCGCAATCGATACTGCTTCACCTCCCCGGGAATGACCCACGAGCGCGAGATTGTTCATGTCAATCTTGGACTCAAAGGGGTGGCCGGGCGTAAGGTTCCAATCTCGCCATAAAGCGAGATGCTCGAGCAGTAGCCATCCTCGAGCCGCCATTTCTTTACCCTGGAAGTCACCCGACCAGCTGCCATTGATGTAGTTCTGATCAACAGACACCGTTACAAAACCTCGGCTAGCCAGCAGCTCACCGAGATAGGCGTAGCCGTCATCGGAGTAGTCCTCCATCCCATGATTACCGTGCACTATCAGCACAAGAGGGAAGGGGCCTTCGCCACCAGGCATCCAGATGCGCCCATTGAGTGGCGCGCTGTCGAGACCAAATCCCCAATAATCCTCGCGCATGCGCTTTTTGAACGTGGTCCATTCAGGGAGCAGTTTACGAGCATCGACCGTGCGGCTCTCGATATCTCTTTCGCTGCCAAACTCGGGTCGACGAGGGTTGGTTCCGGCGCCGTAAGTCAACAGGCTCACCGTGTAGTCACCGGTTTCTGCAGGGTTTCCCGATGGATTTAGCCTGCTAAGACGCTCGGGGCGAGCGCCATCATTTGGGTAGGGGTTGTAACCATCGCTCACGAGCGTTCTGACGGTCCCAACGCTCACGAGCGTAAAGCCGAGGCAGGCCACGACAAGCAAGACTTTTCGGGTTGCGGTCAGAGCGGAGAACTGGCTTTTCCAAAGTAGCCAAAGCAAACCCACTATCAAAGCGATGGCCACTGCCAGGATGCTCAATGACGGAACGGAAAAAGCATCCGGCGCGAAGCTTTGACTTGAACTTTGCTCACTCAAGAAGCGTCTGGCGATGCTCGCGGGGCTGTTATCTTTCAGGTACCAAAGCGCGATGAGAGCGCCTCCGGCCATGCTGAGCACAGCAAACGGTATGCCCTTGAAGGCACTGATGGCGAGGTAGACCAAGATCGCCGCGAGCAAAACAGCCGCGATACCCAGCGCGAGTCCCAGTAAAAACTCGACCGTGTTGCCTAGACCCGTGTCCATGAGAGCGACATTGATGGCGCTCATGATCGTAACTGCAAAGACTACGACGAAGGCAAATACGGGCCAAAAGCTTCCGCTTCGGCGTAGGGGTTGTCGTTTCAACTTATTCTGACTCTGTGTCGACGATGAAGACCTGGCGCATCTTCACGTCTAAGGCTGTGGAGATAGAGGTGAGATTGCCGCTTTCGGAGTCTGGGTAGGCATCAGCAAACCGTCGAAGAGCTTTATAAAGAGAAATACCTGATATCTGCCCATTACTTAAATGGTGCGTCGAGTCGTTGCGGATAAGTTGGTAGTACCAGGCATCGATATCAGCATAACCCGCGATGAGGCCCGTGGCACCTTCGGGTGACAAGGCCAGTTCGAAACGCAAGTCCCGAATAATCTGTATGGAGGGAACGCCTAAATTCATCCAGGGAATTATGACTTCCTTGATGGGGTCTGTACGTAACACGCCGTCTTCAATACGTCCGGTGGTTTGGCGAATCAGGCTTTCGCCCCAGCGTCGATCAATGCGCTGTGAGCCGCCCGGCACCACGTTAAGTCCTGTGGCATCGGTGAGCAAACGATCCCGGCCGCGGTACAATGTGACGGTCACAGAGTCATCGTTCTGAAGATCGTCTACGCCATCGAGCTCAATCATCATGCGGCTATAGTTTTGATCGAGTATGGCTTTGTTCTGAAATATGTATTCCACGCCATCGGGGCCACGAAAACCAATGACGCAGCCCACTGCTCGGTACACCTGGTTGTCGATGCCGGGTGTTCCATCGGGGTGTGTAAAGTCGTCAGAGGACACCGCATCGTCAAGGTTCAGACCCCAGGAGTAGGGGCCTTGCACGGCTTTGAATTCGAATCCGTCAGAGTCTGTGCTGGGCAACCAGGTTTGGGTTTCCTGGCGCAACTGTGTGTCCTCTACGGTCATTACGGTGTGGTCGGGGAAGAGCTGTTCAAACTGTTCCCGGGGACCATCATTGAAACCCTCAGGACATTCTTCCCTGGCGTCATCTGTTTGATACACCGCCCAGAAAAGGTCGGTCATGGCATAGCCAATTTTGCCGTCCTGAAGAGGACTATCGCCAACTTGCGCACTGAGTCCTGAAGTAAACAGTGCTGCAATCAGGGCTGCGGCAAGGGTCGCGGGGTGTATCGCGAAGAGGACATTCGCTTGAGCGCTTGTGCGGCGAGCGTTGGAGTCTTTGCGGCGCTTCGAGAAGCTTGTGATCACTGTATGCCCTTCATGTAGTCATCCCGGACCCAATGTGCCAGCAAACCATTGCGCTTCCCGCGCCATTCGCCAGTACCCGCTCCATGGACGTCTCCGGGCACTTTGTCGCCGGAGTAGGTGTAAACCGGACGATCTCGATAGGCCCAGACGCGCAATGCCTTGGGGTCGCTTGCGGCGACAAAGCGGCCTGTTTCTGGATTGATATTCACAATGCGCCAAGCGCGGCTAGCACTCGACTCTTCATCGTTTGCCCTTACGTAAGGCCAGTGCTCTGCGCATCGTTTTGCATCACCACCGCCACAGATCGCGAGTCGATAGACTTGTGTGTCGTCGGGATGGTCACAGGCGAGCTGGTCCACCGAGTCATCTCCACATTGATAGGTATAGATGGTTTTTCCCTTGGCGTCAGCTAGAACCATGCCGGCGAGTGTCTGCTGCAGTGTAAAGCTGGGTGGCAAGCTCGGAACACGCTGAGTAAACACATTGCTCCACCCGGACTCGTCACTGCCTACCTGGCTCCAGGGTTCAGGGTCTTGTGTGTAGGTATACAGCGGAGACCCGCGGAAAACCCATTGACGTACGCCCGGTGCGCGCTCCAACACTGTCCATTCATCAAAAGCTCGGGCTAGGGCGGGCGCGAGCACAGGCTTCCGTTCACGGAGGCACTCCTCGATACAGGCAACGCTCTCCGCGCTGTCGTTTTTGTAGGCGTAGACCGCGTAGTTTTGATGCGTAGTGAGCATACGTCCGAGGCTGGTGGTTTTCACAGCAAATCCCGGTGGTAGTCGTGCAGGAGGCCCGGCGGGGACGCGACCTGCTGGCGCGTCACCCTCGCCACTGCCGTCAGCACGGCGCTTACGTCGCGATCCTCCATAGGTATCGCCCGGTTGTTTGTCTCGAACGGAGGTGTAGAGCGCCTGCTCTTTATACGCCCATTGGCGTGCACCATCCTTTCGAAGGAGAAGACTCCAGTCGCCAAGGGGTTCTGCGTCGGTGTCGGCCAGGACCGGCTGCCAAAGATCCGTACAACTGGGTCTGGTTTCTATTTCGGGTAATTGAATGCCCGGAGGGTAGGGGCTCATTAGTCCCGCGGTGACTGTCACCACTTCGTCGTAGCAAGCAGTTTGTCCTGCGGCTTCTCCGCTATAGCCATTGCGCAGCTTTAGCTGAGGCCAGGTGTAAAGAGTCTTGCCTTGCTCGTTCGCAAACACAGGACCCTCTAGCTCCGTGTGCTCTATGTGGAATCGCGGTGGCATAGGGGCTTCGCGATAGGCCTCTCGATGATCCCCAGCTTGTTGGGAGTCGTCAGACGCTGCTGCGACAGAGTAAAGAGACGTGGCGGCGATAAAAAGGATTGCGGCCACGTTCTTTAACAAATGTAGATTCATTGCTAACAGCGGCACTCTAAACAAGGATTTCACCGATAGCCGCGGACGTCGTGTTGCTCTTGGTGCCCCAGCTCTCGATGTCTAGTCCCATAAGCCGTTGTGCCGTGTAGCCAAGACGACATCCGGGACTGCCGCCGCCGTCGATGTGCAACCCCGTTTTGATTTTGCCTCCGGCATTGCCGGCTGTGAACATAGGGATGCCGTCAATGGCGTGCATCTTGGCAAATGACTGATCGGTCGTAGCATAGATCAATGAATTATCCAGTAGAGATCCGTCACCTTCACGAAAGTCAGCTAGGCTTTGCACGTAGTAAGCCCACTCTTCCATCGCTCGGCGTGTGTACCAGGAAACGTTGGGCTGATAGCGAAGTTTTTCGTCTACTGCTTCCTCGTGGGTTGCTGTGTGATGAGGTTTGTCGTATCCCGGCTTTGTCGTCGCCGAGAAAGCTGACGCGTAGAACATGTTGAAGACCCGCGTTTGATCGCAGGCGACGGCCATAAGCATCAGGTCCGTCATGATGCGATGCCGTTTGGAAACCAGATCTGCATTCAAACCGCTGGGCAGATCTTCGGGATTCTCGCTGATGACGCAGGCCTCGAGGGGGTCGGGCTTTGTAAGTTGCAGATCAAAACGCCGCTCCAAATCACGAATCCCGGTAAAGTATTGATCGAGCCTTGCGCGATCTTCTGCTCCCAGCGATTGATTCAGTTTTTTTGCATCTTCCTGCACTGACGACAAAGCACTTTTTCTGATCATCAGTCTTGGGTCAGGGGTGAAGGTTTCGGCGTTGGGGTTTTGAAAATCCGCGCCAAACAGTCTTTGGTAAAAACGCAGCGGTGACCACTCCGGCGCGTTCACCGAGTTCCCCGCTTCATAGCTGAAACTATCGCGTACATCGCCGGTAGCCGTTGCGCTAAGGCTGCGGAAACGCGTTTGGTTGCCAAGCTTTCTCGCGATAGACACATCGATAGTCTCTCCGGGCCTGTTAGGACGCGACGTCGGAGCTGTGCCTGAGCGCAGTACCACCCAGCCCGAGTGGTGACATAGGTTCGGCGCATCGTCTTTAAACACGTCGAAGTTGGTAAACAGATTGATGTGCTGTTGCACCGATGCCAGCGGGGCGATTTCTGGCGGAAGATCGAAGTTAGCCCCGGTTTTTTTAGGTACAAACACGTCGCGGTTCATACCCAATCCCCAGGACCAGGTTCCGAAGCGGGTAGGAATGGATCGTCCCGAAGCGAGGGCTTTTCCGTTCCCGTCCAGAAACGCATCTAAAAACGGGAGCGCTACACTGACTGCTGCGCCTTGCAAAGTGCCCCGTAGAAACCGGCGGCGATTCAATCGGCTCATCGGTTTGCTTCCTCCTGAGTTTGGATGAGATCTGGGTTTTGTCTACCAGCTAAGAGTCGTGTTGAGGCCCGGCTAACAGAGCCGTCCACGGCATTGACTTCTGCGACACCAGTTTCTTGAATCATACGAATCGACGAGAACGCACTGCTCATACTGAGGTCGCGCAAAAGCGCCGGGACGCGGTGCTCGTTGGATACAAAGCGTTCTTCAAATTGCTTGAGGATATCTCGATCATAGCGGAGAGATACAGGGCCACCGGTTCCATAGGCGTAGAGACGGTTAACCAGGCAAGCGGATAGCTTGGGATGATTGCGCATGGCGACGCCGAGTCCTTGAATGTCATCAAAGTAAACCCCGTCGAGTTCACCGCTAATGTCCAAAATAGCGCCGTTCTCCGTGTCGCGGTAACCGCCAGCGCCATCAAAGTTCTCGAGAGCGAGTCCCATGGGGTCAGTAATCAGATGGCAACCCGCACAGGAAGGGTTGGTGTTGTGCACTTTCAGGCGCTCTCGTGCGGTCGATACGTCGCCAGCGTCTTCCAGCGTTGAAAAATCGACATTGGGTGGAGGGTCGGGAACGTGCTGACACAGCAAAAGTTCGCGCATGGCTTTGCCGCGGAGCGTCGGTGAGCTGCGCACCGCGTGGGAGTTAGCCGCGAGAAAACTTACGTGGGTCAAAAGGCCCGCTCGATGATCCTCTTCATTGAATTCGTAGGGAGCCCAACCGCTTTGCGTAGGAATGCCATAAAGTGCTGCGAGAGACATCGACATGTAGGTTTTACGCGTGGTGAAGAGGTCGCGGTAATCGGCCTCCTGCAAAAGTAGATGATCTACAATGGTACGAAGGGTCTGTTCTCGGGCGTCCGCCAGCGTTTTTGCCGTGACATTGGGATAGACGATGGGATCTTTAGCGAGGCTCTCAAAGTCGTCAAAGGCCAGCATGTCGTCGAAAAATGCCCGCATGCCGACTTCGAGTCTCGGGCTTGCCATGAGTCTGTCTACTGCTAGTGCACGACCTTCTTCGGTATGCAGATCGCCCGCCTCGGCGGCATCAAGGAGTTCGGCATCGGGGGCCGCGTTCCACAAAAAGAAACTAAGTCGCGATGCCAGAGCGTAGGCATCCAGGCGCATTGCCTCGGGGTTGTTTGGATCAGGCTCTGCCTTGTCGATGAGGAACAGAAAGTCAGGACTGATCAGCAGGGTTTCCAGGGCCAGCGCTAAACCCTCGTAAAAATCCCCGGTCTTTTCTGTCGCGCGACGAGCAACGGTAACGAGGTCGGCGAGACGGGTTTCTTCAAGAGGTCGCCTGAAAAGCATCCGGCCTGTTTCTCTGACAAAAGTCTCGGCACATTGGTCGTCTGCCTTGCCGCGCGCTTCTGGCTGACACGGCACGAGGTAGTCGCGGTGGTTGCCGTCCACGACCTGTGCTGCGATGCTTGTAGCCGCTTGCTGAATCTGTGAAACCTGATCTGAAGTCAGTCCCACAAAAGCGGCGCCAGATGCCAGCAGACCATCTTTGCGGGGTAGGGGTGGTAGAGGAGGGATAACACTTTCGCTGACATCGCTGCCAAAGATGTGGGAAATACTGTTGCTGTATTGAGCACTCGTAAGCAGCCGTACGCGTAAGTCGGATGCTCCGCTAACTGTCGGGCGTGGGGAGTCGCTGCAAGCGCTCAGGAGTAGGCAGGCAGTTGCTGCTGCTGCAAGCAGCGAGGTAAAAATCGATCGGTCTCGGCCGAAATTAAACAAGTATCAACCCTCGTATCGGAGGTGCGACTGATAATAGCACCGGTGAACGCTCTGACGCCTCATATCCCTTCAGACGCTGTTTTCAACACTGCCTTTATTCCCGCTCCCATTGCTACTCCCACTGCTACTCCCACTGTTACTCCCAACGCTGGCGAGCGACTTGTTTGCCAGACACCGTGTTAGCGTTGTTTTCCCAGGAGTGGCGTATGAAGGTGGCTACAGCGGCAATCTCGTCATCGTCCAGGATGTATTGAAACTCTTCCATGGGTTCGCGCCATTTGGGGGGCAGATCGGCCTGAGGTGCTGCAGGTCCGTAGAGAATCACGTTGATCATGGAG
>NZ_JBGCFU010000102.1:0-11769 GCF_045107095.1 Congregibacter sp. | reverse complement strand
ATCGTTCAGATCGCCACCGGCAAAGAACACTTTTTTTGCCGACGCAACCACGACGCCGCTCAATCCCTCCTCGGCCTCCAGCTTATCAACCACGGCGCCGAAGTCTTCACTGAACTCCGCATTCATTGCGTTCACAGGGCCGGTCATATCCATTGTCACAGTTACAATGCCGTCGGCGTCTTTCTCGTAGTGCATAGTCATAACATTCAATCCTTAGCGCGGAGCGCTTAAACCCGCTCGATGATCGTTGAGATACCCATGCCGCCGCCCACACAAAGGCTCAGCATTCCGCGCCGCAAATCCCGACGCTCCAGCTCATCAAGCATGATGCTCACCAACATCGCGCCAGTTGCGCCCAGCGGATGCCCCATGGCTATAGCGCCACCGTTTACATTAGTGATCTCGTGATCGATGCCGAGATCCTGCATGTAACGCAGAGCCACAGATGCAAAGGCCTCGTTGATCTCCCAAAGATCAATGTCTTCGTTCTTCATGCCGGCTTTCTCGAGGCACTTCTTCGCCGCCGGACCAGGCCCCGTCAACATAATTACCGGATCCGTAGACAGGACTGCTGTAGCGACGATACGCGCTCGCGGTGTTAAACCCAGATCCTTTCCAGCCTTCTCGCTGCCGATGAGAACCGCACTGGACCCATCGACGATGCCCGAGGAGTTACCCGGTGTGTGTACGTGATCAATATGATCCAGCACGGGATATTTGCGCAAAATCACGTCATCAAAACCAAACTGGCCGATCATCTCAAAAGATGCATTAAGTCCACCCAGAGTCTCTAGTGTTGTACCCGGCTTGATGAAGTCGTCTTTTTCCAAAATAGTGAGCCCGGACTCATCACGCACGGGTACGACGGACTTATCGAAGTATCCGTTGTCGCGCGCGTGTGCTGCACGGCGCTGAGATTCCACCGCATAGCGATCTACGTCTTCACGACGCCACCCTGCGAGGGTGGCGATGGTGTCTGCACCGATGCCCTGAGGAACAAACCCTGTCTTTGCCGCAAAGGCGGGATCAGAACTCAAGGGGCCACCGTTGGATCCCATGGGCACTCGAGACATGGACTCGATACCACCCGCCACAACAAGATCCTCCCAACCAGAGGCGACCTTCTGAGCCGCAATGTTTACCGCCTCAAGGCCAGAGGCACAGAATCGATCCAACTGTACGCCGGCAACGGATTCATCCCACTCAGCGTTCTGCACGAGCATTTTGGCGATGTCGGAGCCCTGCTCGCCAATAGGTGTAACACAGCCCATAACCACGTCATCGACGTAACTCGTGTCCAGATCGTGGCGTTCCTGCAGCGAACGCAGCAGGCCCGAGCCAAGGTCCAGAGGCTTAACCTCGTGGAGGCTTCCTCCGGGCTTACCTTTACTTCGGGGGGTGCGGACGGCGTCGTAAATAAAAGCGGAATGGGGCATCGTATAACTCCTGCATAAATTACCGGGGAACCGGATACTGAAGGGGCTACCCCGGTCACTCAATGACCCGGGGATTTAGCAAAATAGACCGTAAATGACAGCTAAACATCGGACTGCGCGAAGACCCGAAAAGGGTCGATTTACTTAGTCAGAACCAAGCTCAGCCTTTGACATCCCGTGAGGACTCGGTGAAGCGTTAACGCTGCCCTATCCAGCGCAATGCTGGGCATGGAACGCGATATGTTCATCCATAAAACTGGCGATGAAGAAGTAGCTATGATCGTAACCATCGCGCATGCGAATGGTGGCGGGATAGTCACTCTCTTCACAGGCTGACGCCAAGAGCGGAGTCTTCAGCTGCTCTTCAAGAAAACTGTCGCCAGCTCCCTGATCAACCAAAAGCGGAAGGCGCTCCGTCGACGCACGGACCAGTTCACAACTATCGTACTGCGCCCAGAGGTTCCGATCCGAGCCCAAGTAAGCGGAAAATGCTTTCTCTCCCCAGGGGCAGTGGAGAGGCGCGCAAATCGGCGCAAAAGCCGACACACTTCGATAGCGCGATGGATTCTTAAGAGCGATGCTAAGAGCGCCGTGCCCCCCCATGGAGTGCCCAAAAATACCCTGGCGTGAGAGATCTACGGGGTGCTCCTCGGCGACAAGCGATGGGAGCTCATGCAAAACATAGTCATACATCTGATAGTGGTCAGCCCAGGGAGCCTGAGTCGCATTAACATAAAAACCAGCGCCGAGGCCCATATCCCAGCTGCCGTCGACATCATCGGCAACGCTCTCTCCCCGAGGACTGGTATCCGGAGCGAGAATTGCCACTCCGTACTCTGCAGCGGCACGTTGGGCGCAGGCCTTCTGCACAAAGTTTTCGTCAGTGCAGGTAAGCCCCGAAAGCCAGGTCAATAACGGCACCGACTCAGCCATTGCCCGAGGGGGAAGATACAAAGAGAAATGCATTTCGCAGTTGAGCACTGTGGAATGGTGCTTAAACCGCAGTTGTTTACCGCCAAAGCTAAGCACTGATGCTACCTGTTCCATGAGCGCCTCAGTACAGAACGACGGAGCGAATGCTCTCGCCCGAATGCATCAAATCAAAGGCTTTGTTGATGTCATCGAGAGGCATGGTGTGGGTGATCAAGTCGTCGATATTGATACGGCCATCCATATACCAGTCGACAATGCGTGGTACGTCTGTCCGGCCACGGGCGCCGCCAAACGCGGTGCCCCGCCAGCTGCGACCGGTCACCAGTTGAAAAGGTCGAGTAGAAATTTCTTTCCCCGCGCCCGCAACACCAACGATGCAGCTCTGTCCCCAACCCTTGTGACAGCTCTCCAGCGCCTGACGCATGACATTCACGTTACCGATGCATTCGAAACTGTAGTCCACACCACCCCCCGTGATCTCCACGAGGTGGCCCACAATGTCATCAACTTCGCTCGGATTAACAAACTCGGTCATACCAAACTGCCGTCCCAGTGCCTCACGCTCAGGGTTGAGATCAACGCCGATAATTCGCGAGGCGCCTACCATGCGCGCGCCCTGCACGACATTGAGACCGATACCGCCAAGTCCAAACACTGCAACGGTCGCTCCCGCCTCCACATTCATTGTGAAAGCAACGGCACCAATTCCCGTGGTCACACCGCAGCCGATGTAACAGATCTTTTCAAACGGTGCGTCTTTGCGGACTTTCGCGAGGGAAATTTCTGGCAGTACGGTGTAGTTGGAGAATGTAGAGCACCCCATATAGTGCAGCAGGGGTTTACCGTCCAAGGAGAAACGACTACTGCCATCGGGCATTACACCCTGCCCCTGAGTCTCACGAATCGCCTGACAAAGATTAGTCTTGGGATTCAAGCAAAAGTCACACTCCCGACACTCGGGAGTATAAAGAGGGATCACGTGATCTCCGGGCGACAGTCCCGTCACACCTGGTCCGGTCTCAACGACAACGCCAGCACCTTCATGCCCCAAAATTGCAGGGAAGGCCCCTTCCGGATCATCACCGGAGAGCGTAAAAGCATCGGTATGACACACGCCTGTCGCTTTGATCTCGACCAGAACTTCACCCGCTTTGGGGCCCTCTAGGTCAACCTCCATAATCTCGAGGGGTTTCCCTGCCCCAAGAGCCACAGCTGCGCGTGTTTTCATAATGCTATCCCTTGATGTTTTTGTAATACAGTAGACTAACCCTAACCGGGGTCTTAGGAGAACTCAGCCGTTTGAGCCCGTCTTTTTACGTACGGTAACCATGCCGCCGCGCGCACTTGATGTCCCGTCTGTATCCCGGCGACGACGCGAACCCGCAGCCGCTCTTTGAGAATCAGGGCGTGCCTTTTTGCTTCCGAGAGGCCTTCGCAGCGCGGTATCCGGCGACGGCGGTGTATCACTCGGCTCAAAACCCGGAACCTGAACTCGCGGAATATCTCTACGGATAAGACGCTCAATCGCATGCAAAAGTGGCTCATCCTCTGCCGACACCAATGAATGAGAACGGCCTGTTGACCCCGCTCTCCCAGTGCGACCGATGCGATGTACATAGTCTTCGGGAACCGATGGGAGATCGAAATTCACGACCTCCGGCAGCTGTTCAATGTCCAGACCACGGGCAGCGATATCTGTTGCAATCAGTAACTGCAACTCACCGCTCTTAAAGGTATCCAAGGCACGCTGTCTCGCGTTCTGGCTTTTGTTTCCGTGGATAGGCGCTGCTGCAAAGCCCGCACTCATCACCTTTTTACTCAAACGATTTGCACCATGCTTGGTGCGACAAAAAACTAAAACCTGAGACCACTGCCGCTCTCTCAGCAAATGAATCAGCAGCTCGCTCTTACGCTCTCGATCCACCGGGTAAGCCATTTGCTCTACCAACTCTGTCGCGCTGTTGGCTGGCGCTACGTCGACACTTTCGGGATCGACAAGATAGCTTGCCGCCAGCGAACGGATATCTTTAGAGAAGGTTGCAGAGAACATGAGGGTCTGTCTATTGACCGGGAGCATGTCGATGATGCGCCGGATATCATGAATGAACCCCATATCCAACATGCGGTCAGCTTCATCGAGAACCAGCACTTCGAGAGCCGAAAAATCCACCATTCCCTGCTGTGCCAGGTCGAGAAGACGGCCAGGCGTTGCAATCAGGACATCGACACCTTGCTTCAATGCTGCGATTTGTGGGTCGGCTTTAACACCACCGAACACGACGGCGCTGCGCAAATCGAGATACTGCCCATAATCGACTACTGACTCATGTATCTGCGACGCAAGCTCCCGTGTAGGTGTCAGCACCAGTGTGCGCACCTGACGAGCACGCGCCCCGCCAACAAAAGCGAGACGCTGAAGAATAGGAAGTACGAAGGCGGCGGTTTTGCCCGTCCCGGTTTGCGCTGCTGCCAAAACATCACAGCCGTCAAGCACAAGAGGGATAGCTTTGCTTTGTATTGGGGTGGGCTCTGTGTATCCGCGGTTGGTAACCGCTTTCACCAAGTCTGGTGAAAGGCCCAGGGCTTCAAAATCCATGTCAAACTATCCGTCAGCAGGTTTGTATTCAGTGCACCGGACATAAAGCCCAGCACTTTTTGCTGACGATGTTGACGCACGGTCAGCCGGTGCGATCACGCGATGATAAACGAAAAAGCCATAGAAATCAGGCTCTGCGAAATACTGCCAATAGCGTCCGGATCAAGAGCTCTCAGATCTAGCCGAGATACTCCCCGCTGCGAAGCAACCACTTGCCACTAGACATAAGGGAATCAACTTTGTTGGCTGCGGGGTCCAGAAGCAGCAGATCTGCGCGGCCACCCACACTGATCTCGCCCGCCGTGTTGAGCTTTAGAGCCGATGCTGGATTACGTGTCATGCCCGCAAGCGCGAGCTGAAACAAGTCGGGGTGATCAGTCAGCAATGACATAAGTAAGTTCGACAGCGAGTCAGGCGAAGCGGCGGTGAGCCCCACAAGCTCTCCGTCCACGTAGACAGGCAGCGACCCCCCAGCATCAGAAGACAGCGTTATTCTCTCAGCGGGAGCACCGGCCTCAAGCAAGCGCCTCAAAGCCTGATCGGCTGTAATATCGCCGGCGGCAATAAGCTCGGGAGTGGTAGAGACGGTGATATCCACAAAGCCACCTTGCAGTGCCCATTCCGCAGCCTCATCCAGCAAAGCCGTTGAGCGATTAACGTGGGTGGGATACAAAACCGATGGTGAGAGGTCACTGCCCTCAATGGCCTCTCGAAGGAGCGCTAGCCTTGAGTCCCCAGCACCCACGTGAATTAGCACCGTACCGCCCTCTCCGGCGAGAATTCCGCCAAGCTGGGTCTCAGCCGCAAGACGCCGCAACTCCTGCGCTGTGGGCTGAGTGCCACGATGGTCCGCAATCGCCACCTCACCGACACCAATCACCGGTGCCACAAGATAAACATCGCGGGCGATATCACCCGTGAGACTCGGAGCTGGCACACGATAGGCCCCGCTCAGCATATAGGCATTGAGTCCCTGGCCGCGCATACCCATAACATTGCCGTAGAGCACATCCAGAGAGCGGCCAATAGAGTCGGTACCCAGGGCACCGACAGGCGCGGTTACCCCCGCACGCACAAAGGTCTCTACATCCATCTCCGCGGTACGATTCGCGAAGCCGCCCTCACCTCCTCCTCCGCAGGGATGGGTAAGCGCATCGACAATCCCGGGAACCAGCAGTTTTCCCGTAGCGTCAATGCGCTCGGCATCGACGGTAAGAGAGCCGGGCTCAACCATCGCCACTACCTCACCGCCGGCCACAAGAACATCAAGTTGCCCTCGGGAGTTGGGATCGAAGCACTCCGCGTTGCTAATCAAATACATCACTGGGTTCCTTTAGCGACACGGGATTCGAGTAGCTCTCGCGTTTTATCGCGCTTTTCGTGAGACAGCAGTACGACAAGGTCACCAGGCTTGGCCCAGCGAAGCGCAGCTCGCACCGCATCAAGCTCTGTCTTTGTATTGCTAATTGATTTTGCGCTATGACCCTGCGCGATAAAGGCATCGCGCATAAGGTCGGCGACTTCGCCTTCAGAGCGACCTCTGGCATGACCATCCATGCGTTTGAGCCAGATGCGATCAAACCGTAGTACTGAGGACGCATCAGCAAAAGCACGAATATCATCATCTCCGCGGTCTCCAGCCTGTCCGGTTATGAGCGCGCGGCGCTTCGCGGGCAGACCCTCGATCATGGGCATTAGGGCCTCTAGACCCGCGGGGTTATGGGCAAAGTCCACGAGAAAAGTGGCTCCCCCAACGGTATAGATGTTCGCTCGGCCCGGGTTAGCCTCATTCGAAAGCGCACACAGGCCCTTGGCGATCGTCGGCAGGTCGATTCCCAGCGCATGAGCCACCGCAGCAGCAGCCAAAGCGTTGGCAACGTTGTGTTTAGCGACACCGCCATAGCTAAGAGGCATTTTCTTTACCGAGAGAAACCCAGTGACGACATCACCATCCACGTACTCCAGGCGGCCACGCCGAAGTGTGAAGCCTTTACCTCCTTTAGCGACATGCGCCTTAAACGCCGGCGCTGAAGGCGATAAGGAAAACAGGCATAACGGTGCATTGGAAGTTGAGGCACGCGCCATCAAGAGCGGGTCCTCGGCATTCAGAACGAGGCGGGATTTGGCATCCAGCGCCGCAGTGACCGACCACTTAACATCCGCTAGATCCTCTACGGTTTCGACACCAAAATCTCCAAGATGATCCGCTGCAATGTTAGTGATCAGCGCAACGTCTGCGCGCCCCACCGCAAGACCTCGCCGAAGGAGTCCTCCTCGAGCAGTCTCCAGTAATGCCAGTTCACAGCGCTGATCTCTGAGCACAATGCGCGCACCTCCTGGACCCGCGTAATCATCCCTATGGAGAAGCTCATCACCCATTGCAAGCCAATCCGTAGAACTGACGCCAGCGATTTTTCCAGCGATCTTGGCAATAGACGCTAGCAAACGAACTGTTGTGGTCTTGCCATTTGTACCGGTTATGAGAGCGGTGGGAACCGCTTTCAAGCGACGCCACACCACGTCGTCAGGATGAGGCAACTCAAACAAATCCCAGCTTTGGCTATGTTTCCCTGTCCCGAGCGTTAAGACATCTTCATCGAGAACGACCGGGGTTACGTGCTCCCGTGCTGCTGCAAGAAGTCGCTGCAGCCGAGGACGTTCTTCCTCGCGATACTCAGAGCGCAGGGACCTCGCTGCACGGATCAACAAATGCCGCTGACTGCCTTCGATCAAGTCCCGAGCAGCTTCATAAGCAGTTTCATTGAGTTCGGTGGCGGTATACAGGCCATCTTCTGGTGCTGAAAGCGCGAGACTCACGCCGCCATCAAAGGGTCGAGCAGCAAGTTCCTCATCGTCCCAGTCCAGCTCTTGAAGTAAGCGCTTCGCATGCAAACGCCAAGCGGCTATCAAGAGCTCGCGCTCTCGGTCTGCAACGGAGATATCCATGACCGCTCCCGCGCGCGGGAGCAAGAAATTCGCGCCGGTAAGACGTCTTGAATCAAGCAAACGCATAGAAATACTAGTCGTCACTCTCCCGGGCGATGCGCACGCCGCGCTCATCGCGAATCAACTCAAGGTCATCAGAGAAAGAGAAACTGCCCACAAACTCTTCGGGCACGTCGACCACAGGACGATCTCCCTGCTCGCTCACCACATCCTCACCCGGCTGGAAGTAGATAATCTGCTTCCAGGAACGGGTTACATGATCGGCCAGAATCAATAAAAGATCGCCACCCCGCGCCATTTCCAAGGCTGCCTGATTCGCATCCTCTTCCCGCTCTATCACTTGGATATTCTCTTCGGAGACACCGCCTTCGAGTAAGCCTCGCTTGAGCAAGCCGGGGACTTCTCCGGGCTCTCTACCGCGCAAATTGTCATCACGGCGGCAAATATAGTGATCGAAGTGCCCCGCAGCGATACCGGCGACTTCTACGATGTCTTCATCACGGCGATCTCCGGGCATGGTTAATACCACGATCTTCCGTCCACCAATTTCATAGCGATCTACAACGTCACACACCATCTTCACGGCTGCAGGGTTGTGTGCGTAATCTAGAATCACTTTAAAGGGATGCTTGTCATAAACGTTCAAGCGACCCGGAGACTGAAAGAAGGTGCTATCAAAGGTTCGCAAACCCTGTCGAATATTCTCCAGGTCAACATTCATATGGTAAGCGAGCGCAGCTGCAAACATCGCGTTCTGTACGTTATGTAAAGCACGGCCTTCCAGAGTTGCTGGAATCAAATGAGTCCATAGCAGCGGAATGTTGTGCCCCTGCTCATCGTAGAGGGTGATCATGCCGCCATTGATACCCTGCTCAAGCACCAGCGCAGTACCGCCCGCTTTAATATGCTCTCGCACTAGCGGGTGTGAGCGATTCATTGTCACGTAGCAAAGTTTCTCTGCGGTGCAATGATCCGCCATCTGCAAACAGTGGACATCGTCCGCATTCAATACCGCCGCATCACGAGCCACCTCAACAACAACGCGCTTAACCTCTGCGAGGTCCTCGAGGGTGTCGACGCCCTTGAGCCCCAGGTGATCGGCGGCGATATTCAAACACGCAGAAACATTTGCGCGCTGATAGCCAAGACCACTGCGTAAAATTCCGCCACGGGCCGTTTCCATCACCGCTGCGTTTACGGAAGGATCCCTTAGGACTATCTGTGCTGCAGTGGGGCCTGTCATGTCACCCGCTACGGTCAAACGGCCATCAATGTAAACACCATCGGTACTTGTTTGCCCCACCGTCAGCCCTGACATCTTAAGGATGTGCGCCAACATTCGTGAGGTTGTTGTTTTACCGTTCGTGCCTGTAATCGCTGCAATGGGAATAGAGGACGGGCTGCCCTTTGGAAACAGCATATCGATAACGGGACCCGCCACATTGCGAGGTTCACCCTCAGACGGCGCCACGTGCATTCGAAAGCCCGGCGCCGCATTGCACTCGCAGATACCGCCACCGACCTCACCGTAAGACCGGGTAATGTCAGTGGTAATAAAATCCACACCGCCTACATCTAAACCCAGCGCCAAAATGGCCCGCTCAGCCATACTCTTGTTATCCGGGTGTATCACGTCGGTCACATCAACCGAGGTCCCTCCGGTGCTTAGGTTTGCTGTTGGTTGGAGATAAACAATCGCTCCGTCTTCAGGAACACTGTCGCTAGCCATCCCTGATTGCGCCAGCATCCGCTCAGCGGCAGCATCAAGGGAAATACGTGTTAGAACTTTCTCGTGACCGACGCCACGAAGCGGGTCTTCATTCACTTTGGCAACCAGGGCCTCTACCGTCGATTCGCCATCACCCACAACATGCGCGGGCACGCGCTTAGCTGCCGCTACCAACTGTCCGCCAACGACAAGCAGACGGTGATCCAGTCCTTGGAGAAAGGTCTCAACAATAACGCCGTCGCTGTGCTCTTTCGCCTTGTCATAGGCTTTTTCGACTTGCTCTTCGTTCTGAATATCGGTGGTTACGCCGCGGCCGTGGTTAGCGTTAAGCGGCTTGAGAACGACCGGGTAACCAATACGCTCGGCAGCAGCAATAGCTCTCCGCAGGCGATAAACCAATGCCTGCCTCGGCACAGGCAATCCCAAGTCACCGAGAATCCGATTGGTCTCGTCTTTCTCTGAGGCTAGTTCTACGGCGATGTGTGGCGTGGCACTGGTAATGGTCGCCTGCAAACGCTGCTGGTATCGACCATGCCCCAATTGAATCAAGCTGTGCTCGTTCAAGCGAATCCAAGGGACCCCGCGAGCTTCCGCCTCTTTGACCAGCGAGTGTGTGCTTGGGCCGAGAGAACGAGACTGGCATGCGCGAATAAACTGATCTCGCTCTTCGGCAAAATCAAAGTCATCTGGTGCATCTGACGGCCGCAGATCTTTGGGTAGCAAGGAGTGAAGGAGGTCCAATCCCAGCTTGCCCGCTTCTATACCGGCAAACTCTTCCTCAAACTCAAAGACCATGTCGTAGACACCGGTCTCGTCCGTGGAGCGTGTCTTTCCAAAAGACACGTCGTAACCCGCAATACCCTGCAGTTCGAGGACCATATGTTCCAGCACGTGCCCTAGCCAGGTGCCCTCGTCTTCCAGCATGCGACGAATCAAGCCGCCAGGCTCTCGATAGGAGCAACCGTGATCAGAAAGTCCAGGCAATGCCTCCACAAGAGCGTCCACAAAATCCTTCCCCAGACGCGCCGTTGGCCACTCTTCAAGTACACCAAGATCCACCCTATGACGGATTACCGGAAAAAGCGCATAGACATTCGGGCCACGGTACACGCTGGTATCGAGGAACTGCATGGTGAAACTCCGAGTTGTTCTGGGAATCCCCTACTCTACCCGCGAAAGAGACTGCTTGAAAGCCGATGAGAGTCGCTAATTTCCGATACTTTAGTGATAATGAACACCAACTTAGGAACTTTCGACCGCTCCTCTCAGAGAAACGCCTTGACGTCTGATAATCCAAATAAAACTCGCCTGAACAGCTCGCGTGCGCTGGGTTCCTTGGCGCTGATTGGCGGTCGATTCGAGGCAGACAACACGGCACTCTTCAAAGCACTGCACGAGCGCTGCGAAGGCCGTATTGCCATTTGCTCTATGGCCTCAGGTTATCCTGAGGAGGTTGGCTCAGAGACCGTCGAAGAGTTTCGCGCTCAGGGCTTTTACGCCGAACTCATACCGATCTTTTACGAAACCCGTGAGCAATCTGCGTTCGACACACGGCTCATAGAACGGCTTCAGGCCTTCGGCAGCGTGTTCTTCACTGGCGGCGACCAGTCTCGCATCGTGGGAACCCTCGTTCAGGATGGAACAGAAACTCCCGCACTGGCCGCCATCCGAGATCTTTATGTCGAGGGCGGGCTTATTGCGGGCAGCTCTGCCGGGGCGGCCATCATGTCCGGACCAATGATCCTAGGGGGCACCTCGCTCAATGCTATAAGCCGCGGCATAGATACCAGAGAATCCGCAGCGGATGACTTCGACGCTTTCCGTTTAGGCAAAGGGCTCGGGTTCTTTGACTGGGGCATGGTCGATCAGCATTTCCTCCAGCGCGGTCGCGTAGGACGCCTCATCAAAGCTGCGGAGCTTTCTGGAGAGTCCCTGGCATTTGGTATCGATGAAAACAGCGCGCTAATCGTACAGGGCACCCGTGGCGAGGTTGTCGGCGAGACCGGCATATTGTTTATTGATCTTCGCAAAGCGAGCTTTAAAGATCAGGACTTCGCAGTGCGAAACGCTCGAGTGTCGTTTCTTGATGATGGCGATGCTATAGATCTGCAACGGGGCAAAGCCATACC
>NZ_JBGCFU010000101.1:0-18060 GCF_045107095.1 Congregibacter sp. | reverse complement strand
GCATTATCAATGTGTGGCGAACTGGCAAGATCGCTATAGCCGAGCCAAGTATCACGGCGACTTATGACGCTGTGCAGGCTCTCAGGGATTTCCTTTGCGGCTAGGCGCCCGGACAACTGATGTACAGGATTACTGAGTGGGTTGTTGTGTGGATTGTTGTGTGGGGTGCCGTGTAAAGTATTGCCTGAATCCTGATACATCGCTGCTCTCCAAAAGTACTGTATATAAAAACAGTAGTCTTAAAGTGAGCATCCTGCAAGTAAATACTTTTGACCTGTCGCCTATCTAGACATGTTGTTGCCAGGGCCTCGCGAAGGCCGCTATTGAGTCTGCCTAGCTGCCAAAGGCCCCGGGGTGCTGGCAGCCGATATCGCCGATCTCATCCCAGTCAGCCTTTGAGTCCACAAAAATGTGGTGCTTCACCGAGAGAGACTCACTGCCTTCCAGGAGCAAGCCTGCGGGGACAAAGGTGCGCTCGGCGTCGTTAGCGCCCGGGAGGGGTGACCCACAGCAGCGACAAAACCATGTTTGCCAGTCGACGTCCGGTTTCTTCCAAGTGGCAATGCTGTCTTCACCCGCTGTCCAGCGAAACGCCGTGTTATCTATGACAATAACGGCTATGCCATTACTCCCCGTGGAACGTCGGCAGATCGAGCAATGGCAGACATAGATATCTGAAATGTCAGTGTTGATTTCAAAGCGGACTGCGCCGCAGTTACAGGCGCCGCTGATTGGTAAGGATGGCGTTCGGTGGCCTGTCACACTAGGCCGATCGCGACAGGGTCGGTTTGCCATCTCGCGCAAGTCCCGCAATAAGCCACTCCGTTTGTTCCCACGGATCGCCCTGCGCATAACCCTTGATACAGCCATCGACATGGGCAGCCAGGGATAGCAACTCTTCGCAGCTGGTTACCGTGTGTCTGCGCATGGCTGCCTGAATTACCGATTGACGGCTTTTCCAGACGCGGGCTTCGTTGAGCGCTTGCATGGGCTGGCGCCCAGCTTCAACAGCCTGCATAAGACCTCGCAGTAGGCGCAGCTCTCGAACTAGCCCCCAAAGTAATGCGGGTGGCTGGGTGCCTTCGGAACGCAGGCCGTGAAGCATGCGCAGGCTGTCATCGGAGCGTCCCGCCAAGGCTACGTCGATGAGTGCAAAGGTGTCGAAACGCGCGCTATTAGCCACCGCATGCGCCACTTGCTTGGCCGTCACCATACTGTCGCCGGCCAGCAAACGGAGCTTCTCGAGTTCCTGCACTGCTGCCAATAAATTGCCTTCGACCCTTTCGGCGAGGAGCGTTAGGCCATCACGATCAATGGATAGGTTAATGCTTCGCGCGCGACGTTCGAGCCAGCGCGGGAGTTCTTCAGCATTCACTGGCCAGAGCTGGATTGTGGCCCCCGCCTGATCAATGGCCTTGTACCACTTACTGTTCGTGCTGGCTTTGTCGATCTTCCCAGCGACTATGAGTAGCGTGTCGCTTTCGGGAGCATGTTCGAGATACTCCTGAAGGGCCTTACTGCCCTCGGCGCCCGGTTTGCCATTGGGTATGCGCAGTTCAATGAGCCGCTGCTCGGCGAACAGCGACATGCTGCTGGAGTCCTGCGTAAGGTCCTGCCAGTTGAAGCCGCGGTCACTGCTATCAACGACGTGACGTTCATGGCAGCCCGCGCGACGTGCAGCGGCGCGCACCTGATCGGCACACTCTTGAACCAACAGTGTTTCGTCGCCGCTGATGAGATACACGCGGTGGAGTTTTCGGTCGAGATCCTGGGCAAGCTTCTCGGGATAGAGGCGCATAGTCCGATGCTATTCGACGTTAGCAGCAAAAAAGCTGATCCTGCGCAGGATCTGCGCGGCGAGCTCTCGGCGCAGCTCGCCCTGGAGTACTCGAACTTCTTCAGCTTTACCCACAACATTCTGAGGGTCATTTTCCATCTGCTTATTGACTGCAGCCGTAGAGCGCTCCATCACTAATTCGCGATTGCTATCAAAGACCATGAAGTCCGCACTCATCTGCAAATCGAACTCTGCAGCGCGCGCTTGGGCGTTGACCGACAAATTTCGTTGGCTAAACATCTCGGGTCCCAGGCGCAGGATATGTTGTGCTTCCTCGCGGGGTACCCAAACAATGCCGCTGGCGCTAAAGGTAGATTCAACGATCCGGGTGAGTTCGCCATTGGGATCGTTGGAGGCTAGATACATGCGGCTCCATTCAGCCGGCATCGCGGAGCCCCCGCCTGTGCCTCGCAATTGAAAACCACAGCCAGCAAGGACCAGACACAGCATCATGACCAGCGAAGAGCGGGTTAGTCTGCCAGGGACGCTGTTGTTCAAACTATTGCTCCGATTACTGTTCGGTTTGTGAATACGGTTGTAACTGCCATAGCATCCAGTTTAACCGACCACGATGTTCACAAGTTTACCCGGCACGACAATCACTTTACGCACCGTTTTGCCTTCCATAAAGCGTTGGGCGTTCTCTTCGGCGAGGGCGGCGGCTTCCAGAGCTTCCTTATCCGCATCAGCGGCAACGTCCATGCGTGCCCGGACCTTGCCGTTAACTTGCACTACGATTTCCAGAGTGTCACGTACCAATGCTGACTCATCGACGATGGGCCACGCAGCATAGGAGACATCACCGTCGCCACCGAGCATTCCCCAAAGGTGATGACAGATGTGCGGCACGATGGGGACCAACATGCGTACCACAGCATCGAGCCCTTCTTGCATCACCGCACGAGACTGATCGCTTTCCCCCGACAACCGGCCGAGTTCATTACACAACTCCATAACCGCCGCGATAGCCGTGTTGAACGTCTGACGTCGACCCATGTCGTCGCTGACTTTGGCGATGGTCTCGTGAACCTTTCGTCGGGCATCACGCTCATTATCTTTGAGCGAGTTTGCGTCCAACGCAGGAGCTGGGCCCTTATCCGTGTGTTCGTGCACAAGACGCCACAGGCGTTTTACAAAGCGGTGTGCGCCCTCAACGCCATCTTCGGACCACTCCAGGGATTGGTCTGGCGGTGCTGCAAACAAGCTGAACAGTCGAACGGTATCTGCGCCGTGACTATCGATCAGCGATTGCGGGTCAACGGTATTGCCCTTTGACTTGGACATTTTTGCGCCGTCTTTGAGCACCATGCCCTGAGTCAGTAGACGAGCGAAGGGCTCGTCAGAGCTCAGCAATCCTTCGTCGCGCATGAGCTTATGGAAAAATCGCGCGTACAGCAGGTGCAGAATTGCGTGTTCGATACCGCCTACATATTGATCTACCGGTAACCAGTAATCGGCCCGTTCTTTGTCCAGCATGCCATCGGCAAACTCCGGGCAGGTAAACCGCGCGTAGTACCAGGAAGACTGAACAAAGGTGTCAAAGGTGTCTGTTTCGCGTTCACAAGCTTGGCCGTCAAGATCAAACTTGCGCCACTCGGGGTCCGCCTTGATAGGAGACGCGACGCCATCCATCACCACGTCTTCAGGTAGCAGAGAAGGAAGGCGATCCGCGGGTATAGGGATCTCGCCACCATCTGCGAGGTTTAGCATGGGAATAGGCGTTCCCCAGTAACGCTGCCGTGAAACGCCCCAGTCGCGCAGACGGTATTGCGTTGTGACCTTGCCCGCGCCTAACTCTTCGAGTCGTGCTGCGATACGCTCAAAAGCCTCATCAAAATCGAGGCCGTCAAAATCTCCCGATGCGGTAAGCGCGCCTTTATCGGTGTAGGCGCTATCGCTGACGTCTGCCGCTTGCCCTTCGGTGTCGCAAATCACTGTTTTGACAGGAAGGTCGTACTTGCTGGCAAATTCATAGTCACGCTCATCGTGAGCCGGGACGGCCATGACTGCGCCTGAGCCGTAATCCATGAGTACATAGTTCGCTACCCATACAGGAACCTGCTCCCCAGTGAGAGGGTGAATTGCTCGGAGCCCCGTATCCATACCCAGCTTCTCGGCCTGGGCCATGTCAGCTTCTGCTACCGACGCCTTTTTGCACTCCCCAATAAACTGCTCTAATGCGGGATTATCCGCCGCGAGTGCAAGACTAATGGGGTGCTCTGCAGCAAGGCTCACATAGGTGACGCCAAAGAGGGTGTCCGGGCGGGTGGTGTAAACCTCGATACGATCTTGCCCCGCGATCGGCTGCTCGAGGCCAAAGGCCAATTCAGCGCCGCGGCTTTTGCCAATCCAGTTGCGCTGCATGGTGCGCACGGCCTCTGGCCATCCGTCTAGCTTATCCAGATCGTTAAGCAGCTCTTCAGCGTAGGCGGTAATGCGGATGAACCATTGGGGAATCTCCCGGCGCTCAATAAGGGCGCCCGAGCGCCAGCCTCGACCATCTATCACTTGCTCGTTGGCGAGTACCGTTTGATCCTCCGGATCCCAGTTCACCGTGGCCATCTTCTTGTACACGAGGCCTTTTTCGTAGAGTCGTGTAAAAAACCACTGCTCCCAGCGGTAATACTCGGGAGTGCAGGTCGCGAGTTCGCGCTCCCAGTCAAAACTGAAGCCCAGTGCCTTGAGTTGCTCACGCATGTGCCCAATGTTGCTGTGGGTCCATTTCGCCGGGGCAGTCTTGTTCGCTATGGCGGCGTTTTCTGCAGGAAGGCCAAAGGCATCCCAGCCCATAGGGTGAAGTACGTTCTTGCCCAGCATGCGCTGATAGCGCGCTATGGCATCTGAAATAGAGTAGTTTCGAACATGTCCCATGTGCAGTTTGCCACTGGGATAGGGAAACATTGAAAGACAATAGAACTTCTCGCCTTCGAGGGTATCGCGCGCTGCGAAGCTGCGGTTTTCGTTCCAGAACGCTTGGGCGTCACGTTCAATATTCCGGGGATCGTAATAGTGTTCCATGGTCTCTGCTGGGTGCTTTTTTTCGAGGGCGCATGGTAGCAGTAAACCCGTTTTCCGGCGAAGCCTCAGTGCTCTTTATCGGCGTCCCGCCACAGCACTCGATACATCAGGCTCATACTTCCCAAGAGTAATCCCAAGGCAATGAGTAAAGGCATTGAGCCAAAGCTGGTGAAAGGCGTGTTCCCGAGCATAACCTGGGCGTTGCCCATGAGGGTGCTCTCAACGAATTGCTCGCTGCGCGCCACAAGCTGACCGCGATGATCAATGATCGCCGATACGCCATTATTGGTCCCGCGAAGGAGGTAGCGGCCGTTCTCTAAAGCGCGCATACGAGCCATTTGCAGGTGCTGTAGGGGGCCGATGGAGGCACCAAACCAGCTGTCGTTGCTGATGGTAATGAGTAGCTCGGCCTGCTGTGCGCTTTGCGCCACGAGTTCGGGATAGACGATTTCATAGCAGATAAGCGGTGCTACGCGATGATTGCCCGCTTCCAGTGGCCCTTGATGGCTCGAGCCGCGGCTGAAGTTGGACATGGGGAGATCAAAGAAATCTATGAGTCCCCGCAGCTGCGCTTCCAGGGGAACATACTCACCGAAAGGTACCAGCCGTTGTTTGTCATACTGCCCTTTGCCCTGTCCCAGCGCGATGATGCTGTTGAAGTACCGATCTTGAGTATCGCGTGTGGGGATGCCAGTGATTAATACCGTATCACTCATGCTGGCGCGCCGGGCGATAGGATCAAGAAACTCCCCAGCGCGATCGGCGACCCTTGGGATCGCAGATTCAGGCCATAGCACCAGATCTTGGGCGAACATGGGGCTGACCGCGCGTTCATACTGGCGGAGAATATTCTGGTAGCGCGTCCGATCCCACTTTTGCTCTAAAGGGATATTGGGTTGATAGATTGCTACGCTTAGCGGTTTTTCGCTGGCGGGGGCCACCCACTCAATGGGTTTGAGCATGAGTCCGCCACCCCATAGCGTGGCGAGGAGTCCACCATAACTGAGCACCGTTGCTGGTTGCGGGCTTCGCCAGGTTAAGAACACGCAGCTTGCTGTGAAAGCGACGGCAAAAGACAGTCCGTAAACCCCGGTTATCGGTGCCCAACCCGCGAGCCATGTGTCGACATGGCCATACCCCAGGTAAAGCCAGGGGAAGCCGGTAAGCAGCCAGCTGCGCAGCCACTCTCCGAATACCCAGAAAGCGGCAAAACCTAAGAGCATGCCCCCGGGAAGCGGCCTGACTATGCGTGTGTACAGCCAGGCCTGCAGCGCGTGTAACAGTCCAAGGCCAGCACAGAAAACCAGGGTTAAAAACGCAGCGAGGATGACGCCGGCATTGCCATAGACGTGGATGCTCACATAAACCCAGGAGGCGCCAGAGCCAAACAGGCCAAGGCCAAACAGCCATCCGCGCCATATAGCCTGCCGAGGGGTGCAACTTGCAAGGAGGTAGGCGTACACGGCGCAGCCTACGATTGCAGTGGGCCATAGATCAAAGGGTGCCAGGGATAAGGTGAGCAAGGCGCCCGCGAGGGGCGCCAATATCAGTACTTGCCAGCGGGGCAGAGCACTCGCAGAGGGGCTGGAGCTAAGCGTGCCGCTCATTCCGCGCCGGGGGGACGCAGTCGCAGGCTGTGGATTTTTCGTTGATCAGCATTGATAACTTTGAACTCAAAGCCCTCAATGTGAGTGATTTCGTTGCGCGTGGGCATGTGACCAAAGGCATGCATAACCAAGCCGCCTATGGTGTCGAATTCGTCATCACTGAACGCCACCTCGAAGTAGCTGTTGAAATCCTCGATGGGAGTTAGCGCCCGCACAAAAAAATCATCGTCGGCGATACGGCGAATGAACTGATCTTCTTCTTCGTCCGTCTCGTCTTCGATCTCACCAACGATTTCTTCTAATACGTCTTCAATGGTCACCAGACCGGCGACGCCGCCATATTCGTCAATGACAATAGCCATATGATTGCGGTTTTCTCGAAACTCACGGAGCAGAACATTGAGTCGTTTGCTCTCCGGTACTACAACGGTTTGCCGAAGTAGGTGGCGAACGTCAAAGCTTTCGCGGTCGTCGGACAAAATCTGCGGGAGCAGATCTTTCACAAGCAAAATGCCCAAAATGTCGTCCGGGCTTTCTCCGATAACCGGATAACGAGAGTGCTTGCTGATGGAAATATGAGGCAGTATCTCGGCGAGAGTGCTTTCAGCTTTGATCACCACCATCTGGGGGCGAGGGACCATAATGTCCCGTGCCTGCATGCCGCTGACCTGCATGGCACCATCGATGATCGACATCGAGTCTTCCTCGATGATGTCGTTTTCCATTGCTAGCTGGAGAATCTCTTTGAGATCCTCCCTGCTCTGGGGTTCAGAAGAAAATGCTTGGGCAATACGACCCAGGAGAGATTTTTCTTCACTGCCGTTACGGTCATCGCTCATCAGCGATTTCCTTCCGCGAGGGGCTCAGCGAGAAACTCCGAGTTGGCATGATATGGACAAGGCCAGCCAAGGGTGGCGAGCGCCTGCGTTTCCAGGGATTCCATGTGTGTCGCCTCAGCGTCAGATTCGTGGTCGAAACCCAGTAGATGGAGCACTCCGTGGATCAGCATGTGATCCCAGTGTGCGGCGAGGGGTTTTTCTTGTGTAGCGGCTTCTTCTTTGACCACCGGGGCACAAATGACAATGTCTCCCAACAAATCCAAAGTGACATCTGGTGGTAGGTCAGCCGGAAAAGACAGCACATTGGTCGGCTTGTCCTTGCCGCGATATTGCGAGTTAAGTTGCTGCATCTCTGCGATGTCGACGATGCGCAGACCTGCTTCCCAGTGTTTGTCTGGTTCCGCTGCTAGCGCCAATGCTGTTTCCGCAGCGCGTAGGAGGGTCTGATCATCCGGGGATTGCTCGACAGTCTCGCGAAATACGTCGAGGGTGAGCATCAGGGTTTACTCTTCTCCAGACTCGTGGTGTTCGCGTCGTGACTCTCGTAGGCGGCGACTATTCGCTGTACGAGCGGGTGGCGCACTACATCTCTGTTAGCGAACCAGGTAAAACCTATGCCCGGCACATCCTCGAGAATGTTCGCGGCGTGGGTAAGCCCTGATTGAGTGCCTCGCGGTAAGTCGATCTGGGTGGCGTCGCCGGTAATGACAGCCGTAGATCCAAAGCCGATACGCGTTAGGAACATTTTCATTTGCTCACGGGTCGTGTTCTGGGCTTCGTCCAAAATAATGAACGAATGGTTGAGAGTACGACCGCGCATAAACGCAAGAGGAGCTACCTCGATGATGCTGCGTTCTATGTATTTGCTGACAGTTTCAAAACCGAGCATTTCATAGAGGGCGTCGTAAAGAGGACGCAGGTAGGGGTCTACTTTTTGACTGAGGTCCCCCGGGAGATAGCCAAGCTTTTCTCCAGCCTCGACCGCGGGGCGCACTAGAAGAATGCGACGAACCTGCTCTTCAAGCAATGCCTCAACGGCGCAGGCCACGGCAAGGTATGTCTTTCCTGTGCCTGCGGGCCCAACTCCGAAGTTGATATCGTTGTTGTGAATAGAGCGGACGTAGCTTTGCTGATTGCGCCCACGGGGCTTGATAGAGCCTTTACGCGTACGAATCACTTGTAACTGTGAGGTGCCGTCGTCGCTGGCTTCGGTCCCCGCATGTTGCAGTTGAAGATGCAGTGACTCGGGCGTAACGGCGATGCCCTGGCACACTTCAGCATAGAGGTGTTCCAGTAAGGCGCTAGCGACGGCCACGGCTTCAGCATCGCCTTCCAGCGAAAAGCGATTGCCGCGAGATTGGATTTTTACTTGCAGCCGCTCTTCGATTTGACGCAGGTGCGCGTCAAACTGCCCACACAGGGCCGCTAGATGTCGTGCATCGTCAGGTTCGAGGGTCAGACCAAAAGGCTGCCCGCCCGGACTGGGAGGTTCTGAGGTCAAATTGTTGTTGGTGGCGCTAGCCATGTACTGTGAACTGCAAGAATAGTCACGAATTCGCCACAGTCAACCCGCGGTTCCGGGTATCAGCTCTCCGCGGAGAGAGTTGGGCAGCGCTTCGCCAATGGTTACGTCGGCAAATTGCCCTATGAGGCCGTGGTCATCCGCACTGAAATTGACCACTCGGTTGTTCTCCGTGCGGCCTTGTAACTGGCCTGGATCCTTACGAGAAGGGCCTGTGATCAAGATACGCTGACGCGTGCCTACCATATGTCGGCTGATCGCCTGGGCCTGTTGGTTAATCCTTGCCTGAAGAATGTGAAGCCGTGACTTTTTGGTGTCTTCGTCCGTGTCATCTTTTAGGTCCGAAGCGGGTGTTCCCGGCCGGGCGCTGTAAATGAAGCTGAAGGACATATCGAACCCGATGTCGTCTATCAGCTTCATAGTCGCCGCGAAATCGGTTTCCGTCTCACCTGGGAAGCCAATAATGAAATCTGAAGACAGGCTGATATTCGGACGGATAGCGCGAAGCTTGCGAATCTTTGATTTGTATTCGAGTACCGTGTGGCCGCGCTTCATGTTGGCCAACACTCGATCGGAGCCCGCCTGCACGGGCAGATGAAGGTGATCCACAAGCTCGGGAATTTCTGCGTAGGCTTGAATGAGTGCCTCAGAGAATTCCACCGGGTGTGACGTGGTGTAACGAATCCGGTCGATGCCCGGAATAGCGGCAACAAAATGCAGAAGCTCTGCAAAATCTACGATGTCGCCTTCATGGCTTTCGCCGCGGTAGGCGTTAACATTTTGTCCAAGAAGATTGACTTCACGAACGCCGCGACTCGCCAGACTGGCGACTTCTGCGATTACGTCGTCCAGAGGGCGGGAAACTTCTTCCCCCCGGGTGTATGGGACGACGCAAAAACTGCAGTACTTGCTGCAGCCTTCCATAATTGAAACAAAAGCCGACGGCCCTTCAACGCTGGGTTCTGGGAGACGGTCAAACTTTTCGATCTCGGGGAAGGTGATGTCCACGACGAGATTGCCACTGCCCCGGCGCTCGTCGAGCATTTCTGGCAGGCGATGCAACGTCTGGGGACCGAAGACCAGATCAACGTAGGGAGCGCGCTTGCCGATGTCTGCTCCTTCCTGACTGGCAACACAACCACCTACACCAATGATGAGCTCGGGATTTTTCTGCTTGAGATTCTTCCAGCGGCCCAACTGGTGGAAGACCTTTTCTTGCGCCTTCTCGCGGATAGAGCAGGTGTTGAGCAGGATTACGTCTGCGTCATCCTCGCGATCGGTAGGCACGAGTCCGTGACTGTCCACCAGCAAGTCCTGCATGCGTGCAGAGTCGTACTCATTCATCTGACAGCCGTGGGTTTTGACGAAGACTTTTTTGCTCACCGCTCCTGACCTTGTGGGCGCCCCTGCGTGTTTAGTACGCGCAGTTAGGGCCTTTGTAAAAGGGCCGCGGAGTATAGCGCCGGATGCCGTCGCTGCCCAGCAAATTTGCTGGTATTTAAGGCCTAGGCTAGGTAGACTCTCGCGCCCGCTAAAACGCGGCAATCCGGGGCTTTCACAGACCTTTGGACCGCCTCAGTGAGTAAACGGAAACGCCATGCCCAACAGTCCTGTATACAAAGTTATATTCCAGAACGGCAATCAGGTCGTAGAGATCTTTGCCCGTCAGATATACCAAAGCGATATGTGGGGTTTCATCGAGGTTGAAGAGTTGTTATTTGGTGAGCGCTCGCAGATCCTTGTGGATCCGGCTGAAGAAAAGCTTAAGACCGAATTTAGCGGCGTGCAGCGCAGCTACATCCCCCTACACTCCGTCATTCGCATCGATGAGGTGGCAAAAGAGGGTGTTGCCAAGATTTCTGACGTGAAGCCTGGCGAGAGCACCAACGTTACTTCTTTCCCTATGCCATCAACGCCGGCGAAGCCTCGTAGTAGCGACGACTGAGTAGCGACGACTGAGTAGCGACGACTAAGCAGCGACAACTAATCGCTCTAGTAATCGGCTTGGCGTGGACACGCTCTGCTCTCGAGAAAAGACTTGGGTGACTCGTTCGCTCGAACGCATCCACGCCAAACCTAGACCGTGATAGCTCGTTCAGCGGCCGACTTGGCGCGGACACGCTCGGCTCCCGAAGAAAGCATTGGGTGATTCGTTCGCTCGAACGCATCCACGCCAAGCCGGCCTCTTAAGCCGCGTTGTTTTTCGGTGCGAGGCCTGCGCGGTCCAGTCGTCGAAGAGCCAATCCCCCAATTTTTTTTGGCGATCGACGACTGGGGCGTGTAGGCCGATCAGCCGAGTACAAAGACACAGCACGAATGACGACGTGGCCTGACCGCGCTCGGCTCCCGAAGAAAGCCTTGGGTGATTCGCTCGTTCGGACGTATTCAGGCCACGTATAGATTTTCGCGTCGTTCAGACTACTAGTTGAAATCGGCGTGTTGGCCCCCATCTATTTTGTCTAAGCAGAGGATTTCTTATGCAAGACGACAAAACAGATGATCAAACCTCGCCGGGTTTGGATCTGACCGCCGAGATCGTCAACGATCAGGCCGTACTTAAGTCTTCGAGCCCCGCGGTCGCGGACGATGTGTTGCCGGACTCGCTTTATCTTATTCCCGTGCCCCAGCGGCCGTTTTTCCCAGGGCAGGTTCAGCCTGTAGGTATGGACCCGGAGCAGTGGAGCGGCACAATCAAAGCCGTGATGGATAAGTCCAATGGGGTGGTGGGTCTTGCCTATGTCGATCCCAGTCAGTTAAGCGGCGCCGAGCCTCAGCCAAAGAATTTCCCGGAGATTGGCTGCGTTGTTCGACTTCATCGGCCGCCCATGGCAGCAGAAAATCCGGGGCAGTTTCTTGCGCAGGGCGTCCGTCGGTTTCGCATTGTGCGCTGGCTCAGTGACAAAGCGCCCTACCGCGTGCAGGTCGAGTACCCACGGAGTCAGGGTGATCGTGACAGCGATGACGTCAAGGCTTATGCCATGGCTGTACTCCAAGCGGTAAAGGAGTTGCTGCCACTCAATCCTTTGTACAGCGAAGAGTTGCGGCACTACATCGCCAATTTCAATCCGAATCAGCCGAGCCTGCTCGCTGACTTTTCCGCTGCACTCACCTCGGCTAATGGCGATCAGCTTCAGGAGATTCTGGAGACACTGCCCCTGCAGTCACGGATGCAGAAGGTACTCGCCTTGCTCGGCAAAGAGCGAGAAGTGGCTCAGCTTCGCGGCAAGATCACGGAGCAGGTAAACGAGAAGGTCTCGGATCAGCAGCGAGAGTTTTTTCTTCGTGAGCAGATGAAGGTTATCCAGAAAGAACTGGGTATTTCTAAAGATGATCGCACCTCTGACGCCGAGCGCTTTGAGGCGAGATTGGAGTCACTGGTGTTACCCGACGCCGTTCGAGAGCGTATTGATGATGAGCTTCAGAAGTTATCGGTGCTTGAGCCTGGTTCACCGGAGTACGGAGTCACGCGGAACTATCTGGACTGGGCAACGCAGGTTCCCTGGGGGCTTACCTCGGAAGACAATCTTGATCTCAAGCATGCTGCAAGCGTCCTTGATACAGATCATGATGGCCTGGACGATGTGAAAGACCGTATTTTGGAGTTCCTGGCTGTAGGGTCTTTTAAGGGTGAAATAGCGGGTTCTATTCTGTTGCTCGTGGGTCCACCCGGAGTCGGGAAAACGAGTATTGGCCGGTCTGTTGCCAACGCTCTCGGCCGCGAGTTCTATCGCTTTAGTTTGGGAGGCATGCGCGACGAAGCCGAGATTAAAGGCCATAGGCGCACCTACGTGGGTGCAATGCCGGGGAAGTTCGTTCAGGCATTGAAAGAAGTGAAGGTGGCCAACCCTGTCATCATGCTGGATGAGATCGACAAAATCGGTGCTTCTTTTCGGGGAGACCCTGCCTCAGCTCTTTTGGAAGTGCTTGATCCGGAGCAGAACAGTGAGTTCCTTGATCACTATCTTGATTTGCGCGTGGATCTTTCCAAGGTTTTGTTTATCTGTACCGCTAATCAGCTGGATACCATCCCCGGTCCCTTGCTCGATCGTATGGAGACTCTGCGCCTGTCTGGTTACGTAGCGGAGGAAAAGCTAGCTATCGCACGAAACCACCTGTGGCCAAAACAGCTTGAGCGTCACGGCCTGGGCAGCGAGCAGCTCAAGATTAATGACCCGGCACTGAAGTACGTCATTGAGTCTTATTGCCGAGAGGCCGGTGTTCGAAACCTGGAAAAGCAGCTGTCGCGAATCATGCGCAAGTCGATTGTCGGCTTTGTGAAAGGTCGCCGCAAAGGGCGGAGGAAGACGCAGACAGAAGTAGTAGAAAAACGGCGCATTGGTAAACGAGATATCGATGAGCTACTTGGCAAACCATTGTTTCAGCCGGAAAAGCCCCAACGCGGTATTGGAGTAGCAACGGGTCTTGCCTGGACAGCGATGGGTGGAGCTACGCTCCCTATAGAATCTTCGCGTATTCACACGCTTAATCGTGGCTTTAAGCTGACGGGTCGCTTAGGCGATGTCATGCGCGAGTCAGCAGACATTGCTTACAGCTTTATCGTGTCGCATTTAAAAGACTATCGCTGCGATCCGGACTTCTTCGATACCAGCATGGTGCATTTGCATGTGCCCGAGGGGGCTACACCCAAAGACGGCCCTAGCGCCGGTATTACCATTGCGACGGCACTGGTATCGCTAGCTCGTAAGGAGCGCATACGTCGTCCTCTGGCCATGACCGGGGAGCTAACACTCACGGGTCAGGTGCTGCCCGTAGGCGGTATTCGCGAAAAGGTTATCGCGGCAAGACGAGCAAAAATCATGGAGCTGATATTGCCCCATGCGAACCGTCGCGACTTCGAGGAGCTACCGGATTACCTCAGAGAAGGTATCAACGTGCACTTCGCGCGTAACTTCCGGGATGTGTTTGAGACGGTGTTTGAGGATCATCGAACGGGTAAGCCTTTGCATTGATTGAACTTAGCGTTTAGGTGTTGCTGATCGTGACTCACCGCTACTCTTGCCTTCAGTCGCCGAAAAGACTTTGGGGGCGTTCCTGTGGTGTGCTGGGCCGTTAAGCGTCACCACGAGCGAGTAGAGAAGCTAAGTGGGGCTCAAGGAGCCTCTGCAATCAGGATGGCTCTTCGCGGTGCGGGATAGCCTTCCAAGGTCTTCGTCGGATCTTCTGGGTCCAGAAAGTTCTTCAGTGACTGATAACTCATCCAGTCGGTCGCACGTTGCTCATCAGTCGTAGTCACCGATTCATCCACAAGTCTGGGATTCTTCCAGCCCAGCTTTGCCAGCCACAAAATGAGCATGGCAGAGCTTGGAATAAACCAAACGTTGCCCATGCGCGCGTAGCGTCCCTGCGGTACCAGGCACTGCTGCTCGTCGCCCTCGATCACGAGGGTTTCCAAAACCAACTGCCCACCACTGCGGAGGCTGTCGCGCAGGGTCATCAGGTGTTCCATGGGCGAGCGTCGGTGATAGAGAACGCCCATAGAAAACGCCGTATCAAAAGCGTGAAGTTTGGGAGGGAGTTTTTCTATACCGACAGGAAGGACACAAACCGCAGGATCCTGAATATAACGCTGAAGAGCAGCAAACTGGATTACGAACAGCGGCGAAGGATCGATCCCTATAACTTCGCTGGCACCGGCTCCGCGCATTCGCCAACAGTGGTAGCCATTTCCGCAACCCACATCCAGCACGCGCCGATTATCCAAAGGTTCGATGTGCTGACTAAGCCTGTCCCACTTCCAATCTGAGTGCCACTCGGTGTCGATCGTTAGCCCGAACAGTTCGTAGGGACCTTTACGCCAAGGGCATAGCCCGCGCAGCGACGTTTCCAGCACCGATAAAGTTGCGTTGTCGATCGCTTGGCTCGCGTGGACTGCCACGCTTCCAGACCTAAGATCTGTATCACCAACGGGAATATCAGGTAGAGAGTCGAGGGCCTGCTCCCACCTGGGGATATCGCCGTGGCGTAAAACCGAGAGTCCTGCCTTTACCTGGTCAGGAAGAAGCGCGCCCCAGGGTTCCAAAGGCCCGTCTGCCCACCGTTGCTGAATGCCTTGAACATCGATCATTTGAGGGCAATGATTGAGGCAAAGTTAAAGCACTGGAACCACACGTCACTGGAACTGAATCCTGCCTCGGACAGGCGCAGGCGATGCTGATCGATGGATTCCGGGATCAAAACGTTTTCAATGGAATCTCGCTTGCCCGCGATTTCCAAATCGCTGTAGCCGTGGGCGCGTTTAAAATCGTGATGGAGATCGATGTTCAGCTGGTTCAATGAATCATCGGGAAACACTACTTTCTCTGATAGCACCAAAATACCGCCGGGCATCAAAGCGTCAGCGATGCGATGCAGAAGTTCACGGCGCTGTTCCAGAGGGACGAACTGAAGGGTGTAGTTAAGAACAACCATCGACGCATTCGCGATCTCGCTCTCAAGGATATCGCCCTCTCGAAGATCTACCGCGGTGCTGCCCGCGTCCAGGGCGATCAACTCCCGACAGCGCGCGATCATTGCTGAGGAGTTATCTATGCCCACGATTGTGCAGTTGGCTACGTCAATGTGACGCCGCATGGACAAGGTGGTGGCACCCAGAGAGCAGCCGAGGTCGTAAACGCTGCTGTTGGATCTTGCAAAGCGCCCCGCAAGCAGGCCAGACATAGCGATAACCGTCTCGTACCCGGGCACCGAGCGGCGGATCATATCCGGAAAAACCGATACGACATCGCTGTCAAAGCGGAAGGGCCCTGGAGCGCGCAGAGGATCACTGAATAAGGTGTCGGCGCTAGGTTGTTTGGGGGAATCTGTCACGTCGTGCTTCGTTAGTAATGCTTCGCAAGTAGTGCTGGGAATAGTGCTTCAAACAGTGCTTAAGGTAGTGCGGGTTCCACTAGTCGCCGCGATCTTAAAAACGTTGCGATTCGTAGCATCGCAAGATACAAATTGTCAGCAAAGTGCATGGTAGCATGCGACGCGTTTTCAACAGCTTGTTCTCTATCGTACAAATCGAGATTTTAAGTATGCAAGGCACCCACGAATACAGCGGCGCAGACCGCAATCAGAATATCCTTATCGACATTAATGGAGAGCTTTTGCCGCGGGAAAAAGCGGCAGTATCTGTCTTTGACTCGGGCTTTGTGCTGGGTGATGGCGTGTGGGAGGGGTTGCGCGTTGAAAGCGGCACCATATTGTTTTTGGAGCAACATCTGGATCGCCTCTATGAAGGCATGCACACCCTGGATTTTGATATTACGGTTACCAAAGAAGTATTGACGAAGAGACTCTATGCAGCTCTATCGGCGAACGATATGCACGATGGTGTGCATATAAGACTGATGGTTTCTCGGGGCGTGAAGTCAACGCCATACCAGGATCCGAGGATGACCATAACGCCGCCGACGATGGTCATCATTCCTGAGTACAAGACAGCGCTCCCTGAGACGGTCAATAAAGGGGTGACTCTTTTTACGGTACACGTGCGCCGTGGCTATTCCGACGTACAGGACCCGACGCTCAATACACACTCCAAACTGAATTGCGTGACGGCTTGTATTCAGGCAGCGAAGGCTGGTTGTGATGAAGCGCTCATGCTGGATCCCCATGGATTTGTGGCTACCTGTAACTCCACGCACTTTTTCATCGTGCGCCGAGGAGAGCTGTGGACGAGCACCGGAGATTACTGTCTTGATGGCATTACCCGGCGTAAGGTTCTAAATATTGCAGCCGCAGAAGGGATGACGGTGAAAGAACGAAACTTCACGCTGACCGATGTTTATAACGCCGAAGAGGCCTTTGTAACGGGAACCTTTGCGGGGGTGGCGCCGGTACGTGAAGTGGATGGTCGAAAAATAGGCAATGCCGAGCGCGGTCCGGTAGTGACTGAGCTGCAGTCGGCCTATCGTCGTTATGTTGCTGATTACATCGATGGTCCCGGGCGGCTGCATGCCAGCCCACAGGATTAAGTTATGAAGGTCACGCGAGTGGCTATGTGGTCGGGTCCCCGCAATATCAGTACAGCGATGATGCGGTCCTTCGAAAACCGCAGTGATTGCTCAGTGATCGATGAGCCTTTCTACGCGGCTTACCTGGCGGAAACCGGGCTGGATCATCCGGGGCGTGCAGAGATACTGTCCAGCCAGCCCCGAGACTGCGAAAAAGTTGCAAAGGCGCTTTGCGAGGATGAGCCGGCGGCGCTGTATTACCAGAAGCACATGACGCAACACATTCTGCCGAATATGGATTTAGCCTTTACCGAGGGGCTGACCAACTGTTTTTTGATACGGGAGCCGCGGAGGATCATCGCGTCTTACGCCCGGGTAAGAAGTGAATTCACATTAGAGGAGCTCGGGTTTACTCAGCAGGCCGCGTTGTTCGATCGCGAGTGTGATCGTCTCGGTAAGGTTCCGCCTGTGCTGGATGCGGCAATGACATTAGCTAATCCCGCTGGTGTGTTATCCCAGCTCTGTTCGCTGGTGTCCGTGCCGTTTAGCGATGCGATGTTGAGTTGGCCGAAAGGACCTAGAGACAGTGATGGTGTTTGGGCGCCGTATTGGTACGACTCAGTTTGGGCGTCTAGTGGCTTTGCGCCACCCTCGAAGGCAGCTTCCAACGTCGAGCAGACATTGACTACGTCTCAGTCAGAGATGTGCGCGCAGGCAGAGGTCATGTACGAACGAATGTTGACCCACGCATTGCGCGGGTAGAAGAGATGCTCTGCTGGTCGAGCGCGGCGACTAAAGTGCTTAGTTCGCGCTGCGAATCCAGAAGTTTTCTTCGGCGAGCTGTCGACGCTGGCGTGCCTGAGGCTGAGGCTGCGCGAAGTATTGATCAACGTCGGTCGCCGCATTCGCGGGCTTACGAAACTTGATCGCACCCAGAAACGCCACAAGGCTGTTTGTGTTGCGTGCTGTGCTGTTTTCACTGCTATTGGACATGACGGCGTACCTTCTAACTATGTGCTTAGGATAAAACTCTGACCTCCGGCAACAAGGAAAAAATCCGCAGAAAAAACGTGAAAAGTGCGCACTAAGCTAGAAACTACATTAGCTTTCAGAATTGTTTGTTTTCTCCGCCGGCAGCCTCGCGTATTCTGCTGGGGCAAATTTGCCAGCTCTCTTCAGGAATTTTCGCCATGTTAGAAGCACTGCCTCTCCTTCCCGATGACCCCATTCTTGGCCTTGCGGCCGTGTGCCGCGCCGACGGAAACCCGAAGAAGGTGGA
>NZ_JBGCFU010000100.1:0-15236 GCF_045107095.1 Congregibacter sp. | reverse complement strand
GATTTTTGCTGGCGCTATTCAGGACTATAACCGAGGTCTCATCGTCGGAGATCGCTCCTATGGTAAGGGTACGGTACAGACCATGGTCCCTCTCACCGAAGGCCAGCTGAAAATCACCGAAAGTAAGTTCTATCGTATTTCCGGAGACAGCACGCAGCATCGAGGCGTGGTGCCCGATATTAGCTTTCCGTCACTTTATGATCCTGAGGAGATTGGCGAATCAGCGCTGGACAATGCCCTGGATTGGGATCAGATCAATCCCGTGCGCCACCGCCGTTACAGCAACGTAGACTCCCTTGTGCCTCAGCTGACAGAGATCTTCGAAACTCGAAGCAAGAGCAATCCCGAATTCCTGTACTTGCAGGATCAGTTAGCGGTCGCTGAAGAAAATCGAGCTATTACCAGTGTGTCCTTGAATGAGTCTGTGCGTCGCGAAGAGCGTAAGCAGCGCGAGGCGCGCTCCGTAAAGATTGAAAATCGTCGTCGGGCAGCCTTAGGTAAAGAGCCCATCGCTTCTCTGGATGATCTCGATGAAGAGGATGGTGACGGCGAGGATGGGGTTGAAGAAAATAGCGAGACATCCGAAGAGCTTGCGGACGGCGCTGCTGATTCCCCGACAGTTGATGTAGTCGCCAATAACGCCGAGATCGAAGAAGTTCCTGAGGAGGTTGTCTCCGCCGAAGAAATAGCCAGTGAGGACGTTTTATTATCCGAGGCCGGTAGTATTCTCGTTGACGCCCTGGTCCTCCAGGAACGCGCGTACGCGTTGACTGCGGCGAAGCAGGAAGACTAGGAGTACAGCGACGGCGACACCGAACCAGTCCACCAGCATATCCCGTGTACCGGGGCCCCTCCCCGGTACAAACAACTGTAAGGTTTCTGTCGCTGGAGCCAGCATCAACATATCCAGCCATGCGTAGCGCCTCGCAAGGCCGAGAAAAAACGTTGCGCCGCAAAACAACACGGCATGCATAAAGGTAAATAAGGAAAACCCTCCCAGCGGGAACTGAGTCTGCAACAAAGCCTGCATGCTATGTCTGGCATCAATGCTGCGCCCACCGGTTAGCAGCTCATAAATGTCCGCCTTTAAGCTGACACTGACGCAGCAACCGAAAAGTATTCCCAGTACGGTCATCAAGCCAGCAAAAACCAGAATGCGAGGCCGGACTGCCAGATAGTCTTTTAGCACCAGGACGATAAGCACAATGCCCAGTGTAAGCATCCCCATTCTGGTGATTCTCCAAACTGGGTTTTCTTCCAGGGGCGTCACATCCAGACTGTTGAGCGATAGGGCAGCCGGCCCATTAATCAGTTGGATTTGAAAAATGGCGGGGCCATCGCCTCTTCTACGAGGTATAGGCTCGTTAAAGCATTCCCCCGCCACCCCGCTGTAAAAACTGTTCATCCTGTATTGACGATTGAAATCCAGACGTCCATCACGCACCGACGCTAAAAGAACCGCCGCTGTTTCCGCGGGAACGTCGTTGTTTAAACAAAATTCGACTCTTACAAACTCGGCCTCTGCGGGGAAGCTCAATGCGCGAGACGCCCAATGAGGGCCAGGTCTCTCGGCTGCCCACTGCAGCTTATCTTGGTCGAGGTCCGCGGTAATGCTCTGAGACAGCGACCACGCCAGACTCTGACCTGACAATGTTTGCGCCGGTGCTAGCGCGAGATAACTTGGAATCAACGTCGAAAGAGTCCAGGCACTTACGATGAACAGCATCACCCCTAGCCACCGCAGAAGCCTTTGATGGTAGCGAAACTCTGAAAGCAATCTCGCCTCAGCCACTGCCGAACCACCGGAGTTCATCTGCAAGACTTACGACGTTGCCAACGATAATCAAAGTGGGAGCTTGCGGTTTTGCACTTTCCACCAGTCCTTCTATGCTATTTAGGGTGCCACTCAGAAGTCGCTGTTGCGGGGATGTCGCGCGTTCTATCAGTGCTACGGGAGTGTCTGGCGAGCGTCCGTGAGCAATGAGCTCCCTGCAGATAATTGGTAAACCTACGAGGCCCATGTAAAACACCAGGGTTTCAGTCTCGCTGAGGAATTCCTCCCAGCGGTGATGAAGTTTCCCCTCTTTGGTATGGCCTGTGACAAACCGCACCGACTGGGCGTGATCCCGATGCGTTAGCGGAATCCCCGCATAACAGGCGGCAGCATTCCCAGCTGTAATACCCGGAACAACCTGAAAAGGAATGTTCTTCTGAGCTAAAAGCTCAATCTCTTCGCCCCCCCGTCCAAACACAAAGGGATCACCGCCTTTCAGGCGAGCTACGCGCTTTCCGTCCTGAGCGAGCTCCACGAGCAACTCGTTGATACGCTCTTGAGGCACGCTGTGATCTGACCGGCGCTTGCCCACATACAGCTTATCGGCGTCTCGCCGCGCCATCGCCACGATGTCCGGATTGACCAAGCGGTCGTGAAGAACAATATCCGCTCGCTGTAATAGCCGCAGGGCTTTAAAGGTCATTAGCTCGGGGTCACCGGGACCCGCGCCGATGAGATAAACCTCACCGGGGGGCTGGCCGTTGTGGCCATCCAGAAGCTCAGCCAATGCTTGTTCCGCGGCCTGCCAGCGATTACTTAAGATCAACTGCGCAATGGGCCCATTGATAATCTGCTCCCAGATTATTCGCCGCTCGTTTTCGCTCGCGCCCACTTCACGAATTTTGTCGCGGTGTAATTGGCCAAATCGAGCTATATCTGCTGTTGCCGCGGGTAACATAGCCTCGATGCGACTGCGCACGGAGCGAGCCAGCACCGGGCTCGCACCACTGCTGCTAATAGCAACAGTAAGCGGTGATCGATCGACAATCGCAGGAAAAATGAAGCTGCACAGATCTGGTGAGTCCACAACATTCACGGGGATGCCCCGGCTTGTGGCTTCTCGATGAACAGATTCGTTGACGCCCCGGTCAGGTGTCGCGGCAATGACCATAATAGCGCTGGACAAATCGCCCTCTTCATAGGGACGTTGGTGCCATACCAGACTGTGCTCCGATGCCAATGCGCGGAACTGAGCGTCTTGTTCGGGTGCAATGACGGTGAGATCAGCACCCGCACCTAAGAGAAATCGAGCCTTGCGAGCCGCCACAACGCCGGCTCCCACCAGCACTACGGGCTGATCCCGCAGGCGCAGGTTTATAGGCAAAAAATCCATCAGCGCTCGCGCTAGTAGGGGCTCACGATTTCGGTTTGGCCACCCATGTAAGACTGAAGCACCTTAGGAATCCCAATGCTGCCATCTTGGCGCTGATTGTTTTCCATAACCGCGACCATTGCCCGTCCAACCGCCAGCGCAGAGCCATTGAGCGTGTGGAGGAGTTCCGGCTTGCCGGTCTCCGGATTTCTCCAGCGTGCCTGCATCCGTCGTGCCTGGTAATCGCCAAACAGACTGCAGGATGAAATTTCTCGGTACTTACCCTGCCCCGGCAACCAAACCTCAAGGTCGTAAGTCTTGCGCGCTGAGAAACCCATATCACCGCCACAAAGAAGCATCTTCCTATAAGGTAATTCCAAGCGTCGAAGGACTTCTTCGGCCTGAGAGCTCAGCTGCTCCAAGGCTTCGGCCGATTGCTCGGGACGCGTCAAATAGACCAGCTCTACTTTCTCAAACTGGTGTTGGCGGATCATGCCGCGAGTGTCTCGACCATAGCTACCGGCTTCGCTGCGGAAACAAGGGCTGTGGCAGGCAAAGCGAACGCCCGACTCTCCCAATTCGCTGTCTTCAAAAATACGATCACGAGCGATGTTCGTTACTGGAACCTCGGCAGTGGGAATGAGGTAATAGCCCTGATCGCCCTCCAGACGAAAGAGATCCTCTGCAAATTTGGGTAGATTGCCAGTTCCCCGCAGCGAGTCACTGTTCACTATGTAGGGCACATTGAGCTCCGTGCAACCGTGCTCCCGCGTGTGCAGGTCAAGCATAAATTGAATCAGTGCTCTGTGGAGCTGCGCCAATGGGCCGCTGATGACGGTAAAGCGTGAGCCGGTGATCTTGCCACCCATTTCGCTATCAAGGCCACCAAGAGCCTCCCCAAGATCTACGTGATCCTTCACCCCAAAGTCAAAGCTCGGAACGTCTCCCCAGTGCGCCACAACCGTGTTGTCGTCTTCGTCGCTGCCCGCAGGAACATCCTCATCTGGGAGGTTGGGTACACCCAGTAGAAAATCTTCCAGTTCTACCTGCACGGCACGTGCTTCGGATTCAGCTTGTTCCAGGCGTCCGGCGATTTCCTCTAGTGTTTCCTGCACAGAGGCTTTTGCTTCATCGACGCTCATACCGCCGCCGACCAGTTGGCCTATTTTCTTGCTGGCGCTCTTTCGTTCAGCCTGCAGTTGCTGACTGGAAACGTCTGCCGTCTTGCGACGAGCATCAAGAGCTTCGAAGGCATCAGCGTCGAAGGTGAAACCCCGCTTCGCTAACGCCAAAGCGACGTCTTCGGGATGTTTTCTGACTTCTTTAATATCCAGCATTGTCTTGCCTAGTTCCTATGTCAGCAGCTTACCCAAGCAAGCTGCGCGTGAAGTAAATTCCCAGAGCCGCTGCGCCAACGCAGCACACGACACTCGCTAAAGCATACGCCGCAGCCATCGCTGGCTGCCCCTGCAGCCACAGCTCTACCGTTTCGAGGGAGAAAGTCGAAAAGGTTGTGAACGCCCCCAAAAAGCCCACCATCAGAACGCTGCGCCAATCGGGATGAAGGGTCGCGCGCTCGAGCATCACAAACAGTATCCCAATGCATAGGGATCCACTGAAATTGATGAGTAACGTGCCCATCGGCCAAGGGTGGTTCCAGAGCTTATGTGCATGGGTAGACAGCCCATAGCGAGCGAGCGCACCACAGGCGCCACCGAGTGCAATAAAAACCAGATGCTGCATCTTCGTCGCTCGCAGAAAAGCGCGGATTGTAAAGCGTTTAGACGGTTCCGTTAAGCACTAGAAGCCATGGTTCCGTCGGTTTAAGGATACCGCCGGCGACTCGCTAATCGATCCCGTATCCTAAGATCATGCAGTCGAGCCTTGATCCGCGCCTCCAAACCCCGATCTGTAGGGTCGTAAAAACGTGACCCGTGAAGGGATTCAGGGAAATAGCTCTCGCCCGCGGCAAAAGCGTCGGTCTCATCATGTGCGTAACGATAGTCAGCGCCGTGGCCCTCGGATTTGGCCAGTGATGTAGGGGCATTTCGCAGGTGGACGGGGACTTCTTCTGAGCCTCCTTCGGACACAGCGCGCTGAGCGGCCTTAAACGCCGTGTACACAGCATTACTCTTTGGAACAGACGCCAGATAGGTGATTGCCTGGGCGAGAGCCAGCTCGCCTTCAGGACTGCCCAGCCGTTCCAGAGTCTGCCAGGCATCCAGCGAGAGGCTCAGAGCCCGTGGATCGGCATTGCCAACATCCTCACTGGCCATACGAATCACCCGACGGGCGAGGTAAAGGGGATCGCAGCCGCCATCAAGCATGCGGCAGTACCAGTACAGTGCTGCGTCGGGTGAGCTTCCCCGCACAGCCTTGTGTAGAGCGGATATCTGGTCGTAAAAATTATCGCCATTTTTATCAAAACGACGAGGGGAGCCCCTCATGACCTCCTCTAAACCCACCTCATCCAAACTGCCGTCATCGCCGCTAAGACTGCCAGCGAGCTCCAGTAGGTTGAGTGCCCGCCGCGCGTCGCCATCCGCTGCCAGAGCGATGCGTTCCCGCTGTGCATTAGTCAGAGTAAGGGAAACCTCTGCCTCCCCCCTTTGCAGAATGGACTCAAGTTCCGCAGTGCTTAGGGAATGAAGTCGGTAAACTCTGGCTCGGGACAACAATGCGGAGTTGAGTTCGAAGGCCGGGTTTTCCGTGGTCGCCCCAATGAGCGTCAGCGTGCCATTTTCCACGAAGGGTAAAAACGCATCCTGCTGGGATTTGTTAAAGCGATGTACCTCGTCGACGAAGAGCACACACTGTCGGCCACCAGCGCGCTCCGCCTCGCCCACAGCGACCGCTTCTCGTATGGCCTTCACTCCGTCCATAACCGCGGATAGCTTGAGCATGCGACTGCCGCTTGCATCGCAAAGTAGCTGTGCCAGCGTTGTTTTTCCGACGCCTGGAGGCCCCCAAAGAATCATCGAATGCAGTGCTTCACCGCTGAGGCAGCGTGCCAGGGGCTTTCCTTTAGCAAGGAGATGGGTTTGCCCTACTACCTCGATCGCCGTGGACGGCCGCAGCGCTGCCGCTAGGGGCTGAGTCGTCGCCGGCGCGCCAAACAAATCATCGGTCATAGAGGCGTTTTAATAATCAGAAGGCTCATACACATCAACGCCCGCAGGAGGAACGAAGTCAAAGTCTGCTGCCGTGAGCTCCACAGGATTCACGTCCGGGGTAAGCGCCAAGCTAATTAGCTGCCCACTGCGGTCTTCGACAACCATCGCGACTACGTCACTTTCCTTCCAGGTAACTTCCACCCATGCGAAACCCGCCTGCGGAAAGGTAGGGATCAGGCGTACACGTGATGGCCCTATAGTCTGTGTATTGAACTTCTCTTTAAGTTCTTCGCTTTCGCCCGCAAGTAGTTCTAGCGGCGTGAACTCTCTGTTTTCTGAAGTATCCCGTAGCGTGGCTGCAGCGAGGTCCATGTCGTAATGCCAAAGTTTGGGTCCCGACACTACGATCAACTGTTGATCTGGCGAACTTATCTCCCAGCGAAAATACCCGGGACGAAGAACCGCATAACGTCCCCTTGAGCGTTCCAGCAGTTCTCCCTCTTCGTCAGATAACTCCTGGACAAACTCACCGCTGGCTTGCAACTGGGACGCCAATAAGCGCCACACTTCCTCTTGTTCGCCCTGCTCTTCCGCCTGAGCCAGCGCAACGGATAAGCAAAACACAATCAACGTTAGGGTGGTAAAAACCTTTGACACGATCAATCCTCTAATGGGGGCGGGGCGATCACTTCTCGCTGACCATTGGTGCCCATCTCTGTGACAACGCCCGCGGCCTCCATGGCTTCAATGAGCCGCGCCGCGCGGTTGTAGCCTATGCGCAGTTTCCGCTGAACGCTGGATATAGAGGCGCGTCGACTCTTGGTCACAAAGTGCACGGCCTCGTCATAAAGCGCATCGCTCTCTTCATCACCTTCAGAAGCCTCGGACTGCAACTCTCCGGGAGTCACAGCCGTGCTGCTCCCCTCATCAAGCAAGCCTTCAATGTAAGCAGGCTCGCCGCGACGTTTCCAGTCTGCAACAACACGATGAACCTCATCATCGGACACAAATGCTCCGTGCACCCTGGTCGATAAGCTGCTGCCTGGCGGCATGTACAGCATATCTCCATGCCCGAGGAGCTGCTCAGCCCCGCCCTGATCCAGAATTGTTCGCGAATCAACTTTTGAACTTACCTGAAAGGCAATTCGGGTAGGAATGTTTGCCTTGATCAAACCGGTGATGACGTCCACGGAAGGACGCTGGGTTGCGAGTACCAGGTGGATTCCCGCGGCCCGCGCTTTTTGCGCGATTCGCGCGATCAGCTGCTCAACCTTTTTGCCGACGATCATCATCATATCTGCAAATTCGTCGATCACGACAACGATTGCGGGCAGAGCCTCAAGCGCCGGCGCGGTCTGTTCATCCACCGGTGTCATCGATAACTGATCCGGCACCCAAAGCGGATCTTCCAGAGGAGCGCCAGCCTTTACGGCATCCTGGATTTTACGGTTGTAGCCGGCCAGATTACGTACACCCAGAGACGCCATTAGTTTGTAGCGACGCTCCATCTCAGCGACACACCAGCGAAGGCCGTTGGCTGCATCTTTCATGTCGGTGATAACGGGTGTTAACAGATGAGGTATGCCGTCGTACACAGACAGCTCCAGCATTTTTGGATCGACCAGAATCATGCGCACATCCGCCGGTGTAGACTTGTACAGCAGGCTAATGAGCATGGCATTAACACCAACGGACTTACCTGAACCCGTAGTCCCGGCGACCAGCAAATGCGGCATACGCGCCAGGTCAGCCACCACCGGCTGGCCGGAGATGTCGTGCCCCAGCGCAAAGGTTAATGCGGACTTGGATTGATCAAAGGTTCGGGACGACAGCACTTCCCGGAAGTTAACAATTTCGCGGTGCTCGTTGGGTATCTCAATACCTACAACGCTCTTTCCGGGTATAACCTCGACAACGCGAACAGAAATCACGGCGAGGGATCGGGCGAGATCTTTTGCGAGATTGGATATTCGCGAGACCTTAACGCCAGCCGCCGGCTGAATCTCGAAACGGGTGATGACTGGACCAGGATACACAGCCGTCACCTCAGCGGTAATTCCAAAGTCGGCGAGTTTCAGTTCAAGCAGCTTGGAAAGTTTCTCGAGAGCTTCAGGGGAATATCCGTCACCGGAGTTGCGCTCGGCCTCGTCCAGTATTTCGAGCGGTGGGACCTCTCCCGTCACAGGGGCATCAAAGAGTGGAACCTGTTTTTCCCTTTCTACCCGCTCGGACTTCTCCGGTGGCGGTTTTAACGGCTTAATCTTTGGTGGTGTACGTTTTTTCTCTTTCTCGACGTGCTGGTCAATGACCTGGCGTCGCGCTTCCAACTGCTTCTCTCTTGCCCTGCGATCCTGAACATCGTCCCGAAACTTCAGTATTCGAGACTTCGCGGTGCCGACGCCGTGTATCGCGAGGCCCCCTAAGCGGTCCATCAAGCGTAACCAGCTTAAGTCCGTAAAAATCGTCATTCCGAACAAAAACACCGCGACCAGAATGAGTCGTGCTCCAAAGCCATTAAAGGCCGTGTCCATTGCGGAGCCCAAAGCCAGGCCTATTATTCCCCCCGCGCCCTGAGGTAAGGGGCCGGCGGAACCCACATTAAGCGCGGCCAATGCCGTCCCTGAAGCCATAACCAGCGCCAGTCCCAGCGCTCTAACACTGAGTGCGGCGCCGGAAAATGCCTTCGGCTGCTGCCTTTCGGCAAACAACAATGCGGCACGGTAAGCTAGCATCAGCGGAAACAGGTATGCCAGATAACCTACGAGGGAAAAGCAGACATCAGCGAGCCAGGCGCCCGTGGGGCCCCCTAGGTTGCGCACCTGCCCTCCGGAACCGGTGCCTGACCACCCCGGATCGGCCTGGGAATAACTCACCAGACTCACCAGCACATAAGCGCAGACTGCAGCAACGGCGATCAGCAATCCCTCTCGCAAACGCGGGGACGCTGGATCCTGAGCCTCTGTCGGTTGCCGCGGCATCTCAATAACCTCTATGACGAGGCGTTAGTTTCACGATGTTTTCTATTTTATTCAATAGCTTAAAGTAATTTCCTGATATTAATTTGATCTTTGATCAGAGAGCAGCCATCTATTACCATGGGCGCCTTTTTATATGAGACCACCACACAATGTCCGACGTTCAACATCATAAGCTGATCATACTGGGTTCCGGCCCTGCTGGTTACACCGCAGCTGTCTACGCGGCACGCGCGAACCTTAATCCCGTAGTCATAACCGGCATGCAGCAAGGCGGCCAACTGACCACCACCACGGAGGTCGAAAACTGGCCCGGTGGTGCCCATGACCTTCAGGGCCCCGGTCTCATGCAGGACATGCTCTCGCATGTGGAGCGTTTTGGAACATCGGTTGTCTTTGACCACATTGACTCCGTCGACCTCAGTTCTCGCCCCATCAAGCTCAAGGGATCCGGAGAATACAGCTGCGATGCGCTGATTATCTCTACCGGTGCTTCTGCTCAGTACCTTGGCCTGCCCAGTGAAGAAAAGTTTTTGGGTAAAGGCGTTAGCGCCTGCGCGACCTGCGATGGATTCTTCTACCGCAATAAGCGTGTCGCCGTGGTCGGTGGTGGTAATACTGCAGTAGAAGAAGCCCTGTATTTATCCAATCTGGCTGAGAAGGTCATCCTGGTACACCGTCGCGATAGCCTGCGAGCGGAAAAAGTCCTGCAGGACCGCCTGTTCGCCCGTGAAGCCGAAGGCAAGGTAGAGTTTCGTTGGAATCACACGCTGGAAGAAGTCCTCGGAGACGACACTGGCGTGACAGGTATGCGCATCGCCCCCACTGACGGCAGTGCCAGTGAAGATGTTGAACTCGCTGGCGTGTTCATCGCCATCGGGCACAAGCCCAACACCGACATCTTTGAGGGGCAGCTGGACATGAATGGCGGATACATCAAGGTCCACAGCGGCATTGAGGGTAACGCCACGGCCACAAGCGTTCCTGGTGTTTTTGCGGCAGGCGACGTGGGCGATCATATCTATCGGCAAGCTGTCACATCGGCAGGTTTTGGATGCATGGCTGCGCTGGATGCCGAGAAGTATCTTGACGAGGTGGCTGGCTAAACACCCTAGCCTCTCTCTTCTTTCTCCCTGGGGCCAAACTCCGTGCCACTGCTGAATCACCTGGCACCCGGCGAGGACTTTCCTCCCAGTAGTGAAGCCCTCGCCTACCCTAATGGTCTACTTGCCGCTGGGGGGAGGCTTGATAGCGCAACACTGTTGTCAGCCTACCGCCACGGAATATTCCCCTGGTACGAGGCCCCCCAGCCGGTACTTTGGTGGACACCAGACCCTCGCTCAATCTTGCTCCTGGACGAGCTGCGTGTTTCTCGTTCCCTGCGCAAGAAACTACGACGGAATGAGCTAAGGCTACGCGTCGACACAGCTTTCTCCGAGGTAATGAAAGCCTGTGCTGCTCCTCGTCTTGATCAAAAGGGAACTTGGATCGATGCGGCGATGATCAGTGCTTACAGCGACTTACAGCGACAGGATTACGCGCACTCCGTAGAAGTGTGGCGTGAGGAAGCCCTGGTCGGTGGCTTGTATGGAGTCTCTATCGGAGGTGCGTTCTTTGGCGAAAGCATGTTTTCACGCGAAACCGACGCCTCAAAGATAGCTCTGGTTGCATTGGTGTACATACTGAAGAGAAACGGCGGCGGCTTTATTGACTGCCAAATTGAGAGTGAACACCTGAACAGTCTTGGGGCAAGGAATGTATCCCGAGTGGACTTTGAGAATCGACTTCAGCACACTATTGCAATGCAAACATCCCCTGATAATTGGACGCTCCCAGCGAGCACAGGCGAGCTGATTTGAAGCTCTGCCGACCTTCCAAAGTTCGAGAAGCAACATGACGTCGTCTTTGCGCGATCTAAAGGTGTACACCACCTATCCGCACCGTTGCAGCTATCTAGAAGAGGAAGAAGCGACGACACTGTTCATAGATCCACGGCAGACCGTGGATCAAACGCTCTATAGCAACCTTTCCATGTTGGGTTTTCGTCGCAGCGGAAACCATATCTATCGTCCTCACTGCAGCCACTGCAGCGCCTGTATACCTGCTCGGGTTCATGTCAACGATTTCAAAGCAAACCGTAGCCAGCGTCGCTGCCTAAAACGCAACGCGGATTTGGAAGTATCTATTCGTACATCTGCTTCAGATGATGAGAGTTACGATTTATACGATCGATACATTCGTGCAAGGCACGCTGATGGAGATATGTACCCTCCCGACCGTGATCAGTTCGAATCGTTTCTTAACAACCCCTGGGATTGCACTGAGTATTGTGAGTTTCGCGACAAGGGACGATTAGTGGCGGTGGCGGTTGTCGACGTTATGCTCGACGGCTTGTCTGCGATCTATACCTTTTTCGACCCGAAGGAAGATGCTCGTAGCCTCGGTCGCTACGCTGTCTTATGGCAGATAGAACGCAGTAAGTCCCTGGGCCTACCCTACGTTTATCTGGGTTATTGGATACGCAACTGCGACAAGATGTCCTACAAATCCGATTATCAACCCCTGGAAACACTCATCAACAACCAGTGGCAGCGCTCTACTGAAGGCCTTATTGAAAGGTTCTAAATTGAGGGGTTCTAGCCATGGCCAGCGAACATTAGGCAAGTGATGGCGCCCTATGCAGTCACAACCCCCAGTTTTCACACGCTTTTGCTGTGGCTCTCAGAGGGCTTTTCGGGCAGAATGCGCGCTGATTTTTTACTGTAGTAGCAAATGAATGGCTAAAGAAGACCAGATTGAGATGGAAGGTGAAGTCGTAGACACCCTTCCCAACACCACGTTTCGAGTAAAGCTCGAGAACGATCACGTGGTAACCGCCCACATATCGGGAAAGATGCGTAAGAACTACATTCGTATTCTCACCGGTGACAAGGTGCGCGTAGAACTTACGCCTTACGACCTCACAAAAGGTCGCATTACCTATCGCGAGCGCTAATCGGCGCTAAGCTATTGCGTAAAACCATCGCGTAAAGCCAGCGCGTAAAACACAATACGCCGGCGCCCATACTCTCTGGCACCGACTGCGCAACCTCCAGTCTAGCTTACAGCCAACTCGTCGGCCGGCGAGTCCTCAGGCTCAGGCACGCTTACCTCAAGACCATCCCCCGCAGCGTTGAGCCTCACTAGCGCTGTGCCGCCGGTGTTCGCTAGCGCGCCGAACAAGACCATCTCGGCTAGTGGCTTTTTAATGTGATCCTGAATCACACGGTCCATGGGTCTTGCCCCCATGTGCTGATCGTAACCTTTCTCAACAAGCCATAGACGGGCATCTTCGTCGACATCCAGGGTGATGCGTTTTTCGTCCAGCTGCCCTTGAAGCTCCGCAAGGAATTTATCCACCACCGTGAGAATGACGTCCTCACCCAGGGGCTGAAACTGCACGATGCTATCCAATCGGTTACGAAACTCTGGAGTGAACATGCGACTGATCGCCTCCATTCCATCAGTACTATGATCCTGCGCCGTAAAGCCAATCGAGCGCCTGCTGATTGTCTCTGCTCCCGCATTGGTCGTCATCACAAGTATGATGTTTCTGAAGTCTGCTTTGCGCCCATTGTTATCGGTCAAGGTGCCGTGGTCCATTACCTGTAGCAGCAGGTTAAACACCTCGGGGTGAGCCTTTTCAATTTCGTCCAACAGCACCACCGCGTGAGGATGCTTTGTCGCTGCGTCAGTCAGTAAACCACCCTGGTCAAAGCCCACGTAGCCCGGAGGCGCACCGATCAGGCGAGACACCGTGTGGCGCTCCATGTATTCGGACATATCGAAGCGGATGAGCTCCAGTCCCAAAATTTTGGCCAACTGCCGAGTCACCTCAGTTTTACCGACGCCGGTAGGGCCTGCCAGAAGGAAGGAGCCAATGGGCTTATCACCGCCCCGCAAGCCCGCTCGAGCCATTTTGATGGAGGTTGAAAGACTGCTTACCGCGTCGTCCTGACCGAACACCACCATCTTGAGATTGCTCTCTAGCTTGAGGAGTACGTCTTTGTCATTGCGATTCACCGATTTCGGTGGAATCCGCGCAATCTTCGCCACCACGGCCTCGACATCATGTTTGCCGATCACCTTCTTGCGCTTTGACGGAGACTGAAGCTGCTGATAGGCGCCGGCTTCGTCGATTACATCGATGGCCTTGTCCGGGAGAAAACGGTCGGTGATGTAACGCGCGGACAGATCAGTCGCTACCCGCAGTGCCTGATCGGTATAGCGCAGACCGTGATGTTCTTCGAATCGCGACTTGAGGCCCTTAAGGATCTTATAGGCATCGTCAGTGCTGGGCTCCATGACGTCGATCTTCTGAAAGCGTCGGCTGAGTGCCTTGTCCTTATCAAATATGCCACGGTATTCCTGAAAGGTTGTAGAACCGATACAGCGCAGCCTGCCAGATGTCAGCAATGGCTTGAGAAGATTGCTCGCGTCCATGACGCCGCCGCTTGCGGCCCCGGCGCCAATGATCGTGTGAATCTCGTCGATGAACAGCACCGCGCCTTCCCGCCGCTTGAGCTCGGCAAGGAGTCCTTTAAAACGCTTCTCAAAGTCACCACGATATTTGGTTCCGGCAAGGAGGGATCCAAGATCCAGAGAATACACCTCGGCCCCTTTGAGCATCTCAGGCACCTCGCCATCTTCAATGAGCTTGGCCAGGCCTTCGGCGATTGCGGTTTTGCCTACGCCGGACTCACCCACAAGCAGGGGATTGTTCTTGCGTCGCCGTGCCAGAACTTGAATCACGCGCTCTACCTCCGAAGATCGGCCAATCAATGGATCGATCCGGCCCTCACGAGCTTCCTCGTTGAGGTTCGTAGCAAAGCTGTCCAACGGATTGCTCTCGCCCTCTTCGGTTGCGCCTTCAGCGCGTTCGGCTTCAGGCTCACTCCCGTTTTGCTCGTCGCCCTCGTCAACCTTGGAAATGCCGTGAGTGATGTAATTCACCACGTCTAGACGCGACACGCTTTGGGTTTTAAGGAAGTAAACGGCTTGGGACTCTTGCTCAGAGAAAATCGCTACCAGAACATTCGCGCCCGTAACTTCGCTGCGTCCCGAGCTTTGGACATGAAACACGGCTCGCTGAAGTACACGCTGAAAGCCCAATGTTGGTTGAGTCTCTCTCTCCTGCTCGTCCTCTGGAATCAATGGTGTCGTTGAATCGATAAACTCGACCAAATCACCTCTGAGAGCACTGAGCTCCGCGCCGCATGCTTTGAGCACACGAATGGCATCGTTGTTATCCAGTAATGCCAGTAACAGATGCTCCACGGTCATAAATTCGTGTCTTCGCGAGCGAGCTGCGCGGAAAGCGTCGTTCAGCGTCTGCTCAAGTTCCTTACTTAGCATGTACTATCTCCTTCGATGAGCTAGTCCTCGGATGCTTCGATCTCACACAGCAGAGGATGCTGGTGGTCGCGTGCATACTGATTAACCTGTGCTGATTTTGTTTCAGCGATATCTTTCGTATAAATACCGCAAACGCCCTTGCCGTGGGTATGCACGGTGAGCATAACCTGCGTAGCCTGTTCGCGGTTCATTTTGAAGAACACTTCCAATATCTCGACAACAAACTCCATGGGAGTGTAGTCGTCGTTAAGCAGCACCACCTTATAAAGCGGGGGCCGCTTCAGCTTGGGCTTGGCTTCCTGCAGCGCGAGCCCACCGTCATCGCCATGGTCTTCTTGGTCCTTGTCCGACGACATCCGCCACAACGAAGAGCTTCCAAAGATAGGAATGTCCGCCGACGCAGTTTCACGATGGGACTCAAGGGTGGTGTCAGGAAAAGCCCCGAACAGCGTTTGCTGCTGATCACAGACGTGAATCCGAGGGACTGGCAGATGATTTTCTAGACAATATTGGCTTTGCATTGCACTGATTATAAGGCTTTTGAAACCGAGCGCGAGGCCTCATAAAAAAACCCGCCGCGGAAATCCGGGCGGGTCTACCAAGACAGG
>NZ_JBGCFU010000010.1:0-36020 GCF_045107095.1 Congregibacter sp. | reverse complement strand
TAAGAGGACACCAGCAGGGTAATAATTGTTGTCGCCTGAACCGTAAGGGAGGCTTGGAGTCCGAGAAGGCCAGCGTCGAAGGCGATGTAGGCGATTAACAGGGAAAACTCACTGGCCTGCCCCAGTCGGAAGCCGAGATCCCAGGCGAGGCTTGTGCGCTCGCTCATGCCTTTGAGCAACACTCTATAAGTTATGGGTTTCATGGTGAGTACCAGCAGCGCCAGGCATAGCGCCGGCAGCCAAACTTGCTCGAGCATTGCCAGATCGAAGCGTGCGCCTACAGCGAAAAAGAACAGTATGAGAAAGAAGTCCCTCAGCGGTTTGAGGTTCACGGCTATGTATTGAGAGATTGGACTGGTCGCGATGCTGACTCCGGCGACAAAAGCACCAATTTCAGCTGACAAGCCCAACAGTTGAGCGGACTCCGCCATTCCAAGACACCAGCCTATAGCCAGTAAGAATATGTACTCGTGGAAGCGATCAAACTTCTGGATCAGTTTGAGAAGCACGTAACGCACGACCGCCCAAGCGACTAGACCAAGAAGGGGAAGGGCTATAAGAACCTTCGCGATGTGCCAGGCGGCTTCTCCTTCTTCAGCGCTACCACTGGCCATGATTAGCACCAGAACGATGATCGCCAGCAAATCCTGCAACAAGAGCAAGCCAATCATCATTTCGCCGATGTGTTTGTGATGCAAAATTGTCGTCGGTAATAGTTTGATCCCGATGATGGTCGACGAAAACATCATAGCCACGGCTACGATGATCGCCTCTCCGAGCTCCTTGAAAAAGAAGCTCGCAAGCAGCCAGGACGCTAGAAAGAAGATCGCCGAACTCACGAGCCCCACTACCGTTGACTTACGGATCGTTGCAAAAAGCGCCTGGGGCTGCATATCCAGGCCCAAAAGAAAGAGCAAAAATATAATTCCGATATGCCCGATGTCGGAGAGCTGCTGCAGGTCAGTTACCAGACTGAATCCCGACGGCCCGATAAGCGCGCCTAAGGCAATGTAGGCAATGATCAGGGGTTGTCGCGTGTACAGCGCTACCGATGCCAACGCGGCGGCACCGGTGAAAATCAGGAAAAAAGCAAAGGTGACGGAGCTAGGGTCCATGGCAACTTATGCGATGAGCGAGACTGGAGTGTAGCAGGCGCTAGCGGCTCTCCAATCTCAAAGGCTTAGGCTTGAGTTTTAGCCTTGCGAAGGAGAAGTGGCATAGTCTCGCGAGCATCGGCTTGATAGGTCTGGGAAAAGCCTGGCAGCGCGCTTGCGTCAGACGCAGTCTCACGGTCTTCCAGCGTGTCAAAACCGCAGCGATTTAAAAAGACCCACTGATCAGCAAGGATATCTCCCCCAGCGATCAGCTGGCCGGAATACCCCAATTGACGGAGCTTGCCGGCGTGACTGAAGCCTCGTCCGTCCATAAAGCCAGCAAAGAGAATTCTGATACACGATACCTTTACAAGCGCCTCGTAGTGCTCATGTAAATCGTCGCCGCCAGCAATAGTTACGAATGCATTTACTGGTTTACCGGATTCAGTCCACTCGGCAAGTGTGTAGGGAGCTAGCTCAGCATTAACCGGTGCTGCTTCAAGCTCAGGCGAATCTTCAGGAGTTTCCATAGACTGCCTCTTTAAACGGTTCAACGCCGCAGCGCTCAAAGACATGGAGGAACTGCTCTTCTTGTGAGTCACGCAGCTCTGTGTAGCGTTTCAGTAGCTTTTCTATCGCCTCGGGCAGATCCGCGCGACTGAAGGACGGGCCAAGAATCTTGGCCACCCGCGCTGTCCCAGCCTGAGAGCCTCCGATACAGACCTGGTAAAACTCCTGCCCTTTCTTGTCGACTCCAAGGATGCCTATGTGGCCTACGTGGTGATGGCCGCAGGCATTCATACAGCCGCTGATGTTGAGTTCTAGTGGACCAAGGTCAAACTGATAATCCAGTTTTTCGAAGCGTTCCTGCAGTGCCTGGGCGACAGGTAGTGATTTGGCATTCGCCAGAGAGCAAAAGTCGCCTCCCGGGCAGCAAATCATATCGGTGATATGGCCTGCGTTAGAGGCGGCCAATCCCAAGGGCTGTAGTGCCTCCCAGAGCAACATGAGCTCGCTTTCCCGCACATCTGCCAGAACGATATTCTGCTCATGAGTCGTTCTAAGCTCTCCAAAAGAATACTCGTCAGCTAGCTGCGCCAGAGCATCCATTTGCGTCGCGCTGATGTCTCCGGGTGCCTGGCCCGTCGCCTTTAAGGTAATAGTTACCGCACGATAGCCCGGTTGTTTATGCGCCTGGGTGTTGCGTTTTACCCACGCTGCGAACAGAGGCTGTCGTTCACAGTCATCCGACAGGGTGGCCGACTCTTGCGATGCATCGATGGCCTCGTAGGCGGGGGCGGTGAAGTGCGTCGCCATTTCCGCAAGCGCATCTGGTGTCAGTGTGTTGGGGCCGCCACGGTTATGCTCCCACTCAGCATCCACCGCATCGCGGAAGGCCGGGATGCCCATGGCCTTGACCAATATCTTGATGCGCGCCTTGTACTTATTATCCCGGCGCCCATGAAGGTTATAAACCCTCAGAATGGCTTCAAGATAGCTGAGCAGATGCTCGGCCTCCACATCGTCGCGAATCAGCGACCCTACAACCGGAGTTCTACCCAAGCCGCCGCCCACTAGGAACTTCAATCGCACGGCACTTGCGGCATTGCGATAGAGCTCTATTCCAATGTCGTGAAAATGGATAGCTGCTCGATCTTCGTCTGCCCCGTTCACAGCAATTTTGAACTTACGCGGTAGAAATGCGAACTCCGGGTGTAGTGTTGACCATTGGCGAATAATCTCGCAGTAAGGTCTTGGGTCGACAACTTCGTCGGCAGCAACCCCGGCAAATTGATCGGTAGTTGTGTTGCGAATACAGTTTCCACTGGTTTGAATCGCGTGCATCTGAACCGCTGCCAGATCAGCAAGGATGTCTGGGACGTCTTCCAGTTGCGGCCAGTTCAACTGGATATTCTGGCGAGTGCTGATATGGCCATATCCTTTGTCATAGCGCCTGCTGATATCAGCAATGGCTCGCAGTTGCTCACTGCTGATAAGCCCGTAGGGCACAGCGATGCGCAGCATGGGGGCCAGACGCTGGACGTAGAGTCCATTTTGTAAGCGCAAGGGTAGGAATTCAGCGTCACTCAATTCGCCGCTTAGATAGCGCGCGGTCTGATCACGAAACTGCGCAACGCGTTCGTCAACGATGGTCTGATCTAGGTTGTCGTACTGATACATGCGGTTTGCGTCTTCAAAGGAGCGCGCACTTTAACAAAGCTACACGGGTGCAACTATTTTAGTTTTTTATAAGCTTGGATGATTTGGTTATGGGCTTGTGCCGTCTGCCTTGACAGCTGCTTTGAATCAGACAGAATCATGACGAATTTATAGGGATGGCTACTAATGATCGAAGCTCTTGACGGGATACTGAGTAAGGGAGTTGAGCGGGGCGCTGCCCCGGGTGTTACCGCTATTGTCGTGGATCGAGACGGTATTCGGTACGAGGCCGGTTTTGGAGAGCGGCAGCTGGGAGGTGGCGTACCCATGACCCCTGATACCGTAGGGAAAATTTTCTCTATGACCAAGGCGGTCACTGCGGCGGCGGCCATGCAATTGGTCGAGAGAGGTTTACTCAGCCTTGATGGCCCCGCGGCAGAGATCTGTCCTGCGATCGGCGAAAGAGAGGTCCTTACGGGATTTGATGAAAGCGGTGATCCCATCACACGGCCCCCGGCATCGCCGGTCACGCTACGACAGCTTCTGACCCACACCTCAGGATTCAGTTACCACATGTGGGATCCCAGCTTGTTGAAGTGGCTCGAGGCAACGGGGTCTCCCGATATCGGCAGCCAGAAAAAAGCCGCTTTGAATCAACCGTTGATGTTCGACCCTGGCACACAGTGGCGCTATGGCATTGGCATAGACTGGACGGGACAGATGATTGAGGCGGCTTCGGGAATGTCCTTGGAAGAGTATTTCGCCAAGCACCTGACGGGCCCCTTGGGAATGTCCGATACACACTTTGATTACACGGACTCGATGTTTTCCCGTGCAGCCCATCTGCACGCACGCCTTCCTGACAGCTCTTTTACGCCTTTGCCCCTGGAGCAGACGGATCTCAGAGAGTTTGATGAGGGAGGCGGGGGGCTCAAGGGCACCATGCACGACTACGGCAGGTTCATTCGTATGATCCTGAATGACGGCGAGCTCGAGGGGGTGCGGGTTCTGAAGGCCGAAACCGTTCAGGCAATGTGTAGCAATCACATTGGAGAGCTTCGTGTTCAACCCATGAAGTCCTACGTTGGCGGACTCAGCAATGACGGTGAGTTTTTTCCGGGTGACCCAAAATCCTGGGGTCTGAGCTTTCAGATTAACGAGACTGCAGGATTTACCGGTCGCCCTGCTGGGACCCTAATGTGGGCAGGTCTGGCCAATAGCTATTACTGGATCGATCGTGAAAATGGCATTGGCGGCGCTTACCTCAGCCAGATTCTGCCGTTTGCTGATGCAGGCTCATCGGAGCTGTTCTTCGAGATGGAAGCCGCAGTTTACAACGGTCTTTGACTTTCGGCTTAGACTTCAAAAGAGTCAACAGCGACAAGGGACTTCGGCGAGTTAAGGCTTGGGCCAAAGAGGGGAGAATGCTAAACTGCTGCCGCCTGAAACCTTGGTGAGCGAGAGCCACCAGCACAGTACGGCACAGCACCATAAAACTTCAGCACAAAACCACAAAATCAATAGAACACGAGGATAGATAGTGATGGCTTCAAGCGGATCTCAAAAATCAAACAGCACTGCCGATGCGGTTGCCACGGTTGTGATCATGACAGTTGTCGTTGCTACTGTGTCTTTTTGGCTTGCCGGGATGCCCAGCTGAGGCTACCTCTAGCGTCGTATTAACGACTGCTGAGCACCATACTTACCACGGTGTAGACCGTACCGATGAAAAGAGCAGTAAACAGTAAACCCGCAAATATGAACGTGCCCGCGCGGCCCCGCTGAAAGTCTCGCTCGCGGTTTTTACTGCTCTGAACGCCCAAGCCCGCAGCAAAAACACTACTGATCACCTGAAGCGGATTTAATGATTCTTCTGCCTCTTTGGGTTTGGGGTCTTGATCATGGCTTACGCTGTTGGGCTCAGCGTCAGCGCTTACCATCTCCGATGATGTGTTCGGATCCTCGATCTTTTCACGACCACTATCTTCAAGATCACTATTTTCACGATCACTTTGCACTGCGTTCATCATCATGCGTTCCTTAGGCGAACCGTCCTAGTCAAGGTTCGGCGCTAGCCAACGAGCTAACTCCGCTGTCTTCATGCCTTTCCTGGCGGCCATTGATTCCAGTTGATCCTCACCAATCTTGCCCACGGCGAAATACTTCGCCTCCGGATGAGAGAAGTACCAGCCGCTCACCGAGGAGGCTGGCTCCATCGCATAATTATCCGATAACGTTACGCCGCAGCGGGTCTGTGCATCGAGAAGTTCAAACAGCGCACGCTTCTCTGTGTGGTCAGGGCATGCGGGGTAGCCCGGCGCCGGACGGATGCCTCGATACTTCTCGCGAATCAACTCCTCATTCGAGAGTTCTTCGTCCACGGCATATCCCCAGAACTCCTGACGAACGCGGCGGTGCATGTGTTCCGCCAGGGCTTCTGCGAGTCGGTCTGCGAGGGCTTTCAACATAATGGAGCTGTAGTCGTCATGCGCGGCTTCAAAAGCAGCGGCGCGTTGGGCAACGCCGTGGCCAGTCGTTACACAGAATCCGCCAATGTAGTCATCGCTGGGCGCAACAAAATCGCTCAGGCTGAAATTGGCGCTTCCATTGGGCTTCTCGGTCTGTTGGCGCAAGTGGTGGAGGCGGGTGGGAGCCTCTGTGCCTTCCGCCGTCACAAGCACATCCTCTCCATCGCTGTGGGCAGGCCAGAACCCTATGGCCGCTCGGGCTTCAAGCCAGTCTTCATCGATAATCTGCTTGAGCATCGCCTGCGCATCGGCGAACAGCTCCGTTGCCTGCTCTCCGACAACTTCATCTTCAAGAATGCGTGGATACTTCCCCGCAAGTTCCCAGGTGATGAAAAAGGGCGTCCAGTCGATCGTGTCCACCAGACTTGCCAGTGAGATGTTCTCGAATACCCGCACGCCCGTAAAAGATGGCTTGGGAGGCGTGTAAGCAGACCAGTCGAATTGAGCTCGATTAGCGAGAGCGGACTCATAGGACAGCCGCTTAGCCTTAGGCTTGCGCTTGGCCATGCGATCCCGAACCTGCGTGTACTCTTCACGCCGCTCACTGACGAAGTTTGCTTTGTGATCGCCGAGAAGCTGTGAAGCAACAGACACGCTGCGCGAGGCATCGGGAACGTAAACGACCAGATCATTCTCGTAGTTGGGCTCGATCTTTACCGCGGTGTGGGCTTTCGACGTCGTTGCGCCGCCGATCATCAGCGGGACTGAAAAACCGTTTCGCTGCATCTCGCTGGCAACGTGCACCATTTCATCAAGAGACGGAGTGATTAAACCACTTAGGCCAATAACGTCTACATTTTCTTCTTTGGCGACACGCAATATCTCTTCACAGTGAACCATGACGCCGAGATCAATCACTTCATAGTTGTTGCACTGCAGCACCACACCCACGATGTTCTTACCGATATCGTGTACGTCACCTTTGACCGTGGCCATGAGAATCTTGCCGTTGGTGCTGCCTTCAGCTTTCTCGTCCTCAATGTAGGGTTGCAGGTAGGCAACCGCCTGCTTCATAACTCGCGCGCTCTTCACTACCTGCGGGAGGAACATCTTTCCCTGACCGAATAGGTCGCCGACAACGTTCATGCCGTCCATGAGTGGGCCTTCGATAACCTCAATAGGGCGGCTCGCCTGTTGTCGGGCTTCCTCTGCGTCTTCTTCGATGAACCCGTTGAGGCCTTTCACCAGCGCGTACTCGAGACGCTTACTTACGGGTTCATCTCGCCACGCAAGGTCTTCAACTCGAACGGTCGCCGGCCCATCAGCGTGGTACTTGCTGGCAATATCGAGGAGACGCTCGGTACTGTCATCGCGCCGATTCAAAACGACGTCTTCAACCGCATCGCGCAGTTCAGCCGGCAGTTCGTCATATACGGCGAGCTGGCCCGCATTCACGATACCCATATCCATGCCAGCTTGGATGGCATGGTAGAGGAACACTGAGTGGATGGCTTCGCGAACGGGGTTGTTTCCGCGGAAGGAAAAAGACACGTTCGAAACGCCACCGGATACTTTTGCACCCGGTAAACTTTCTTTTATCCAGCGCGTGGCTTCAATAAAATCTACGGCGTAGTTGTTGTGAGCCTCGATGCCGGTGGCGACCGCAAAGATATTGGGATCAAAAATGATGTCGTCCGGATTGAAGTCCAGACGTTCCCTGAGCAAGTCCCAGCTGCGCTGGCAAATCTCTTTCCGTCGAGCGATGGAGTCGGCTTGACCGTCTTCGTCAAAGGCCATGACCACGACTGCGGCCCCATAGCGCTGGCATAGTCTTGCCTGCTCGAGAAATTCTTCCTCACCGGCCTTCAGGCTGATGGAGTTGACTACGGCCTTTCCCTGAACACAGCGAAGTCCTGCTTCGATGACTTCCCACCGCGAGGAGTCGATCATGAGAGGAACGCGGGAGATATCCGGCTCGGAGGCGATGAGGTTCAGGAACGTCACCATGGCTTCCTTGGCATCCAGCATGCCTTCGTCCATGTTGACATCAATGATCTGCGCGCCGTCCTCTACCTGGGTCCGTGCGACGTCCAGAGCGGTTTCATAATCACCGGACAGGATCAGCTTCTTGAAGCGGGCCGAGCCTGTGACGTTGCAGCGCTCACCGACGTTCACGAATAAGCTGTCTGCAGCAAAGGTGAAGGGCTCAAGGCCGCTAAGTTGGCATGACTTTGGGTTGGCGGGTAGCGAGCGGGGCGCAATGCCGTCCACGGCGTTGGCTATCGCTCGAATGTGTGCGGGCGTCGTGCCGCAGCACCCACCCACAAGATTGACGAAGCCTCGCTCGGCAAAGCCTTTGAATTCTGCGGCCATTACTTCGGGAGCTTCGTCGTACTCGCCAAAGGCATTGGGTAACCCAGCGTTTAGATGCGCGCTGAAATAGCCATCGGTGGCGTTTGAGAGCTCTTCGAGAAACGGACGGACCTCTTCAAAGCGCCTTCCGCAGTTGCTGCCTACAACAAGCGGTCGTGCGTGCGCCACGGAGTACCAGAAAGCTGTAGGGCTTTGGCCAGAAAGGTTTCGCCCGCTGACGTCCGGAAAGGTCACAGAGATCATCACGGGAAGCCGGACACCTCTCTCTTCGAACACACGCTCGATGGCGAAAATTGCTGCCTTTGCGTTCAGCGTGTCGAAAATAGTTTCGATCATTAGCAGATCGACGTTCCCGTCCAGCAGACCGCGGGTAGCGTCCGCATAATCGTTACTCAGGCGTTCGTAGTCGATGTTTCGGGCGCCTGGATCGTTCACATCGGGCGAGATAGATGCAGTTCTAGGGGTGGGGCCTAGTACTCCCGCCACAAAGCGAGGCTTCTCAGGCGTCTCGCTGCTCATTGCGATCGCTACTTCTTTAGCGAGCTTCGCAGCGGTCTCATTAAGTTCCCGAGCGATTGCCTGAAGACCGTAGTCTTCCAGCGCAATGGCCGTCGCGTTGAAGGTGTTGGTCTCGATAATGTCTGCGCCGGCCTGCAAGTAGGCCCTATGAATATTCTTGATGACATCCGGGCGCGTTATCGAAAGAAGATCGTTGTTGCCTTTAAGATCTCCGGCATGATCAGCAAAGCGCTCGCCACGGTAGTCCTCTTCCGTCAGACCCTCAGCCTGAATCATCGTCCCCATAGCGCCGTCTATTACAAGAATGCGGTCGCCAAGAGCGTCAGCCAGGGGGCCGGATACGGGGATAAGGGGGTTCATGGCTTGTACTACTTCCGTTGCTGACTGTTGAGTGCGCGATGAGGCTTGCATCGGCTGTTTTTACTGCTAATTTTCGGTGGCGAAGGATAGCAGATTCAGGGGGGCAACGCAGCGCGTTGATACCTGCTCCACGGGCCTAACCGTAGTGAATTTGCAGGAAACAGTGACGCTGGGATGGTGTCCGGCTATAATACCTGACTAATTTACTCAGGAAGTGTGTGGATATACCGCCAATGCTGACGATCACAGAAAGTGCACAGGAATATCTGGCCGAACTGCTGGGGAAACAGGACGACGCTCTCGGCGTCAGAGTGTTCATTAATCAGCCGGGAACCGCGCGCGCAGAGACGTGCATCGCCTATTGCCGAGAGGGTGATGTCCTTGAGGACGATGTAAAGCATCCTTTCGAAAAGATTACGGCGTGGTTTGATGGCCGCAGTGTCCCGTTCCTCGAGGATGCACTCGTTGACTACTCGACGGATCGCATGGGTGGTCAGCTGACTATCAAAGCGCCTAATGCCAAGATGCCTCGGGTGAACGATGATTCACCGATCGAAGATCGTATCAACTACGTGCTCTACAACGAAGTAAACCCGTCTCTTGCTGCGCATGGGGGCGAAGTCTCGCTGGTAGAAGTTACCGACGACGATTTCGCGGTGCTTCGCTTTGGCGGCGGATGCCAGGGTTGTAGCGCCGTAGACATGACCTTGAAAGACGGCGTTGAAAAAACCCTGCTGGATCAGCTTCCACAGCTGAAAGGCGTACGCGACATGACCGACCACTCGGATCGCAGCAACGCCTTCTACTAGGGGGTGATGTTAAGCGGGCAGTCTAGCCCGGCAAACGCTGGGGCAGGACGTCTTTAAGTTTGTCATGCAGTGAACGTAGGCATTCTTCAGTGTCTTCCCAACTAATGCATCCGTCGGTAATAGACACGCCATACTCAAGGTCCTCGAGGTTGGCGGCCATGCCTTGGTTGCCCCCATGTAAGTGGCTCTCGATCATGAGGCCGATAACAGATCGGTTGCCAGCGACAATTTGATCTGCCACGTTCTCTGCGACTAACGGTTGCAGAGAAGGCTGCTTGTTAGAATTAGCGTGACTGCAGTCCACCATGATGTTTTGAGGCATGTTGCCTTTCTCCAAGGCCTGCTCGCACAGCTTGACGTTCACTGAATCATAGTTGGGGCCTGCGCTTCCACCACGAAGGACTACGTGTCCATAGGGGTTGCCACGAGTTGTGAACACTGAAACTTGCCCCTGACTATTGATGCCCAAGAAACGGTGCGACTGCGATGCTGCTCCCAGCGCGTTCACCGCGACGGTAAGCCCTCCATCAGTGCCGTTCTTGAATCCAACGGCAGAAGAGAGACCGCTGGCCATTTCTCGGTGCGTTTGGGACTCGGTGGTGCGGGCCCCAATGGCTGACCAGGAAATGAGATCTTGGAGATATTGCGGTGAAATTGGGTCCAGCGCTTCCGTCGATACCGGCAGGCCTAGTTCTACAACGTCCGTCAAAAACTTGCGGGCAATGGTTAGGCCTTCCTCGATGCGAAAGGAGTCGTCGAGATAGGGGTCGTTGATCAGTCCTTTCCACCCCACGGTCGTGCGGGGCTTTTCAAAGTAGGCACGCATCACAATAAAGAGGCTGTCCTTAAGGTCTTCAGCCAAAGCCCGCAGCCGGCCTGCATACTCCATCGCCGCTTCGGTATCGTGAATGGAGCAGGGACCGACCACCACGAGCAATCGTGGATCTTTGCGGTCAAGGATATCGAACACTGTCTTTCGGCTGGCGGTAACGTCGCGGCTTAAAGCCTCTGTCAAGGGGACACGCCGCTTTAATTCAGCGGGTGTAGGCAATATGTCTTGTGAGGCGACATTGATATTGTGGATGTTGTTGCTCATGGAAACGGGCCTGCTAGAGTGCGGTTTTGTGATGTGATTCGTAGTGGATAACCGAGGCGCGGGAGTTTAATGCAGGGGCGAGACAATGAATAGGCAGGCGCGGCGCTTGTTTTTCGGGTGCATAGCATGAGTCTGCGCCCCCTTTTCACGCACATTGAGAGTATTGCTGGTCTTCTAGCCGAGGGCTCAGCCATCCTCACGCCCAACCGGCGTCTCAGCCGAGCTGTCCGTGAGGCAGAGACGCAATACCGGCTCGCCAAGGGAGATCAGGTGTGGGCCAGCAGTACCATACTGCCGCTGCGTCAGTACTGGATTGAGCGGTGGCGTATAGCGGTTACTCGGGGTCTCGTAGCTCCGGCAAACGTCGTGGATACAAGCGCTCAGCGACTTATCTGGCGACGAGTAATTGACGCGGACAGCCACGGTTCCTTTTCATTGTTGAGTCCAGCCAGAGCGGCAACTCTTTGTCAGGAGGCGAGCGAAAGACTCGCACTCTGGAGAATTAACCTGGCGGATCCTACCATCCGTCAGTCGTTTAGTTTTGATGAAGACTCCCGGGCCTTCCTGCGCTGGGAAGAGGGTTTTCGTAAAGCCCTATGCGAACTCGACGGGATCACACCGGAACAAGCGTTAGAGCAGCTACTGAATTGCAGTGCGGCCATGGACCAAGCAGTAGCGCTACTTAATCAGGATGAGCTGCCGCCGCTTCATCAGGCTCTCTGCGAAGCGTCTCCGGCGTGGACGAACATACAGACCTCAAGCGCGGAGGGGAGCGTTCTGCCCGTACGGACCTTTGCTGATCCGCGTGGGGAACTGCAAAAGGCAGCCAAATGGTGTCGTGAAAAGTATGAAAGCGATCCCGAAGGCCGTTATGCCGTTGTACTGTCAGATATGCACAACGACCGAGACCGGTTGGAGTTCTATCTGCGGCAAGAGTTTGATTGCCTGACGCAGAATTATTCAAGCTTGCCCGTGAACTTTGCAACAGGGTTTCGTTTGGATCGAGTCCCTCTCATCCGCGATGCCTTGCGTATTCTTGAGCTCAGCTTGTCCGAGGTGTCTATTGAGACTGTGATAGCAGTCTTACAATCGAGGTTTGTGAAGCCGTTTGCGTTTCGGACAGACCGACGCGAACGGTCCATACGCCACCTACGAGAGCTGGCGAAAGACGAGGTTCCTCAGCGAGTACTGCGCGCTGTGTTGGATGAACTCTTTGTTAAAGAAGAGACTCCTGCGCCCTGGGATACGGTGCTGCAGTTGGAAGCGAACGGCGCCTGGCAGAAACGGCCTCGATCTCCATCCCAATGGTTGGAACCCCTCAAAGCGGTACTGAATGCCTGGGGTTGGACTTTGGGGGCTACGCTGGATTCTCTGGAATACCAGCAGGCGGTGCAGTGGCAGGAGGCGCTCGATACCTTTGCAAGCCTCGATGCCTTCGCCGGTGCTCTTACGTTCCCCGAAGCGATTCAAGGTCTTCGAGACGTCCTGAGTGAGCAGCAGTTTCAGCCGCGAACTGACGATAACGCTGTTCAAGTGCTAGGCCCCCTGGAAACAACAGGCCTGAGCTTTGATGCGTTGTGGATAACGGGAATGAGCGCAGACCGCTGGCCAGCAGCAGCACAGGCGAATCCGTATTTGCCCCATGGCCTGCAGCGACAGCAGGGAATGCCCCACGCAGACGCAGCCTGGGAGCGACGTTGGGCCAATGCCCGCTGGGAGCAGTGGGTAAAAGGTTCAAAGGAGCTGCAAACAAGTTATGTCAGTCAGCTCGATGGCACGGAAACGCTCCCAAGTCCTCTGTTGTTACACATCTCTCAAGCGCCCGAAAGCGAGGAATGGTCGGCGGACAGTCGTTGGTTGAAGCAAATCTCCTCTGCCACATTCACCGAGGTTTCTTGCGATGCAGTGCCGGTTGGCAAAAAGGAACGCGCGGCTCAGGGGGTTGGGACAGGTGTTCTGGAACAGCAATCTGCCTGTCCGTTTCAAGCCTTTGCCGCCAGCAGACTGTCAGCGGTTCCTATACCGGCGACTACTGTGGGACTCCTCGCGTCCGAGCGCGGAACGCTACTGCATCGGGCGCTCTTTGAGCTTTGGGGTGAATTTCATAATCGGGCAGGGCTTTTAGCGTTAACCGCCGAGGAGCTCGAAGCATTGATTGATAAAGCAGTGAACTATGCAGAGCAGGGACTTCAGAAGGAGCGTCTCGATGTGCTCGGTGGAGAGATTCTGACGCTAGAGCGACGGCGCTTAAGCGGCGTGCTATCTCGGTGGCTGGCATTGGAACAGGACCGCAACGAAGACTTCGCGGTAATTGCGCGGGAGGAACCTCGGGAGCACGAGCTTGCCGGCCTTCGTCTTCGCATGCGCCTTGATCGAGTTGATGAGCTCAGTGACGGATCCAGACTCATCATTGATTATAAAAGTGGGGCTCTCGGCAATGTAAATCAATGGTTGGGGGAGCGCCCCTCACGGCCTCAGTTGCCGCTTTATGCGTTACTGGAGCCCTTTGCGGAGGGAATCAGTTACGCGTCCCTCAAGCCCGGAGTCGAGGGCTTCAAGGGCATTGGTGAGCGTGAGTACGAGTCTGGGGTCGCGAGCGCCGAGAAGTATCTGGTGGAAGGCGAAGAGGGCGGAATAGGCGCGTTGAGAGAGCATTGGAAACATGCCTTAACTTTGCTCGCGGAAGAATTCGTCGGGGGCCATAGTGCTGTGAATCCAACGGACGAAGCATGTCGCTATTGCCAGAGATTCGCGCTGTGCCGTCTAGGGGAGCAACAGTCATGATCCCGGTTGATCACGAGGCGCGAGAGAGCGCAGTGGACCCCCTGGCTTCGGTGTGCGTCAGTGCACCTGCGGGTTCGGGGAAGACGGGCTTACTGGTCAGACGTTTTCTGGGCCTCTTGGCGAGAGTCAAAGAGCCCGAAAGTGTTGTTGCAATTACCTTTACCCGCAAGGCGGCGGCAGAGATGCGAGCCCGTATCGTCGGCGCTTTGCGCGATGCGTCCTTGGGAGTCGAGGCGAGTAACCCCCACGAAGAGGCGCTGATCTTGGCTGCGCGAGCCGTGAGTGTTCATGACGCTTCACTGGGATGGGGGCTTCTGGATAACCCTTCGAGGCTACGTATTCAGACCATAGATAGCTTTTGCGGATATCTAACCCGTCAAATGCCGGTACTCAGCGGCTGCGGGGGGCAAGTGACAGCTACCGACGACAGTCGCCCACTGTACCGGGAAGCCATCGAACGTTTCCTTGCGCGGGAGTTGAAGAGGGAAAACCGCGACGATGAACGGGACATCGAAACACTGCTTTTGCATCTGGATAACAATTGGGAGAGTGCCCTGGAGCTGCTCTCCAAGTTGCTTCAGCGCCGGGAGCAATGGCAACCCGTGTTTGGGGGAGCCGGGCTCCGCCCCGAGGATCAACAGTCTCTCCTGGAAATCACTCAGGCATTAGTGGAGTTCCGTTTAGACTCCCTTCGCAATCAGCTCAAGCCCTACCTTGGTGATCTGACTCAACTCATCGCTTTCCAGGAAGAGCAGTTACAGCAGGGCGTCGATTTTTTTCCGCAAAGTGACGATGTGGCCTCCTGGCGTGCGGTAGCGAACCTTCTGCTCACCACACAAGGCGATTGGCGCAAGACGGTTAACGTAAAGAACGGCTTCCCCAAGGATGCTGGCGAGCCCGCTGAACGCAAGCGGCAGATGCTGGAGTTGCTATCGATACTCCGCGACTCGCCCAGGGAGCCCGAGGCCGATAACCAACAGGGCATAGACAGCGCGGCGATACTCAGTGAGCTCCGACAAGTGCTGCTTTTACCGGATGTGCACAGCGAGCCCGAGCACTGGGGCGTGTTGGCGGCGGTTACGCGGCTTCTTCCTCGCCTTGGCGCTGAGCTGCTATTGGTGTTTCAGCAAGCGGGGGAAGTTGACCACGCACAAATAGCGATGGCCGCGTTGACCGCTCTGGGGCCCGATGACCAGCCAACAGATCTTGCGCTACGCCTTGATCATGGCATTGAGCATTTACTCGTAGATGAGTTTCAGGACACCTCTTCCGTACAGTTTGAGTTGATACGACGATTGACTCGGGGTTGGCAGGAGCATAACGAAGGAAATCCTCTAGCGCCTCGAACATTGCTGGTCGTTGGCGACGCCATGCAATCCATCTACGGCTTTCGTGAGGCCAACGTAGGGCTGTTTATTCGCGCCCGGCGAGAGGGCGTTGGCGACCTTTCCCTGGTGCCCTTGGATTTAAGCGTTAACTTCCGAAGCCAGGAGGCTTTGGTTGGGTGGACCAACGAGCACTTTCAATCGGGCTTTCCCTCAGTCGATGATGCGCAGCTAGGCGCCGTGGCTTTTCGAAAAGCCAGGGCAGCCAGGGCCGCGGGGGTCGCTCCAGAGATCGCGGTGTTCACTGGAGACGGTGGCAATGCGGCAGAGATCGACGCTCTTTGTGACAAGCTCGAAGAAGGCGTAAGTGACGATCAGGTGGCTAGCATTGCCATCCTCGGTCGTTCCAGAACACAGCTCAGACCTATTCTCGAAGCACTCCGCGAGCGGGGTATCGATGTTGCAGCCAGGGACCTGGACACCTTAGGTCAGCGACCTCTGATCCGTGACTTGCTTACACTGTGTACGGTTTTGTGTGATCGCTTTGATCGTTACGCATGGCTTTCTCTGCTGCGTACCCCGGCATTGGCTCTGGGTAACGCTGATTTACTGCTGATGTCGCAGTGTTGCCCTACGGCTGCAGATATCCGGGATAGAGGCTTAGCCGACTCGGAAACGTACCAATCCTTGTCGAGGGGCGCAAAGGAGCGCGTGGAGCTACTCGGCAACCTGCTGAGCTGGGCGGATCACTACAAAGAACGCTTGGCGTTGCGTGTTTGGGTTGAAGAGAGCTGGCTCCTTCTTCAGGGTGCCGCGAGCCTGGCCAGCGAGGCCGATCTGCGTGATGTGGAACGCTTTTTCCAATGTCTGGAGCAGTTGGAAGAGACTCAAGAGCCGCTCAATGGTCCCAGCTTGAACAGGGCTGTAGAGACCCTTTACGCCTCGCCGGGTGACGAGCGCTGTAAGGTTCAAGTCATGACTCTGCACAAAGCTAAAGGGTTGGAGTTTGACTGGGTGTTCATTCCTGCCTTGGCAAAAAGTACCGGCGGGCAGGATAGCGAGCTGTTGCTTTGGGACGAGTTTGTACTTCCCGGCGAGTCTCCGAGTTTTCTACTGGATATTAGAGACACTGCTGGTGGTGAAGACGCACCACGCCTTTACGATTATCTGAAGGCGCAGGCAAAACAGAAGCGTGACTACGAGGCCACAAGGCTTTTTTACGTCGGCTGTACAAGAGCCGCAGATTACCTATGGCTCGGGGCAACGCTCAATTGGAGTGACAAGCGCGAGAGCTATACCGCACCAGGCGCCGGCTCGTTATTAAGCGTGATCTGGCCAACGATAGAAGAGACTGTCGATGTTTCTATTGTGACTGTGGCTGAGGATGAGGCCGCTGTCAGTTCTGCCGGTTATCGACGCCTGCGAGAGGCGCCGGCCATAGAGCCCCTGGCGCAGAACGCTCTTGCACAGGGTTTGGAGTTCTCCGAAAACTATCTTGCTCGAGCCTTTGGCACCGCAATACACCGTTGTATAGAAGCGCTGAGCTACCGCCTCGAGTTGCCCTTAAGCTGCGATGAGCAGCTGCAGCGCCTGTTGCGGGTATCCCTTACAGAGGCCGGCGCCGATCAGCAGGCCTTGCCGCAATTGGTTGCCGACGGACAGGTCATGCTTAATCGCCTGTTGAACGACCCCTGGGCACGCTGGATATTGTCTTCGGAGCATTCCGATCGTGCCTCAGAGCTTGCTTTAACGCTGGCAACCGAGGAGGGCGCTCGTCAATTGATTCTGGACTATATGTTTTTGGATCAAGCTAGGGGTGAGCGCTGGGTAGTCGACTACAAAACCAGTGCCCCCCAGGAAGACCAAAGCGAAGAGCAGTTTCTGGATGCGCAGCTTGAGGTCTATAGCTCTCAGCTGGAGGCCTATGCAGTGGCTTTAAAGAAGCGCTTTGACGAACCCGTACGTTGCGCACTGTATTTTCCGGCTCTGGGGAAACATGCTGAATGGGTGCCCACTGCGCTAGTCAACGAGCCTTAGCCGCTTCTATAATCTCGAGATTCCACAAAATGAGCGTCTATGTAATGAACAACTCCCGCTTTCACGCCAGCGAACGCTCCTTCATGAGTGGTAAACCCGGTCTGACGTCCTTTTGCCGAGGCGCTGCGGTGCTTTTCGTGCTCTTCGCCGCGGGGTGTTCTGAGGCTCCGGCGCCAGAGCAAGGCGTCAAATCACGTCCGGTGAAGATATTTACCGTCGACAGCGGTTTAGGTGCTGAGATACGACAGTTTCCCGCTACCATCGAAGCGGCTACACAGGCCGAGATGTCCTTTCGCGTGTCGGGTCAACTCGAAGCTCTGCCGGTGCGTGAGGGCGATGTGGTCGAAGCCGATCAAGTGATTGCGCAGCTGGATGCGACGGACTTTAAGAACACCCTTGAAGATCGAGAAGCGGTGTTTGAGAACACCGAGCGGAACTTTCGCCGCGCCGGTGAACTCATTGGGTCCGGAAGTATTTCTCAGCTCGATTACGATCGCATGGAGGCTGATTTTCGTTCCGCGCGGGCAGCGCTTGCCCAGGCAAAGGCAGATGTCAGCTACGCGACGCTTCGTGCTCCGTTCGCCGGAAGAATTGCGCGGCGCTATGTCGATAATTTTGAGGAGATCCGCGCCAAGCAAAGCATTGTGTATCTGCAGGACACAGAGCTTCTGGACGTCATTATTGCGATGCCTGAATCCGTTATTCGCTCTGTCACAACGGGGGGTGAGGATGAACTGTCTAACGGCTCTATCGAAGAATCCAGTGCTGATCGAGTACGCGCCATGGCATCTTTCGATAATCGTCCGAACATCAGCTATGCCCTGGAATTAAAAGAGGTAGCAACCAGAGCGGACCCGGATACGCAGACCTTCCAAATGACGTTCAGTATGCGCCAGCCCGATGAATTTACGGTGTTGCCCGGTATGACCGGGTCCGTCGAGATAGATTTCACAGACGTTATGTCAACTGAGGCGGTGACCTGGGTGCCCGCAAGAGCGGTACAGGCCGATGCCAATCTCTCCCCGAGAGTGTTCGTTCTGGACTCCGATAGCATGCAGGTGCGTAGCGTGAGCATCGAAACTGGCAGAGTGTCTGGCGAGATGATCGAAGTGTTGTCGGGATTGAACGGTGGAGAAGAGATTGTCGCTGTGGGTGCGAGTTACCTCTCCGACGGTATGCAGGTCACGCGTATGACGACGGGAGAGCAGGCTGAGCCGCGCGAAACGACGTCTGACATTAGCACCGCTTTATGAGTATCGGCGCCTATTCGGTACGCACACCGGTCATCTCATGGTTGGTCGTCGTCATAATGGTGTTTGGCGGCATCTTCGGTTTCCAAAAGATGGGTAAGCTGGAGGATCCGGCTTTCACCATCAAAATGGCGAAGATTATTACCCAGTACCCCGGTGCATCTGCGCAGGAGGTCCATGATGAGGTGACCTACCATCTGGAAGACGCTATTCAAAAGCTGCCCCAGCTAAAGCGCCTCAAGATGTCCGTATCGCGGCCTGGACTGTCCGACATCACAATCGAATTTAAGGACGAGTACGGCGCGGCGGATTTACCCAACGTGTTTGATGAGCTGCGAAGGAAGATCACCGACGTACGACCTAAGCTCCCCCCGGGCGCGCAGGCCCCCATAGTTATTGACGACTTTGGTGATGTGTATGGCGTCTATCTCATGCTTACAGGAGATGGCTACTCCTGGCGTGACCTCTATGACGTGGCTGATGACATCAAGCGACAGTTGGTGCTTGTTAAAGGCGTCCGCAAAGTCTCCATCGACGGAGAGCAGCAGGAGGTCGTCTACCTGGATATGTCCCGTTCCCGTTTAGCGGAATTGGGCATTGATCCTGCGACTATCGCTGGCGTACTGGGTTCACAAAATTCAGTGGTTGATGCAGGTAACGTTCGAGTTGGTGATGATTACCTCCGCATTAAGCCCACGGGTGAGTTTGATTCGGTGCAGGAGATTGGGGATGTGCTCATCTCGTCCCAGGAGCGAAGCCTCGTGCGCCTCAAGGACATCGCTACCATTACTCGTGCCTACGAAGCTGTCCCGGTCAAAATGTACTATCAAAACGGTCAGCGTGCTCTGAGCGTTGGGATCAGCATGGCCCAGGGAGAGAACGTCGTTGAGGTGGGTAAGCGTCTGAATCAACGCATCGCCGATCTGCAGTCGCTTATCCCAGTTGGTATGTCTCTGGAAGCAGTTTACGACCAACCGGCGGAAGTCGATAAATCCGTGGGAGGCTTTATCGTCAGCGTCGGTCAAGCAGTAGCGATCGTCATCGCGGTGCTTCTGCTCTTTATGGGTTTGCGCACGGGATTGATTATCGGGTCCGTGCTGTTGATCACGGTCGCCGGAACTCTGTTATTGATGTATCTGTTCGGCATCGAGCTTCAACGTATATCCCTCGGCGCCTTGGTTATCGCTTTGGGAATGTTGGTAGACAACGCCATCGTAGTGGCGGAGGGTATGCAGGTCCGGATGCAGTCCGGGGTTAAAGCGCTGGAAGCAGCGACAGAAGCCGTTGGTAAAACCATTTGGGCACTGCTTGGCGGAACCGCGATCGGTATTCTGGCGTTTTCCGCGATCGGATTATCGCCAGATAACACCGGCGAGTTCGCTGGCTCATTGTTCTACGTGATACTCATTTCCTTAAGCCTGAGCTGGATCACCGCGGTAAGCACCACCCCATTGCTTTGTGCACTTCTTCTTAAGCCTGGCGGCCCTGAGCAAGACCTGGATCCCTATGACGGTAAAATGTTTCAGGCTTACCGTGCAGTCGTCGCCTTCGCTGTGGATCACCGTCGTTTTACGCTGGTCTTGGTCGCAGGCCTTTTTGTTCTGGGTGTAGTCGGTTTTGGCAACGTGAAGAGCGGTTTCTTCCCTGCATCGAGTACACCGCTGTTCTTTGTGGATATCTATGAACCCGAAGGTTCCGACATCCGACGAACACGAGATGACACACTGAAAATCGCGAACTTTCTCCGTGAGCAGCCGGGCGTTCAACAAACCACAACAGTAATAGGCGGAGCGCATCAACGCTTCACGTTAGTGTACGACGCGCGGGAGCCTACGCCGGTGTACAGCCAAATCATTGTGCGCACGGATGACCCGTCTCAGGTTCAGGAGCTGCAGCAGCTTGTGGCTGAAAAAATTCGCAGCGAAGCGCCGTGGATAGACCCGATCGTTAAGTCATTGCGGATAGGACCCGGACGCGACGCAAAGATTGAGGCACGCTTTTCAGGGCCTGACGCCACGGTGTTGCGACAGCTCTCTGAGCAGGCCGAAGCCATCATGCGTGATGACGCTGAGGCCGTGGATATTCGCAATGACTGGCGTTCGCCGGTCAAACTGGTTACCCCCATATTTAATGAACAGGTGGGGAGGCAGCTGGGGATCAGCCGGGAAGATCTCGGTGATGCGATGAAGTACGCCTTTGATGGCTTACCGGCCGGAAGCTACCGGGACGGCAATCGAGTGCTTCCGCTAAAAATGCGCGCTACAGAGAGTGAGCGCGTAGACGTTGATGCTATGCGCGATGTGCAGATATGGAGTGCCGTACTGGGGCAAACAGTCCCGGCTTCTGCGGTTATTTCTGGCTATCGCACGGACTGGGAAAACGCCTTGCTCCGTGGCCGCAATCGCATCCAGACCATTATCGCTTCCTGCAACCCCTCAGGAGAGTTGGCCACACCTTTATTCGACAGAATCCGTCCGCAAATCGAAGCCATTGAGTTGCCCGCGGGATACTCGGTTTCCTGGGGTGGAGAGTACGAAGACAATGCGAATGCTCAGCAGGGCTTAGGTCGCTCTTTACCCGTCGGCATTTTGTTGATGATCCTCACGAGTATTGTGCTCTTTGGCAAGCTCCGGCAGCCATTAATCATTTGGCTGACGGTTCCTTTGGCGATTGTTGGTATCAGCGCGGGCTTACTCGCGACCAACGGTGCTTTCGACTTTATGTCGATGTTGGGAGCGCTCTCGCTCATCGGCTTATTGATCAAAAACGCGATCGTTTTGATTGAAGAGATCGATCAGCAGATAGCCGAGGGCAAAAACTCTTACGAAGCTATTCTCGATTCAGCTGTCTCTCGGGCGCGCCCCGTGGTGCTGGCAGCGGGTACGACAATACTGGGATTGATTCCCTTACTGTCCGATGTGTTCTTTGTGAATATGTCGGTCACGATTATGGCGGGTTTGGGCTTTGCATCGGTTCTGACACTGACCGTAGTGCCAACGCTGTATGCCGTGTTCTTCGGAATTAGGAAAGAAAAAAACGGTTCCTAAAGCTGAGGGCGACTGCTTACAGTCGCTTAGTCGCCCCCAAGAAACAGCGTTAAGGCTTGCCCCGGTTGTAAGTAGCGGTCGGGGTCGAGATCGTTCCAGCTAATAATTTCGTCGATGGTTATGTCAAAGCGCTGGGCTATCACGTAGAGAGAGTCACCGCTGCGTACCGTATAGCCTCGGCGAACTCCCGTACTGCCGCGCTGGGAAAGGGCGAGGCTAGCCTGCCATGCAGCACTATCAGGAATCATGAGTGTGTCCCCAGCCCGAATCAAGTTGCCTCTCAGGTTGTTGACTTCGCGAAGCAGGCCTACCTGAGTATCAAAATTCTTGGCTATGCGAATGAGGCTATCACCCCTGCGGATTCTGTAGTGCTGCCAGGTGACGCGCTCCGAGTCAGGAAGTTCCGAGAGTGCGCGTTCGAGAGGATCTGCGACTGACACGGGCACGAGAATTTTTCCATCCCCTTGCGGAGCAGTGGCCCAACGCAGTTGCCCCGGGTTGAAGCTTCGTAACTCTATAAGGTCGACACCAGCGAGCTCCGCGGCGCGAAGCATTTCGATTTGCCCGCCTGTTTCGATAGCCGCAAACGACGGAGTGTTGGGTACATCTGGTAGCGCGACTTCTAAGGCCTCGCTAAAAGCAACGATGGTGCTCAAAGCGATGAGACGAGGCACATAGCGGCGGGTTTCCCTGGGGAGCTCTAGGGACCAGTAGTCCGTTGCTAGCCCTTTATTCTTATTGCGCGTGATTGCCCGGTTTACTCGTCCCTTTCCCGAGTTGTAAGCGGCGAGAGCGAGGAGCCAATCGCCGTCAAAATCGGCGTTTAGGGATTCCAGGTAATCCAGGGCGTGAGTGGTGGACTCTCGGATGTCTAGTCGGGCATCGAACCACCAGTCTCTGCGCATGCCCAGATAATCTGCCGTGCCCGGCATGATTTGCCACAGGCCAGCTGCGCTTTGGTTAGAGATGGCGAAGGGGTTCAATGCGCTTTCTACAAGAGGAAGCATTGCGATTTCTATAGGCATGTCCCGCGCTTCTACTTCTTCGACCAAATGGTAGAGGTAGCGAGCAGCGCGGGGCTCAATTAGTTCAAAGTAGCGGGACTGCTTTAAGTAGTGTTCCCGTGCCGCTCCGATGCGCGCGTTGTGCAGGGTATGCATGACCAGCTGGCGGCGAATCCGGTCCCAAAGGTCCACAGGTGGCCCCAGAGGCCTGTCGGCTTCAAGCTCGCTTGCCGGAGGTAGTAGCTCTGCCGCAGGAGTTACGGTTGCCGTTGACTCCGGCTGCCTCGTATCCTGAATGCTACAGGCGCTTAAAAAGAGCAGTAGGCAAGCTACGGTAACGCGATGGGTGAGTGTTTTCAGAACTGATCCTTCCATGCTCGAAGACCCGCAAATACCGCTACGGTGTCGCCTCCGACGCCACGTCCTGCGGACTCCAGGCCGTCGGCAAGACGCGCGTCAGCACTTCGCAAGAAAGGGTTGGTCGCTAGCTCCAACGCGATAGTGGAGGGTACGGTTGGGGTCCCTTTGGCGCGAAGCGCTAGCGCTTTGGCCTCGCGTTGCTGCAGATCGTCATTGTCAGGATCGGCGGCTCTGGCGAAGGCCAGGTTCGCCAGCGTGTATTCATGGGCACAGTAAACAGCCGTTTCGGATGGCAAAGCGGCAAGCCGACTAAGGGACTCGTGCATCATGCCCGGATTCCCTTCAAAAATACGCCCACAGCCTCCCGCAAAAAGTGTGTCGCCACAAAAAACCGCCGGCTCCTCTCCTGCGCGGTAGTAAGCAATGTGATCGAGGGTATGTCCGGGAACAGTAATGATGTCGAAGGAGTAATCACCTACGTTTATGTGATCACCGTCGCCGAGTTCTATATCGATGCCATCAATGTTGGGATTGGCGGGACCATACACCGTGCACCCGTGGGCACTCTTTAGAGCGTTCAGCCCGCCCACGTGGTCGAAGTGGTGGTGGGTGATCAAAATACCGCTGAGTGTCAGGCCATATTGTTTTAGGGCGGTCTCTACGGGTTCCGCATCGCCGGGATCAACAACCAGAGCACTGCCATCTGAGTTTCGAAGGAGCCAAATATAGTTATCGTTGAAGGCGGGGAGACCCACTATGTTGGGAGTAGTGCTGGACATAGTGCTGGACATAAACTGTTCTCAGTTCGCAAAAAAACTTTGGGAGACGCCCCATATTTACCGCAGTCAGTCGTTGCATGCAGGCAGCAGTCTGGCTACTCTCGTTATCGTGAAGAGCGTCGCGAACATGCAGTCTATCGAGATTTCCCGAGCTCTGGAATCCTGGTACGCCAGAGATTCCGGTGAAGAGCTCTGCACCGCGATTCGTCTGTGTTTGGAACCCGTGCTCGGCTTGTCTTTTGGTTATCACATACTTCAGATAGGCCCCCTCGCACAGCGCAGTTTGATTGCCGACAGCCCCATCAATCATCAAATTTTTGCCAGTGGCGCCGTTGATCGCTCCGCGTCTCTGTATTGTCATGGTGATGAGCTGCCCCTCGAGAGTGACAGTGTAGATACTGTGGTTGCCTTCCACGCTCTCGAGTTTGACGAGCATCCTCATGGCAGCCTTCGCGAGATGCAGCGGGTGCTCAGACCCCACGGTCATCTGATAGTTGTCGGCTTTAACCCCTACAGTCTTTTAGGCGCTGCGCACTATGCTCGAGGTCTGCACAAGGGCAGTCTTTGGAACAGGCAGCGGCATCGCCCCGTAAGTCTCCACCGACTGACCGACTGGTTGAGGTTGCTCGATTGCGAGCTAGAGGGCTCACAGCAGCTCTTCCCCGTACCGCTCGCGGGAACGGGGCGATGGCGGACCTTCGCCGGTCGCGTTGACGAGTGGGCGTCCGACCATGGTCTTCCGGGTGGGAGCGTATACATCGCCCACGCTATCAAGCAGATAGCCGGGGTTCGTCGCCCCCGAAGTCTGAGAGTCAGGGCGCGGGAAAGTTTTAGAGGACTGAGTGTCGCGAGCAGTCCAGCTCCCACTCCTCGCCAGCCACGCAGCGATAACAGCGATCTGGCGGCCTAAATCCATCTTCGAAGAGTTTGAGATTGTATGAAACGCGTTGAGTTGTTCACGGATGGGGCCTGCCGCGGAAACCCCGGTCCGGGTGGCTGGGGTGCATTGTTGTCCTACGGGAAAAACGAGCGTGAGCTCTATGGCGCTGCAGCGGACACCACCAATAACCGCATGGAGCTTAGCGCTGCGATTGAAGGCCTAGCGGCTTTGAGCGAATCCTGTGAGGTAACGCTGGTCACCGACTCTACCTATGTTATGAAAGGTATTACCGAATGGTTGCCCAACTGGAAACGCCGTGGCTGGAAGACCGCTGCGAAAAAGCCCGTTGCTAATGCCGATCTTTGGCAGCGTCTTGAAGCCGAGTGTCAGAGGCATACTATTGAATGGGAATGGGTAAAGGGACATAGCGGTCATCCTGGAAATGAACGGGCAGATGCCCTCGCCAATAAAGCCATCGACGAAATGCTTTCTTAACCTGAATAGCAGGGATTACCAAAATGCGACAAATAGTCTTGGATACCGAGACCACGGGTCTGGAAGTTAGTCAGGGCCACAGAATCATTGAGATCGGTTGTGTCGAGTTGGAAAACCGCCAGCTGACGGGCCGGCACTTTCATCGTTACATCAACCCCGAACGGGATATCGACGCCGGCGCCATCGAAGTCCATGGCATTACGGCGACGTTTCTCGCTGACAAGCCCGTGTTTGCGGCCGTGGCAAAGGACTTCGTTGACTTTGTTGATGGCGCAGAGCTGATTATTCATAACGCGCCCTTCGATATTGGATTTCTTGACAGCGAACTGAGCCGTCTGGATGCCAAGGCGCTGCCTCTCGCGAAACGCTGTGAGGTAACTGACACACTAATCATGGCCCGGAGCCGGCACCCGGGGCAGAGAAACAGCCTGGACGCACTCTGCGGACGCTATGGCGTGGACAACTCAAGCAGGGATCTTCACGGCGCGCTTCTGGACGCTGAAATTTTAGCGGACGTGTATCTGACGATGACGGGCGGACAAACAGCGCTGGCTCTCGGGGGCACTGATGATGACAATCAGGGGAGGGCCCGATCCAGCGGCCTTCGCCGCCTTCCTGCTGATCGAGCTCGGTTACCGGTCATACAGCCATCAGACGAAGAACTTGCTGCGCACGAGGCGCAACTGGATAGCATTGCCTCAGCGGGAGTTGAGCCGCTATGGAGACAGCTCTCCACTAGCGGCTAGTGCTCGATATAACTCAGCCGTTTCAGATAAATAGCGTTACGCAGGCCAGACCAACGCCGCCCATAACAATGGTGTAGGGCAGGGCCATGATCACCATGCGTCCGTAGGACAAGCGGATAAGCGGTGCAAGAGCAGAGGTTAGCAAAAACAGGAAGGCGGCCTGACCATTTGGCGTCGCAACGCTGGGCAAGTTGGTTCCGGTATTGATTGCAACCGCTAGCTGATCGAACTCCATACGACTGATGGTGCCAGCGTCCAGCGCAGCTTTCACTTCGTTGATGTATACCGTTGCAACAAACACGTTGTCGCTAATCATCGACAACACGCCATTGGCTATGAAGAACATTCCCGGCCTGATATCCGAATCCATCGCCAGCACAGCGTCGATAACTGGCGTAAACAAGTGCTGATCGTGTATGACCGCTACGATGGCAAAGAACACAACCAGTAGCGCGGTAAAGGGGAGGGCTTCTTCAAAAGCGTGACCAATCTGATGCTCTTCAACGATGCCGTTAAAGGCAGTTAGCAGAACAATGACCATGAGACCGATAAGTCCCACCGCCGCCCAGTGCATTGCCAGGCCGACTACGAGTATCACGGCTACCAAAGCTTGAACGACGAGCCGTGCGACGTCGCGAGTGTTTCGCTCCGAGTCCGCTTTGTCCTGAAACTCGTTGAGCACCAAGCGCACGGATTCAGGCAACTTGGCACCGTAACCAAACTTACCCGACCATTCCAAAAGGGCACAGGTCATAAGACCACAGGCTAAGACCGGCATCGTCACCGGGGCCATAACCGTTACAAATTTGATGAAATCCCAGTCAGCAACAGAGGCGATGAGCAAGTTTTGAGGTTCGCCGACAAGGGTGCACACTCCACCAAGGGCAGTACCCACGGCACCATGCATGAGCAGCGACCGGAGAAACGAGCGGAAATTTTCCAGATCTTCCCTATGGTTCGCCTGCACGTCCGTGTCATTGCCGTGATCATGGCTGTCATGGTGCGAACCTTTTCCTGATGCGACCTTGTGATAGACGGAATAGAAGCCCACGCCGACGCTGATTAAAACGGCGGTTACGGTGAGGGCATCAAGGAAAGCCGACAGAAACGCCGCGACCAGGCTAAACAGTAGAGAAAGAACAACCTTGGAACGGACTTTCAAAAGAATACGGGTAAACACGAAAAGCAGCAGGTCTTTCATGAAGTAAATGCCAGCGACCATAAACATCAACAGCAATATGACTTCGAAGTTTGCTTCTGTTTCGTGGAAGACCGAGTACGGACTGGTCATGCCCAGCACTACGGCCTCAATGGCGAGCAGTCCCCCGGGCTGGAGTGGATAGCAGCGCAGCGCCAGTGCCAGGGTAAATATGAACTCGCCAATCAGTACCCAACCAGTTGCGAAGGGCCCGATGGTATAGAGCAATACCGGATTAATAAGCAGAAATCCGATGATTGCCTTTTTATACCAGCCTGGTGATGGCCCAAGAAAGTTGTGCCAAAACGCCTGCGCTGCAGATTCGCTCATGGGTCTTCCTCTAAAAATTTGACCTTAAGTGTACGGTATTGAACAAGAGCAAGTAAGGCGCTTAGCGCAGATCTTTAATCGGAACAGGGGCAGATAGTGGGCGTATTGCCCCTTGCGGCCTTCTTCAGCGCTGCATAGGATAGCGGCCCTTTTCACTGAAGCTGATGAGACCTGCTTTTCGTCAGGCGTAGCTGGAGTTACTACATACATGTTGGATCTCGACCAGTCCGCACCGGATCACCGCAATGACGCGCTACACATCGTGTTTCAGCGCGGAAAGCTGGTCATGGATATGCGATCCCGACAGCCATGTATTCTCACCGAGATTGATGTCTCACAGAACCAATGGCCAGTTGCTCGAGAACGCTATATCGGACATTGGTCCGGGCAGGCATGTTTCGCGATCGAAATTTCCGAGAGTACCGACATCGACGCCATGCGTTATCAGGCGGGAAGTCTTTATCAGCTTCTAGGGCGTGTGGATGATGGCGTGTTTGCCTTGGCGGGGCGCGCTGCTCAGCTTTTAGATTGGGAGCGCGACCATCAATTTTGCGGTCGCTGCGGACAGCCTATGACAACTGCAGACGGAGAGCGTGCCTTGGGCTGTGCCGTTTGCAAGACCACGCTTTATCCCAGGATTTCGCCATGTGTCATCGTGTTGATTACCAAGGGAGATGAAATGCTCCTGGCACGTAACGCGCGGTTCCCGAGGCCAATGTATAGCTCGTTGGCAGGGTTTATTGAAGCCGGAGAGAGTGCCGAAGATACCTTACGCCGTGAAGTGCGTGAAGAGGTCGGCGTGGAAGTCGGAAAGATTCAGTACTTTGGGTCTCAATCCTGGCCCTTTCCGAACCAACTTATGCTTGGCTATTTTGCCGAATACGCCAGTGGCGAGATCACTCCAGATATGGATGAAATTGCTGAAGCTAACTGGTATCACCCTCAGGACTTACCGCCGGTGCCACCACCCTCATCAATAGCCGGGCAGCTTATCCAGCACCACTGCCGACGAACACAAGCAGGATAATCGGCAGTCCCTCCACTCTCAGGAACCTTTATGGAATTTCTCTCTCAATATGGACTCTTTCTGGCGCAGGCGATGACGATAGTCGTCTCTGTCGGACTTATTGTTTTGCTCATTGCAGCTGCGTCGCAACGTCATCGCGGTGAAAGCAATGGTCATATCGAAGTCCACAAGCTCAACGACCGCTACAAGGAACTCCGAGAAACGCTTCGGGATGCCACCCTTGACCCCGCTCTGCGCAAGGAGTCACAAAAGGCCGAAAAGAAGGCAGAGAAGAAAAAAGCAAAAGAAGAAGCGAAGGCGGCCAAAAAGCAGGTGAAATCTGGTGACGAAGAGGCCGAGGAACTGCCTCGGCTTTATGTGCTGGATTTTGACGGCGATATTCGTGCGTCGGCGGTCGAGCAGCTCCGCGAAGAAATTTCAACTTTGCTTGGTGAGCTCCGTGAATCCGACGAGGTGCTCCTTCGACTCGAAAGTGGCGGAGGCATGGTTCATAGCTATGGTTTGGCATCGAGCCAGCTGCAGCGTATTCGAAACAAGGGCATAAATCTCACTGTGGCAGTCGACAAGGTGGCAGCGAGTGGAGGCTACATGATGGCCTGTGTAGCCAATCAGATTATCGCCGCGCCTTTTGCGATCATCGGCTCCATCGGTGTGATCGCGCAGCTGCCCAATTTCCACCGTGTATTGAAGAAGAACGACATTGATTTTGAGGTTCTAACGGCCGGTGAGTACAAGCGGACACTCACGGTGTTCGGCGAGAACACTGACAAGGGGCGAGACAAGTTCAAAGAAGAGCTTGAAGACACCCATGTTCTCTTCAAGCAGTTTGTTAAAGAAAATCGCGAAGTCATTGATATTGATAATGTTGCTACTGGTGAGACATGGTTTGGTCAGCGTGCTCGCGAGGTCAATCTTGTGGACTCACTTCAGACCTCTGATGAGTACATTCAGGCTAAGCTCGATACCCATGGTGTCTATGAATTGAGCTACGTACCCCGCAAAAACTGGCAGCAAAAGCTCGGTATTGCCGCGGAAAATGCCTTGGAAAGAAGTTTTCTCAAGCTCTGGCAGGCAGCCCTTACCCGGCCAAAGCAGTAGCGATGGAGTAATCCCGGGGAAGGCTCTTTGATCTTCGTGCGTGCGCAGCCTTTATCTGTAATCCGTAGCCCAGGAGCATAAAATGGAACAAGCGAAATCGCTGAATGTTTTTGCTGAACCGCTGGAAACCTGCGGTACTGACCCGGTGACGGGTTTCTTTCGCGACGGCTGCTGCAATACCAGCAAACAAGACCTAGGTTCGCATACTGTCTGCGTGGAGCTCAGTCAGGAGTTTCTGGAGTTTTCTCGCAGTCGGGGTAACGATCTCATGACTCCCGTGCCACAGTTCGACTTCCCCGGTTTGTTGCCCGGTCAACGCTGGTGCCTTTGCGCGACGAGATGGCTCGAAGCCCATGAGGAGGGCAAGGCTCCACGAGTCTTTCTGCGAAGAACCCATTCTCGCGCACTGGAGACTGTTCCCATGGAGATACTTCGAGGCTACGCTCTGGATCTCAGTTAGAGAGTTCCAGCGAAGCTTCGGCTACTCCAAAAATCTGTTTTCGCCAGGTGCGCAATTAGCCGGGTAGGGTAAATCGCTTTGAGTAACTTCTCCCCGGGACAACATCGCACGCACATCGAGAGTCTTTGGCGGTTTCTGGCGCTAGTCGCCGTTCTCGTGGGCTACTTCGCTTACATGAGCTGGAAGTTTGACGCCGCAACAGGCGCCTGGCTTGCACTGCTCAGCTGGAGCTTTTTTGTTTTGTGCACCCCCGTCGCTGATGGGGGCTTTATTGTGGCATTCCCCGTACGGCTTTTGTTCGGTACCCGGATGCTGTTAACGCAATTGGTTGTTTGGATAGTAGCGATAGCGATTAACGTCGCAGCAATGCAATACGCGCCCTCAAACTATGCTGACACGGAACTCACTAATCTGCTGTTAAAAATACTCACCACGCCCTGGCCTTACTGGAGCATCCTCGCTATTTCAGCGGCAGGCACGGGTATGTCGATCTGGTTTGGCGACGAAATGATGGACGTCACCTCTCACGCTGATCGCGCGAAGCATCATCAACACGGCTTCAAGCACAAGTTTGTGATCATTGCTGGCTTTGGAGCACTGACGATCCTTGCTTACTACCATTTACTGTCAGACCTGGGGATTGCTTTGCCTACGGGCTAGATGAGCGGACTTAGCGTTCCTCGCAGAGCTTTCTTTGCAACATCGCGCGGTTGGCGAGAGCATCCTGATCTGAATCTTCACCCAATATTGCTGCGCTCACGTCATTTTGTGGGTTGAGGCAGGGATCAGCTTGTGAGGCGTCTAGGGTAAGGAAGTACGCTAAAACGGCGATACCAATAACCACGAATACGGACAGCAACTGTAGAGCACGGCTCATGATTCAGTAGCCGGTTTCAGCGCCTCACATGCCTGATGTTGCGTAAGAAACACTTGTCCAGACAAGTGCTCAAGAAAATCGGTACGTTCCAAGGCGTCCATCACCGGCCCCTTAACTTCACTCAGATGAAGCATTATCCCTTGTTCCTTGAGTCGTAGGGTAACTGCCTCCAATGCCTCGAGCGCGCTGAGGTCGATGGCGTTAACAGCGGTGCACTGCAAAATGATGTGCTTTAGCTCGGCGTCATGCTCAGCGATTACCGCGTAGATGGCGCTTTCCATATACCCGGCGTTCGCAAAGTAAAGGCTCTCATCAATGCGCAGGGACACTATGCTGGCGTGGGTGATTACATCGTGCCGGTTAACGTTGCGAAAGTGTTCGGTACCGGGTACTTCGCCTACGATGGCGATGTGTGGCTGTGAAGTTTTGTGTAAGTGCAAACTGATCGACGCGACAATACCCGCAAGCACACCGAGCTCCACACCAAAGAACAGCGTACTGAGTATGGTGACCGCCACTGCCGTAAAGTCGCTTCGTGAATAGCGCCAGGCAAGTTTTATAAGTCCGAAGTCAATCAAAGAAGTAACGGCCACGATGATCGTGGCGGCCAATGTCGCCTTGGGTAAGAAATACAGAATTGGCGTTAGAAAAAGCGCGGCCGCGGCGATGCCAAATGCCGTAAGCACGCTAGCCAGCTGCGTTTGTGCTCCCGCATCAAAGTTGACCACCGATCGGGAGAAACCGCCGGTGACCGGGAATCCGCCAGAAACCGCAGACGCAACGTTCGCTGTGCCCAAGGCGACGAGCTCCTGATTAGCATCTATTCGTTGTCGTCTTTTAGCGGCGAGGGTTTTTCCTACGGATACCGACTCCACGAAACCAATCACGCTGATGAGAAGTGCCGACACCGCCAATTCTGACCAAAGCTCAAAGTCAATCTGAGGAATGGCGAAAGCGGGGAGTCCCTGGGGTACTTTACCGACCAGCGCTACCCCGAGGTTTTCAAAGTCATAGAAAACGCTTGCCACCGTCGTTGCAATAATCACCAACACGGGCCCGGCCTTTGCGAGCATCGACGCGGCTTTAGGGCTCATTCCAATGCCTCTTAGCAGTGGCGCAAAGCCTGATCGAACCCAAAACAGGAAAGCCAGAGCCGCAAAGCCTGTTATTGCTGTCACCGTATTGACCTGGGGTAGATTGCTTAGCAAGGTTTCCAGGAGTGTTGGGAGGGTCTCCCCATGAGCATCAATTCCGAATATGTGCCGTAATTGCGATAAGGCGATAATGATGCCGGAGGCCGTAATGAATCCGGAAACCACAGGATGAGATAGCAAATTGGCAAGGTAGCCAAAGCGCATCAAGCCCATGCCGATAAGCATCGCGCCCGATAGTAGTGCCATCGCAATTGCAGCTGAGGCATAACCCAGGCTTCCCGTGGCAGCGACTTTTCCTACTGAGGTGGCAGTCATTAAAGACACAACGGCGACAGGGCCAACGGACAATGTCCTGCTGCTGCCGAAGATCGCGTAGGCAAGCAAGGGCAGAATGCTCGCATAAAGGCCCATCTCTGCGGGTAGGCCAGCCAGTAATGCGTAGGCGAGCGACTGGGGAATCAGCATGATCGTAACGATCACCGCCGCGAGGCTGTCGCTCGCTAGGGCATCTCGGTTGTAGTTACTCAGCCAATCCAGTGGTGGTAGTAAGCCTCGTAGCCACTGCGTCATGCGTCGGCCTTACTACGCTCCGGATTAACCATCCACTCTTTGCCTTTCAGCATTCCCTTCCAATAGATTGGCGGAAGAATTTGCTCTTTTAGTATCCACGCGAGTCGTGTGGGACGCTGTCCATTGAGCAGCCACTTGGGGAAGCTGGGGAGTAATTTTCCGCCATACCCGAACTCAGCAAGAACGATCTTGCCCTTTTCGACGGTGAGGGGGCAGGAACCATAGCCGTTGTAATGCGCAACGCCCGATACGCGATTCATATCGTGCAGGAGATTGTTTGCAACGATGGGCGCTTGCATGCGTGCTGCCGCCGCGGTTTTTGCATTTGGTGCGTTCATCGCATCACCCAGGCTCCACACGTTTGCGTAGCGTTTGTGTTGAAGCGTGTTTTGATCAACATCAATCCAGCCGGCGTCGTCAGCTAGCGGGCTTTGACGGACAAAGTCAGGCGCGGTCTGGGGAGGGCAGACATGAATCATGTCAAAGTCTGAGCTTACTTCCACCGACGCGCCGTTCTCGTCCTGGGTTTCAAACCATGCTGTTTTGGAGTCGCCGTCTATGCGGGTCAATCGATGGCCAAAATTCAGTGTGGCCTTGTATCGCTCGATGTATTCCATGAGGGCGGGAACGTATTCCTTGACTCCGAAGAGCACCGGGCCCGCATTAAAAAAGCTGATATCAATGTTGTTCAGTACACCAGCACGACGCCAATGATCACCCGACAGATACAAAGCTTTTTGCGGGGCGCCAGCGCACTTGATTGGCATAGGCGGCTGAGTAAACAGCGCCTTACCTTTTTGGAGACCGCTGACCAGTTCCCAGGTGTAAGGTGCTAAGTCGTAGCGGTAGTTCGAGGTGACACCATTGCGCCCAAGAGTTTCAACCAGACCTTCGATCCCGTGCCAGTCCAGTTTTATGCCCGGTGCGACGATAAGTCGGTCGTAATGTACAGGGTGACTATCTTCCAGCAGCACTCGGTTATTCTCCGGTTCAAAATTGCCGACTGCTGATTTAATCCACCGTACACCCTCGGGAATAAGAGATGCCATAGTCTTTACGGTATCTTCCTGACGGAAAATCCCTCCGCCTACCATTGTCCAGCCTGGCTGGTAGTAGTGAACCTCGGCGGGATCAATGATTGCGATAGATAGCGCCTGTGTGCGCGCCATGAGGCTGGAAGCTACAGAGATGCCTGCTGCGCCAGCTCCAACAATAACGATGTCGTAATGATCTTTCTTTGCTGCATCTCCGCCTGCCAATTTTGGCTCGCTGGCGGGGACGCTTCCTAGAGCATCGCTAAGGTCATAGCCGCAGTCTTTGGCGATGCGAAGCAGTTCGGCATCATTTACGCCCTGGTTACGCTGATGCAGGCTCCATAGCGTGATAGATCGCGTGCCTGTCCGGCAAAACGCATGGACAGGGGCCTCCATTTGCGAAATGGCACTGGAAAAGTCCTCAACATCCGTCGCAGAAAACTTTCCCGATACGATGGGCACGTAGGCAAGGGCTATACCCGCCGCTTCGGCAGCACCTCTGATTTCGGTAATCGTTGGTTGATCGTTTGCCTCACCGTCGGGGCGATTGCAGATCAGTGATTTCACACCTGCCTCGACAAGTGCCGGAATGTCGCTCGCGGTGATTTGTGTCGAGACCGAAAACGACTCGTTAACTGGTATCAGCGTTAGGCTCATTTTTTTATTCCTTTGCTGCGAGGTTGGAAAGGTCTGGGCCGCCAAATGCATTGAGCGGCAGTTTTAGGAAGAAACGATCTCCGCTTTCAGGGGGAGGGACATGACCGGCACGCATGTTTATCTGTAGTGACGGCAAAATCAGATTCGGCATGCCCAGGGTTTTGTCTCGCTTCTCACGCATCGCCACAAACTCTTCTTCGCTAATCCCTGCCTTGACGTGAATATTAGCTTCGAGCTCTGCTGATACCGAAGTCTCAAACTGGAGTTCGCGATCGTTTGGCATATAGTCATGGCAAACAAAGATACGAGTAGCTTCGGGTAAGGCAAGAATTCTCTTGATAGAACGAAAGAGCGTGGCGGCGTCGCCCCCGGGAAAATCACAACGCGCTGTTCCGAAGTCTGGCATGAACAATGTGTCGCCTACGAAGGCCGCGTCGCCAAGTACGTAAGCCATGCAGGCTGGGGTGTGCCCCGGAGTGTGCATGGCGTAACCCTCAAGGGAGCCAATATTGATGCTGTCTCCTTCAGAAAGAAGCACGTCAAATTGCGAACCGTCTCTCAGGAATCCCTCTTCAGAGTTAAATACGGCACCAAAGACCGTTTGAACCGTCGTTATCTCTGATCCAATAGCGATTTTCCCGCCAAGTTTTTGTTGCAGGTAAGGGGCTGCAGACAAGTGGTCGGCATGCACATGCGTTTCTAGAATCCACTCCAGAGATAAGCCCTGCGTTTGTATGTGGTCGATGACGGTATCTGCGCCCTCGTAGCTAACAGTGCCGGATGGATAATCGAGATTCAGTACGCTGTCGACGATAGCGCATGCATTACTATCGGGGTCTTTGACTACATAGGTAAGCGTATTGGTGGGTGCATCGAAAAAGTGCGTGACGTCGGCTGTAGCTGTCATGTTCTGCGCTCCTGTTAAGTGCCACTATATAATTAATATTTATAAGCATATAACTAAAGTATAGCGCAGTTTTGCGCAAAGAAAATTGATCTGTGTCGTATTAATGCCTGTTCAAGGATTAGTTGTCGTCCTCTTTGAGCTTGAGAGGTAGCTCCATATCGACGCGATGCATACCCGGACCCCAGCCATCCCAGGTCGTTTTGCCCGCCACTGCAGAGAACCTTGCAAAAAAAGGGGCTGATATGTGGCTCGCTGCAATACACAGTACTGGGGTTTTGAGCTCTATTGCCTGAGCAACTACGCGCTTCATTATTGTCGATCCAAGGCCCAGGCCCTGACACTCCCTGGCCAGCAGTATCCAGTTTAGTGAGCTACGCTGACCGTTACTCGACACGCCATAAGCAGCGACGAGCTTCTCGTTTCGCGTCGCCACAATGTACGTAGCCGGGTTTTTACTCAGAAACCCTTCGTAATCGGCGCGCTCGTTGGGAGCAAAGAATTCCGGACAGTTAGCGTCAAAAAGCGCCAGGCATGACTGGAGGTCGTCGGTGCGAAAACTCCTGAAGCTTGCTGTAGCTTGAAGTGTGGTCATTGTCAGAGTATCTGCCCGGCATCTTTATAGATGCAAGAACTTGCATATACGCGTTAGTTATCGCTGGCCGAGTAACTAGTGCAAAAAGGAAGATCCCGTGCAGGCTTTACAGATAGACTGGCCTAATAGCCATGGGAGAGGTGGAGATGGACTTCGCACGAGTGGAGGTGACTCAATCGGAAGAGCTGATTCGCGTTTGTGCCGAGTCGTTTGCTGATTCAGAGGGGGAGGCATCAGGCGCGGAAATCGCAAGTCTCGTTGAAGACTTGCTTAAGCATTTTGATGAAGAGCGCGCCGAGGCCTTCGCTGCAGTGGAGGAGGGCAGCTTTATAGGCGCTATTATCTTCAGCGAGTTGATATTGCCCGATGGAACACAAGGTTCGCTTTTGTCGCCCGTGGCAGTCCGGACCGACAGGCAGTCAACGGGGGTGGGGCAACAACTCATTGGGCATGGTCTTCAGGAGTTGTCCGAAGAGGGGGTAGACGTCGTGTTCACCTATGGTGATCCCGCATATTACTCGCGCTTCGGG
>NZ_JBGCFU010000001.1:0-64057 GCF_045107095.1 Congregibacter sp. | reverse complement strand
TGGTCCACGACCGACGCCATTCGTTCTAAGGTTTCTCGAACCTGAGCTTCGCTACACACGCCATGCACCAACCAGTTTGCAATGTGCTGGGAGGAGATCCGCAGCGTCGCTCGATCCTCCATGAGACCCACGTTGTTGATGTCTGGAACCTTGGAGCAGCCCACGCCCTGATCAACCCAGCGCACTACGTAACCCAAAATTCCCTGAGCATTGTTGTCCAGTTCCCGCTGAATATCATCGGCGCTCATATCCGCTGCACCACGAAGGGGTATCGCGAGGATGTCGTCTACGGAGGCGGGTTGACGATCTTTTAAGTGCGCTTGCACATCGGCGACGTTAACGTCGTGATAGTGCGTTACATGCAGCGTAGCGGCGGTGGGCGAGGGGACCCAGGCAGTGCTTGCTCCGGCCTTGGGGTGACCAATTTTAGCTTCGAGCATGGCAGCCATGAGGTCGGGCATCGCCCACATGCCTTTCCCTATCTGGGCGCGTCCCAATAAGCCGCAGGAGAGCCCAGCATCGACGTTGTGGTCTTCATAGGCGCTGATCCATGGCTCGGATTTCATATCCCCTTTGGGCGTCATTGCAGCGGCGGCCATGCTGGTGTGAATTTCGTCGCCCGTGCGATCGAGGAAGCCAGTATTGATAAACACGACTCGCTCTCTTGCCCGGTAGATACATTCCCGAAGGTTAATCGTGGTGCGTCGCTCTTCATCCATGATGCCTAGCTTTAGCGTATTTCTGGGTAATCCCAGAGCGTCCTCGACGCGCGAAAAAAGCTCCACGGTGAAGCTGACTTCGTCTGGACCGTGCATTTTGGGCTTAACGATGTAGACGCTGCCGCAACGTGAGTTCTTAAGTCCGCTATCCCCTTTGATGTCGTGCATTGCAATGACGGCGGTGAACATCGCGTCCATGATGCCTTCGGGAATCTCATTGCCCTTACTGTCCAGGATCGCATCGTTGGTCATAAGATGACCGACATTGCGCACAAACATGAGACTACGACCGGGTAAAACCAATTCGCTACCATCAAGCGCTGTGTAGCTTCGGTCTGGATTGAGTGTACGGGTTTGGCTCTGACCGCCCTTGCTAAACTGCTCGTTCAAGTCGCCACGCATTAACCCGAGCCAGTTGCCGTAGACGACGGCTTTATCGTCTGCATCTACCGCTGCCACCGAGTCCTCGCAATCCTGAATGGTGCTGATCGCTGACTCCAGGAACAGGTCTTTTACTCCGGCTTTGTCCTCGGAGCCTATGGGACTATTTGCATCGATTTGAATCTCAACGTGCAAGCCGTTGTGCTTTAGAAGGACCGCCGTTGGCGCTTCCTGATCGCCGCGGTAGCCCCTCAGCTGATCGGGGTTTGCAAGCCCGGCAGTTTCATTCTTGTCGGCAAGTCTTACCGTCAACGCACCATCGCTAACGAGGTACGCCGTCGCGTCATGATGGCTGCCGTTCTCAAGAGCAAAATGTTTGTCGAGGAAGTTCCGCGCCCAGTCAATCACGCGCGCCCCGCGCACCGGATTGTAGCCGCCAGCGCGCTCCGCACCGTTGTCTTCGGAGATCACGTCTGTTCCATACAGCGCATCGTAGAGGCTGCCCCAGCGTGCATTTGCAGCGTTGAGGGCGTAGCGCGCATTCATGACGGGCACCACTAACTGCGGCCCAGCGATCGTAGCAACTTCAGGGTCTACATTCTCTGTGCTGATGGAGAAGGGTGCCGGTTGGGGTAGCAGGTACCCAATGTCCATAAGAAACGCTTTGTAGGCGGCCCGATCGTAGTCGGCGCCGGGGTGCTGCTGATGCCAAGCATCTATCTGGCGCTGAAAATCTTCCCGAATGGCGAGGAGTTCTTTGTTCCGCGGGCCCAGGTCTTCAAGAATGCTCGCAAGAGAGCTCCAGAAATTGGCGGCGTCGACGTCGATGCCTGGGCAGATCTGCTCTTCCAATAGCGATGCGATGACGGGCGAGACTTGTAAGCCCGCGCGAGAAACCCGGTTTGTCATGATTGAGACTCCTTCAATTGACGCAACGAACGTAAGCGACGGAGCATTTTAATCCTTGGAGGATGATTTCCAAAGGATATAGAAATGATCGCCGTCATTCTTTTCGTGAATACTTGTCGGCTTCCACAATCTGGCGAGCAATGTCGACTATTAGTTTGCGTAGCCAGCGGTTACCCGGGTTGTGCTGTAAAAGTGGACTCCAGGCCATTTTGAGCTCCAACGGGGGTATTTCCATGGGAGGATCACGTCGCACAAGACGCGGGTTGTCCCGTTTCAGGAGTGCGGCCCGGGTGGGCAGTGTGACAATTAGATCGTTGTGTTCAGCGAGCGTCATTGCGGCCTGATAGTGGCGCGTAAATACGCGAATCTGGCGTTTCTTACCCAGGCGGTTCAGTGCTGCGTCGACCCACCCCAGCCGCTGTACATCGTCGGGATTGACGCCGACCCCTACGCCCATGCCTGTTTTACTTACCCAGACATGGTCCGACTCAAGATACTTCTCGAGGGTAAAGTCATTCAGGATGGGGTGGTTAGGGCTGAGGAGGCAGGAAAAACTGTCGTCCCAAAGCGGAATCTGATGGAACGATTGAGGCATGGAGTCGAAGCGGTTGATGACCATATCAATTTTGCCGCGCTCTACGTCAAGAAAGCTCACATCGGACGGCGTCATGATATCCAGTGTGATCCCCGGAGCCTGATTTCGCAGTTCACCGAGTACTTTGGGGAAGAGCGTTGACTCGGCGTAGTCACTGGCCATGATGCGAAACACACCCTGTGCCTCGGCCGGCAAAAAGGCCGAGCGCGGTTGGACGGCCTGATCAATGCGCGACAGCGCATCCCGTACCAGTGGCTCAAGCTCCAGGGCACGCTCTGTCGGCGTCATACCCTCTGAAGTTCGCACTAGTAAAGGATCATCGAATAGCGTGCGCAACCGCCGCAAACCGTTACTCATTGCGGGTTGTGACAAATTTAGGGTCTGCGCCGCCTGCGTTACGTTTCTTTCACGTAAAAGGGCGTCGAGATAAACCAGAAGGTTGAGATCGATGCGGTGTAGATTCATGAGACCAATCGTTTGCGGTTTAAGCAGTACAGTATCGCGATGATGCCGCCATCCTGCCAAGCCTTTATACTTGCTCGCCGCGGATTATCATCCGCGTCCCGGATATTGACGAGTAAAGCTAAGGGTTTCCTATTATGTATCGTGCGCCGTTAGAAGATATGCGTTTTTTGATCGATGAAGTACTCCGCGTGGGCGATACCCTCGGCGGCTTGCCTCGCTTCGAGGAACTGGGTGTGGGAGAAGATCTGACCGCTGCACTCCTTGATGAGGGGGGTAAGTTGGCAGGGGAGGTAATCGGGCCCTTACGTCGAGTTGGAGACCTTCATCCCGCGCGTTGTGAAGAGCAAAAGGTCATTATCTCGCCAGGCTATGGCGAAGCGATACAGCAACTCGCTCAAGGAGGATGGTTTGGCATCTCAGCTGACGCTGACTTTGGGGGGCAGGGCTTACCGGAGCTTTATGGTACGGCAGCGTCAGAAATGTGGAATGGCGCCGACATGGCCTTCGCGCTGGCGCCATTCTTAAGCAGCGGCGCGGCTCTGGCAATATCTTCCCATGGGAACGATGCTCTCAAGGCTACTTACCTGGAGAAACTGCACACCGGTGAATGGACTGGAACCATGAACCTTACCGAATCCGGAGCGGGATCGGATCTCGGCGTCATGAAGACCCGAGCGATACCCAAAGACGATCATTATTTGATTACCGGCCAGAAGATCTACATCACTTGGGGTGATCACGACGCAGTCGACAATATCGTTCACCTCGTCCTTGCCAAGCTACCTGACGCGCCCGAAGGTTCCAGCGGCATTTCGCTTTTTCTAGTGCCAAAGTTTCTTGTGAATGCGGATGGCAGTCTCGGAGAGCGCAATGACGTCTACCCGGTCTCGACGGAACACAAGCTGGGTATTCACGGTAGCCCCACCTGCGTAATGGCGTTTGGTGATAACGGGGGTGCCATTGGGTATCTAGTCGGTGAAGAAAATCGCGGCCTAACCTGTATGTTTACCATGATGAACGAGGCGCGCTTGAAAGTGGGGCTTCAGGGTCTGGGCGCCTCTGAGGGCGCCTATCAGCAGGCGCTCGCCTATGCCAAAGAACGAGTGCAAGGCGGTGTACCCATTATTCAACACCCGGATGTGAAGCGCATGCTGCTCACGATGAAGGCTCTAAACGAGGCAATGCGTGCTCTGGCATACAGTGAAGCCGTGACAATGGATCTGGCCCATTACGGTCCCGAGGCGGATCAAGCCGCGTCACAGGCCCGCATTGACCTGATGATTCCCGTGATTAAGGGCTGGATGACCGAGGTAGGCGTGGAATTGACGTCGCTGGGAGTTCAGGTGCATGGCGGTATGGGCTACGTCGAGGAGACGGGCGCTGCCCAGTACCTTCGCGATGTGCGCATCACACCAATTTATGAAGGCACTAATGGTATTCAGGCAGCAGATCTCGTTGGTCGCAAGCTTGGCCGAGATGGTGGATCAACCATGGGCGCTGTGCTGGACATGATTCGCGACGACGCAAAGGCGTATGTAGAAGCAGGTGGCGAACTTGCGACTGTGGGCAATGCGCTTGGAGATGCCGTTGCCTTGCAGGCAGTGTCGACGGAGACCGTTATCCAGATGCTCGCCAGTAACCCCGAGGCGTCCCGCGCCGCAGCGTTCGATTACATGATGCAGACGGGCTACTTGTTCGGGGCATGGCAACTGGCCCGCGGCGCGAACGTGGCGCGGCTTGCGATACAGGACGGAAGTGACAACCAGTTTTATGCCAAAAAGATCGCCACAGCAGCGTTTTATGCCCAAAGCATTCTGCCGCGATGCGAGGGTTTCGCGGGCGCTGTGGCTAATGCTGCGGGAGCTCTGCAGGATTACCCGGTAGGGTGGCTCTAGTGAACCCCGTCTTCAGTACACCGGACCTTGCCGATGGCGCTCCCGAGGCTCGAGCCCTGCTTCACTCTTGGCAGGACTTTGGCGCGGTGCTTTGCTATAGCGGTGTTGCGCTTACAGTGAAGTGTTTTGAAGACAACTCGCTTGTAAAAGAGCTCGTGCAACAGCAGGGAGCTGGCAGGATCCTTGTTGTAGATGGCGGCTGTTCTTTGCGGCGTGCACTGTTGGGTGATCAATTGGCTGCAAAGGCCGTCGAGAATGGCTGGTCCGGCCTTGTGATTGCAGGAGCCGTACGCGACGTCGAAATTCTCGAGACTCTTCAGCTTGGTATCAAAGCCCTTGGCGCCTGCCCGCAGAAAACTGATAAGCGAGGAGAGGGGCAGCGAGATATCCCTATCGAAATCGGGGGTACGACGGTCAGGAGTGGTGACTACATCTATGCCGACCGAAACGGTGTACTTGTCAGTTCCGAGGCGCTGCTGCCCCTGTAGTTCTTGGCAGGAGTTCTCGACATGAGCTACCGGCATGAACTACCGGCATGAACTACCGGCTAGAGTTAACGTCCAGAGCCCCCGGCAGGCTCACTAACGGAGCCTGTGAACACTCCAGGCTTATGCGAGACGCATAGACAGGTCTAGAGGGTCACAGCCTTTGGTCAGTGCCCCAATAGAGATGAAATCGACCCCGGTCTGGGCTATAGCTGACAACGTTTCCAAGGTCACGTTTCCCGAGGCCTCGAGTTCTGCTCGGCCATCATTGAGTTTTACTGCTTCTCGCATGGCATCGAGATCAAAGTTATCGAGCATCACGCGTTCGCACTCCGCCTCTATTGCCTGTGCTAACTCGTCCATGCTTTCCACCTCAACTTCCACAGGCTTTCCTGGAGCACTCTCTCTGGCCCGCAGCACGGCGGCGGGTATTCCACCGCAGGCGAGGATGTGGTTTTCCTTAATCAAGAACGCGTCATAGAGGCCGATTCGGTGGTTGTAGCATCCGCCGCAACGTACCGCGTATTTTTGAGCGGCTCGTAGCCCTGGCAGAGTTTTGCGGGTATCCAATAGTCGAACGCCCGTGCCCTCCACCTTGTTTGCGTATTCGCGACAGCGCGTTGCCGTGCCCGACAGCGTCTGTAGAAAGTTCAGGGCAGTGCGCTCAGCTGTCAGCAGTCCACGAGCAGGACCTTGAAGCGTCAGAAGTGTTTCGCCTGCAGTCAAAGCGTCGCCATCAGCCACAGACCAGTGAACGCTGATGCGTTCGTCAACACGTTCGAAGACTCTGGACACCCATTGCTGACCGCAGAGAATTCCTGCGTCGCGGGTGATGATGGTCGCTTCGGCCAGATTGTCGGCCGGCAACAAATTGGCGGTGATATCTCCACTGCCAATGTCTTCTGCAAGAGCGCTGTCTACGTTGCTATCAACGATGGCGTCCGGGACTCGACTGAGGTTGAGTGGCATACAAATTTCCGGCTTGGGTATTGAGAGTGTTTGTCGGGCGCATAGTAGCAGCGCCTGTTCCCGACCAAAACCATCGCCATGCTTGCCGTTGAGGTGCTTGATGCACACAATGGTGTTATGTCTTCACAAAATGCATGGAACGGCTGGCTGAACAGCGCTCGCCACTGTCCGTCCCCTAACTTTAACTCCAGGCCAGATGTCAGCGCACTGGATATGCTGGTGGTGCATAATATCTCGCTGCCACCAGGTTGCTTTGGTACGGGCGATATAGAGTCGTTGTTTTGCAACACACTTGACTGTTCTCGGGACCCATCTCTTGAAGAGCTCAAGGGGCTCGAGGTCTCGTCACATTTTCTGATCCACCGTGATGGTGCGTTAACGCAATTTGTGTCCTGCCTTGACCGCGCTTGGCATGCTGGGGTCTCCTCCTGGGGGTGCAGGACGAACTGCAATGACTTTAGTATTGGTATTGAGCTCGAGGGCACAGATAGCCGTGCCTACGAGTCGGTGCAATATGAGGCCTTAGCGCAACTGATTGTTGAGCTGCGCGAGTACCTGCCGTCTTTGGCGCGAGGACCAATAGTCGGACATAGCGATATTGCCAGCGGCAGGAAAACCGATCCGGGTGAGGCGTTTGACTGGGCGCGGTTGAGAAACTTGCTTGCGCACGCTGCGGGCTCCGACGTTCACAAACAGAGGGTAATATAGGGCGATGACGTTTCTTGCAATGATCATTGCATTGTCTTTGCACCAGGTTATTCAACCAGGAAGCTTTTTGCAGCGTGATGTCTGGCTCTTTCAATGGGATAAGGCCGTTGCTGCGCGGATCTCTAACGAGGCTGCCCGTACCTTGATCACACTTGGTGTGGTGGTTTTGGTGATCATCTGGGCTTTGTCTGTCATTGATGATTGGTTGTTCGGACTCGCAGAATTACTGGCGACGGCAGGATTGTTTGTATGGAGTCTGGGTCGAGATGACTTCCATACGGCCCTGGAGCGTTATGAAGCCCGCGTTGCGGTCGACTCGCAAGGAGCCTGCGATGCTCTGGGCAATATCTGGGCTCCCCTTTCTCTTGAGTCGGACAGCAGCGCGGAAACGGTCGCGTTGCAGCGCTTGATCTACAGTGGCTATGCGCGCTGGTTTGCGCCGCTCTTTTATTTTGTTGTGGGGGGCGCACCCTTAGCCGTCTTGTATCGGGGCTTATCGTTGCTATCTGCCAGTGAGGGGTCTCCCGTGTATTTAAGAGTGCTACGTTGGGCTGATTGGATGCCTGCGCGAGTCCTTGGTCTCACCTTTGCACTGAGCGGTGATTTCTTGGCCGTGAGCAAGCGAGCTCCCTTAGCGCACCTTACTGACATGACTAAGGCTCCACAGCTCCTCCTGGAGCTTGCAGGGGTCGCTTGCAACAGTGTCGGAGGAGCCCGCGTCCTCGGCGATATTCTCTATCGCAGTGCGGGCCTTTGGTTGGTGGCGCTGTCTGCGGTTCTTATCCTCGGCTAATTTTCTCACCTTGGCTGTCGCGGCCAAACTGCTATGCTCATATTGATAACAAAGAATAACGACTACCCAGGAAGGCTAAGCTAGACGGATCCGGCCTCCAGGAGGCTCCATTGAATGACCCGAAAGATTTGGATATCACTCGAACGCTGAGTGTCAGTGATGACGCTCTCTGGGATTCTTCGGCAATCGATGCTGACAAACAGCAGTTGTGTGTCGTTCTCGCCTTCCACCCGGATACGTCACGTATCGGAGAAGTATGTTCCTTGGGGTATACCGACGACCCCATAGTTTTTGGTCGTCATCTGCCCCAGTTTGCTCATCTCGAAGGCTCTTCGGCTCGAGGCTGCGACGATGATTTTGTGAGTCGCGACGCCTTTAGCCTCAGGTACCAAGGTTCGCACTGGCAAATAGTTCGTAGAGCAGGCAGCTCCCGTTTGCGTATTGATGGTTGCGAGCTTCGGAACGTCGCGGCTCTCACAGCTGAGCAGCTTCAGGGTGGTGTGGTTCTGACTGTCGCCGAGCGGATCGTCCTTCATTTAAGGCATCGAAGCTCCAAGGCTAGCGCCAGTACCATCCCTGAGCTCGCCGCGCTGCGTGGCGTAAGTCCAGCGATGCAACAATTGCGTGAAAGCACCGAAGCTGCAGCGAAAAGTAATGGCGATGTGTTGCTCATTGGTCCTACGGGTACCGGTAAAGAGCGCATCGCTGGCGCAATCCATACATTGAGTCGTCGATCAGGGCAGCCCTGGGTGGCTGTAAATATGGCGGCTATGCCCGTGGATTTGGCCAGTGCCAATCTTTTTGGGGCGGCAAAAGGCGCTTACACGGGGGCTGATGCGAACCGCCAAGGCTTCTTTCAGCAGGCCAACGGCGGCACTTTGTTCCTTGATGAGGTAGGAGATACGCCTCCGGTATTGCAGCCAATGTTACTAAGAGCACTTCAGGAGCGAGAGATTCAGGTGGTGGGCGGTAAGAGTGAGAGCGTTGCGCTGCGTGTGATTGCAGCGATGGAGCAAGATCCTGACCAGCTACGCGAAACTTTTCGCCCAGCGCTTCGCTATCGGCTCGGTGCCTATGAAGTGCATCTGCCTTGTCTTAAAGAGCGATCTGAGGATGTTGCATTGCTGGCTGCAGATTTTTTTAATGATCAAGCGGGCGAAGCAGGACTTAGCTGGGATGTTCAAAGTAGTGTCGCCGGTGTTACGGCCTGGGCCCGCTTGTTCGAACAGTTTTTACTTTACAGCTGGCCCGGGAATATCCGCGAGCTGCAACATGCAGTCGCTCAGATTAGTAGTGTATCGAGGGGTGAGCTGCGGGTTCCCAGCACTATTCGCGAGCGCTTGGGTCGCCCCCTAAGTCAGCTATCTGCACCTAAACCCGCACCTAAACCCGCAGCTCAAGTCGATCTTTCCGAGCCCGAGCCGACCCAGATAAGAGAGTCAGTCGCCCGTCGCTTGGACGAGGTGTCGGATGAGGAGTTTATGGAGGCTTGGCGCGGCGCTAAATATGAAGTCGCGGCTGTCGCGAAATACTTGGGTGTTTCCCGGCCCGCGGTTTATCGGCGCCTCAAGAGCTTGCGCGAATGTCGTCTGGCTGCTGATGTGCCTCTGGGTGAATTGCTCTCAGCTCTGGATGCCTGTCGTGGGGATCTCAGCTCAACCGCTGAGCGCCTGGCTGTGTCACGACGAGGTCTACAAACCCGTCTGCGCGCAAGCGGAGTAGCTGCCGCGAACCTATCAGGTGTTTTTGAGGGTTCGGATAGGGGCTGATCGGTGATCCGAGGCCTATCGCAGTATCGCGTACTGGGACGCTTAGGCCATGGTGGGCAGGGTGAGGTCTTTTTGGCTCTGGATACCCGACTCAAGCGCCGTGTCTGTATCAAGCTTTATCACCTGTCAGGGTCTATAGCCGCCCGCCGCCGAGCGGTTCTTGAAGCCAGACATTTGATGCTCGTAGAGAGCCCTCAAACTGTCACCATTTATGATGTCGTCAGCGCGGGAGACCGCCTCGCCCTCGTCTTTCAGTACGTTCCCGGATGTACTTTAGAAAGGCTGTTGGCGTCAGAGGGACGCCTTAGCCCGGCAAATGCGATGGTTGTACTCACAGATCTTGCCGCTGCGTTGGCCGCTTTGCGTCGATCAGGCCTTGTTCACGGCGATATCAAGCCCGCAAACGTGCTCATTGATACTCAGGGACGAACTGTTCTGGCGGATTTAGGCTCCTCACTCCTCGCGGGGGAGCAATGGTCGTCGTATAGCCACGAGTCACTTTCCCCGGAGCAGTCTAGAGGCGAGCCGGCGGTTTTGCTGAGCGATTTTTATGCCCTCGGATTACTTCTGTATCGCATGCTTTACGGAGAGCACCCGTTTTATGATGGGGGAGTTTTAGATTTACGACGTATGCGTGCGGGATTAGGGGCGGCTCCCGTGTTGACGGGACTGTCGCCTCGGGCAATGCAGTCAATTGAAACACTATTACGGTCTCTATTGTCGTCGCGCTTGGATGCTCGTCCTCAAAGCACGTTTGATCTTCGAGAGCAGTTGCGTGAAGTTAGGAGTCGGCTACCTGCGCCGAGCCTTGCAGAAATAGCGGAGCAAACGAAGTTACAAGAGCCGGTCATGGGTGTCGTAAATGTTCGGCTTCCCAGAAAACTGGTGCGTCTTCCTATCCTGCAGCAAGGCCAGGCCTGGATTTTATCGTATTGGTCCCGGGGTAGTTTAGGAGCACGCGGACTTATTGTTGCTGCAGGTTTGGCGCCGATAGCGCTTGCCACTCTTGCCTGGTTAGCCCCGGGACCTTGTCTCGCCCTCCCCATGCCCCAGATTAATATTGGGGCCAATGCGCGTATGACAGCAATGAATGAGCAGGATTTGCGTGTCCTGCTCAGCACTCTCGTCAAAGAGGCCTCTGAAGATATCGTGGTTCTTGGTGCTGGACCTGCCGATGATAGCTACTACACAGCAACGCCGGCTGGGCTGCATAACAGCTGCATAGCCCAGCAAAGCTTATCGCTGCGGGTTGATTGCGAGGCCGGCCGTTGCCTGCTCCAACTGCGAAGTGAAAAAGGAGCTTTGTCTCAAGAAGGGCAGCTGTCGGTCTCTCAAACGGCGTCAGCTTTACAGCTCAAGCAGTCGATTTCTCAGTTACTTCGCGAGCAGATGGGTTTTTTGCGGGGCTAGCGAGGGGCTAGCGAAGAGAGTGCAGGAGTGCGCGGTTGAGGGGCAGGTCTATACCCAGAGATTCAGCTCGTCGAAGTAGTTCACCGTTTAGAAACTCTACTTCGGTCAGGCGACCTGCCATCTTGTCTTGCAACATTGAGGAGTTGTTCTGCGCCGTGCTCTGGCAGACAGATACCACGGTGGCGAGCAAATCCTCTTCCTCGCTCCACAAACCCAGGGCGATAAGTGCGGGCTGCGTTTCTTCGCACAGTGCTTTCAGTTCAGGTTTGGCCACGCCACGGTCAAGGAGTTCGCCGTTGCGGCAAGTAAGTTCTGCGGTGAGCGGATTAATGATGCAGTTGATAGAAAACTTTACGGCGATTGCCTGTTCGATGTTTGACTCCCAGTGCCACGCCGAAAGATGTTGAAGGCTGTCGTTGAACCATTGGGGCGATGGGAGGCTCGACCCCGGTAGGCCCATGCGTGTTGTGCCGTTTGAAACAACCCGCACCCTGTCTGCCGAAACCCTGAAAGCCCCTGCAGTGCTAATCGCGCGGTGAATTGTATGGTTCGGAATACTGTTCTGCGCAGCTTTCTCGAAGCCCATTCCATTGGCCGTGCTGGCAACAATTGCGTTTTTAGTCAGATAGGGGAGCGCTAGTGCTAACGCGCTTTGCACTTGCCCCGCTTTCGTGGTGAGCAACAGCCGTTCGATACTGCCGTGAGCAAGCGTCTGCAGGGGCAGGGCCTCGAGATGCGTCTCAACATGCCCATCGATGATTATTTTCTCAACGGGCTCTTTATGGTGATGCAGCAATGTCGAGGGGAGTTCACATTGCTGCATGCGATGCGCAATAAGGCAGCCCATGGCACCCGCTCCGAAAATATGCCACTGACTCAAGATGAACTCCCTGCAGGCAGTAACTTAGCAAGGCGCTGCTTGGACGCTGTCGACTCTTGTGTGTTGCTTTTATGAGCGCTAAACCAGCAAGCCTCGATGCAGGCGTAGAGCAGGCTCTGAGCTTTAAAACGTCGTTCCTCTTCGGCGAAGGGTGGGCGCCCAAAGTACTGGACGAGAAGCTCTTCGGCGCTTTGATTGTCGAGTTCCGAGGCACAAACCGCCAGATCAAAGAGAGGGTCCCCTGGTGCAGCGTATTCCCAATCAAGAGCGTAAAGCCGACCTTTGCTGGAGATGCGGTTTGCTCTTAAGAGGTCGTTATGGCAGAACACAGGGGGTAGTGAAGACGCTTCCTCGATGCAATCCATAGCGTTATTGATCCTCGATTCACCGCGTTCTAACAGTCGTGCCAACTCGCTATCAGCGGAGGCAATGACGCGGTGCTGCCGCAGGGCCTCGGGCGAGGAGAGTCGTTCACCCTGAGTGGGAAGGGCGTGAATCCGGGTAAACAGCAAAGCCAGTTCGCCAGCAGTGCTGTGATGATCCTTAGCCCCGTCAATGTATTCCATGACAGTAATACCGCGCAGTGGATCGCTAAGGGACAGCTTTGGGCCAATGCCCGCGTCAGCAGCAAGCATTTGCGCTGTAACTTCTGTTTTTCTCTGGGTGGTATCGCGGATCCCGGTGATCGCTATACGCACGACCCATTGCCGCTCGGGACTCTCGATGAGTTGTAGAAAATGGTTGTGACCGCCCTTAAGTACAGCGCCCGGTGATGGCGGGCCCGACAGCTCAGGCGCCCAGCGAGCATAATCCTCGCAAACTTCGAGTACTAGCTGCTGGTTGCTTGCAGACGCACGCTCTGTCGCCACTGCTTCCATCCGATAATCGCCAGCACTGTGTAAACCACGTAGAGACCCGATGATGCCAGTAATCCCGCGTTCAGATATAGCCCTGCAGTTAAAAGATCAATTGCGATCCAGTATATCCAGGACTCGAGTTTCTTTTGGGCGACCATCCAGGTGGCGAGAACGCCAGCCCAGCTGCTTCCCGTATCCACGATGGCCTGCAAGTCGGTCATTGTGTTTCGCGCCAGTAGAGTGACGCCGCTCAGAAGAACAAGACTGGCGAGAATGGTCGCGTGGTATCGCCAGCCAACTTTGCTGACGGCGCGAGCGGTCTCTGAGCTGTCCCTGCCCCAGCGCCACCATCCCAGAGCTGCCATAAACAGATAAAAGACCTGAAGCAGCCCCTGCATCGGTAGGCCCGCATCCCAGAAAATCCCCATGAAGAGAGCGGAAGCCAAGCCGCCTGCTATCCAGCAACTGCGTTTTTCCCAAATGGCCAAAACAAGGTAGGCGAGTCCTAAAACGACCGCGATTCCTTCCAGGACTGTGCTCAAAGCTGCAGTTCCAGGCTAAGGCCCAGTTGCCTCGGATCGCCAAACTGTCGGTAGGCTTCGGTGACATAGCCCTTGCGTGGGTCGTTGCCAAAGCTGCCAAAGCCGCGAGTGAAGTAATCTTCGTTTGTGAGGTTGCGTCCCCAAAGGGCCACTTCCCAGTTTTCGCCTTGGTAGGCGACGCGTAGATGAATGAGACCGTAGGCTTCGGATTTGACATCGTGGCGGTCCGAAAAGAAGAAGCTGTCGCGACCTTCCCACTGCAGGTCGGTCTTCCAGTGCTCGCCTGGGCTCCACTGAAGGCCCGCAGCGAATTGGTAGCTTGGCGCGTGCGCTTGCTCCCGGTCTTCAAGATCGCGACCGTCGGCATTGATGTATTCATCGAAGCGCGCTCTTAGCAGGCCCGTGTTCAGATACATTTCGAAGTCATTGCTCAGCGCGGCACGCAGCTCCCACTCCAGTCCCAGGTTGTACCCGGCCGCCGCGTTATCCGTAAAATCGATGAAAGCTGTGCTGCCATCAGCACGGGGTATGACCACGGAGCCGCGTACCTGCTGATCACTGCGATCCATGTAGAAAATGGTGGCTGCGCTTTGCAGTCGGCCTTCGAAGAATTGACCTTTGTGACCGATCTCGAAATTGTACAGAAGCTCTTCGTCAAAGAAGCGTAGGTCAGAGAGGGATTCCGAGGTTCCCGCTTCGTCGGCGGGGAACGCGAGAATGCCTGCGTTCACGCCGCCCGCGCGATAGCCGCGGGAAACCGCAGCGTAGAACATGCCAAGACCCTCGCTTTCGTACTGAAGCGATAGCTTGCCTCCCCACAGGCTATTGTCCGGTTCGCTGCTCACTGCATTGGAATCGTCATATTGCATGGACCGATTCGCCAGTCGCAGCCCTCCACTGAGGGTCCAGTTCTGAGTCAATTCCAGATCTAGCTGGCCATAGGCGGCTTGAGTCTCTGCTTTGAAGCGACTGCGGAAATCTTCAGCAAGGTATGTGTACTCGCGACGCAGCGATTCATCATCGTTTAGCGCATAGATTCCGGCCGTCCAGTTTAGGTCCCCGATAGCCGTGGAGAGGGCTTCGGCGGAAGAGAGCCGAAGTTGAGCGCTGTAACTCTCTCGTTCTCTGAGATAACGATCAAAGGACGAATACTCCAGGTCAGGAGCGATTCCGACAAAACTCCAGTCTTCGTCATAGCTGTAGTCAGTATCAGAGATCGCGGCGCTGGCCATGACTTCCGTGAGAACGCGGTCCCCTGACCAGCGGTAATGGATGCCGAGGGCGTCGCTTTCCTGTCGATCGTTGCCAGGCATATCAGACAGTGTCGTGCGCGTATTATCGAGGGAGAAGGCGTCGTAGCCGTTATCAATTTCCACGTGCGATAGCGTGAGGTCAAACGTTTGCCGCTCGCTTGCTATCCACTGCAAACGTCCGCGATACACCGCTTCGTCTCGCTGATTGGTATCGCTTCTACCGAGAAAGCTATTGTCTATGAATCCATCGCTTCGATGCTCGAACGCAGCGATTCTAAAAAGCAGCGTGTCGTCTATGAGCGGCCCCGTGGCGCTTATACCGAGCTCCCGGCGTCCATAATCTCCCACCGTCGACTGCAGGCGAGCGGAGAATTCGGATTCTGGTGCCGCGCTGCGCATGTTGATCAAGCCCGCCAGCGCATTGGCGCCATGAAGGGTCCCCTGGGGTCCGCGAAGTACTTCTACCTGCTCGATATCAAAAAGGGTTGCTGCGCTTCCCAGCCCGCTAAAATCAATGCCATCAATCAAGAGCCCTACCGACGGATTAAGGGGGTCTACGAACTGACTTCGCTCACCGACTCCCCGTATCTGGTAGAAACGGGCTCGAGAGCTGCCCCCGGCTAGATTCACATTGGGAGCCAGTATCAAGAGGTTCTCGAGATGGATCGCATTGCGCTCCTGAATCTGCGCGGCGCCCACAATGCTGCTGCTCGTTGGTTGTAAGAGCCAGGGTGTGTTGCGAAGCTCTGCCGTTACGACAATCTCCTCAAGAGGAGGCGCCGACGGCGGTGCGTTCTCAGAAGATATACTTTGTGCGATAGCTGACCAAGGCACCGCCAGCATAATGCTTGAGAGTAAGATCCCCGTGATCGTCGAAGTGCCAAAACCATCGCGCCGATGCGTAAAATCCGCGCCGCAATCAGAAGCGCTGGGGCTCGATGGATACTCAATGCGTTGGGTGTGTGACGTTCGCTTTGATGTATGTGTCGCGTACGCCGCGTTTGACGTGCTTGGAGTGCTTGCTTGGCTCACGAATATTCCCTCGGGCGAGGGAACGGGCGGCTTTCGTCAGACTTGGACGGGTAAAAGCTGCAACCATCCCTACGCCGGTATTGCCCGGATCAGGTTCTAAGGGTTCGCTTTGGCACTCCACCGCGCCTATTTTTGGTCTACGGTGAAGGGCAGGCGTCTCAGGTCTTAACCACCCCTCGGTTTGTTTGATGGAGTATAGTGTGATTACTGTGGCTGGGCAAAGCTGCCACAGTTTTCAGTGACATGTAGGAGAGTGTTTTGGTCGACAATAAGAATAAGCAAAAGTGAGCGAAGTGAGCGAAGTGGGCGAAGAGAGCGGCAAACAGCCTGAGGTCACTGACATTGAAATGACCGAGCTACCGGTTGAGCCCGAGGATAGCAGCGATCTTGTTCAACTGTTGCATGTACATGTATTGCGACAGCTTAGACAGGCTCAGCGTAACCTGTTGGGTGTGAAAAGCCTTTCTTCCCTGGTGAAGTATCTCTTGGAGGATTTCCCCCAGGGGTTTGGCTCCGCTCAGGCCGAGTTGCGGCTCCATGACCCGGAGGAGCAGATAGCTCGGCTCCTGCCCATTAGCAAAATGTTCGGGTCATCTCTGTCACTTAAGTCAGACAACTATGCGCTCTACCAGCTATACCCCGATCTCCCAGACACATCGCTTATAGATCTTGACGATCGCAGAATGTTTAACATTTTGTCCGGTGCATCAAACGCGGCGGGCGCTATCATGATGCCGCTCTTTGATGGCGATCGCCTGGTGGGGAGCTACCATATTGCCCTCACCGAGACGATGACCGCCTATGGCGACCAGGAACGCGAGCTTTTTGCCATGCTAGGACAGCTGGTAGCGGCTGCGCTGCTGCGGGTTGTGGAGTACCAACGAGTTGATCAATTGACGCTGCTCAACCCGGTGACCGAGGTCGGCAACCTTCGCGCGTTTCGTCGAGATATGTTGCGAGAGATTTACTGGGCGCGGCGTGTAAACCATCCCATGACGCTTTTATATATTTCCCTCGATGAATTGGCAGATATCTGCAAGAGCTACGGAGAGGTGGCCTGCCATTTTGTGCAGCGTCGTGTTTCTCAGCGCCTGTGTTCTGAGTTGCGTGCGACCGACTACATCGCACACATATCAGCGACGCACTTTGCCGTGCTGCTGCCCGCCTGTAATGAGCCCCACGCCCATGATATTGGCGAGCGTATGCGACAGGATATCGACGATTTTGCGATCGATGACGGTCGGGGGGCAGTGCTTCACGTGTCTCTAAGCGTCGGGCTGGTCTGTTGGGAGCCGTCGAGGCATCCCGTGGAATCTAGTGAGCGCCTCGCTACCCAAATGGAATCCGAGGCTGAAGCGGCTATGCAGAAAGCTGAGCGCTCGGGTGGCAACCGAATTTCTGTAGCCCGCCTCGGTTTGTTGATGCTCTAGCCTATTGAGGGGCCGAACCGCGTCTTCAATGTTGAGACGTGCATCATTTTTTTGGTCCTGCCCGCCGCCGCACTGCATGGTAAGCTTGCGGGCTCAAAAATCACGTCTATCGAGAGGAAATCATGGCTGAACAGAAAGCCACTAATGTGCACTGGCACGAAGGCGACATCACACGCGATCATCGCGCAAAAATCCTGGGGCATCGAGGCGCAACTATCTGGTTTACGGGGCTTTCGGGTAGTGGCAAGAGCACCGTAGCGGTAGAGCTTGAGGGCGTGCTTCATGAGCATGGCGTGCTTGCTTATCGCTTGGATGGTGACAACGTTCGCATGGGAATCAACAAGAATTTAGGGTTCTCGGCGGAAGACCGCACGGAGAACATTCGCCGCATCGGCGAAGTCGCCAAGCTGTTTGCGGACAGCGGTATCATCGCGCTATCCAGTTTCATCAGCCCTTATGTAGCGGACCGTGATGCGGTTCGGGAGCTACATGCGGCAGCCGGGATCGACTTTATTGAAGTGTTCGTGGACTGCTCCCTTGAGGCTGCTGAGGGTCGTGATCCAAAGGGTCTTTACAAAAAGGCTCGCGCAGGCGAAATCAAAAACTTCACAGGGATTGATGACCCTTACGAAGCGCCCCCGTCTGCAGAAATCCACTTGCATTCGGATCAGCAAAGCCTTGACGAAGAAGTCGCCCAAATTTTGGGAGAGCTGCGAGAGCGCGGCATTATTGCTGCCTGAATCGACGCCATTAAAGCCGCACACAAAGGGATACACAGATGATTAAGCCCCACGGTTCAAAGGAACTGCGCCCCCTCTACGTTTACGACGAGAAAGCCCGCGCTGCGCTGGCTAGCGAAGCCGAGTCGCTGCCATCAATGCTTTTGAATTCCGCCGCCGCCGCCAATGCGGTCATGCTTGGAGCGGGGTACTTTAATCCGCTTACTGGTTACATGAGTCTGGGTGACGCGGTGTCCGTAGCCGACAATTTACAAACTGAGTCGGGGCTGTTTTGGCCTGTGCCCATTCTGAATGTCACGGACGATCCAAATGTCCAGGCGGGAATGCGCTTAGCCCTACGTGACCCCAATGTCGAAGGTAATCCTGTCCTGGCCGTCATGGATGTTGCGGCCGTGGAAGAAGCGAGCGACGATCAGCTCTCGCAGATAGCCCAAAAAGTTTTTCGGACGCTGGACCCTGAGCACCCTGGCGTTGCAACCTTCTTGAGCCTGGGCAAGCGCGTAGTGTCTGGGCCTATTCAGGTGCTGAACTATTCTTACTTCGCGTCGGAGTTTCCAGATACGTTCCGAACTGCGGTGGATATCCGTGCGGAGATAGCAGAACGCGGATGGGAGAAGGTCGTCGCTTTCCAGACTCGAAATCCAATGCATCGGGCGCACGAAGAGCTGTGCCGTATGGCAATGGAAGACCTTGAGGCGGATGGTATTTTAATCCACATGCTTCTCGGCAAGCTTAAGCCTGGTGACATTCCTGCCGAAGTAAGGGACGCCTCCATACGCAAGATGGTTGAGGTGTACTTCCCACCCAACACTGTGATGGTTACGGGCTATGGCTTCGACATGCTTTACGCAGGCCCTCGCGAGGCGGTACTGCATGCGGTATTCCGCCAGAACTGCGGTTGCACACACCTCATCGTGGGTCGCGATCATGCTGGCGTAGGTGATTACTACGGTGGCTTTGACGCACAAACAGTTTTTGATGAGGAAGTCCCGGACGGATCTCTGGAAATTGATATCTACCGAGCAGATCACACGGCTTACAGCCGCAAACTCGACAAGGTTGTGATGATGCGAGATGCCCCCGATCACAGTAAAGACGATTTTGTCCTGTTGTCAGGTACTGCAGTGCGGGAAATGCTGGGGCAGGGCATTGCGCCTCCTCCGGAATTTTCGCGACCTGAAGTGGCGAAAATTCTTATGGATTACTACCACAGCCAGCAGTAAGGCGGACCCAATATCTCTGGCGAGCCTGTAATATTAGTGTCACAATTTTGCCATTCAATGGCGCCTTTCTCGAGAGCGCTTCATGAGAGACCGCCATTGAGATCACACAACTGGTAAAGCTGGGAGCAGCAGTGACAACGCTTTGGCAGACACGGTTGGCAAGCTTCTCTTCCCAGGTGATTAATGGGGGAGCGGGTACGTTCCGCTATTTTTCCCAGCCGGCGGCATTTCTTCGTTTAAAGCAAGTTCTTGGCGTGCTCCTGTGCCTCTGGATATTCGGTTCCCTATGGATGGGGCTTTGGAGCTTTCTACCGGAGGCTCAGCCCCTCCCGGAGATCGAAGTCATAAATCCAGTATCCAGCGGTTCAGCTGTTCAAGCGCGTAGCTCTGTCGATATTGAGGCTCTTGTAGCTGCGCGCCTCTTCGGTGAGCCCGGTTCAACGGTAAGCGCGGAGACGCTCGCTGCTGCTACCGGTCGTGCGCCGGCCATGAACGAAGCAGAGGCGAGCACCGCTCTGGCGGGGATAGAGGATGGAGCCCCAGACACCCGACTTCCTTTACTGCTGCGGGGTGTGCTGGCTGCGTCCGAGGCCGGCCTTGGTCATGCTGTCTTAGAGCATCGGAAGTTGCAGGACCTTTATCAGGTGGGTGATGAATTACCCGTGAGTGGTGAAGTAGTTCTGGCAAAAGTGTTGTCCAATCTGGTGGTTTTAGATAACGGCGGTCGCTACGAGGTCTTACGTTTGTTTGAAGAGGTTGAGTTAATGGCATCTTTGCCTGATTCGACGACCGGTTCCGAAGTTGCTGAGCGCTCTCGGGCGACAGATGCGCCCCTGCGGAACGTAGAAGTGGATGCGTCAGCATCGGAGATCGCCACGGAGTATCGGGAGCGCCTCTATCAAGATCCCCAGTCCCTCGCTGAGGTGGTGCGCGTTGTTGCCGTTCGCGACGGCGATCAACTTCAGGGTTATCGGGTGAGCCCCGGGAGTGCTGCGGCCGAGTTTGCGGCTTTAGGATTTGAAACCGGAGATTTGGTGACGGCGGTAAATGGAATGTCACTGACCGACCCGGCAAACACAGTGAGACTTTATCAAGCCATGCGATCAGCAAGTGAAGCTAGCTTCGAACTACAGCGCAAAGGAGAGTCTGTGACGCTTAATGTCAGTCTTGGGACATCTGCCGGGAAGGGCGAGTCGTGATTCCTTCGTTGGTTTCCTGGTGGCGTAACGGATTCGGTGCTCTCGCTACGTTCCCCTTTCTTTGTGCCTTGATGGTAACGCCGGTCGTTGCGCAGGACTTTACTGTCAACCTGAAAGAGACCGATATACAAGAGCTCATAAAGTTCGTCTCCGAGGCTACCGACACGACAATAGTTGTTGATCCGTCGGTCAAGGGGAAAGTAAAGGTTGTTTCGTCCCGGCCAGTGAATGCCAGCGAGCTTTATGACCTCTTTCTGGCGATTCTTGACGTCCACGGTTACACGGCTGTGCGCTCTGGTGGCGTTGTCAGGGTGATTCAAAACAAGGATGCGCGATCGGCATCGGTGCCCGTTGCTGACGAGGCGGGGGTAGTTGGCTCCGTCAACGATGAATACGTAACGCAAGTTCTGCGCCTCGACAATATTTCTGCAGCAAAGCTGATCCCGGTGCTGCGTCCCCTTGTGCCCCAGCAGGCACACATGGCGGCTTATGCTCCCAGTAACGCAATCATCATTTCGGACTCGGCATCTAATATCAGTCGTATCCGCGGAATCATTGAGCGCATGGATCAATCGGCGGTGCAGGAAACCGATGTCATCGCGATGCGCTATGCGGTTGCTGAAGACGTAGTACGAATGCTCGAGAAGCTCAATGCCTCGGAAGCGAAGAACAATGGCGGGGAAGTTGATGTCTTGTTGGTTCCAGATAAACGCACCAACAGTGTTCTTGTAACGGGTGACGAATTGCAGCGGGCGCGAATTCGTAGCCTCATAGCCTATGTGGATACGCCGCTGGAGCAGACTGGTAACGTCAAGGTGATTTACCTTGAGTACGCACAAGCTTCGGCGATCGCTGAAGTTCTGACACGGGTAATGCAGAACATCAACAAACTCGATACGGGGGATGCAAAAGCGGCGCGCTCGTCCAGTAATACCGCGACTATTGAGGCCGACGAGGGCACAAACTCTCTGATTATTACCGCAGATGCCGATGAGATGCTCGCGCTGGAATCGGTGATCACGCGGCTGGATATCCGTCGGGCGCAGGTCTTGGTGGAAGCCATCATTGTCGAGCTAGAGGTTACTGATGGTCAGGATCTTGGCCTGCAATGGCTGTTTGCTAACGACAGTGGGTTCTATGGCAGCAATATCAATGCATCGGATAGCCGAGCGCGCAACATTGCCGGCGCGATTTTACCCTCTGATGGTGATAGTAGCAGTGGATCAACAACGGGCGATTTCGATGTAGGGAATCTCGCCGCGGCGTTAGCCGGGTCCGCTGGCCTCTCTCTTGGCTGGGGCGTGGTGGGTGAAGATCTGAGTATGACGGTTATCCTGAACGCCCTTGAAGAGCAGAGCAATGCAAATATCCTCTCCACTCCCAGTCTATTGACCCTGGATAACGAGGAAGCGTTTATAACCGTCGGACAGCAGGTGCCTTTTATCACCGGTTCCTTTACGAATACCGGCGGTAACAACGGCGCGCAGAACCCTTTTCAAACGATTGAGCGCGAGAATGTCGGCATTACCCTGACCGTTACCCCGCAGGTGAATGAGGGTGACTCCGTTGTGTTGGAGATAGAGCAGGAAGTGAACTCTCTCACGGGGGCCACTCTTGTGGCATCGGCAGCTGCGGCTGATTTAATTACCAACGAGCGAAAAATCCGTACCAAGGTTATGGCTGAGGACGGTCGGGTTGTGGTTCTCGGTGGGCTTATTAAAGACGACGTGCAAAGCACCGAGCAGCGGGTCCCGATTTTGGGTGATATACCCTATCTAGGCAGACTGTTTCGTAATGACGCGGTGTCCGTCAGTAAAACAAATCTGATGATCTTTATCAGGCCAACCATAATCCGGGATGATGCAGACATAGCCGGTGCAACGGCAATCAAGTATCGGCACATACGCGACCAGCAACGGGCGCAGCGAGAGCAGGGTTTGATGTTCTTCGGAGAGAGTGAAGTACCCGTGCTTCCTGACTGGGAGCAGCAGATTCTTCAGCTCGAGAAGATTCGCGAGGATCTACGGGCACCCGAGACTGGTCTGGAGCCTGCTATGGAGCCAGAGTCGCCGTGACCGAGGCGCAGCCGGCTTTGCTTGCTCTGGACCCTGCGGAAGTCTTGCCTGGCAAGCTGCCGTTTAGTTTTGCAAAGGCACATCGCGTCGTTATTGACCCCCAAGCTAGCCACCGTGTTTTACATACAGGGGCACTGAGCGCAGACGTACTGTTGGAACTTCGACGCCGTATCGGCGAAGCCCTAGAGCTTCAGATGCTCTCGCCTGCAGATTTTCAAAGCCAGCTTTCCAGAGCCTATCAGCGTGATAATAGCGAAGCCGTGCAGATGGCCGCAGACATCAGTTCTGATGTTGATCTCAGTCGGTTGGCAGAGGAAATCCCCGACGCCGGGGATCTCATGGATGCCGAAGACGATGCGCCGATCATTCGGCTGATCAACGCTATTCTCTCGGAGGCTGTCCGCGAGAAAGCGTCCGACGTTCACATCGAAACCTTCGAAGAAAAGCTCAGTATTCGCTATCGCATAGACGGAGTATTGTCCGAAGTGCTGTCGCCCAAACGGATGCTTGGGCCCTTGCTGGTTTCTCGGCTCAAGGTCATGGCACGGTTAGATATCGCGGAGCGGCGTATTCCTCAGGATGGGCGCATATCGGTGCGCATCGCTGGCCACGCAGTAGACATTCGCATGTCTACGATTCCCTCCGCCTACGGAGAGCGTGTCGTACTGCGGTTACTCGACAAGCAATCGGGACAATTGCACCTGAGCCAGTTGACGATGCCAGAGGCCGTCTATGCAGGCTTTAGAGGTGCGTTAAAAAGCCCTCACGGGATCATTCTTGTTACCGGCCCCACGGGATCGGGTAAGACGACGACTTTGTATGCGGGTCTGTCCGAAATTAACGATGCTGCCCGTAACATCATGACGATTGAAGATCCGGTGGAATACATGCTCCCGGGTATCGGCCAAACGCAGGTCAATACGAAGGTGGATATGACCTTCGCCCGCGGATTGCGCGCTATTCTCCGTCAGGATCCAGATGTGGTCATGGTGGGGGAGATTCGTGATCTGGAAACCGCAGAGATCGCGGTGCAAGCGTCTTTAACCGGGCACTTGGTGCTCTCTACCTTACACACGAATACCGCCATAGGTGCGGTGACACGTCTCCAGGACATGGGCGTTGAGTCATTTCTCTTGTCTTCCAGCCTGATAGCAGTGATGGCGCAGCGCCTGGTTCGTTTGCTCTGCCCCGACTGCCGACGGGGCGCTACCCCGACGCAAGGGGAGGCTCAGCTCCTGGGGATCGATCTTGATAAGGACCCCGATACTCAAATCTATCAGGCGGTGGGATGCCCTAGCTGCAATCACAGTGGCTACAAAAGGCGCAGTGCGATTTACGAGCTGATTGAGATAGACGAGCAGTTGCGCGCTCTTATTCACGATGGCGCCTCAGAGCAGGCGATCAGCGAGCAGGCCAGGTTGCACTCGGCGAGCATTCAGGAGGACGGCCGGCGACGAATTCTGGCAGGGGATACCAGTCTGCAGGAAGTGTTGCGTGTCACCTCTGTGGCTTGAGCTAGTTAGACGGTGACCGCATACCGTTATCGTGCTCTGGACCCCGCAGGAAAACTCATACGCGGGGTGCTCGAGGCAGATTCAGAGCGCCAGGTTCGAGTGCAGTTGCGCACCAAGGATCTTCGTCCTGTGGAAGTTCAAAGCGCTGCACGCGCAGATGCGGCGAACGGTAGTCTCAGGCAGCGCTTGCTCCCGACGCGAATCAAGGGCGCAGATCTTGCGCTCTTAACGCGGCAGCTCGCTACCCTGGTGCAGTCCAACTTGCCTCTTGCCGATTGCTTGCAAGCCGCCGCAGAGCAAACACGGCGCCCCCGTATCAAGGCCATGCTACTGCAGATTCGCTCTCGAGTAAGTGAGGGGCACACCTTGGCCTACGCTATGGCTGAGTTTCCCCTCGCATTTAATGAGATGTATCGCGCCATGGTAACAGCGGGTGAGCATGCGGGTTTTCTGGGGCCTGTGCTGGAACAGCTGGCAGATTATGCCGAGCGACGTCAGCACAGTGGCCAACAGTTGCGCATGGCGATGATCTATCCGTTTATCCTCCTGGGCGTGGCCGTTGCGGTGATTGTCGCACTCATGGTGTTTGTGGTGCCGGAGCTCATAGGTATTTTTTCCCAAAGCAATCGAGAGCTGCCGGGACTTACTGTGGCATTGATTGCCGCGAGTGACTTTTTTCGGTCCTACAGCCTTTGGTTATTTATTGGTCTGATCGCGGCGGTCATTGCTGTGCGACGCTTGCTGCGAGAGCCGAAGCGCCGTTTGCTCTGGCATAGATTTCTTTTGCGTGTGCCGGGTATTTCAGGATTGCTGATTGCACTGGATACCGCACGGTTTGCCTCTACATTGAGCATTCTTATGGCTAGTGGAGTTCCTTTACTGGAGGCCCTGCGTATCGCGGGTCAGGTGCTCGTCAATCTAGTGCTGCGCGCAGAGAGCGAGGATGTTGCGTTGCGAGTGCAGGAGGGCAGTAGTCTGAGTCGGGCTCTGGGGGAAGCGGGGCATTTTCCTCCGATGATGGTGCACATGGTCGCGAGCGGTGAAAGTAGTGGTTCATTGGAGGATATGCTCGAGCGATCGGCGAGCAACCAGGAGCGCGAACTGGAAATGACTTTGGGTACCGTGATGGGACTGTTTGAGCCGCTCATGGTGGTTTTTATGGGAGGCATGGTGTTGCTTATTGTTTTGGCGATCCTCCTTCCGATTTTTGATTTGAATACGATGGTGAGGTAAGTAATGCAGCGCAGAGTTGGTACGCGGGCACAAGCAGGGTTTTCCCTGGTGGAGATTCTTGTCGTTCTGGTGATCATGGGATTGTTGATTAGTATTGTTGCGCCCACGGTTCTCAACCGCGCTGATGATGCGCGGATTCAAAAGGCTCAGGCTGACTTTAAGGCCATCGAGACGGCGTTGAAGATTTATCGTCTCGACAATTACGTGTATCCGAGCACGGAGCAGGGGCTTGAGGCATTGGTTAGCGCCAGCGCCATAGACCCTGCCCCGCGCAACTTTAAAGACGGTGGATACCTCGCAGAGTTACCCCTCGATCCTTGGGGTAGGCCCTACCTCTATTTGAGTCCGGGAGAAAACGGAGAGGTTGATATCTATACGCTCGGCGCCGATGGTCTCTCCGGTGGTGAAGATCAGAATGCAGACATCGGTAACTGGAAGTCGGAGCAGAACTAATCCTATGAGTTTCGGCAGGGGGTTTAGCCTGATCGAAATGCTGGTGGTGCTGTTTGTAATAGTACTGATGACCAGTCTTGTGACTCTAAACGTGAATTCTGGTGCGAGTGATCGCGTTGTTCAAGAACGCTTGGACGCTCTCGTTTCAGTTGCCGAATACGCGCTCGATGAAGCGCAGTTTAGCGGTAGTGATTTTGGTGTCCTGTTTGCGAGCAGTGTGAGCGATCAGGGTGAGTCTATGATCACCGCGCATTGGCGTCAGCGCGTTCCTCAAGGTTGGCGAGAACCCCGGCTGTCTCAGGAGGTGTTTAGCGCCGTGGAGTTTCCTCCAGAGGCACGCTTACAGATTATTCTCGATGATGTGGAGCTCGTACCTGTGGCTTCAGATGCGGTGGACCCGCGCGCCGGCACAGCGCCACAGTGGCTCATGTCGGCCAGTGGCGAAACCCAGGTGGGCGAGTTGCTGGTGAGGAGTCGAGATGATGACGCTTTGCTCTGGCGTCTCGAGTGGGACTCCCTGGGCCAGTTCGAACAGTTTCGTGGCGAGGACGATGAGCCAATAAGTGGTTACGCCCTTGTCCCTTAGATTCGCAGATAGATCATCCGGTTTTACTTTGATCGAGGTCATGGTGGCTTTGGCTGTGGTGGCGCTGGCGGTGCCTGCGCTACTGTTTACTATGGATCAGCAAATCGACGGGACGGCCTACCTTAGAGATCGGTCTATCGCACAAGTTGTGGCGAGTAATCGGCTGGCTGAGTTGCGTTTGGCCCTTCGAGGAGGGCAGCAATCTCTGCGCGGCAGCAGCAGCGGAACTGAAGAGATGGCGGGGCGGGAATGGTATTGGCGAGTGCAAAGTCAGGGTACTGAGGTTCCTGATTTTTCCCGCGTTGAGGTCCAGGTGAGAGTGATAGAGGATAACGAGTCGCCAAGTCTCTATACCCTCGTCGCTTTTATTGCAGCTAGAAGCGACGCCGCCGCTAATGGATAGTAGCAAGCAGCGCGGGTTTACCCTTGTTGAAGTACTGATTGCTTTGGCGATCACGGCTTTCGTCGCGGCTGCGTCTTACAGCGGAATATCGTCGACCCTCACGGGAGCAGAACAGCTTCGAGCTGCCAGTGAGCGGACGCGGGATTTGAACCGCGCCCTTTCTTTGTTGAACCGAGACCTCAGGCAGTTTAGTAACCGCTCGGTCCGAGATGAATTTGGGGGGACTCAACCGGCGCTGTCTGGAGGACCCTTGGCGTTTTATCCTTTATCGCTGACGCGAGACGGTTGGTCGAACAGCCTCCAGCAGCGTCGAAGCGAGCTTCAGCGCGTGTTTTACTACATTGAAGATGACTCCCTTTGGCGCGCGTATTACACGGTGCTTGATCGTGCCGTTGACGCCGAGCCCCAGCGCTCTGAACTGCTGAAAGGCGTTAACGCTCTGGAACTGCGGTTCCTGGATTCGCTGGAAAACCTGCAGCTGGATCGAAATATGGTGGTAGATACTCGCTCTTGGCCTGAGAGTTGGGTCGCTGATCCCGGTGCAGCTTCGGCTGTACTGCAACCACCTGTGGCGTTGGAGCTGCGCCTCGATCTTGCAGACCTTGGGGAGGTGAGGCGTCTCTATGAACTGCCACCGCGCTGAGCCTCCGCAGTTAGGTTCCCAGGATGGCGTCGCGCTAGTCGTTGCTCTGCTTGTGTTCGCGATTTGCGCAAGCGTGCTGGTGGCACTGCAGAGGGACTTTGATCTCAGCTACCGGCGGGGATTGAACAGTTTTGTTACCGAGCAGAGTTTTTCGTATCTGCGCGGTGGTGAAGAACTGGCTGCTTTGGCGCTTACCCTAGATTACGATGCCGACTTGGCGGGCGAGAGTCCCCGTGACGACCTCAACGAGATATGGGCGCAGCAGGCGACGCCCTATGCGCTTGACGAAGGGGGCTGGATGTTTGGAAGCCTCGAAGACCTTCAGGGCCGATTTAACCTGAATAGTCTCGGTGCGCCGCCATCGTCTGCGGCTGTGGTTTATTCACCCGCGCAGCAAGTGTTTATTCGATTGCTTCAGGCTCTGGGTTCTCCTGAAGTCGATGAGTTCACCGCCGCGGCTATTGCGGATGCTGTTGCTGATTGGATCGATGCCGATGACGAACCTCGACTCAACGGCGCCGAAAGTGCTTTCTATGTATCCCTTGAGCCATCTTACCGGCCGGCAAATCGACCGATGGTCAGTGTGAGCGAGTTGCAAGCTATCCAAGGAATGACTCCTGAGCTCTATCGAGCCCTGCGGCCTTTGGTGACGGTATGGCCTCAGGTGCCCTCGGGTATCAACATACACACGGCACCATTACCCGTGCTTCGCGCGTTGAATACGAATGGTAATCTGCGGCCGTTGTCACTCAGCGATGGGGAGTCCATTGTGCAGATCCGTGAGGATGCGGGTTTCGCGAACCTGGATTCGTTTTTGCAGCAGGAGGTTTTTTCCGGAGGAGAAGCTTCATCTTTCGCGACGCTTTTGACCGAATCCTCGTCTTACTTTCTTCTCGCTTCGCGCGTAGAGATTGCCGACCGTGAACAGCGTATGTACAGTGTCTTACGTCGCCAAGCCCGTGAAGTTGACGTGCTGCAAAGAATTAACGCAAGTCTTTACGATATGCCTAACCCTCCCGCTGAGAGCCTTCCGTGAGCGAAAATTTGAGCGTAATTTATCTTCGTGACGGAGACCTTCATTGGTTGGACGCCGGTGTGACGTACGCTTTAGCCAATGAAGTTTCAGGCGCTTTCGAGCGGCTCTGTCAGAGCCTGGGAGAGCGTGATCACGGGATTGTTTTCGCGGCTCCGGGATCTGAGGTAAGGCTGCTGGAGTTGACGGTAACGCCAGAAGAAAAAAAGCATCTGAATGCTTCCTTGCCGTTTATGCTCGAGGAATCCCTGACCGACAATATCGAAGATGTGCACTTTGCCCGCAAGGCTATCGATAAAGAACAGTATGCGATTGCGATGGTTGATAAATCGTCTATGCAACTGTGGGAGGGGCAGCTCGAAGCACTCCTCGCGCCGCTACCCTGGATACCGGAGCCCTTGCTATTGCCCTGGACCAACTCCGAATGGACGATGGTGATCGAAGCGGAGACCACTGTGCTCCGCTACGGTCGCAATGCGGGAACACGGATTGAGAACACTTTGCTGCCGACGTTAGTCAGTGCGCTGCTGCAAGAGGCCTCTCCTGATCGTGTCATTGTTTATGGTGATCAGGAATCTGTAGATTCAGTGCTGTTAGCACCTTTGCAAGCGGTGGAGGTGCAATGGCGAACAGGCGGTCTCCCTCAGGCGCTAATGCTTAGCGATCGCAGTGAATCGGCTTTGAATCTTCTCCAGGGAGAGTTCGCGCCGCAGTTACCTTATGCTCGCTGGTGGGGACAATGGCGGAAGATCGCGGCTTTGTTCTTTGTGGCACTAGGTATCCACCTGATTTCGGGGTGGTTGGACCTGCAAAGGATGGAGCGTGAGAACCTGGTCCTTCGCACAGAGATTGAATCGATTTATCGAGGTGTTAATCCGCGAGGGGCTATTGTTGATGCTGAGAAACAGCTACGACGCCAGCTTGATGGCTTACGTGGTGGGACTGCTGGTGGAAGTTTTACAGGTTTGCTTGCTCCGGTTGGAGCTTCACTGTCGAGCCAGGACGAGACGCTGCTCGCCAGTCTCAGTTACAGCCAGCGAAATGCGGAGTTGCGCCTAAATCTATTGGCTGCAGACTTTGCTGATGTTGAGTCTTTGCGTGGATCCTTGGAGCAGGCAGGCTACAGTGCGACTCTGGAGAGCTCCTCCCGCAGTGGCGATCGCGTACGGGCTCGCTTGCGTGTAGGAGAGCGGCCATGAAGGCTTGGTTTGAGCGTTACACCCTTCGCGAGCAGATTGCGCTTCTGGTGATGGCGTTTTCAGTCACAGCCTACCTCTTGGCGGTCTTTGTTGTTTTGCCCCTTGGGCAAGCTCGGGCGGATTTGTCGGCAAGAAACACCGCTACTGCAGAAGCGCTTCTTCGTGTGGATGCGATGGCGACAGAAATTCGCGCCTTGAAGAACTCTCAGGGTAGTAAGAGCGGATCTCGATCAACTAATCTCAGCGCCTCAGTGAATCAAAGTGCCAGTCGTTATGCCTTGCGGGTGAGTCGCCTTCAACCGAACAGTCAGGGCTCAGTTCAGCTACGCTTCGAATCAGCGAATCTGGAAGCGCTACTGCGCTGGATTTATGAACTGGAGACAGTTCAGGGCTTGAGAATCGATGACCTCTCTCTGAGCCAAACAAGTAGCGCTGGTGTCGTGAGTGCAACGTTGCGTGTAGCGACCGCCGCATGAGGCTTTATTTCTGGTTGCCTCTGTTCGTCGTTATGGCAGTCCTGCTTATTACCGCGAGTTTGCGGATGCCTGCACGGTTACTACCACTCTTTTTGAACGAGCAGCAAGTGCAGCTTTCTGGGATTAGCGGGACCATCGGTCACGGCACTGCGGTTCGAGCTCGCGTACAAACCCCGGGAGGGTATCTGCACCTAGGGAAGCTCAACTGGACCCTGGATCCCCTGAGCGTATTGAGCTTGTCTCCCAAAGTAAATCTTCGAAGTGTCTGGGGCGATCAACGGGGAACCTTGGATCTGCGTATAGAGGGAGAAGCCCTTGCTATTCAAAACCTTGATGTGAGAGTTGATGCTGCGCTTCTGAAGCGGGTGTTGCCAATAGAGCTGAGTGGCCGTTTGGAGCTACTTTTTGAGGAGCTTTTAGTGACTCGCAGAGATGTGCTGGCAGCCGACGGTCGTTTGGTCTGGCAAAGCGCTGCCTGGCTATCTCCTCAAGGCGTTCGTGTTTTGGGGAGTTATGTCGCGACGATTGCCAGCCCCGCGCCGCGGCAGCTTGTTGCAGACATTGTTACTTTGAGCGGGCCGGTTGTAGCTGCCGGAGAGGTTGATCTCGATCGGGAGCGCTTTAACATCGACTTGTTTATCGAAAGCTCGGCACAAGCTCTTGATGCAGACCTGGCTCAGGCACTTTCTCTCATTGCCAGTCCGGAAGAAAATGGCTACCGTCTGCGCCTTGATGGAGAGGTCGCACGAGGCTCCTAAAGCCTGACCTTTGATTTTGAATACGAACCCTTTTACCCGGAGACACAAGCACCATGAGTGAACAGTCCTTTCGTAAGTTTGAATGCATCGTCTGTGGCTTGATATACGATGAAGCTGAGGGCTGGCCCGATGACGGTATTCCCGCGGGCACCCTCTGGGAAGATGTTCCCGAAGATTGGTTGTGCCCCGACTGCGGTGTCGGCAAAGAAGACTTCGAGCAAATCTGAACGATGAATATGGCGGCGGCAGAGCAAGCGACGAACCTCGCTTGCTTGCGTGAGGAACTTGCGGCTCGTGGCGTTGATGCGTTCTGTGTCCCGCGTGCCGATGAATATCTCGGCGAGTACATACCGGCACATAACGAGCGGTTACAGTGGTTAACGGGCTTTACGGGGTCCGCTGGTATGGCTGTAGTGATGGCTACAGATGCGGCAATTTTTACTGATGGGCGCTACACGGTACAGGTGAGGCGTCAGGTCGACGGTGAGCAATACCAGTACCGCCGCTTGATCGAAGAGCCTCCTTTGTTGTGGCTGAAAGAGACTTTGGCCTCGGGCAGCAAAGTTCTTATTGATCCACGTCTGTGTACGCTCGACTGGTACCAACAAGCGCAGCAAATTCTGGGTGAGGCCGATATTGAGATAGTGCTTAGCACTGACAATCCCATCGACCACTGCTGGACGACGCGTCCCGAACCCCTTATTGCAGAGGCTTTGCTCCTTGCGGAGTCATTTACCGGGGAGCACAGTTTCCAAAAGCGAGAGCGCCTGGGGAAGTCGATTGCGGAGCGGGGCGCTAACGCGGCTCTGATATTTGCTCCGGATTCAGTAAGCTGGCTTTTGAATGTTAGGGGGAGAGACGTACCGCGCTTGCCGGTGCTGCTCAGCTGCGCCGTGCTTGAAGCGAATGGCGATGTTCATCTTCTGGTCGACGAGAAACGGGTTCCCGAGGGTTTTCACGAACATACGGGCCCTGGCGTATCAGTGGTCTCCGAGGCTGACGCGGCGGGACTCTTGGAGAGCTTTGCTGGCAAAGTGGTGTTGGCTGACCCGTTGACCGCAAACGCCTGGTCCCAGCTGAGTCTTGAGCGAGGGGGAGCGACGCTGTTAGCGGGAGAAGATCCCGTGCTCCTGCCAAAAGCTTGCAAGAATGATGTGGAAATTGCGGGAGCTCTGGAGGCGCACCGTCGGGATGCTGTGGCAGAGATTCGTTTTCTGGCGTGGCTGGATAGTGAGCTTGCGCAAGGGCGTTACCACGACGAAGCCATGGTTTCAGATCGTTTGGGGGCGTTTCGCGCAGAAGGCGAGTATTTTCACGAGCTGTCTTTTGACTCTATTTCTGCATCTGCTGCGAATGGCGCTATGTGTCACTACAACCATTTGGACAATACACCGGCGCAACTGATCCCTGACAGCCTGTACCTGGTCGATAGTGGCGGTCAGTATTCCGATGGCACGACCGATATCACCCGAACTATCGCCACGGGAACGCCTACCCAGGAAATGCGTGAGTTGTTCACGTTGGTGCTTAAGGGGCATATCGCGCTGGATAGCGCGCGCTTTCCTGCAGGCACAACCGGAACGCATCTCGATGCTCTTGCGAGACAGTTTTTGTGGCAGACAGGAAGAGACTACGATCATGGCACCGGCCATGGCGTGGGTGCTTTCCTTAGTGTTCACGAAGGGCCCCAGAGGATCGCCAAGGCCTGGAACGCAACGGCTCTCGCGCCGGGCATGATCGTAAGTAATGAACCAGGATATTACCGCGATGGTGCTTTTGGGATTCGTTGTGAGAACCTCTGCGTTGTCCGCGAGGCGAACACCAGCGCGGGTGAGGTGCCCATGCTGGAGTTTCTTGCGCTGACTCTCGTGCCTTTTGATCAGCGTTTGATCGATAGCGCGTTATTGAACGCTTCAGAACGATCCTGGATAGATGCTTATCACTCCAGGGTTCGGGAAGAGATTCTTGAGCGGTTGGAGCATTCTGAGGACCGCGAGTGGTTGATTGCCGCCACACGCCCACTTTCCTAATCCCTTCCAGCACCTTCGGCTGAAGCGCATGACGCTTTTGTGTAGACTGCGGAACTGATCCTAGTTCGGAGTTTGATTATGGCGGCTGCCGGCGGTGCACACTCGCACTGGACCTCTCGCTTTGCATTTCTTATGGCCTCAGTGGGATTCGCTGTTGGTCTTGGCAACATTTGGCGTTTTCCCTATGTGACTGGAGAAAACGGTGGTGCCGCATTTGTTCTTATCTATCTCGGATGTGCGTTCCTGATTGGCGTACCTATCCTTATGGCTGAGCTAATGATTGGTCGTAGGGGCGATGCTGCTCCTCCCATTGCTATGGCTAACGTTGCCAGGGAGAGCGAACGCAGCACTCAATGGCGTTGGGTAGGGGGCATGGGACTGCTCGCGGCTTTCACTATCGAGATTGTGTATTCCGTCGTTGTGGGCTGGGTTCTGTGGTATCTGTTTAAAGCTATTACTACGGGGTTTGCTGATGTGGATGCGGTAAATGCCGAGGCTCAGTTTACCGCCGTTCTGGCGGACAACGCAGGCATGCTGTTTTGGACCCTGGCGGGACTGGCGATTACCGGATTCATTATTTTCGCCGGTGTCAAAAATGGCATTGAACGCGCTGTAACGATCATGATGCCGTTGATGTTTGCGCTTCTTGTAGTGCTTGCCGGATACAACTTTTTCGCCGGAGGGTTCGGGGAGGCGGTGGCCTGGTTGTTTACACCGGACTTCAGCAAAGTGACCTTTGCCACGGTACTGGCTGCTATAGGTCAGGCGTTTTTCTCCATTGGAGTAGCAATGGGGGGCATGATGACTTACGGCTCCTATTTGCCGCGCAGCATCTCCATCAGTCAGTCGGTCTTCATTATTGTGATTGCCGACACTGCAGTAGCCTTGCTCGCGGGTTTGGTGATTTTTCCCGCGGTATTCAATTATGGATTGGATCCTGCGGCGGGCGCTGGCCTGATCTTTCAGACGCTACCAGTGGCTTTTGCGCAAATGCCCGGGGGTTATATCTTTGCGGTGCTTTTCTTCCTCATGCTCTCAGTAGCGGGGATCACCTCAATGGTAGGGCTCGTCGAGTCGGTCAACGCCTGGATCGAAGAGCACTACGGTGTGTCCAGACATAAGAGCGCGATGATCGTAGTGGGCTCTGTGGCGGTTTTAAGCATATTGAGCATTTTGTCCTACAACATGCTCGACGAGCTGCGTATAGGCGAGAGAAATTTCAATAGTGTGATGGATTACTTCTCCAACCAGATTCTGCTGCCGCTCGGAGGTTTGCTCATCGCAATTTTTGCGGGCTGGTTTATGCGCAGAGAACACTCTCAAGAAGAATTTGTGACTCTGAGCGCAACAGGATACGCGATATGGCATTTTCTGATCCGCTACCTGGTGCCGCCGGCGCTACTGGTTATTTTTGTTTTAGGCGTTACTGAGTAAACGCGAGGACTTACGATGTTAGCGATGCTGAGTGATCTGCTTTGGAGCAAGGTGCTTGTGGTAATGCTGGTGGGCATCGGCTTGTACTTCACGGTTGCATCGCGTTTTGTGCAGTTCCGCTACTTTGGAAAAATGTTCTCGGTTTTGGGCTCCGCCCTGCACCACGAAAAGGGGCATGTCAGTTCTTTTCAGGCATTGGTGGTGAGTGTTGCCGGCCGAGTCGGTGGCGGTAACATTGCCGGTGTGGCCGTAGCAATTACTCTCGGAGGGCCCGGCGCGGTCTTCTGGATGTGGGTTATTGGACTCATGGGTATGGCTACGAGCTTCTTCGAATGCTCTCTGGCTCAGCTTTACAAACGCTATGAACCCGACGGCACGTTTCGCGGCGGGCCTGCGTACTACCTCACTCGAGGTATCAACCAGCGCGGCTTGGCGATTGTCTATTCGCTGCTTTTGTTGATTACCTTCGGTTTTGGATTTAATGCAGTGCAGTCCTATGTGGTAGCTACCTCACTGGATGTGTCCTTCGGTGTGCCAACCTGGGTTAGCGGTTTGGCGCTGGTGGTGTTTCTTGGATTCGTTTTTATTGGAGGGATTCAGCGAATCGCCGCAGTTTCCGAGATTGTTGTGCCCGTGATGGCGGTCAGCTACTTCGCATGCGCAGTGCTTGTTATCGGATTGAATATTCAGGAGGTGCCTGCTGCCTTCGCGAATATCATAAGCAGTGCCTTTGGTTTGGATTCGGCGCTTGGTGGCGGTATTGGTGTTGCGATTATGCAGGGTGTTAAACGAGGGCTCTTCAGCAACGAGGCGGGTTTGGGTAGTGCGCCAAATGTCGCTGCCGTCGCCTTTGTTCCTCATCCTGCGAACCAGGGCATTGTGCAGGCCTTCAGTGTTTTTATCGATACCTTGGTCATGTGTAGCTGCACCGCGTTAATCATCTTGCTGTCGGATGTCTACCAGCCGGGTGCTGTGGGTGTGTCCGGTGTGGCCCTGACTCAGAATGCGCTCGCTGAGCATCTGGGACCTTGGGGCGGTAGTTTTGTGAGTATCGCTCTGGTGATGTTTGCTTTCAGCTCGATTATGTACAACTACTATCTCGGTGAAAACGCGCTGAATTATTTCAGTGAAGACAATCGCACGCTGTTCACAGTGTTTCGGGTGATGGTACTGGGATTGGTTTTCTGGGGCGCGGCACAAGACCTTGGCACCGTGTTCGGATTTGCGGACCTCACTATGGGACTGCTTGGCGTCGTAAACCTTATCGGATTGCTGTGGATGTCTAAGCTGGCACTGCGCTTGTTAAAGGACTACGACGATCAGCTCGCCCAGGGTAAGTCCCCGCGCCTCCATGCGGATGACTTCGCCGATCTGGATATCGATCGAAGAGCCTGGCCAGATTAAATACGTTTAGAGCACGGGCGACATGAGTCGCGCAGCCGCCGTCGCCAGAGGGAACCAAATTGGTTTTCGTGTGAGTTCTTCGGCGGTTACAAGCCTGGAGTGATCGAAGTCTTTTAGCAGCATATGTTCAACTTCGTCGCAGAAGATTTCGTCGTGAACAAGCGCGGTGATTTCAAAATTCAAACGAAAAGAGCGATTGTCGAAATTCGCTGTACCTACCCCCGCCAACTCTCTGTCCAACAGTAAAACTTTTTGATGCATGAATGCTGGTTCGTAACGGTAAACGGCCACGCCGGCGGGAAGCAGCTCCCGCGTGAAAGACCAGTTAGCAAGGCCCACTACGGGCCCATCAGCGTTGTCGGGAATCATCACCCGCACGTCCACACCGCGCAGCGCGGCAAGCTGGAGTGCCGCGATAATGCCCCGGTCCGGGACGAAGTAAGGGCTGGCTATCCAGATACGATCCCGAGCCTGGGTTATGACCTGATGAAACATCAGACCCGCCTCATCGAACTCGCTTGCTGGGTCCGAGGGGAACAAAAGAACTGAGCTGTTTCCCGGTGCCTCGCGATCGGTCTCCCAGTTCAAATCCAGCTGTTCTCGTCGGGCCCATAACCAGTCTGTAGCAAAAGTGAGCTCGGCTCCGATTACCGCCGGACCATGGATTTTCAGGTGCGTGTCCCGCCAGGGGCCTCGCTCGCTATCTTCGCCCAGGTACTCAATGCCGACATTGTGCCCACCTATCCACGCACGGATACCATCAACGACAACCACTTTTCGGTGATTGCGAAAGTTGAGTTGAAACCGATTTCGTCGTCCCTGGGTGGTATTGAACGCGGCGAGTTGTACTCCTGCATCCTGTAATTGCTGATAGAGGGGACTTTTAGCGAAACTACGAGAGCCGACCTCGTCATAGAGTAAGTGCACCGCCAGGCCTTCCCGCGCCTTCTTAGCGAGGACTTTACCCAGTCGTCTTCCGAGAGCGTCGTCGCGCAGTATGTAGAATTGAAAGAGAATGTAGCGCCTTGCGCGCTGAAGGCCGGCTTCTATGCTGTCGAAGGTGGCGTAGCCGTCCACCAGCAGCTCTACCGCGTTTCCGCGAACCGTAGGGAGTCTGGCTAGGCGGTGAAGGCTACGGTAAAAGGCAGCCGAAGCATCACTCGCCTGAAAGTCGAACAATTCGTTCCGCGGCACTTTTAAGCGTGCCTCGGCTTGAGATTCAATCTGGGCACGCTCCTCGAGGTAGCCGTCAAATTTGTTTCGGCCAAACACCAGGTAAAGAGGCACGCTGAGGTAGGGGAGTGTCAATAGTGACACGACCCAGGCGATGGAACCTTGCGCGGTGCGTGCCTGCAGAATTGCATCAATAGCACTGGCGATGGCCAGCAGGTACACCGCGGCGAGAACAACAGCGATTATTTCGGGACTGTATTGAAGCTCCATTGCAGCCAATTACGTCTCTGGCATATCTTCATCCGACAAGGATTCTGTGATGGCCGTATCGGCGTCATTCGAAGGGAGGGGCGACTCGCCGGGAATAAACTGGATCACCGCTATTACTAACAGGAAAACACCCAGTAGTAGCCATTTCAATCCGCTGTGCAAACTTTGGCCCTCTCGTCTAGATTCCCTGACACACCTAGGTTATCACGCACAGGGCGCGAGTCTAGTTAAGCCCTGAGGTATAATTTCTACCTCTTCGATATTCGGTTTTAACGGTATGTTTACACCCACTTATGCTCGAATAACCGAGCGACTTGCTGCCGAAGGCAGTGACGTTTGGGCCGTGCACGATCGTGCTCTGGAGATGCAGCGTAATGGCGAAGACGTCATTCTACTCTCGGTTGGCGATCCCGACTTTCGTACGCCAGAACCGATCATTGATAATGCCGTCAGCCACTTACGCGTGGGGCGCACGCACTATTCACCGTCTCTTGGTGAAATCAAACTTCGTCGGGCGGTTGCTGATCTTGAAACGCAAACCTCGCCTTATCCTTGCAGTGCGGAGGAGGTCGCTATTTTTCCGGGAGCAACATCGGCAATTTACGCGGTGCTGTCTTGCCTGTTGAATCCCGGCGACGAAATTGTTGTGCCAGAGCCAATGTACGTTGGCTACACCCCTATTTTTCAGGGGCTGGATTTGCAACTGCGTACGGTCCCTCTAGATGTACAGAATGAGTTCGCATTGGATGTGGAGGCTGTTAAGTCGACGCTGACTGAGCGTACGCGAGTACTGTTTCTCAACACTCCGGGTAACCCCACGGGCGCCATCATTCCCGCAGCTGATATTCGAGAGTTGGCCAATCATTGTAGAGAGCGCAATATTTGGCTGGTTTGTGACGAGGTTTACTCGATGTTTTGCTACGAGGGGAAACACGTTTCAGCCAGGGCCAGTGCGGAGTCCCTAGATAACATCGTCATGATTGATGGATTGTCCAAGTCCCATGCTATGAGTGGCTGGCGCATCGGCTGGGTTGTCGCGCCCCCGACACTTGTGCAGCGTCTTGGTGAGTATGCGGGAGCCACGCTTTTTGGTAGCCCACAGTTTATTCAGGACGCGAGTGCCTTCGCCCTGGAGAACGATCAGCAATACGTTCGCGAGATGCGCGATGAATATCTGCGGAGACGGGACTACGTTCTCGAAAAATTGAAGAAAGTAAAAAATATTCGCTGCAGTAGACCCCATGCGGGCATGTTCATAATGGCCGATGTTTCTGCCACGGGTTTGGACGGTAAGCAGTTCGCAGAGCAGTTACTAACGGAGCAGGGCGTGTCGGTTATCCCTGGAGACGCCTTCGGTCCCTCCGCAGCTAACTTCGTCCGCATGGGCCTTGCGCAAAATCATTCGGTACTTAAGCGAGCCTGTAAACGCATCAAGCTGTTTTGCGCGGCTTGTTGATTCGTCGACGCCTTGGTGATCCGGCTACTGCGACTCCGTGAGCACGACATCGAGATTAACTTCGTCGTCTCCCCGGCGGGCTCGCACCGAAATAGTATCTCCCGCCTTGTGGCTTTCCATGAGAGTTAGATAGTCATCGTGGCTGTCGATAGTCTGTCCATCGATCGCGACGATAACATCTCCGAGTCTGAGGTCCCCTCGGGAGCTACGCGAAACGCCACGCAAACCCGCTTCCGCTGCAGGTAAGCCCGGGAAAACACGAACCACGGGCATGCCCTTGATGCCGTAACGGCGACGCCAGCGATCGCTGGCCAACTCGATACCCATAATGGGGCGAAGAATGCGGCCGTAACTAATCAGCTGCGGTACGACTTCGCGCACGGTGTTCACCGGAATCGCAAAACCAATGCCAGCACTCGCGCCGCTAGGACTGTAGATCGCGGTGTTGACCCCAATCAGTTGTCCCAGAGAATTCAGTAGAGGGCCGCCTGAGTTGCCTGGATTGATAGCGGCATCCGTTTGCACTACTCCGCGTATTTGCCGGCCACTTGGCGCACGTATTTCTCTACCAAGGGCGCTCACTACGCCGGTTGTCAGCGTTGTATCCAAACCAAAGGGGTTCCCGATAGCGAGAACTTTTCTACCCACGGAGAGCTCCGTAGAGTCGCCCAACGGTAGGGTAGTCAGATCTGAAGGAGGCTCTAGCAGTCGAAGTACGGCGAGGTCTTTTTCCGGAGCGCTCCCAATCAGCTCTGCCAGATAACTGTTGCCATCTTGCAAGGTGACCTTCATTCGATTTGCGTCGGCTACCACGTGATAGTTAGTCACAATCAGGCCGCTATCATGCCAGACAAATCCTGAGCCTGACCCCTTGGGAATTTCCATCACATCCATAGAAAACCGGCTGCGACGGCGAAGTGTCGTGGTGGTGACATAAACGACAGCTGGACTCGCCTTACTGAAAATCTCCGTGCTGTTCGCCTCGTCCTCCGTCGCAAAGCTGAGATAGTCTCTAGCTTCTTCGGTAAAGGCTGTGCCCGCACCCAGGAGCAGAAGGGGAACGAGGCCTTTCGCTAAAGCCCGGGCAAGCCACTGACCACACATACGAAAAGACACTCGTCCCAGCATGCAACTCAGCCCTCTGCCGATGCCTTAAAAGCAGCCATAAAGCTGCGAATGCGTTTCGCATTAGCGCCCAGGTCACTAACGCCCACGCGAGAAACCGAGCGCAGATCAAGGAGGCTGCCTTCGGCATTCGTCTGCACTCGAATCACCACATCGTCTTTAAATTGCATGATCGCGGTGGTGTCCACGGCTTCAATGTAACCTGCATTTGCGTCTTCGCGGACTATCTCCCACCCAAGATCTCGGGCGGTCGTAAGCGCGAGATTGTAGCTGCTCGCGTAAGACCGAGGGCTTTCGAGGGTCTGGAGGTCCGGATAGGCAGCAAGCTGCTGCTCTATGACTTCTTCGGTTAGCTCCAGAGGGTTACTGTTGTCTCCACGAAGACGCAGTACTTCTTCAAAAACGGGGGGGTCTACAAGATCGGTAGCGATGTCGTGAATGGGAGGCACGTCCCTGGCCTGCGTGGCCATAACTAGCAATGCGGCGCCAGGCAGAGCGGGAAGAGCGCGTTTAAGTATGGTCATTCGCTCGCCGCGCCAGCGTGGCAACAGGCTCTGCACCGCCATAAATGCAAGCACCAAGGCACTGAGCAGGCCTGCGATAGCATAGAGGAGAAGGCCTTGTTGCCAGTTGCCGCTGCGCACCACTAGTACAGAAATAGCCAGAGTGGCCAGAAAGAACCAGGCGATGTAGCCAGGCCAGCGTATCCACGCGCTAGGGGTTTCACTCATGATTCTTGCCTCTTAGATTTTATCGCTGTGAGAGTATTTAGGCGGCGCTACGCAGCGCCGCAATCCGCTGGTCCAGTGGCGGGTGGGAACTAAACAATGCCTTGAACCCTTGTTTGGTCGTTTCGCTGATACCAAAAGCGGTGAGCTCGCCGGGAAGGTCCTGCACGGTATCCTGGTTGCCACGGAGACGTTCCAGTGCGGCAATCATGTCACCACGACCCGCTAAGTTGGCGCCCGCCGCATCAGCGCGAAACTCTCTCCACCTTGAGAATTTGAATACGATGATGCTCGCAAGAATTCCGAGAACAATCTCGGCGACGATCGATACGACGAAATAGCCGATTCCGTAGCCTCGTTCGGTTTTGAAAACAACCCTGTCAACGGTGTGGCCGATTATTCGAGCGAGAAACATTACGAAGGTGTTCACTACACCCTGTATCAGCGTGAGCGTCACCATGTCGCCATTCGCCACGTGACCTATCTCATGGCCGATTACAGCGCGTATCTCGTTTGCTGGGAAGCGCTTTAACATCCCAGCGCTGATGGCCACTAAGGCGGCGTTTTTGTTCCATCCGGTGGCAAAGGCATTCGGCGCTTCGGAGGGAAATATCCCCACCTCTGGCATTCCGATTCCCGCCTCTTGGGAGAGCTCTGCCACGGTGTCCACAAGCCATTGCTCGTCGCGGTTACGGGGCGATTCAATGATGTAGGTACCCGTGCCACGTTTGGCCATCCACTTGGATAGAAACAGCGAGATCAGTGATCCGCCCATGCCGAAGAGTCCGCAAAAGACCAGCAACGCTTTGAGATTCAGGTCTACGCCGTTTGCCGCGAGAATGCCCTCAAAACCCAGCATGGTGAAGACCGTGCCGACCAAAATGAGTACAGCGAAGTTGGTGGCGAGAAATAACAGAATGCGCATGTCTAAGTACCTGTATCGAACCTATCGGCGAACCGGAGGCCAGCGCCCCGACATTCCTGGTTCGGGGTTTCGTGACCTACAGCACAAGACATTGGGGTCAGTCCCAAAGTTTCAAGGTGGCTCTGGGCGCCATTCCTTCAAGCTTGGCAATCTGACGCAGCGTACATGATCAATCAGACCGCGGCACTGCGGGGAGGTTCCTGTGTATCGGCGTTGTCTCCCTCGCCAGTTTCGCCTGTCTCGTCCGGCGAGTCTTCTTCATTGGCGGCGGCCAGCGCAGCCTCTGCCGCTTTCTCGGCTGCCTTTTCCGCAGCCTTTTCAGCCGCTTTGTCTGCAAGAGTCGGAGTCAGGTGCGTACTCGCATCGATAACGGGTTCTTTCTTTTCGTCTACGTCGCACTCCAGCACTTCACCGCGGAGATCTATGTCCTTGGCGCTCAGTTCTACCAGCTGGTTAACAGCTTCATCACGGTGTTTGGTCTTGAGCACCCGTTGGGGTTCTCTTCCATCAACCCACTCTCCCGCTCGCGTCCAAAACTGACCTAACTGATTCTGAATGACGAAAACTGCTTCACTCATCTTGCTGTGTTTCCTTTATCTAAGATGGTTATATCCAAGCTGACTATGTATTTTGAGCAGATTAGTTGTGTTTCAGCTCTTTGTAAGCAAGTCCTTGGCCTGGTTAATCTTGGCGGCGAGATAATCGGAGCCGCCACGGTCGGGATGCAGTTTCTGCATCAGCTTGCGGTGCGCGTCGACAATGGCCGTTTCGTCAGCGTCATCGCCAAGGCCCAACACCTCCAGGGCTTCTTTGCGGCTCATATCACCCGATGCCGTCTGTTCTTGAGCGCTATCTTCTTGCGCTGTGTACTGAAAGCGTTGCTCTAGGTAACCGTCAAGGAGCTGCACGGACTCCGTGTCGTTATTCTCGCAATATTGTCGAAGAGAATCGAGCTGTTCCCGGTCCATTTCATCCAGCAGCCAATCTTTTTGTGGCCCTTCCAGAACTTCGCCCGACAATGCGCCGCTTTCATGGTCCAGATGCATACGCAGTATTCGCGTTGTCACTGTTGATTTTTGACTGGAGGCGGTCGTCTGAGACCTTAAAGAGGAGAGCATGGGAAAGAGGCGAATCAAAAGCGGTAGCGACTGCCGAGCCGCCACCAGCAAGCCCGTAATTGCCGCGCCAACCCAATGCATCTTGCCGGCTAGCGTCAACAATATGACCACCACCACGGCCACACCAACGCCGAGCTTGAAGTATTCACCGCGCCTCTGGTGAGGTGGCATGGCAGCGACTCGGCGTAAAAGAATATAAACAACCGCGCCAATCGCGAGTAATAGAATCAGTCTGGGCATAGAAGTCCTGTTGACTATAAATCTAGCGTTTTAACTGCTCTAGCAGGCGCTGAGCGCCCGCCGTAGGCCTGTTTTCCAGGGCTTTTCGTCCCCCGGCGGCGTAGCGAGCCACTGCCCCCAACAAATCTCGAAGACGTTGCGCACTGCTCTGATCAAAGTGCTCATAGGCTCCGCCGCTCACCCGGGCCATGGTCTCGAAGCACTGCTTCACCGCGGGATCATACCCTTCCTGGAACAGGAACAGCGGTAGGGACTGTAAGCGACACTTGCCTGCTAAATCCTGAAGTACAGCGACATTCTCTTCTACAGCATCTCCTATAAACACTAGCGCGTTTACCTTTGTGGTGCTTTGCTGCTTCAGCGCAGCCTGCAGTAGTCTCCCAATCTGCGTTCGACCGGCCGCACACTGCACGCGACTCATCCTCTGGGCGAGAGCGGAGGCGTCACTTTGCCATGTATCCAGATGCAGCTCGCCGATACCTCGATAGTACGCGAGCTGTATCGATAGAGAGGCAAGATCATTTGTCACCTGAAACATGCTGGCCTGAAGCTCGCAGGCGAGATCCCAGGTCGCTTGCCGACTGGCTGTTGCATCGATGGCGAAGAGCAGCCGCGATTGCCCGGCACTAAAGCGCTGGACGTTCTTCGCACGCTCTAAAAACGCGCGGACGTCGCCGGAGCTAGCTTGCTTAGCGGGAGTGCGGGGCATCGTTGAAGTGAACCGACATGATGCGAGAATGGTATACCCTTGGACACAAGGCTCCAAGCACGTCCAGAGACGCTGCAACCATGCCTGTTTTGCCAGCTGTGTTACTGACTGTTATGCCAACTGTTATTCCAACTGTTATGCCAACTGTTATGCCAACTACGGAGATTCCACGTGAAGTTGTTTGATTTGCGAAAAAAACACGCCATACCCAGTGCGGAGAATGCATTGCCAGGCCGTGAGACGCCTGTTCAGGTCGCTGAGCAGCATCACGTGCTGGGTACCCCCTTGCGTGGTCCTTTTCCACCAGAGATGCAGCAGGCTGTATTCGGTATGGGGTGCTTTTGGGGTGTTGAGCGCGTGTTCTGGCAGTTGGAGGGCGTATTCACGACTGCCGTGGGCTATGCAGGGGGACATACACCGAACCCTGGCTACGAGGAAGTCTGCTCGGGACGCACCGGACACACCGAAGCCGTTCTGGTAGTTTTCGACCCGGAAAAACTCAGCTTTGACGAATTGTTGCGAAGCTTCTGGGAAGGTCACAACCCCACCCAGGGAATGCGCCAGGGAAATGATATGGGTACCCAGTACCGATCAGCGGTCTATGCCGCGGATCCAGCGCAGTTAAATGCTGCACAAGAAAGCATGACGGCGTTTCAGCGCGAACTCGCCGCTGCGGGATACGGGGATATCACCACCGAGATCGAGATGGCCGGGCCTTTTTACTACGCCGAGGACTATCACCAGCAATATCTCAGCAAGAACCCCGCTGGTTACTGCGGCTTGGGTGGCACCGGTGTGACCTGTCCTATCGGACTAGGCGTTGCGGGAACCGCCTAAGGCGTGGCCCTGAGGGGCTAGTAGTCTTCGTCTGGCTCGACGACCTCCAACTGCTCCATGAGAGCAATGGCTACCTCGAGGAAGTCTGAGTCGGTGATGATGCCTACGAGATTCCCGTATCGGGTGACTGGTAAGCAGCCAAGGCGTTGTTTTCTCAAAAATCCGGCGACAGCTCGAAGCTCCGCATCCTCGCTGACGGTTTGTACCGGTGAGGTCATGACCGCTGACAGTGCAACGTAACTTTCCTTGCCAGAGGTTCTGAGGTCTTCGTGGACAAGCCGGGAATCGCTCGCAGCTAGTACGTCGCGATGAGATACAAGCCCAATCACGTTGCCGTCTTTAGCCACGATGGGGACGTGGCGGATATGGTGTTCCCGCATCAGGGAAGCCGCCTCGAGAAGGCTGTTGTCGGGTCCCAGGGTGTAGGGTTGGGCGGTCATTATTTCTGCAACACTTAGCATGTCCCGTCCTCGCTTTGTTTGACGCGTAAGTGTTAAAGAGTTCAGGGGGCGCAGTCATTGATCTTCGTCAAGGATCAGCGTTTTCCCTTAACAAGCTTTCCGCAGCGTTACGCGTGCTCGCCCGTAAGATGCCGCCCCAAGGCGCAGTGCAGAGCCGTCTCGACACGCAGCATACGTGGCCCCAGGCTTACGCTTCTCGCCCCTGCTTGTTCTATGAGGCTTCGTTCGAAGGGAATAAAGCCTCCCTCGGGTCCTATCACCAAGAGGCTGGGTGTTGCCGGTGATTCCGGATAGCTATCGCTGGCGCCAAGGTCCGCCAGAAGTGCATCGCGGCCCTTGCAAAGCTCCGGGAGCGTATCTTCGGCAAAGGGTCGAAAGCGTTTGTGCAGTGCAACCGTGGGTAGCCGTGTATCCATGGATTGCTCAAGGCCTGACACGAAGGCCTCTTGCAAGGCGTGGTCTTGCAGGAGAGGGCTTTGCCAGTAACTTTTTTCGACGCGGAAGCTGTTGATAAGATGGAGATGCTTGACCCCCGTCTCGGCAATACCGCGCAGAATCCTTCTGAGCATTTTGGGCCGCGGCAGGGCCATTACTACTGTTAAGGCTAAAGGTGGGGGGGGCGCGCGGTCTAAGCTGACGTCGATAAGAGCAGCTGTGTCGTTGATTTCTATCACCGTTCCTTCGCCGATATTGCCGTTTAAAACGCCGACGCGAACGCTGTCTCCCGATTGCAGCTTCAGAATATCGTTGAGATGACCCAAACGGCGACCACTTAGTTGCAACTGGTTTTTGGCGTCCAACTCATCGGGTCCAACGATCAGTAGGTTCACAGTGCTTAGTCGATCCAGAGGTCGTATTCATCGGCACGGGAAACCGTGCCCCGCACCCAATCTCCGGGATTGAAATCTGACGCCCCCGGGATATGCACTCGGCCATCGATCTCCGGTGCATCGGCGCTGGAGCGACCTACAGCACCATTTTTATCGACGCTGTCTATAAGTACCTCAATGTCGCGCCCAACTTTGTTTTGAAGGCGCCGTGTACTGATTGCTTGCTGACGCAGCATGAATCTCTCGTAGCGTTCCTGCTTTAGTTCTTCAGGAACGGGATCTGCAAGCTCGTTGGCGGCGGCGCCTGTTACTGGTGAGTACTGAAAGCACCCAACGCGATCCAATTGCGCTTCGTCGAGAAAGCTCAACAATTCTTCAAACTCCGCATCGGTCTCGCCGGGAAAACCTACGATAAAGGTGCTGCGCAGAGTTATGTCGGGGCACTGTTGTCGCCAATTCTGGATGCGCCCGAGCACTTTCTCGGTGGCAGCGGGACGCCGCATGCGCTTAAGCACGGCGTGGCTTGCATGTTGAAAAGGTATATCGAGATAGGGAAGAATTTTTCCCTCGGCCATCAGGGGTATCACTTTATCAACATGAGGGTAGGGGTAGACGTAGTGAAGTCTGACCCAAACACCCAGCTCGCCCAACGCGGTACACAGACTCTCCATCCGGGTAGACAACGGTCGGCCCTGCCAGAATCCGGTTCGATACTTTACATCCACCCCATAAGCGCTGGTGTCCTGGGATATCACCAGTAACTCTCGCACACCGGAGCGAACGAGCGCCTCGGCCTCATCCATGACGTCGCCGATGGGTCGGCTGACAAGATCACCACGCATGGAAGGGATGATGCAAAAGCTGCAGCGATGATTGCAGCCCTCAGAGATTTTTAGATAGGCATAGTGGCGCGGCGTGAGTCGCACTGTCGATGCGGGGATCAAATCGGTAAACACGTCTTTTGGTGGCGGTGCCGGTACGAACTCGTGTACCGCTGTCACCACTTCTTCGTAGGCCGCCGGTCCGGTTACCGATAAGACCTTGGGGTGCTCGGCGCGGATTCGTTCAGCGTCGGCACCTTTGCCCATACAGCCGGTCACGATTACGCGTCCATTTTCGGCGATCGCTTCGCCAATGGCCGCGAGAGACTCTTCTTTCGCGCTATCAATAAAACCACAGGTGTTGACGACTACTAGCTCGGCATCGTCATAGCTACCAACGATATCGTAGCCGTCCAATTTGAGCTGCGACAATATGCGCTCAGAGTCCACCAGGGCCTTAGGGCAACCCAGGCTCACAAATCCAACAGTGCTGTTCTTACCGGCAACATCAGCGGAGTCAGCTCCGCTGTTCATGCCGGGGATAGGATCAGATTCAGAAGACATAAAATTAGTCGATTGGTAAAAGCGCGAAGGGTAGCATGGTCCGTCGAGCGTCGAGAATGGAGAGTGAGTCATGACAGTGTTGGTAGAGAGAGTCGGGCGAGTTTTGAAGGTGCTCATCGACCGCCCTGAGAATCGTAATGCCGTGAACGGACCAACAGCTTCCCTGTTGGCGCGGGCTTTTCGAGATTTTGATCAAGACGACTCTTTAGATGTGGCTATTTTGCAGGGCAGCGGGGAGACTTTTTGCGCCGGGGCCGACCTCAAAGCCGTGGCGAGCGGTGAGAATATGAACCGTATGCAGGCTTACGGAGAGGGTCCTATGGGGCCTTCGCGCATGCAGCTCAGTAAGCCTGTGATCGCCGCGATCGAGGGGCATGCAGTCGCTGGAGGATTGGAGTTGGCACTGTGGTGTGATCTAAGAGTTGCAGACCCGGATGCGGTCTTTGGCGTATTTTGTCGTCGTTGGGGAGTTCCCTTGGTTGATGGAGGCACTGTGCGCCTTCCCCGACTTATCGGTCAATCTCGGGCGATGGATATGATACTCACTGGACGCCCCGTGGGAGCCCGTGAAGCGCTGGAGATGGGGCTTGTGAACCGCGTATCAGCGCCCGGCGAGGTTGCTAGCGAAGCCCTAGCGCTCGCCGAGCAGCTGGCAGCTTTTCCGCAAGCCTGCATGCGCGCTGATCGGGCGAGTGCTCTGGCTCAGTGGTCTCTGACCGAGCAGTCAGCACTAGCGCATGAGTACGCGGCGGGTGAGGCGGTGGTACAAAGCGGGGAAACTCGCCGAGGCGCTGAGCGTTTTAGCGATGGCCTTGGCCGTCACGGAGACTTTCGAGAAATTTGATGGATCTCCAGACAGCCGGGCTGGTTGGCCTCGTGCTCAGAGTTTTAGACGACCCACGGGGCTGTGGGTTCTTACCAGAAGCTCTTTTCGTAGCAGCGCCATGAGCGACAGGCAGTCATCACGATTGAGGAATTCACCTACCCGGACAGTTTCTTCATTGCCGTGAACCGATAGCCCAGGTCCCTCCCAGGGATGCTTCTCGGGAGTAATTGCGAGAGCGACTTGATCTCTCGCAAACCGCCAACGGCGCTTCGGTGCGTAATGTCCCTTATCAATGGATACCATGCTCTCATCGAGAGTGATGACGTGGCGATACTCCAGCTTCCAGTTGACGTAATACAGAGCAGCCGCAAGAGCCAGAAGCTCTGCGCCAGCGAAAGGCAAAATAGGCCACGCACCGAGCGCGGTAAATCCGATAGCTGCTCCGAGGGAAGGTACAGACACCGCAAGAAGCGCAAGTTTATTGTTGCGCCAGCTCGACGAATGATTGGGCTTTGCAATGATTACCAACGAAGCGTCGCTGCGGCTGCTGCTGACCACCAAGCTTAATCCTTCTATTATGCGGTCTGGTTTATGCGACCTGGCTTGTGCACTGAATTTTCAGTGCGAAAGTATAGTGCACCTTGCTGGGCGTACCCACAAAGTTCGAGGAGAGGTTGATGCACCTGAGAGTAGTACGCGGTTCTTGTTTTAGGAGATCAGGTTTATGACAGGGTTCCTCAGTGTCGCAGAGGCACAAGGCTTTGCAGGCGTGATCATCGATTGCAGATTTTCTCTCGCCGATTCTGATGAGGGTCGCAGGGGCTATGACCAGGGCCACATACCCGGAGCCCTTTATCTGGATCTTGCAAAGGATATGTCTGCGCCAGTGCACACCCACGGCGGGAGGCACCCACTACCGTTAACCCAGACGTTTGCGCAGAAGCTAGCGAACCTGGGAGTTGATCAGAGTACTGAAGTCCTGCTCTATGATGACTCGCGCTTTGTATTTGCTTCGCGATGTTGGTGGATGATGCGCGCTCTGGGTTATCGGGAGCCGGTGTTTCTGAATGGTGGGTACCAAGCGTGGTTGAGCCAGGGTGCTGACACGGAGGTGGCTACGCCCACTCCAGACCCCGCCGCGCCGATGGAAGTTTCGACTCAGTGGCCGGGCTGTTGTGATCGAGATGAGCTTCTGGATTTACAAGGACAGTCAGCGGTTGTGGTGGATGCGCGTGAGGCGCAGCGTTATCGCGGAGAGCATGAGCCTATTGATCCTGTGGCGGGGCATATTCCCGGTGCAATGAACCTTCCCTGGCAGAGTTTTAGTGATGAGCACGGAGAATTTCTTGAAGACGCCGCTTTACGAGAGTGTTGGGGCGATACGCTGGAGGCCACACCGCTGGTGGTGTATTGCGGATCGGGCGTCTCGGCCTGCGTCAATGTCTTATCTCTAGCCGTACTTGGTAGAGATGACGTCTGGCTCTACGGCGGTAGCTGGAGTGATTGGTGCAGCTATCTGTAGATGTGCTCTCTGAGCTACCGACGATAAAGTTGTATGGCTACGGTGGACGGTTCGGATTAGCCTTTAAAAAGGCGCCGGGCAGTGACCCACTAATTTTCGCCCGGTAACCGGATGGGGGAATGCGATTCGCGATGCATGAAGCATCAGTCGCGGCGCACTACCCAGAATGGCGGGAGGGGCGTACATGTCACAGCCCAGAATAGGGTGTCCCATTTCCCGGCAGTGGATGCGCAGCTGATGCGTGCGCCCCGTCGCTGGCTGTAACTCGAGATAACTGTTTCCATTCTCACGTTTCAGAACTTTGAAATAAGTAAGCGATTTTTTCCCCGTTTCAGCACAAATTTTTTGCAGAGGCCTGTTTTCCCAATCTCGCGCAATAGGCAGGTCGATCTTGCCTTCATCATCCGCGACATTCCCGGCGACCCAGGCTCTATACTGCTTGTCTACGGACCGTTCCTGAAACAGCCGAGACAGTGCTGCCTGAGATGGCTTCCCCCGGGCAACTATCATGATCCCAGAGGTATCGAGATCTAGCCGATGGACTACCAGCGCATCGGGGTAGCGTTCTTGCAGTCGTGTGATCATGCAGTCGTGATTCAGCGGGTGGCGACCCGGTACCGAGAGCAGTAGATCCGGCTTGCGGATCAGTAGAAGCGACTCGTCGGCATAGATGACTTTGACTGCCTCAGCGCTGTGAGGAACGATGTAGGGTGGCAGCTCCAGATCGTCTGGCGAGTCGGGAGGTATGGGCGTACTCACGAGCCAGCAAGCACTGCCCGATAAGCCTGAACCGCTGCGGGCGTGCCTATGCGCAAAGCATCGACGGTAAGCGCATGCCCTATTGATACCTCCAGCAATCCCGGCAATTCCCTGAAGATCGGCAGGTTGTCGAGGTTCAGGTCATGGCCGGCGTTGACGCCCAGCCCGGCGTCGAGGGCGGCCTCTGCGGTGTCGCGAAAGCGCCCGTAACACTGATCAACGTCCTTGCCCTTAGCGACGGCGACGGCAAAGGACTCCGTGTAAAGCTCAATGCGGTCAGCACCGATTTGCGCGGCGATGGTCATTTGCTCTGGCACGGGGTCCATAAAAAGGCTGCTGCGAACACCAAGAGATCGTAGCTCTGTGAGCAAAGGTTCTAACTCTTCTGCCTGACGAAGGAGATCAAAGCCGTGGTCGGAGGTGAGTTGGTCGTCGCCGTCGGGCACTAGAGTGCACTGAGTGGGACGCAGTTCTCTCACGAGTTCCATGAAGCCCGGGTAATCGCTAACACCACTTCGATCGCTGGCTCTCGGGCCAGCGAAGGGGTTCCCCTCGATATTGAATTCGACTTCAAGCATCGAGGCTAAATCCCGACAGTCGTCGGCTCGGATATGCCGTTGATCCGGGCGAGGGTGCACGGTAATCCCATCGGCGCCTGCCTCGATGCACATTTTGGCGTGCTCAGGAATGTCGGGAATCGTGGTGTCTCTGGAGTTCCTGATCAGTGCAATTTTGTTGAGATTGACGGATAGGGCAATCACAGCAGACTCTTGCGCTCAATCTTGGTGATGATAACGGCGTCGATGGGAACATTACCGTGAGGGCCGATAGCCTGCACTGGAGAAGTACTGATGTAGTCCACGGTGCTCATGCCATCGATAACCTCACCGAAAACGGTGTAGCCGGGAGCGCCCGGTTGCCAGTCCAGGCGCAGATTGGTGCGTTGGTTAATAAAAAACTGCGCGGTAGCTGAATCGGGGTCAGAAGTCCGCGCCATTGCTAAAGTGCCTCGGACATTGTGCAGGCGGTTTTTCGATTCGTTTATGACAGGTTCCCCAACTGGCTTCTCCACCATGTCTGGGGTGAGGCCTCCGCCCTGAATCATAAAGTTGGGTATGACGCGGTGGAAAATAGTGCCGTCATAAAAACCATCGTCAACGTAAGCCAGGAAGTTCTCGACCGCCAGGGGTGCTTTATCCCTGAACAAGCGCACGCTGATGGCGCCGACATTGGTGGTGATCGTCACCTGTGGGTTGGGGAGAGGCGTTTCAGAGGATGATTGCGCCACAGACACAGACGCCAAAACACTGAGGAAAAAGCCTGCCAAGGCCACGGGAATAAAACGGGTACTCGCGATCATCTTTGTCTCCTGGGCGATGTGCGCCGGAAATGTTGTTTTAGGCCCAGCTGGAACTGCTTTTGCGCTTGGGCCACAAGCGCGGCACGACCAAGGTAATAATCACGCCGAGGAGCACAGCAAAGGCTCCATCCATGAATGCACTGCTCCGTACGCGATCCTGCAGGCGTTGATTGTCTGCTTCCAGCGTATCCAGTGTTGTACGCATGGTTGCCGAGTCCTCTACCAGTCGCCGATTGTTCTCTGCGGTCTCCACAGCGCTGCCGGAAATCTGGCGTAGCTGGGCCAGCTCTTCACTAACCTGTTGGAGGTCGGCGTTACTCTTTGCCAACTGGGTGCCCACATCGCTCTGCTGTGCCTGTAGTTCACTGAGACGGCTGCGCAGCTCAGCGGATTCCTGCTGAGCCTCTTCCAGTTGACGGACTACCGCGGGCAAGCGCACCTGTGCGGGTGGTTCAGTGGAAAGATACTCGGCCTGAACCCAGCCTTCGGTGCCGCGAGATGTAGCGACCTCCGCCCAGTTGCCATCGGTGGAGCGACGTTTTTCGGTTAGCTCTGTTCCCGGAATGAGTTTTCCAATCCAGCGGTAGTTTGAGCCTGGGCCTGCATGGAGGACCACGAAAACCTCGTCACTGATGTAACGGGATTCCTGGGCATAGGCGGCAGGGCCCACGCTTGGCAATAGGGGGCCTGCACTCAGCAACAGAATGAGCAGAAGTCGGATCACGGATACTCCTTGTTTATTTGTATCAATACACATCGCGTTGACTAGGGGATGACGATTTTGAAAGGTTTGACTTCAACCTCGGCGAATACGCCGGAGGTGCTGTAGGGATCTTCGTCCGCCCAGCGTTTGGCATCCTCAAGAGAGGGGAACTCTGCAATGATCAGGCTGCCGGTAAACCCTGCCTCACCGGGATCTTCAGTGTCGATCGCGGGGTGGGGGCCACCGACGAGTACTCGACCCTGATTCGCCAGCTCCTGAACACGGGCAAGGTGCTGTTCACGAACCTTCATTCGCAATGGCAGACTGTTGGGGACATCGGTCCCAAAAATCGCGTAGTACATCGTGTTTGTCTTAGCCTCTAATCATTCGCTATCAGTATTCACTGCGGTTTCATCTGCTTGCAGATGCGGACTTACCATTACCGCGGTAAGTATCGTAAGCAGCAGCGTAAACCCTATGGAAGAATACAGTTTGTAACTTACCCACGTTGCCTCGCTGTAGCCATACGCCACGTAAAGATTCAGTGCTCCAACGATCAAAAAGTTACTGATCCAGAGCAGGTTAAGCTTGGACCACACCTTTTTTGGAAGTTCCAGTTGTGATCCCAGGGTGCGCTCGAGCAAATTCCGCTCTCCGATAAAGTGAAACAGGCCAAAAGCGATAGCGAGCGCCCAGTTAAAGATGGTGGGCTTCCATTGAATAAACGTCTGATCACGGAGAATCAACGTCGCCCCGCCAAAAATACCTACCGCAAGAAAAGTCCAAAGACCGCGTTTGTCCCAGTAGCCACTCGTTATCCGCGAGATCAGAACCTGCAGGGCTGTAGCACTGATCAGTACCGCTGTGGCACTGAAAATTCCATCAAACTCATATTGCCAGCCCGCCACGCTGAGGGTTTCCCCATCGAGCTGATAGACAACAAAGAACAGTGCTATGGGAATAAATTCGAGGAGTTGTTTCATGCCAATCGCCAGAATGGTCTGCAGTGCTAGAATGCCGCGCAGTCCTAAAGGGGCCGCATTGTAAAACAATTCACAGAGTCGCGCGGGGCGGACTTCCATGAGTCAGTTCTTCCAGATACATCCGGATAATCCCCAGGTTCGCCTGGTACGTCAGGCTGCCGATATTGTCCGCGGTGGGGGCGTGATCGTTTATCCAACGGATTCGGCCTACGCGCTGGGTTGTCACATTGGGGACAAGGCGGCTTTGGATCGTATTCGTCGTATTCGCAAGCTCGATGACCGGCATAATTTTACGCTGGTCTGTCGCGATCTGTCCGAGATAGCGACGTATGCACGTGTAGATAACGCGGTGTACCGGTTATTGAAGCAGCACACGCCGGGTCCCTATACCTTTATCCTGCGCGCAACCACCGAAGTACCCAGACGCCTTATGCAGGCAAAACGTAAGACTATTGGGCTCCGCGTGCCGGATAATGCCATCACCCAAGCGCTTCTGGGTGACCTTGGCGAGCCCTTAATGAGCGTGTCGCTGATTATGCCTGGCGATGAGCTGCCGCTCATTGATCCCTACGAGATCCGCGAAATCCTCGAACATGAGGTGGATTTGGTGCTCGATGGCGGCTACTGCGGTATGGAGGCAACGACGGTAGTAGATCTGGCCGATGAGGAGCCTATGGTGCTGCGTGCGGGAAAGGGCGATCCAGCGCCCTTTGAGGCTCCCTGAGGTATACTGGCGACACTTTGTATTGGTGCTGCTGTGACTAACGAAAATCAAGACTTGATGCCTTCAAGCTCCTCATTGCTGGGGCCGGAATTGCCGACTCAGTCAGAAATGCCGTTTGCTGTGGTTATGGGTAAAGCCGTGACTGAGCTTCCCAAGGATTTGTATATTCCACCGCAGGCGCTTGAGGTGTTTTTGGAGGCTTTTGAAGGACCTCTGGATCTTCTGCTGTACCTAATCCGGCGCCAAAATCTCGATATTCTCGAAATCGACGTCTCACGAATCACAGAGCAGTACATGCATTACGTGGACCTCATGGATGCTATGCAGTTCGAGCTTGCCGCCGAATACCTGCTCATGGCGGCTATGCTGGCCGAGATCAAGTCGCGCATGTTGCTACCGCGAGCGACCACTGAAGAAGAGGACGAAGAAGATCCTCGCGCCCAGCTCATACGTCGCCTCCAGGAGTACGAGCGCTTTAAGAAAGCTGCGGAAGAGATCGAGGATCTCCCCCGCATGGAGCGAGACACTTGGGTAGCCAGTGCCGCGCCACCTCCTGTTGAGCAGGAGCGTCCTGCGCCTGACGTCGACATGCGTGAGCTCTTGCTGGTGCTATCTGATGTTCTGAAGCGCGCGCAGATGTACGAGAGTCATCAGGTGCAGAGGGAAGCTTTATCAACCCGGGAACGTATGTCTCAGGTTTTGGACAAGCTACAGGGTAAGCAGTTTGTGCCCTTTGTTTCTTTGTTCTCCGCTGAAGAAGGCAAGTTGGGGGTTGTGGTGACGTTTTTGGCAATCATGGAACTCATAAAGGAATCTTTGGTTGAGATTGTTCAGACAGAAAGTTTTGGCCCGATACACGTTAAGGGGCGTGCCGAATGAGTGAGAGCACTGGACTTGTGCAGATTATCGAAGCGGCTTTGCTCGCCGCAGGGAAGCCGTTAACGGTGGCCCAACTGGGTGCGTTGTTCGAGGAACATGAGCGTCCGGCAAACGAAGATATCCGTGCCGCCCTGGAAGAGGTTCGGGAGCGCTGCGAGGGCCGCGGTTTTGAGCTGGTAGATGTGGCCAGCGGTTTCCGTTTTCAGGTACGTGAGCAAATGAGTCCTTGGGTGAGTCGGCTCTGGCAGGAACGTCCCCAGAAGTATTCTCGTGCACTTTTAGAAACATTGGCATTGGTCGCTTATCGTCAACCCATTACCCGGGGAGAGATCGAAGAGATTCGCGGAGTAGCGGTCAGCACAAATATTATTCGTACCCTCCATGAGCGGGACTGGATTCGCGTAGTCGGTCATCGTGACGTCCCTGGGCGACCCGCGATGTATGCGACTACGCGAGATTTTCTTGACTACTTTAATCTCAAGAGCCTCGATCAGCTTCCTGCGCTGGCAGATATTCGTGATCTCGAAACCTTGAATGCCGAATTGGGCTTTAGCGAACCGCTGCCCGAGGCTGCCAACGGTGAATCTTCAGACAATCAGGAAGAGGGCGCTGAAGAAGAGGGCATAGAGAGTGATACCACAGAGCAGGGTGAATCCCCCGAAGCTGAGGGAGTAGCTGTAGCTCTTGAAGACGTGGTGGATGCTGCGGATGTTTCTCAATCCGTTGAAGCCTTAGACCAAGAGGCCGTCGATGCGGCTGACGCGTCGCAGCTCGTGGACGATGGTTCGGAGATTCCTGTGGCCGACACCCGCGAGCAGGCGAACCATGGCCAAGGCTGACAAGACCGAGGCCAAAGCGGTCGACAGCGCCCCAAAAGACGGCGAGAAGCTGCAAAAGGTGCTTGCTCGCTCGGGGCTGGGGTCTCGTCGTGAGATGGAGCGCTGGATAGAACAGGAGCGCGTCACCATCGACGGCAAGTCAGCGCGATTGGGAGATCGTGTCGTTGCAACGCAGCGTATCGAAGTTGATGGTCGACCGCTGGTCGCTAGCGATGGTGAAAAAACGCGTTGCCTGCTATACCACAAGCCCACCGGAGAGGTGTGCTCGCGCAAGGATCCGGAGGGTCGACGCACCGTGTTCGAGCGCTTGCCCAAGGTTAAGTCCGGGCGTTGGATATCGATAGGGCGTCTTGATTACAACACCTCGGGTCTTCTGCTATTTACCACCGATGGCGAGCTGGCCAACGCCTTGATGCATCCCAGTGCCAATATTGAACGAGAATATATGGTGCGCGTGATGGGAGACGTCACAGAGGAGAGCATAAAAGCGATGCTCGAGGGTGTCATGCTCGAAGACGGTGTCGCACGCTTTACGGATATCCAGTCCGGCGGTGGAGACGGTATCAACAGCTGGTACTACGTAGTGCTCATGGAAGGTCGGAATCGTGAGGTCCGTCGCCTCTGGGAGTCCCAAGGTTTGACCGTGTCCCGTTTGAAGCGCGTGCGCTACGGAGATCTTTTCGTGCCCTCGAAGGTCAAAAAAGGACAATGGCAGGAGCTTGCTCCCAACGAGATCAATGGTTTGTATCGCATGGCAGGCATGCAGACTAAAGATGTAGAACCACCGTCCAGAGACGATCGCAGCAAGCACAAGCGCATGGAAGGAAAACGTGGTTCTGTTCGCGGCAAGAAGCGCGAACGAGATGATGGCCGCAGCCGTGATGACCGCAAGGACAAAGGCTCTAAATCGCGCAAGCCCCGATCGGCAAAATCTGACTCCGTAAAGAACAAGCGACGTACACGCGCCTAGTTGGCTTTTGCAGCTGTTTATCAGGCGCCAAGCACATTTCAGCGCTATTGCGCGTTAAAACTACACCCGCTTCTTTCTCCACTCACGTCATCCATCAAGTACAAGTAGCTGCGCATGATTGCGTCGGGAGAGGGGTTAGTGCCGGGCTCCTCGGCAGGATAGGCTGCGCGGCGCATAGCGGTGTTGGTTGCCCCTGGGTTGATGCAATTGACGCGGATGTCACTGGTGTTTTCAGTTTCGCTGGCCAAAACCTGCATCATCCCCTCCGTCGCAAATTTAGAGACTGCGTAGGCGCCCCAATAGGCTTTTCCTGTGCGTCCGACTCCCGAGGTGGTAAAGACCACCGACGCGCTAGGAGCTTGGCGTAACAGGGGCATGAAGCTCTTGGCCATGAGAAATTGACTGTTTACATTGAGCTGCATCACGTCTCTCCAGTCATTCCAGGCAGACTGCTCTATGGCGCGACGCTGGCCCAGGATGCTGGCGTTCAACAGTAGGCCGTCGAGTCTGCCGAGCTGTTCCTCAACAACGTCTGCCAGGGCGATAAACGGTTCTTCAGCGGCCTGGGAGAGGTCGAAGGGGATAGCTGCGGGTTGAGGGCCTCCAGAGGCTTCAATTTCGTCGTAGACCTTCTCGAGCTTCTCTACGTTTCTGGCCACCAGCACGACTGTTGCCCCGTGAGCGGCGAAGCTGAGCGCAGCACTGCGGCCAATGCCGTCGCTGGCGCCGGTGATCACGATCGTCTTTCCGGCCAGGGCTTTGTCCGAGGGCGTGTAGTCCTCCGGGATCGTAATCCCTGTCAATGTGTCTTCAGGCATAGGCCAACTCCGATTCAGGGAAGAGGAGTCCACCAAGCTCTTCACTTTGCGCTGCGATAACATCTGCGTCCCAGCGGCTAGCACTGTCTCCATCTTCGATGTAGCCGTAAGCGGCGGCTATGGTATACATGCCCGCACGTTTTCCCGCTTCGATGTCGCGCAGGTGATCTCCAAGGTAAACAGCGTCTTTGGTCTCGCAAAGCAGCTCTTTACAAACCTTATGGAGGCTTTCTGGGTGTGGTTTAGCATGCGTGACGTCATCGGGACAGACCACGCTCCCCGGGCTCAAGGCGAGTTTTTTCAGGAGTGGGACGGTGTACTCCCGTGGCTTGTTTGTGGCAATGCCCCAGGCTATGCCTCTGTTTGCAAGCTGCTCTAATAAGTTATCAACGCCGGGATATAGTGTGGCGTGACTGCCGAGTATGGCCGCATAGAGATCCAGTAGACGCTGCCTGAAACGCTCAAAGCGTGAATCCTCTTCGCTGATGTCCAGCGCCAGCTTTACCAGAGCTCGAGATCCGTTGGATACCTGCGAACGAATCCGTTGCGCATCCATTGGCTGGTGTCCGCATTCCTCGCGCAGCTGCTGTACCACCGGGATGAAGTCGTCCGCGGTGTCTACTAAGGTGCCATCCAGATCAAAGATGACTGCACGCAATCGCGCACCAGGGTGCATCATGCCGCTTTGCTCGCGTGGACCATGAAATTAACTGACACGTCGTTAGGGTTGAGTCGATAACGCTTGCTTAGGGGGTTGTAAGTCAGGCCTGTCATGCTTTCCAGCTGAAGGTCCGCATTGCGAAGCCACTGAGCGAGCTCCGACGGTCGAATGAACTTCTCGTACTCATGCGTGCCTGCGGGGAGCATACGCAAAATATGCTCTGCACCCACGATGGCGAACAAAAAAGCTTTTGGGTTGCGATTGATTGTGGAGAAGTAGAGGTTGCCTCCCGGCTTTGTCAGGTCAGCGCAGGCCTGAATGACCGCTCCGGGGTCGGGCACGTGTTCGAGCATCTCCAGGCAACAGACTACGTCGAAGTGCTCGGGTTGCTCGACGGCGAACTCCTCGGCGGTGATCCGCTGATAGTGAACATCAACCCCGGATTCGAGCTGATGGAGCCGCGCTACCGATAGAGGTCCTTCGCCCATATCTATGCCCGTGACTTCCGCCCCCCGAAGCGCCATAGATTCCGCGAGGATGCCTCCTCCGCAACCCACATCCAGAAGGCGTTGGCCGACTACAGGGGAGTGACTGTCAATCCAGTTGGCACGCAGTGGATTGATTTCGTGAAGGGGTCGAAATTCCCCGTCCATATCCCACCAGCGCGCAGCAAGAGCCTCAAATTTGGCTATCTCTGCGTCATCTACGTTAAGGTTTTGGGTGATCGTCATAGTCGATTGGCGTCCAGTTGTCCGTTCATTGTGAGCTGATCTTCTGTCTCCAGTGCTTAGCTCGCGCCAGCGTGTCATCCAGATCGATGGTGAGAAGCTTGCGGTCGCGCATAAGCGCCTCTCCCGCAACCCAGCTGTGGGTAACTTCTCCGCCCGTGCAGGCGTACACGATTTGCGACAGGGGATTATAGAGCGGCTGCGTCGCGGGTGCAGACAGATCCACCGCGATCAGGTCCGCCTGTTTGCCCGGCGCAATGCTGCCAATCTCCTTATCAAGGCCGAGAGCCTTGGCCGCACCTAAGGTGGCCATGTGCAGAACCTGTTGTGCAGGCAGGACCGTAGGATCATTTGCTGTGAGTTTTGCGAGTAAAGCGGCCGTATGCATCTCGTTGAACATATTGAGATCGTTGTTGCTGGCGGCGCCATCAGTGCCTAGTCCGACATTAACGCCTGCGGCTTTCAGGTCGTTTACGGGGCAGGTGCCTGAGGCAAGCTTCATGTTTGACTGGGGGCAGTGGATTACCTGCGCTCCGGTTTCTGCAAGATTGGCGATGTCTTGTTTTCCGATGGACGTCATATGCACGCATTGGGTGCGGGGGCCGAGAAGTCCCATCCGCCGCAGACTGTCGATCGGTCGCTCACCCGTTGCTTCAACGGCGCTGAGCACCTCCCCTGCGGTCTCATGGAGGTGAATGTGTACCCCCATGTCTAACTCCGCTGCGTAAAGCGCGACCTTTTCTAAAGTGGGTACGGAAACGGTATACGGCGAATGAGGGCCAAATGCGATCTGCATTCGATCCATGTTCTTGCACTCATCCCGGAGGGCTAGAGATTTGCTGATGTAGTCGTCAGCACCTTCGCCCCAAGCCGTGGGAAACTCAAATATCGGCGTTGCAAGCTGAGCACGCATGCCGCTTTTAGCACACAGTGACGCTACAACTTCTGGGAAAAAATACATATCGCTGAAAGTGGTAGTACCGGAAAGAAGCATCTCGGCCATGGCCAAAGAGGTTCCGTCACGCACGAACTCTTCACTGACATGGGCGGTCTCCGCCGGCCAGATGTGGTCTTCGAGCCACGGCATCAAAGGCAGATCGTCGGCGAAGCCTCTCAGAAGGCTCATGGCAGCATGTCCATGCGCGTTGACTAGCCCGGGGAGCACCGCATGATTCGGAAGCTCGATTCGCTTAACGCCCAGATCGTCCGGCAGGGCGTCTAGCGGCAGTACAGCCTTAATTTTACTGCTCTGTACCAGAATGGCGTGATCCGTGAGGACATCGTCGCCCGGTTCCATAGGGATGATCCAGTCCGGCTGGATAATGAAGTCTGCCGTAAGAGAGGACGGATTCATGCAATTGGTCTCGGGTGTGAAAGAGCTGTGGTGAAGGCGCCGTTGCCCGGATTATAGCGCGCTCGGGGTTGGCTGCTGCCGTCTGTTTTGCCCCTTCCTTGTTCAGTGCTGAATCCGTTGCGGGGCATAGCTTTGAGGTGCTTCAAAAAGGTATACTCGCTGGCTGTTTTTGAGCGCTGACCGCTTAGCTTCGAAGCCTCACAAAACACCACCGACCGAATACCACTTCAAGGCGATTTATGGGTGAATTAGCGAGAGAAATCTCTCCCGTCACGATTGAGGACGAGCTTAAGCAGTCCTACCTCGATTATGCGATGAGTGTCATTGTCGGGCGTGCGCTGCCGGACGTGCGGGACGGCTTGAAACCCGTGCACCGTCGCGTTCTGTTTGCGATGAACGAGTTGAACAACGACTGGAATAAGCCCTACAAAAAATCGGCGCGCGTCGTTGGTGATGTGATTGGTAAATATCACCCGCACGGTGATTCAGCGGTCTATGACACTATCGTACGTATGGCGCAGCCATTTTCGATGCGCTACACCCTCGTAGACGGACAGGGCAATTTTGGTTCAGTGGACGGCGATTCAGCCGCCGCCATGCGCTACACCGAAATCCGGATGTCGAAGATCGCTCATGCTTTGCTGTCCGATCTCGACAAAGACACTGTCGATTTTGTAGACAACTATGACGGCACAGAGCGGATTCCGGCGGTGCTACCGACGCGGGTCCCCAATCTTCTGGTAAACGGTTCCGCGGGTATCGCTGTGGGCATGGCGACCAACATACCACCGCATAACCTGCGGGAAGTGGTTAATGCCTGTCTGGCGCTGATTAATGATTCTGAGATCACTATTGATGATCTTATGCGTTACCTGCCGGGCCCTGATTTTCCGACGGGCGCGATCATTAATGGGCGTGCAGGGATTGTGCAGGCCTATCGCACGGGACGGGGTCGAATCTACGTTCGCGCAAAAGCGGAGGTCATCACCAATGAAAAGACCGGCCGTGACACTATTATCGTTCACGAGATTCCCTACCAGTTAAATAAGGCCCGCCTTATTGAGCGTATCGCCGAGCTGGTAAAAGAGAAGAAGCTTGAAGGTATCAGTGAGCTTCGTGATGAGTCCGATAAGGATGGTCTGCGCGTGGTTATTGAGCTACGCAAGGGCGAAATAGGGGATGTCGTACTCAACAATCTCTACGCTCAGACGTCGTTGCAGAACGTCTTTGGGATCAACATGGTTGCCCTGGTTGATGGGCAGCCGCGCGTCCTTAACCTGAAAGAGATTCTTGAGGCGTTTTTACGCCACCGTCGAGAGGTCGTGACGCGGCGCACCTTGTACCTCCTGCGCAAAGCGCGCGAGCGGGGTCATGTACTGGAAGGTTTGGCCATTGCTCTGGCAAATATCGACAAGGTGATCGAGCTGGTGAAGGCTTCGCCCAGTCCCGCCGAGGCTCGGGAGAGCCTGCTTGCCGAGCGTTGGATGCCCGGTGAGGTTACCAGCATGCTTGAGCGCGCTGGCGCTGAAGCATGCCGTCCGGATGAGCTGGAGGCCTTCTATGGATTGCACGATGGTCAGTATCGACTTTCGCCGACTCAAGCGCAGGCTATTCTTGATCTCCGACTGCATCGTTTGACGGGGCTGGAGCACGAGAAGTTGCTCAAAGAGTATCAGGACAAGCTTGTTGAGATTGCGGATCTTCTCGACATCCTCCAGGACTCTGAGCGTTTGTTGGCGGTTATCAGAGAAGAGCTGGAAGAAATCGCTACGGAATTTGGCGATGAGCGGCGCACGGAAATTCGCGACTCTCAGGAAGATCTCACTGCGGAAGATCTCATTACGCCAGAGGATCGCGTGGTAACGCTCTCGCATGGCGGCTATGCAAAGACACAGCCTTTGGCTGAGTACCAGGTGCAGCGTCGTGGCGGCATGGGTAAAGCTGCGCTGTCCGTGAAGGACGAGGATTTTGTTGAGCATCTGCTCATTGCTAATACGCACGACACCCTGCTGTGCTTCAGTAACTTCGGCAAGGTGTACTGGATAAAGGTGTATCAGATTCCCGTGGCCGGACGAACCTCAAGAGGTCGCCCCATGGTCAATCTCCTGCAGTTGGATGAAGGCGAGCGGGTCACCTCTATATTGCCTCTCGAAGAACATTCGGACGACCGGTTTATTTTCATGGCCACGGCAAATGGTTATGTGAAGAAGACTGATCTTGCGAGCTTCGCACCGCGCTCTGCGGGACTTAGAGCCATCGTTCTGGGCGATGATGACGTGCTTGTAGGCACGGCTATTACTGATGGCGATCAGGACGTGATGCTGTTCTCCAGTGAGGGTAAAGCCACTCGTTTCTCCGAGAGTGCGGTGAGACCGATGGGTCGCGCCAGTCGCGGCGTGAGAGGTATCAACCTCGCTGATGGTCACCACATGATTTCGCTTCTAGTGCCGGATGCCAGCGGCACGGTGTTGACCGTGAGTGAAAATGGTTACGGAAAGCGCACAACCGTGGATGATTTTCCCACCAAGGGACGTGGCGGTAAGGGTGTGATTGCCATGGCTAGCTCCGAGCGCAACGGTCGCTTGGTCGGTGCCCTGCAGGTGTTCAGTGGAGATGAGCTCATGCTGATCTCTAATCAGGGAACCCTTGTGCGCACCCAGTGTGACCAGGTGTCACAACTTGGCAGAAACACCCAGGGTGTTCGCATCATTCGAACCAAAGAAGGAGAAACTCTGGTTCAGGTGGAGCGAATAGTCGATAGTGGGGAAGAGGACGAGTCCGCGGTCGTGGCTGCAAGTGCGCCGACTGACGCACCCTCCGAAACCCCCATAGACAGCGACGCAGAGGCGGGCAGCGGTAGCGAAGGTGGTGAAGGCTGATGACGCGGCCTTTTAATTTTTGTGCCGGCCCTGCGGTTCTTCCCGAGGCGGTACTCGAACGCGCGGCGCAGGAAATGCTCGATTGGCACGGCACCGGCATGTCCTTTATGGAGATGAGCCATCGCTCCAGTGAAGTCGTCGCCACGGTAGAGGCCGCAGAGGCATCACTTAGGCGTTTGCTGGGTATCAGTGACGAATTTGCGGTGCTGTTCGCGCAGGGTGGAGCGTCTTCCCAGTTTGCTGCCGTGCCTCTTAATCTTGGAGGAGGGGGTAAGCCTTTTTCCTACGTCAACACCGGCCAGTGGTCTGCCAAAGCTATGGCTGAGGCCAAGCGCTATGGTGAGGTAGTAGAGGTGGCGGCTGCTTGTAAGGAGCTGCCGCGCGCTATTCCGGAGCAGGACGCATGGTTGAGCGCCGACGATGCCGCCTACTTACACTTTACCCCCAACGAAACCATCGACGGCATAGAGTTTCACTGGATGCCTGAGAGTAAGGCGCCCATTGTTGCTGACATGTCCTCTACATTGCTGTCGAGGCCCATTGCTGTTGATGACTTTGACGTCATTTATGCAGGTGCGCAGAAGAATATTGGCCCCGCGGGCCTGGTGATACTGATTGTGCGGCGTGAGCTTTACGGGCGCACGCATAGCAGCTGCCCCTCCATGATGAACTGGGAGGTGACTGACAAGGCGGGTTCGATGCTCAATACGCCTCCTACCTACTCTATTTATCTGGCCGGTCTGGTTTTCGAGTGGCTGGAGTCACAGGGTGGCTTGGCTGCGATGGCAGAGCGAAATCGCAAGAAAGCGACGAGCCTCTATGCTGCTATCGATGGCAGTGAGTTCTACGGAAATCCCGTGGCGGTGGCTGACCGCTCCTGGATGAATGTGCCCTTTACCCTGGCTGATGCTGAGCTTGACAAGGTTTTCTTGACCAAAGCCGACGCAGCAGGCCTTCTGAACTTGAAAGGGCATCGATCCGTTGGCGGAATGCGCGCCAGTATTTACAACGCGATTCCCCAGGCCGCGGTAGACGCGCTTATTGAGTTCATGCAGGACTTCGAGCGCGAGCACGCTTAGAAGCCTCTGACCAATTATGCCCGGTTCATTTCCAGTTGCTGCGTTATCGAGTTTTGCTCTGGTCCACCGTGCTAGCCAACGATATCCCGGAGCTTAGGGGCTATGACCGACTCACCTAACGATACCCACAAAGACGGCTCGCCTGTCGAAGGGCAAAGCTCTGGCAGTGAAACAAGCGATGCTCGCGACCTCGAACAAGTGCGTGCTGATATCGATGCGGT